>DATNLR010000023.1:0-95273 GCA_035602755.1 Binatus sp. (SeqCode) | reverse complement strand
TGGGGACGCTTTTCGAGCAGGCGGACTTGAAGGCCCGCTTCAGCCAGCGCGACGGCGGAGGACAGTCCTGCCAGACCGCCGCCGATCACTAGAACGCTTTGCGAGGGCATCCTTCTTCCACCAACCGCTCATCCCCGCCGTCAGGAGATATTGAATTTTTTCGGCACTGGACAACGAAACTCGCGAAGAAAAAACATCAAAATCACTTTCTTCGATCCGTGCCAGGAGACTGCTGTAGGTTCGAATCAAAGCCCAGAGTGTGGCGCGGCTATCGGCATCCACGCGATCGACCAGCGAGGCGCCTTCACGATAGAAATGCCAGGCGCGATCGGCTTCGAATTCCAGCAATTCTTGAAGCTGCGGATTGAGTGGGCCAGACACTTGCAATTGAGTTATTCCGAACCGATCGAGATCTTCCTGCGGAAGATAAATCCGGCCCATTTCGAAATCGCTGCCGACATCGCGAATGATATTCGTCAACTGAAACGCGAGGCCCAGGCGTTCTGCCAAATCGGGAGCTTTCGGATCACGGAAACCGAAAACATGCAGACAGGTAAGCCCTACGGTGCCTGCAACACGATAACAGTATTCGGAAAGGCGGTCGAATGTGGCGTAGGAAGAAACCGTCAAATCCATTTCGGCGCCTAGAATCAAATCGTGAAAGTAGCGCGAAGGGATTTCGAAACGCGCAATGGTGTCGGCCAGGGCCGGAAGAATTGCGTTGGCGGCGGTACGACCGGCGATCGCGTCGTCGAGCATTGCGCGCCAGCGCGCGAGGCCTCCGCGCTTCGAGTCCAGATCATCTGGCTCGTCGGAAACGTTGTCCACCAGACGCATGAAAGCGTAGAGCGCGCAGAGAGCATTGCGCTTTTCCTTACGCAGTCCGAAGAAAGCAAGATAGAAACTGCTGCGAGACTCTTTCGCGATTCGAGCGCATTCGGCGTACGAAGCAGCCACCCTCTCTGAATCGGACTGTAAGACTGAAACGGAATTCGCAGAAGGGCGCGCGACGCGAGCGGGCTTCGGTAACGTCGCCGCAGGTTGGTCTAGGGAAAGTTTAGCTCCTCGCGAAAAAAAGCGTGACATCAGAGCTCCCGCTAGCAGGCGCATCTGCGTCCATTTCGTGAGGGCCGGCCGATGCTCGAGCGTGTTGTAGCCCGAAGATTCGATGGCCTCGAGAATAGCCAGCCCGCCGCGGGTGAACATTTCCAAATCGACGCGCAAGAATTGTTCGACCGTCTGTGCCAGAGGAAGGCCCGCGTGAAAAAGAGCGCGAGTGCGCGCAATCAGGGATTTCATCAGTGCCACGTAACGCGCATCGAACTTTCGCGCTACGACATCCGTTTCCGTTAAACCGTGTTCAGCCAGAGCATCGGTGGGAATATAAATGCGCCCCTTTTCAAGGTCGCGCGAAACGTCCTGCCAGAAATTCGCAAGCTGCAACGCGGTGCAAGTGTAGTCGGAGAGTTTTTGACGCGCGTCGTCGCGGTAACCGCACAGATAAAGGACCAGCCTGCCGACGGGATTGGCCGAGTAGACACAATAGTCGAGCACAGAATCCCAATCGGCATAGCGCTGGACTATCTGATCCTGCCGGAATGCGCACAACAAATCGCTGAAGGGCTGAATAGGAATGTTCTTCTCGCGGATCGTTTCACTCAGAGCGATCAAAACCGGGTGGGCAGGCCCGCGGCCGCGTTCGTAAATGGTTCTCAGCTCCATTTCCCAGGCGTCCAGCAATTCCAGCGCGCGGGCGGGATTGGCGACTTCGTCGCCCAAATCGTCCGACCACCGGCAGTAGGCATACACATTGTAGAAATCCTGATGCAGACGGCGTGGCAGCAGGCGGGAAACAACATTGAAATTCTCGTAGTGATGGGTAGCCAGCCAACGTGTGTAACGCTGTGCCGCGGCGGGGTCGCAGCCCTCCGCGGGAAGATTGCGCGCAATTTGCAATTCTGGTGTGGCTAACATGGTGCCCTGATTCGGGCGGCGGTTGTTCCAGTTCAAATTACTATAGCTTCTGCATTTGATGCTAGTGCGAACACCTAGGGAATGACGGCCGTCTTCATCTCTCCATTGCGGTGCTTCATGTGCTCAAAAACTTGGGGCAAGTCAGACAGCGGCGCTTCGCCTGAGATGAAATCGCTGGCTCGAATTTCGCCGCGTGCGATGGTTTCCAGCGCCTCCCGCATAAACCGGGGCGTGTGATGGAAAGTAGACTTGATGGTGATTTCAGAATAGTGCAGCGCCGTGGGATCGATTTTAACTTCGGTGCCGCGCGGGCAACCGCCAAAGAGGTTGACCGTCCCGCCCTTTCGCACCATTTGAAGCGCCCACTGCCAAGTGGTGGCGGTGCCTACGGCTTCGATCACCGCATCCGCGCCGCGGCCTTCCTCGGTGATCTGGCGAACCAAGCCGACGGGATTTTCGATCTCTGCAGCATCAAATGCCGCGACGGCTCCCAGACGCTCGGCCATGCGCATCTGGCTCTTGCGCTTTCCGATGGCGATGACGCGCATGCCACGTCCGGAGAGGATGCGTATGAATTTCAGACCGATGGGTCCGCAGCCGATTACGACTACGGTGTCACCGCGATGGACTCCCATTTCATGAATCCCGCGCAAAACACAGGCGAGCGGCTCGGCCATGGCTGCATCAACGAACGAAACATTTTCGGGAATCGGCAACATGTTCTGGCGCACGATTCTACCCGGGATGCGAATGTACTCCGCATAAGCGCCATTATTGAAAAGCAGATCCTCACAAAGATTGGGCTGTCCCTTGCGGCAGTAAAGGCAAACATTGCAGGGCGCGGAATTCGCAGGCACCACGCGCATGCCTTCGCGGAAGCCGCCGTTTACGGCATTCCCTTTCAACTCGATCACACCGGCAAGCTCGTGGCCGAAAAGCGAAGGAGGCTTAATCATGCGCTGATGAAATCCCTGCTTCCAGACTTTCAAATCCGTCCCGCAGGTCAGGGCCACTTCCACGCGCACCAACACTTCATCATCTGCGAGCGTGGGAATATCAACGCTCTCGATTTTCATATCTTCAGCGCCGTACAGAACGGCGGCTGTCATGTGTCCATTGCGTTCGCGATCTACTCTCATTCGTGACGTATCACCACTTTCAAAGTATCATCCGCGGGACGAGCCGCCAACCCCAGCGCTTCCTCAATTTGCTCCAGCGGGAAGCGGTGCGAAATCAATTCGCGCACGGGCAATTTGCGTGCAAAGACCATCGCCGCTGATTCCGCCTGATCGTCCACCGACGCGCTATAGCTGCCGAGAATTTCTTTTTCTTCCACACCCACGGCCGCAGCCGGAAACGTCAGCTGCATGACCGGATCGTTGTGTGCAAACAATAGTATGCGCCCACCGGGCCTGGTTAGGGCCAAAGCTTCTGGAACTAATGCCGGACTAGGCACAGCGACCAGAACGGCGTCCGCTCCGCGTCCATCGGTGCGGCTGCGAATCTCGCGGAGCAAGTTCGTGGCGCCTGGGTCAAAGGAATCTTTTGCGCCAAATCGCTTGCTTGCTGCACGACGTCCTGGCATGGGGTCGCTGGTGAAAACCTCAGCCCCTTCATATTTTGCCAGCAACATCAACAACATGCCAATGGGCCCCTGGCCGATTACCAGAACAGTTTCGTTCTCGGACACGCGAGCTTTGCGCACCGCCTTTAGGCAAGTATTTACGGGTTCTACGAAAGTGGCTTCTTCAAAGCTGACGTCTGCAGGCAGCGCGATCATACCTCGCTCGACAATCCATGGCATGGCGCGAACGTATTCCGCGAACCCCCCGCCATTGGGATCAAAGCCAGCCGTGAGCCCGACTTTCTTGTATCCGGCGCACTGCGAAAAAAGCTTGCGCTCGCAATAGAAACAGGCGCCGCACGGAATGTGATGGAAGCTGACCACGCGGTCGCCGGGTTTAAATTTCGTGACGCCGCGGCCGATCTTAACTACCGTGCCAGCAAGCTCGTGCCCCAGAATTTGCGGAGGCGCTATGAAGCCGTGGTGAATCTTTTTGATGTCCGTGCCACAGATCCCGCAGGCGGCCACGCGGAAAAGAAGTTCGCCCTCACCAATTTCAGGAATCGGAACAGACTCCACCGTCACACGGCCTTTGCCGCGATAGACGCCCGCGCGCATTCTTCCGTCCGCTGGATGCTGACTTTTCCGGTGCGAAGAACTCTCGGATTTAATTGGACTGATGGTTAGGCTCATACAACTTCTAAAACGCTCCTGCAGTTAGTTTTGTTTCAAGCGGCGCCGCGCGGTTTGCCAAGGCGGCAACATACCGGTCCAAAAAACGAGATAGCGACTGGGCTGCCACCCGGCTATTTTTGCCGAGCCGAACCAGCCCCGGAAGAGATTGGGGCTTAAGCGCGACTTGGCCGAGTACGCGCGGAACGCTGACCTGGCCTTCATCGGTAAGAATTTCACTCATATCAAGTGGCAAATCTTCATCGAGCGTGTCGCTTATTGCGCGAACGGCCACAGCCGGAATTCCTGCGCTTTGCGCTTCACGCAGGATTTCAAAACTTTCCATTTCTACGGCGTCAGCTTTCGTGCTGAGAACCTGCTTTTCGCGCGCGGTTGAAACCACATGATCCGCGCTATAAAACTGTTCGACTACCGCGGCGCCTGATTCAGCCGCGAATAACAAAAGGGCAGCGCTGCATGGGAGTGAACGGCTCGCGCCATCGGTCGGTACCGCTTCAGAGAAAACGCTTCGGGCTGCCAAGACATCTCCAACACGGTAATTCCTTTGCAGACCGCCGGCCAGTCCGGACGAAATACAGCAATCAAAAGCATCAAAGCCGCCGCGCATGATTTGTGAAGCAGTCAGAGCGGCCTGCCTGGCACCTACGCCCGTCAGCGCGACCGTCACTAGGGAAGACGCAAAATCCGCGACGTGCAGGTCCAGGTTACCCAGCTTGGCCGGCTTGAATTCGTGTAAGGCGCGCCAGGGAGCGAATTCGTTTTCCAGCGCGAAGATGGCGAGAATTCTCACTGCCCTTCCTTATGCCGCGGCTGCCTGCGCGACGGACTTGTTTCCTGCGCCAGCGTCCAAATATCCGTGTTGCTGATACCAATTTACGGCGCGTTCTAGACCGGCTTCGACCGAAGTAACTTTATAGCCAAGCTCACGCTCGGCTTTGTCACTCTCCACAAACATGCGATGGCGGGACATTTTTACGCCTTCGACCGGAATCTGCGGTTCGCGTCCCGCAAGACGCGAGAACAGCTGATCTGCATATCCCGCGGCCAGCGCAATCGCATGCGGCAAGCGCACACGCGGCGCTGGACGACCCGTAATCGCCGATAATGCATCAAGAATCTGCTTCAAGGTCATGTTCCGGCCGCCCAGAATGTATCGCTGGCCAGCGCGGCCTTTTTCTGCGGCTAACAAATGTCCCGCAGCAATATCTTCCACGGGGGCCACGTTCAATCCCGTATCGACGTATGCCGGCATCTTGCCTTTCAAGAAATCCAGAATAATGCGGCCAGTCGGCGTCGGCTTCCAATCCCATGGCCCCACCGGCGCGGTGGGATTCACGATAACTACGGGCAGGCCGGAGGAAGCAGTATTGACGGCGACCTGCTCGGCTAGAAACTTAGAGCGTTTGTAATGCCCGATCATTTCGTCGAGCGTGGCCTGAGTGCCTTCGTTGGGCAACGCACCACGCCGAGGTACTGCAATGGTTGCTACCGTACTGGTGTAAACAATGCGTTCAACGCCCGCATGGCTTGCAGCGTCAAGCAAATTGCGGGTACCTTCGACATTAATCTGGTAAATCTCTTCGGGCCGAGGGGTCCACAACCGGTAATCGGCAGCGACGTGAAAAACGCGCCGAATTCCCTTCAGAGCGCGTTCCAGCGATTTCTGGTCCCGCAGGTCACCTTCAAAATACTCTACCTGTAACCCGGCAAGCGCCTGTAGGTTGCTGTTCGGACGGACCAGAACGCGGACCGCTTGCCCTACGCTGACAAGTTGACGGGCGACGTGGCTACCCACAAAGCCGGTGGCACCCGTAACAAGCGTGGTCATAAAATGCGGAACACCTCATCCTGCGGCTGGTTTGATGGCGCTACCGGGAGCACGCGCTTGCTTGACCCGTAGCCGTTACCCTCGGAAGGAGTGTTGCCATTGCCGTTTGCCTTGGCCCGAAGCTCTCTTTCGGTTGGCTCGCCAATCAAGCCGCCCATTTTTCCTGAGAGCGTCCAGGTGAGCATCTTCCAGGTATCGCCGAGCTTTTTATTTCCGCCTAGAACGGCCGAAGCTTCATAGCCTGCGTGGACCATGCAATCTTCGCAACGAGGATCGCGGCCACGACCGTACTTTTCCCACGGAGTGTTGTCGATGAATTCCTTGAAGGTGGCGTGGTGTGCGTCGGTCATCAGATAGCAGGGGCCTTTCCAGCCACGCGGGTTGTAGGTTGGATTGCCCCAGGCGGTGCACATCAATTCGCGTTCGCCGCGCAGATATTCCATGTAAATCGGCGAGGTAATGATGTTGTAGCGTTCAAGAAGTTTGCTGGCCTGTTTGAATTTGTCGCGAATTTCATCGCGCGACATAAAAATTTCTTTGGTCATCACGGCGGCGTAGGAATATGCCGGAGAAATCATGTGGCCATCCACACCCAGCGTTTGCAGGTAAGCGAAGAGGTCCGCAATCTCTTCGATATCAGTTTCCTTGTAAACGGTGGTGTTGGAAGTAACCAGGAAGCCTGCGGCTTTGGCGGCCTTGATGCCTTCGATTGCTTCGCGAAACACGCCATCGCGCTCCACGCAAATATCGTGGGTCTTTTCGAGGCCATCCAAGTGAACATTGAAAAATAGGCGAGAAGTGGGCTTGAATTCTTTCAACTGCTTACGGATGAACATTCCGTTGGTGCACAGGATGATATTCTTCTTGCGGCCGAGAATTTCTGCCACTAGTTGGCTGAGCCCGGGGTAAATCATAGGCTCACCGCCGCAAATCGAAACGATCGGCGCACCGCAATCATCCACCGCCTTCAGACATTCCTCGACCGTCAGCATCTCGTTGATCGTGGATTTGTATTCGCGAATGCGGCCACAGCCGGTGCAGGTAAGATTGCAGGCATGAAGTGGCTCCAGCATCATCACCAGCGGAAATTTCTTAGCTCCACTAAGATTCTTGCCGAGAAGATATTTCGTCATGCTGGTGGTCATGCTTAAAGGTACTCTCATCCATTACCCCCGTTGTCTTCCAATTAGATGCTGCAACTCCGCCGCAGGTATCTGCATACCAGCAAAAGGAGGCCGACCTTTGGACAAATTGTCGTAGCGCGCCAAGGCATATAGCGGGAAGGAATTTCGATACAAATGATATTTAAGATAAAAGACGCAGGGGAACCCGGTACCGGTAAATTCGGGCTCATCCCAGGTGCCGTCAGAATTTTGTTGCTCCAGAAGCCAGGCCACAGCTCGTTCTACGGCTGGATCATCGGGACCGACCGTTGCCAGGAGACCGATTAAGCCCCAGGCTGTCTGGGAGGCGGTGCTCTTGCCTTTGCCTTTCAGCGCAGGATCATAGTAAGACAGGACTGACTCGCCAAAACCGCCGTCACGATTTTGGACCGAATGCAGCCAGTCCGCGGCGCGCTGGCAGTCGGGCTGATTTGACATGCCAATCTTTTCAAGCGCTCGCAACACTCCGCTGGTTCCATACACGTAATTCACGCCCCAGCGGCCAAACCAAGAGCCGTCCGGCGTTTGTTCGTGACGAATGAAAGCGCGAGCTCGCTGGATTACGGGGTGATTCGCGGGCCAGCCCATTTGCCCCAGGCATTCTACGGTGCGAGCTGTGACGTCAGCAGTGGAAGGGTCCAGCATGGCGTTGTGGTCAGCGAATGGAATATGATTCAGAAACTGCAAATTGTTTTCGTGATCGAAAGCGCCCCAGCCGCCATCGCCATTCTGCATACTGACGAGCCAGGCTAGGCCGCGGCGCATGGAGTTGCGCAGGCGCTCAGAATCGGGATCCGCGACGCGGCCGAGAGCCATTAGGACGAACGCGGTATCGTCCACATCCGGGTAAAAATCGTTGCGAAATTCAAAAGCCCAACCACCAGGGTCAGCGTTTTGATTCTTAACCTGCCAGTCGCCGGAACCAAGAATCTGATTGCGAACGATCCAGCGCTCGGCATTGATTAAGGCCGGATGCGCAGGATCCAGTCCGGCTTCTTCGAGAGAAACCATGGCGATGGCGGTGTCCCACACAGGCGAAATGCAGGGTTGTACACGAATCGTTTCGCCTTCTTCGATTTCGTAGCGCGCCAAAAACTTAATCTCGCGGTCGACCAGAGGATCGTTCTGATCTTCGCCCTCGGCGAGCAATGCATAAATCGAATTCATCATCGCTGGGTAAATCGTGGCCAGACCTTCGGTGCGTTCCAGACGTTCCAGCATCCAACGACGGGCATAGGACAGCGCCAGCTTGCGGAAGGGCTTCCAGCGCGAGCGCTCATAAATTTTCAGACCGCGGTCGAGAAGCAGAAAAACGTTGCGCCAAGTGACGATGCGCTTGTCCCAGTCGAAAGAATGCGGTTTTTCGCCTTTTGTTTTGAAAAGCTCGTTAACGGTGACGCCTGGCGGCAAATGCCAGTCAGGCTTGTTGGCATAGATAATTGAAAGGGGAATGACGATGCCGCGAGTCCACGAAGACATTTCATAAATGTTGATAGGAACCCAATCAGGGAGAAGCATCAGTTCCGGCGGAATGGAGGGAACGATTCCCCAATCGATGGCGCCAACCATTGCGAGGTAAAACCGTACGTAGGAATTTGTAGCTTCGATGCCGCCCAGAGCGATGGCTTTTTCTTTTGCGCGCACGACGTGAGGCGCGTCAACCGGATCGCCAGCCAACCGAAGCGCCAAGTATGCTTTTACCGTGGCATTCAGCTCGGAGGGCCCTCCTTCAAAAATGTTCCAACCGCCGTCAGGAAGCTGCTTTCTGCGGATGTAACTTGCGAGTTTTGCTACTTTGGGGGCATCCAGCTGGCCGAGTACATGCAGATAGACAATGTAGTCGGATTCCAGAGTGGTGTCAGCCTCGAGTTCACCCCACCAATAGCCTTCCTGGGATTGTGCCGATAATAGCCATTCCGCGCTGCGGGATATGGCCTGCTCGACTTGAGACTCGAAGTCCCGGACTGGGGCCGTAGCTTGCGCGCCGGCTCCAAACGAAATATCTGTCCGTGATCCGGCTCTCGGTGTCATCATCCCTCAGAATACCTCAGTCATATATCATCAACAGACTGCCCAAAGCGTGCCGGACAGTTTTCAAGCGACCTATGAAGCAACCCTCGCCCTGTTAGTTCCGTACTGGTGAACGATGGACGGCGCTAACCCTGCCAACGGCAGCACCGGTGCTAACTTGCTTGAATCTTTGCAATTCCTGTTAACCCCTCAATCGCCGAGCGGTCTGCCCCGGCATCCAAACGACCGTGGCGGCGAGAAAAGTTTGTCTTACTTTCTGCCCTTACTTGATCTCGGGACTAGTCGGAACTGTAACAGCAGTATTATCTTTGGGTTTGCCTCCCGGGTCAACCTAAAACGTCGATTTCAGTCCTATGGGATGACTGGGAGGACCAAATGGGTGCACAGAGAGTTTCATCCCTCGTTCAGGCTCATATTAGGGTGCTTACGGGGTTGAGCTGGGACCTCTACTCCCCAACTCGAGGGCGAACGGAAGACGAAGGTCTCAGAAATAGAGGTCCAAAACCGCCGCGATTGATACCAAGTACGAACGGACAGTCAGTGCTAGCGCTTCGCCTTTTCGATCTTCTCGATGCGCTGGATTAAATCCGGCAGGCGCGCTAATGCAGCGTATTGTTTTTTAAATTTTTCCCAAGGCCGCGCCGGAGTTCCCCAGACCGTCTGCCCTTTCCGGATGGTTTTCCCCGATGGCACACCGCCTTGGGCTCCAACGATGGTCCCGTCCTCAAGGTTGCAATGGTCTGCGATCCCTACTTGCCCGGCCAGGGTTACGCCTTCCCCCAATGAAGAGCTTCCCGATATCCCGGTCTGAGCGGCTACGATTGAGTGTGCGCCGATGGAAACGTTGTGAGCGATCTGCACCAGGTTGTCAATTTTGACGCCGGCTTCGATGCGGGTAACGCCGAGCGATCCACGATCGATCGTTGTGTTGGACCCGATTTCGACGTCCTTGCCAACTTCCACCGTACCGACTTGAGGAAATTTCCAATGGCGGCCTTCGCCAAAAACATAACCGAAACCGTCGCTGCCGATTACCGCGCCCGAATGCACTTCAACCCTGGAGGCAAGTTTCGCGCCGGCATAAAGCGTTACCCGCGGATGCAGCCGGCATTTCTCGCCGATGGAGCTACCACGGCCGAGAAAACAGAAAGCCTCTACAATACTGCCTTCGCCGATTTCTACCTCTTCTTCAATCACCACGTAGGGGCCGACAAACACATGGGGCTTCAGGCGTGCCGTGGAAGCTACGATTGCGGAGGCGTGAATAACCGGAGTGGGCGAGAAATTCGGCAACAATCGCGTGGAGGCTTTGGCGAAAGCGAGTTTCGGATTGCCTGCTACCAAAATTGTCTTATTTTTCAGCAACAGTCCTTCGGGCGCTACCACACATTTGGCCGCCGATTCTTCGGCTCGGCTTTGGTGGCGCGCGGACTCCACATAGATTAGATCATCAAACTTCGCGCTCTCAGGCAAGGCGACGCCGGACACAATAGAGTGGCTATCCCCTAGAAGTTTTGCGCCGAGAAATTCTGCGAGTTCAGAAGCTGTCAGAGCCATGGATTACCTCTCTTTCGTTCACAATTCAGCAGCACTGAAAGAAGCCGGCTATGCAGGATAAATTTCCGGCTCGCCGGGTGGACGCGTTTTCCATCTTTTGTGTACCCAGAGCCACTGGTCCGGGTTTGCGCGCACGTAATTTTCAATGATGTGCGTGAAACGCGCGGTGTTCTCGCGAACATCCTGCTCCTCATCTCCCGTGCGGGAAAGTTCTACAGCAGGTTCGAAACGCAGACGATATTTTCGTCGCGCTCGATCCCAGGAAAGGAAACCGGGAACGACCGCCGCATCGGTGCGCAAAGCGATACGCGCCAGACCGGAGGTCGTGGAGGCTGGGATGCCGAAAAAATCCACGAAGACGCTTTCTTCCAAAATAGTGTTGTGATCTGAAAGTATGCCTACGGTGCCGGCGTCTGCCAGGATCCTTAATATAGAACGCGCGGACTTATTCTTTTCGATGGGCTGATTGCCGGAGAGGCAGCGATAGCGGTTAACCAGAGCATCCACACGTCGGTTGGCGATGGGCCGCACCAGGAAATGGAGCGGATGTCCATAAAGCGCGTGGGCGAATGGAGCCAGTTCCCAAGCGCTCATGTGGCCGGTAAGAAAGAGAACACCCTTTCCGCGTCGACGCGCGGCATCGAAATTCTCGAAGCCGTCCAGGACCACGATTTTCTCTATGTTAGAGCGCGTGTACCGGGGAAATTGCGAAAACTCAGCAGCCATCCAGCCAATCTGCTGCGTCATGCGGCGGATCACGCGCTTTCGCTGCGCTTCGCTCCAGTCCGGAAAAGCCAGCGCTAAGTTGAACATTGCGGCGCGTCGTAGCGGGCCTCGGAACGCGTAGGCCGCAGCTGCGAAGCTCGCTCCCACAAATCGCGCCACAGGGCGAGGGAGCAATCCGAGCGACTTCACGCCGATCCATGTAGCGGCGTACTCCATCCATTCACGCATGCGGGAGCCATTATGCTAGAGGCGGTAAACCAGACGCCAGCAGTAGAAACGCGCAGATTCGTGGCGCAATGTTAGACTCATCCCGCTTGAACTCACTTTCAAAAGAGCTTCGCGACAATATTGGGGCAGCGGTGATCGCAGCCGGCGTTGTATTCATCTGCTTGTTTGCGGGGTTGGGCGCTGTGGGTCTGCTGGGACCGGATGAGCCGCGCTATGCGTGGATCGCTCGCGCAATGGCGGAAACCGGTGACTGGATTACTCCGCGGCTTTACGGCCAGCCGTGGTTTGAGAAGCCGATCCTTTACTATTGGGCCGCGGCGCTTGGGTTTCGCTTGCATCTGTCTTCTGAAGTAGCTGCGCGGCTCCCGTCGGCTATGGCTACGCTTACGACAGCCTTGGCAATCGGCTGGCTTGGATGGAAGCATTACGGAGTTGCTGAAAACTTTCGGGAAAGTCCGGCACTTTTGGCTCCCTTGATTTTTTCTAGCTCTGTAGCTGCGATCGGATTTTCCCGCGCTGCTACTCCGGACATGCTTTTCAGCGCATGCATTGCTTTAGCGATGGTTACCGCGTCGGGCGTGTTGCGGTCATGGGGATTATTGCGTGCCGTGCCAAAAGTGGTTTCGGGAGACTCGGAGCGGGAAAATCTCGATCTGGCATTCTTCGGCATATTTCTTGGGCTAGCGGTCCTGGCCAAAGGTCCCGCGGCGGTGATCCTTGCGGGCGGAGCGATCGGATTGTGGGCTCTCAGCACTTCTCAGTGGCGGCCCGCTTTTCGACTGCTCCACCCAATCGCCATCGGATCGTTTTGCGTTGTCGCGCTGCCCTGGTACGTACTGTGCGCCGCACGCAACCCGGATTTCCTACGCGTTTTCATTTTTCAGCACAATTTTGAGCGCTATCTTACCCCTGTGTTTCAGCACAGGCAGCCCTTCTGGTTCTTGGGGTCGATCACGTTGCTGGCCATGTTGCCGTGGACCGTGCTTCTGATTTCCGCCGGTCAGGAAGGTGTAAGGCTGTGGCGCGAAAAATCTTGGGGTAATTCGCCGGGATGTTTTTATGCGTGTTGGGCAATTTTCCCGATTATTTTTTTTAGTCTCTCGCAATCGAAATTACCGGGCTACATTCTTCCGGCCATTCCGCCACTGGCGCTTCTGTGCGCGGTGAGTATCCCGCGCGTTTTTCGAGGAATCCGCAGGGGAGCAATCGCGGTATCTCTGGGCCTCGGTCTAGTGTGGATTGCGCTTTCGTTATTTTTATTTCATATGGCGCGCAAATTTCCATTGGCAGGAACGCAAACGGTCTTGCCGCTAATCGTATCTAAATGCGCGATTGCGATCAGTATTCTGCTCGCGATAATCCTGTTGCTCGCCGGCATTGGCCAAAAACTATGGATGACCGTGGCCATTGCCTCTTTATCTGTGGCAGCGGCTATAGTAGCGGCAAATATGGCGATTCTTCCCGCGCTGGACCCTTATTTGTCAGCGCGACCTCACGCTGCCTTTCTGCGAGGCGACCTGCGCCCCGATCGCATTTTCACCTACCGTTTGAATCGCTCCTGGAATTACGGACTCGCTTTTTACTTTCGGCGCGAACTTCCGGAGTGGTCCCCGAACGAACCAGGCGCGGCGCTGGTTTTGACAAATCAAAAAGGACTGGAGGAAATTACTAAGGCCGGAAGGGTGCAGGGCGAGTTAAACGAACCGCAACCAGGGATGTTATACCTACCGATCAGCCCGCTACCACGCTAGTGGAGGGCGGTAGGCGACATGTTCACCAGAAAGAAACTGACCACGATATTTTCGTAATTCTTCCTGTCCTCGTCGGTCATCTCGGAATACTTCATTCGCGTGCGGACTAGTTGTTTTGGCTCGGGAGCGAGGATGAATAACTGCAAGGTCTGGTTGGCGAGCGCCGGACGGCTGTCGGATTGGAAGAAAAGTTTTGGCATGCCTTTGGTCAAAACCAAACGAGTGGTGACCGATGGTTCGTTCCGGTATTGATAGTTCAATAAGCGAAATCCCCAATCGCAGAAGCGGCCGACGTACGGCAAAACCGCCAGGCCCGACTGCGCCGCCTGGATCTGGACCATTTCGCGCGGGTCCGAATAGGCATCGTCTACAACCAGCGCGGAGACACGAGGTTCGTGCGTGGCTTCTTCCAGGGCCACATATCCCCCGAGGTCAACGCCCCACAATCCGAAGTGTTTCGGGTCAATATCGTCTCGGGTGGAGAGCACCTCGACGGCCGACTGGAGTTCCTGCCTTTCGCGGTAGCCCATCGTGGTGACTCCGGCGCTGGTGCCATGGCCAGAAAAATCAAAAAGAAAGACGTTGAACTGACTGTCTTGAAGGGCGGTCACTAGGGTTAGAACGTCGGCGCGTTGGGAAAGGTAACCGTGGCAGACGATCACGGTGGGTGCGCCGCGGCGTCCCGGGAAAAACCAGCCATCGCGCGAGGTTCCATCCGCGACCGGGAAGGAGACGGCGCTCGGATGGCCCATCATCACGGTTAAGTCGAACGTTGCAGGTGAACGGGCCGGCCGCAATATCTGGTACAGCAGAAAACCGGAAATCATAGCGATTGCGACAAAAGCAAAGAGGATTATGGCCAGCAGGCTGGAGAGAACCTTAGCAAGCCGCGTTGTGGGATAGCGTAGCTCTGAGAAGACGGCCATCCGTTGGGCGCGAGCGCAAGAATTCTGCACTTCGGCGCGAGAATCTTAACACAGTTCGCGCAAGCCTATTTAATTGCTCGTTACACTTGGGACAAATTAGTAAATCCGTCGCGCCAGCCAACCCAAGTTTCATCGACCTAGGTTGGGTTCTAATGGCGCGGAACGCTATAATGTTTTCGGATATCAAGCCGGCGCTTCATGCAGATCTTAGATCTCCGCCAAATACCGTCGCGCAAACTGGAGCCTTTGTTCCAGGAGGAAACTCGCCACTGGCGCGACGAACTTCATTGGGACTACCGGCCGTCAGTGGATCTGATCCGCAAGTTCGTGGATTCGCATTCGTTGGGCGGCTACGTGGCAATGGAGGACGACAAACCTGCGGGATACGGTTTCTACGTTTTGGAAGACCACAAGGGACTGATCGGAGGGTTGTTCGTCTCCTCGCGAAAATCTCAGGAGTCGATCACAAAATCGCTTGTCACGGAAATGGTCAGCGCGCTGCGAGCCACGCCTCGATTGAAAAGAGTAGAAGCTCAGCTGATGCCGTTTGGAACTGAATTGAACCCTGAATTTCTGTCTAAATTCTTCACCCTTCATACGCGGTTGTTTATGTTATTGCCGCTCAGCGAAGCACGCCTTAGCAACAAGCCCATCTCTAGCGGCTTGCGTCTGGAGCCCTGGACGGACAAAGCATTCGAATCGGCCGCCCGACTGATTCAGCTGGCCTACGCCGATCACGTGGATGCGGAAATTAACGATCAGTATTGCAGCGAGGCGGGTGGGATGAAGTTCTTGCGTAATATCGTACTCTTGCCGGGTTGCGGCCAGTTTCTACCGGAAGCGTCATTCTTAGTGCAACCCATCACCGGAGATCGTCCCATTGGCATGGTTCTGACTTCCACGGTGGCTAACGGCGTGGGGCATACGACGCAGATTTGCGTGATGCCCGGTTACCAGGGCCACGGTATTGGGCGCGCTATGATGGAAAACGCGATACAGGCGCTGAAGCGGCGAAAGTACGAATCGCTTTCTCTGACCGTCACGAGCGCGAATTCCCAGGCCGTACGGCTTTACGAGCATTTGGGATTTCAGATTATCAAGAAGTTTGCAGCGGGAGTATGGCAGGCGCATCCTCGCTGAGAATCACTTTTTCGCGCGTTCTTTCAACAAGCCTTTCAGCTCGTCCATGAATTCTTTCACATCTTTGAAATCCAGGTAGACCGACGCAAATCTGACGTAAGCGACTTTATCGAGCTTCTTTAACCTATCCATAATCAACTTGCCGATTTCCGTGGTGGTGCGTTCACGCTCGGGAGCTTCGCTGACAAATTGTTCCGCTTCATCGACAATGGTTTCCAGCTTTCCAACCGGCACGGGTCGTTTCTCGCAAGCCTTTAGCAGACCTTGTAGGAGTTTTTGGCGCTCAAACTTCTCGCGCCGGCCATCTTTCTTGATCACCATGTAGGGAATTTCGTCGATGCGTTCGTAGGTGGTAAACCGGCGATTGCACTTCAGACATTCTCGGCGACGGCGAATCAGATCCCCGGTGCGAGCTTCGCGGGAATCTACTACCTTGTCATCGAGGTGCGCGCAAAACGGGCACTTCACTGAGCCCTCTCTCCTGTGTGTTCCATTTTCTTAGCCCACCGTGCTGATTCAACCGCTTCGGCCGCTTCTTCCTCCGCCGTGGCCATACGACGGAGTTCGCCCATGGACCAACCTTCTCTGAACAGCAGAGGTAAGCCCAGCAGGCAGCAGCCCGCGAAGGTCACAAGCCAAAGGATGATCGAAACCGTTGCCGCCGGCTCCTTTTCTACTCCAAAGATCAGCGTTAAGACCAGAAATGTGGCGAGTTGCGCGCCCCCTCCGACTCCTGGAAGCTGGACCGCGGATCCAACAAGAGTGAAAGCGAGAACCGCCAATGCGCCGGACAAGGTCATCGTCGCTAACGCCGGTTCGCTAGGGAAGGCATGCGCGATCCAAACGTAGACGAGCAGTACGAGAAACCAATGCGCCGCAGAATAAGCTAGAACCGCTGCGAGATCGTTCCAGGTGCGAAGGCCTTGAAGTCCATCGCTAAATCCTTCGAGCAATGCGACTATTTTCCCCCGCCATCCATGTTGCCAGGTTGATTTCTTGAGTCTCCTGGCCAGCCACTCCGCGCCATGGAATCGGAAATAAAGCAAGAATGCAATCGCGCTCACCAGCAAGACGAACAGTAACACGCCTCCCGTGCGAGCCAGTGAAACGATGCGATAGCTCTGCGGAGCGGACCCCGATCCCTTATGCTGATAAGCCAGCAACGCGAGCCCGGCGATTACGGCAGCCGCGGCCATGTCGAAGACGCGCTCCAGAACATATACTCCGAACATGCTAGGAATGGGGAGCGAATCCTTCTTGGCAATCAACACGGGACGGATTGGTTCTCCTGCGCGGCCCAACAGGAAACTGCATGTGAAACCCATCAGCGTGGCGCTGTAAACGTTCCAAAACTTCATGCGGCCAATGGCGCGCGAGAAGCGCATCCAGCGAACGGCGCGTATGGCGAAGCAGCCATAAATTGCAATCAGGGCAAGGACCAATAATGAAATCCGCGCTGTGCGGATAGAATGCGCCACCATGCGCCACTGAAATCCTTCCAGCGTGATGGAATTGCGGAATCTGTAAAACAGATAGCCGAGGGCCAGAACTGCCAGCAGCAGCAAAACTATCTTTCGCAATTTTTGAAACATTGATTTTGCACCGTAGCAGTAAGGTTCCGAAGGTGTCAAGGCGGCAAGACAGTTTCTAGTTGGTGGTTAGGTAATCGCGGATCTGATCGTACTCCGTTTCCGAAAGGATTCGTTTGGCGACCAGTTCGCTTTTGCTGCGGTAGGGACGGTTGCGAATAATTCTTTCCGCGTCGGTTTTTGTAATTCCGGGAAGGCTTTCAAGGTCGCTCTCCGTTGCGGTATTCAAATCGAGCGGGTGATTGTGGTCCCGGTTCCAGCCCTCTTTGACGCCCCGGGCCGCAGCGCGAGCATCATCGGCAGCTTCACGAGCGGCCTGGCCTAGCTCTTTCCCAGCCTCTTTTAGCTCGGGCTTGATGCGCTCGGTTGCTTTGGCGGCCTCTTCGCGGGTCCGTTCGTCGCGGCGGCGTTGATCTTCAGTCCTGCTCGAATTGCAGCCGACACCTGCTGCAACCAGCAGTAACATGCAGGTTAGTTTGCTTACATTGCAGACCGGCAATTTCACGCCATCTCCCCCCGATTCAATTGCGGCAAACTATCGCAACGCGCACTTTCCAGGCTCGCTTAAACGCTAGCAAAATAACTGTAGGAGCCACAATACACTGAAGAAGGTAGATTGAGCGTAGCGCTGGTACAGGAACTTTGCCAGGACGATTGGGAAGAAAATGAAAAAAGAGATTGGATTTCGGCCGAGGTCGCCGAGTGCCGGGGGAGAAGGCCTTTGTGCTGATTGCCAGCACGCGCGAAGAATTGAATCCGATCGCGGAACAGTGTT
Source organism: Binatus sp. (SeqCode) (assembly GCA_035602755.1). Taxonomy (GTDB): domain Bacteria; phylum Acidobacteriota; class Terriglobia; order Acidiferrales; family UBA7541; genus Palsa-295. The sequence continues at coordinate 77,328 of DATNLR010000023.1, read as the reverse complement.
TCTTTTGTGCGCGCTTTCGAAGAGCGATCCGAGATTCCCGAAATACCCCGCGCTACCTGTGCTTGAGTGTTCCGGCCACCAGCCCAGAACCTAAACACCTTTCGCCTCTCCCTACCATCCAAACTTGTGTCCAAAGGATTGACGAGCAAACGGAACCAAAACCAACACAGTCGTTGGCCCTTATGGGACGTAGCGGCACCTAGGGCCAGTGCGGGCGTTCCCTTCTTTTCTGCAGCCGCGTATCAGCTTGTTTTTACAAGCACAACACAGATAAGATGCCCGCCATACGTCACAAATTCCAAAGAGGAATGCAAAACGTTCGGAACCGCACACATTGGGGAACTTTTCAGGGGCAAAATGCGTTTCACTGTGTGAGGCCGATAGGAATGCAGGATGAAGCGAGGCTGAGGGAGATTGGAGGCCGACGCCCAACTGGTACAGCGATGTCTCCGGGGCGAAGGGCTGGCCTGGGAGGAACTTGTGCGCCGCCACACGCGGCGCGTGTTCAGTTTATGTTACCGGTTCACGGGCAACGCGACGGAGGCCGAGGACCTGAGCCAGGAGGTTTTCCTGCGGATCTATCGTACGCTTTCGAGCTACCAACCGGCGTTTGGAGCTTTTCCGACCTGGCTGACGAGCGTGACGCGCAATTTGCTGGTGGATCATTACCGGCGCACTCGGCGCGATCGGCAAACGGATTCGATAGACGACTCCATGCCGCAGCTGGAAGAAAAGCATTCTTCGGCACGGGCGCCGGACAAACTGGCAGAGGCGGGGGAGTTAAGCATCCAACTGCAACGCGGTCTGGCACGACTTTCGCCCGAATTGAGGGAGTCGGTAATTTTGCGCGATTTGCAAGGTCTGGAATACAGCGAAATTCAGGCGGTGTTGCAGGTGCCGGAAGGCACGGTAAAATCGCGTATTAACAGGGGCCGTATTGAGTTAGCGCGTATCTTAACGGAGATGGGCCTTAAGCCGACGAATTAGCCGGCGATGATTTGGAGCAAGGACGTATGGATTGGAACTGCACACTGACGGAAGAGCGGCTTAGCGATTACCTCGAAGGCAAACTTTCCCCTCCTGAGGCTGCGGCGTTCTCCGCGCACATGGCAAATTGTGCAAACTGCACAGAGACGGTGGCGCAGGTGAGTGCTCTCGTCGACCAGATGCATACGATAGAGATGGTGGCAGAGCCGCCTGAGCTTATGGCCAAAATTCTGGATGCTACGCTTGGTCCGCGCACGCGGAAAGAATCCTGGCGACCATGGTTCGGATGGATATCGGTTGTATGGCAGCCGCGCTTCGCGATGGGATTGGCTGCGGCTGTCGCTTCTGTCGTCATCGTTTCCTACGCCGCCGGTCTCACACCAGCTAAATTGAAGAAGGCTGACCTGAGCCCGGCAAACCTGCTGCGCTCGGCCAATCGCCAAGCGCATCTGACGTATGCGCGGGGCGCTAAATTCGTGAACGATTTACGCGTGGTTTACGAGATTCAATCCAAACTTCAACCGGAGCCGGAACCCATGCCGGTGAGTAATCCCGCGCCAGTCCCTCAAGAAGAGCATAATTCGATTCCACCTAATTCGACACCACAGCAGAAGTCGCAATCTTCACCACCAGCAAGCCGTACGCGTGTCAGCAACGGACCCCTGTTTGCGCTTCTTTTAACCGAGAGCCTGGCCGATCATCTGGCCGAAAATTCGATCAACATTTCCAACAGGAGTGCCCGATGAAATGCGCCACGCACCCGGAAGTGGACGCCACTGGTTATTGTCGCAACTGCGGCAAGCCACTGTGTCCCACTTGTACGCGGGAAGTTCACGGAGCGCTCTATTGCGAGAGCTGTCTGGCGCCAGTAGCTTTGCAACCCACCCTGCCTGCCCAGACGGGCCCCAATCCGGGGCTTGCCGCTACGCTTGGTTTTATCCCGGGACTTGGCGCGGTTTATAACGGCCAATATATCAAGGCACTAATTCACGTGTTGATATTCGGCGGATTGATTGCGCTACTGAGCAGCGATTTGCCGGGAGGATACGACGCGTTTTTCGGGATCGTACTCGGCTGCTTTTACTTTTACATGCCGCTGGAAGCCTACCGCACGGCAAAAGCCAGAATTACCGGCGAAGCTGGTCCCGCCGATTTTGCTTCCCTGGACGGCCCCAAACCTTTGGGTGCAATTATCTTAATCGCCATCGGAGCGTTGCTGTTGATGAGGAATTTCGGATTGCTGGAATCCGAGTGGTTCGCAAAAAGCTGGCCGGTCGGGCTAATCATCCTGGGCGGATGGCTGGTCTGGGACCGCATGCAAAAGAAAGCGTAGGAGATATTGGATGGGGGATGCAAATCGAATTCGTTGTACTTGCGCGCATTGCCGGCTTCGAAGTCTGATGGGGCCGTTCATTATCATTACCGTTGGCGTGCTGTTCCTGATTGCACAGTTCAGCCGTTATAGTTTTGGCGATCTTTGGCCGGTCCTGCTGATCGTGATAGGCGCGGTGCTCGTGGCCCAACAACTTGCCTCGAAACAAGGCCACATCAGTTCGTGAGGCCTGCGTGAGCGACGCTCCCAATCAACGCGGTTCGATCTTCAGCGGATTACTGCTCATTTTTCTTGGCGCAGTTTTTCTTTTTGAACATTTCCATCCTGGATTTCGGCTCTGGCACTATTTCTACCGCTATTGGCCTTTGCTACTCATCCTTTGGGGCCTGGCGAAAATAATCGATCATCTTTCAGCACAGCGATCTGGGGAAGGGAAACCTCCGCTTTTGTCCGGCGGAGAAGCTGCGTTGATGGTTCTGGTAGTTTTTGTGTTCATTGGTTTGGGCGTGAAGAGCTGGGTGATGGAAAAAGACCCCAACTTGAATTTGAATGTAGATATGTTCTCCAAAGAATATTCCGAAACCGAGGAGTTAGCGGCTAAAACTTTGCCGGCCAATGCGCACGTAACCCTAACCACGGAACGCGGGGATATTTCAGCGCACACGGGAGAAGGCTCGGGTTTGCGCGTGATGGTGAACAAGTCAGCTTCCGGCCCGACTGAATCAGCGGCACAAGAACGCACGAAGAAAGTGAAAGTTGTAATCGAACAAACGGGAGGCGGTTACGTGGTCCATCCCGTAAATCAGGAAGATTCTGAAGGGGCCGTAGGCGTGGATCTGAATGTGACGCTGCCCCCTCAGACTGCGCTGTGGGCCAACACTTCACACGGCAACGTCAGTATTTCAGACGTCGCCGGCAGCGTAACCGCAGGTAGCGGCAATGGAGACATGGAAATCCATAACGGCGGGTCGGACGTCAGCGCGAAAATGTCCAAGGGCGATGTTCGTATTACGGGGATTGCCGGAAACGTCAGCGTCGCCGGACACGGCAACGAAATTGAGATTTCCGATGTCAAAGGAAATAGCGCGATTGACGGAGATTTCTTTGGACCCATTCGCGTGCGAAGTGTGGCTGGTACCGCTCGTTATCATTCGCAGAAGGCCGATATCACGGTTGTTGGCGTGCGCGGCCGTTTGGAACTCGATTCAGAACAAATTGAGATTTCGGACGTAACCGGCGCCGCCAAATTGAACACCTACGATAAAGACATTGACGTGGAAAATGTTAACGGCCGCCTGGAAATCACGGACACTAAGGGCGACATCAAGGCGCGCTACTCTCAGGCTCCGCGCGAAGATATTAATATCGCCGATGATTCCGGCGAGGTGGACATAACCTTACCCTCGAATTCCAGCTTCGAAGTTTCCGCGGTGTCTCAGTCGGGAGAAGTACAAAGTGATTTCGAAGAATCCGGATTGAAGCCTACGAATGAGAACGGCACGGGGCGGCTTAGCGGGAAAGTGGGGACGGGCGGACCGAAAATTCATATCGCTACGAGTTACGGCACTATTTATTTGCGCAAGTCTTCTTAGCCATTGGTTCCTTCCCCGCGCAAACCCTTCAAGGTGTCAAAAAAATCCGGATAGGAAACCGCAACGCAATCGGCATCGCGAATCACGGTGTCATTTTTGGCTCCTAAAGCTGCAATCGATAGAGCCATCGCGATGCGATGATCGCCGGCGGCATCTATTTTTGCGCCTTGGAGCGATCCGGCGGAATATCCTTCCACTCGCAGCCCATCTGGAAATTCTTCAACGCTCGCACCCATACGCCGCAAACCGGCCCCCAGCGTGGCGATGCGGTCGCTCTCTTTCACGCGTAATTCTTGCGCTCCGCGGATTTCAATTCCCTTCTCTGTGAAGGGCCCGAGGGCCGCAAGCATGGGAAGTTCGTCGATCATTTCCGCGGCTTGCGCGCCTGTTATCTCTCCACCGCTTAGAGCGGAGTGCTTCACTGACACATCCCCGATCAATTCGCTGTCACGCAACTGCACGGATGCTAGATGAATCGCGGCGCCGATGGAGATCAAGAAATCGAGAACACGCGTGCGCGTAGGGTTCAGTCCCACGTTGTGCAACATCAACGAGGAGTGCGGGAGAATCAGCGCAGCGGCGATGAAAAAAAAGGCGCTGGAAAGGTCACCGGGGACGATCAATTGGCGAGCTTGGAGCTTCGGGCGCGCATGGATACGCACGGACTTGTTCACACTTTCAATCGTGGCACCAAATTCGCGAAGAGCCAGTTCGGTGTGGTCCCGCGTTCGCACAGTTTCGCGCACGATGGTGACACCGTCGGCATATAGACCGGCTAACAGGATGGCCGACTTCACTTGCGCGCTTGGAATGGGCAAAGAGTAGTCGATCGAATGCAAAGCGCCGCCACCGATTTCTAGTGGCGCGCGATCTCCTTCTTGTGCTTCGATTTCCGCGCCCATCTTTCGCAACGGTTCGACCACCCGGCGCATGGGGCGAGCGCGCAAGGAACGATCGCCCGTGATGGTGGAGGAAAAAGATTGTCCGGCAAGAACGCCGGAAAGCATGCGGATGGTAGTGCCTGAATTTTCCGCATCGAGCGACCGCTTCGGAGCTTTTAGCCCATCCAATCCGTTGCCGGAGATGCGCAGACGTTCGCGCTCGAAGTCGATTCTTACGCCGAGGCGGCGCAAACAGTCAAGTGTGCTCTGGCAATCTGCGGCGGAGGAATAGTTGAGAATTTCGCTGCGGCCTTGAGCCAGGGCGGCCAGCATGGCGTAGCGATGAGAGATGGATTTATCGCCCGGAAGTTCAAGAACGCCATTGATATCGCCCCCGGGTGAGATGGTTTTAGCGCGGGACATCTTCGGCATGCGCGATTCTAGCACGGTCGATTTGCTTCCCGCGCACATGGCGGGTATCATTTGTATTCATGCATTTCACCCATCGAAAGCGTTGTTTATCGTATCTATTTGTATTGATTTGCGTTCTCTGTCCGGGCCTGTTCGCAGGTGACACTTCCACGACCTTTCCCCTGGACCAAGTACATGCGGGACTTAAGGGTGTGGCCTATACGATTTTCTCCGGCGATGAAGTCGAGAAAGTAGACCTCGTTGTTATCGGAGTACTGCACGATGCGATCGGTCCGAAGCAGGATGTGATTCTCGTACAACTGCTCGGTGAAAAAGCGGAACACTCCGGTGTGGTCGCTGGAATGAGCGGAAGTCCTGTTTATTTCGACGGGAAACTGGCGGGCGCGCTATCTCTAAAACTAGGCACCTTCACGAAAGAAGCTATCGGCGGAGTAACGCCGATTCAAAGCATGCTGGATGTCGAAAGAGATGCGACCAATCCGAAGCAAGACGACGCGACGCCTTCTCCGTCAGCCGTGAACACAGGAACTTTTCCGTCCAATTCGCGCGTTCCATTACCACAAGAATTTTCGAGCCGCGCCGGCGCTGGCGCCGGTCAATTTCTGGTCCCCATCGAAACTCCGCTGATTTCAGCGGGGCTCTATCCGGAAACGATCGCGCAATTCAACAAGCAGCTATCGGCCTGGGGAATGAGCATGGCGGCGGGCGGGACTGCGGAGCCAAGCCCGGAAGATGGGCATTTGAAACCGGGAGACATGGTGGGCGTGGAGCTAATTCGGGGCGATCTTTCGATCTCTCCCGGCTGCACGGTGACCGCGGTAGAGAGCGACGGAACAGTTCTTGCGTGCGGACATCCGATCTTTTCGTTTGGTTCGGTTTCCATGCCGATGACGAGAGGGCACGTGGTTATGACCCTGGCGTCCTCGATGGCTTCGACGAAAATCATGACCTCCGGAGCTACCATCGGCACGCTGACCCAGGATCGCACCACGGCAATTATGGGCAAACTCGGCGCCGGTCCACCCATGATTCCCGTGGATGTGACGCTGGCGATGCCGAACGTTGAAAAAAAATTCCATTTCGAAGTGATTGAGAGTCCGCAACTGACTCCGTTGTTGGTGGCCTTGGCTACGTTCAATGGCATCGTGGGGAGCGCGGCTTACGGGGAAGGCTGGACGTTACAGCTGGACGGCGACATAGACTTAAAGGGCCACACTCCAGTCCATTTGGAAAACCTTTTTGCGCCCAACGATGTTCCGATTCCGAGCGGCTTCTACGTGGCGACGGAAGTGCAAGGCATTTTTTCGCGGATCTACTCGAACCCTTACGAACGCGCGCACGTGGATGGAGTACACATTAAAGTGACGGCCTTGGCCGAACGGCGCTGGTCCATGATCGACAATGCCTGGACTGAAAAAAGCGAAGTGGCGCCTGGGGAGACGGTTGCCGTAAAGGTCTTGTTGCGGCCCTACCGAGGCGAGCCATTCATTCAGGAAATTCCGATCACCATTCCTCCGCAGACGGCCCGCGGCACGCTGCAACTATTAATCAGCGATGGTGAGACGTTGGATCGTACCGTGGACCCGATGGCCGCTACCCAGGGACCGCTTCCGGGACTCGAAGAGCTCATCAAACTAATCAATCGCGAGAGACAAAACGACTGTCTTTACGCGACGCTTCTGCAACCAACCACCACGCTGCTGGTCGAAGATAAAGTGATGCCCAACGCGCCCTCTTCGGAAATAAACGTTTTGGATCAACGGCAAAGCGTAGGTGGCGCACGGCTGTTACATCAGTCGCTGGCAGGCTCGTGGTTTGCGGAAATGCATCAGGTAATCACCGGCGAACGCACACTGACCATAACCGTAAAATGAAGGTTCGCTTCGAAAGGAGCTTCGGATTGATAAGCTCGCGAAAACTACTTGTGTGCGCTTTGGTGATTGCAATTATCGGACCTGTTTGCGCGTTCGCCGAACATACGCGCATTTGGCGGCAATCAGACTTCACCGAATTTGAGCGCGGCACGGCAAACGGCGTGGCCATACGCAGCGACGGCAAGCTGATGCCGGCGCCGAAGTTCATCGCTTTCGCTGACCCCAATCTCGCCTATCTTTGGGCATTGCGTATGGACTCCCGGGGGCGCATTTATGCGGCAGGCGGATCCAATGCAAAAGTGTTGCGCCTGGACGATCCTGCAAAACCCACCACCGTTTTTGAATCGGGTGAGCTCGCGGCGCAGGCCATCACTTTTGACTCGCACGACAATTTGTATGTCGGCACGTCTCCGGACGGGAAAGTATATAAGGTGACCCCGGACGGCCAGAAAAGCGTTTTCTTCGATCCGAAAACGAAATACATCTGGGCCTTGGCAATGGATGCGCAGGGAACTCTGTTCGTGGCAACCGGAGATACCGGCGAAGTATTCGCTGTAACTCCCGATGGTAAAGGCCAGCTCTTTTATCAAAGCGACGAGCGCCACGCGCGTTCGATAGCGTTCGATCAAAAAGGCGATCTTCTAATCGGGACCGATCCAAATGGCCTGGTTTTGCGTGTCGCGATCGGGCGTAAAAATTCGCAAGCGGCGCCGGAGGCAGGTGCCGCGTTCGTAATTTACGAAACGAGCAAGAAGGAAGTGACTTCCCTGCTGACGGACCAGCAAGGAAACGTTTATGCCGCTTCGATTGGAGAGAAGCAGCGCGGTGCCACGACTGCACCGGTTTTCAATCTGCCGGCGCCTTCCGGCCAGCCGCAGGCGGCTCCCACGCCTCAGGCGAGCGTTTCGCTGCAACTGCAAGCGCAAGCCTCGCAGCCTATTGTTTCATTTCCCTTTATTTCATCGCCCACGGGTGGCGCAGAAGTGATAAAGATTTCTTCCGACGGCTCGCCGCAAACATTGTGGTCTTCGCGCGACGATTTGGTTTTCTCCATGGGACTTTCGTCCACCGGCCGTATTCTTCTGGGCACTGGGAATAAGGGCACCATACTTTCCCTCGACGGCAACGATGTTTTCTCCAGCATCGCGAAAACTGCTTCCGCTCAGGTAACCAGCCTGGTGCCAGGCCGCAACGGTGAGATTTTGGTAGCCACCGCGAACCCCGGAAAAATCTTCACGCTGGGGCCGGGATATCAGCAAGGCGGCAGCTTTGAGTCGGATACTTTCGACGCCAAGATTTTTTCTCACTGGGGCCGTTTGTCGTGGTGGGGAGACAACCTGGCACACGGCAACGTAGAGTTCTACGTACGCTCCGGAAATACTTCGAGCCCGCAAAAAAATTGGAGCCCCTGGGCGGGGCCTTATAAAAATGAGGCGGGAGAAACGGTGGAATGTCCCGCGGCTCGATTCTTCCAATGGAAAGCGGTGTTTGTCGATACGGACAAAGGGACGGTGCCGAATGTGGCCTGGGTAACCCTGGCATACCAGCCCAAAAACGTTGCGCCGGTGATTGATGACATCGCCATTCAAGACCCTGGAATTCGCGTGCAGGGGTTCGCCGGCCAACCGTCTGGGCCGACCATCCCTGCTTCTGTTCAGCTTCGACAACCGCAACGCAGCACGGCAAATTTTCCGGCTCCCGCAAGCCCCAATCCGGACCTCGCTGCGCGGCCGCTTAAGATGGACGTGCCTCCGCAAGGCTTCGAGGAAAAAGGTTGGGCAAGCGTATTGTGGAGCGCGCATGACGACAACGACGACGATCTCGTTTATACAATTTTTTATCACGGGGAAGGCGAGAAAAACTGGCGGCTGCTGAAGGGCAAGCTAACACAGAAATATTATTCCTGGGACACCACCACCATGCCCGATGGCGCCTACTATCTGAAAATTGCGGCTTCGGATTCTCCCTCCAACCCCGCAGATCAAGCGCTAACCAACGAACGTGAAAGCGATCGGTTTGAGATCGAAAATACTCCGCCACGCATAGAAAATTTGCGGGCCGACGGGTCTTCGACGGTGGTGAAAGTAACTTTCGACGGGATCAGCTCTGCCAGCGCGATATCGAAAGCCCAATATAGTGTGGACGCGGGCGACTGGACCATCGTTTTCCCGAACGGTTTGCTCTCCGATGCGCCGAAAGAAAGCTATGAGATTTCCCTGAGCGGCCTTTCGGCGGGCGAGCACACGGTTGCCGTGCAAATCGCCGACCGCTTCGATAATAGCGCGGCCGCCAAAGTAACCCTCACGGTAGCGACGCGCGGCTCAAAATAAGCAGGCGGGATCGTGCCTATGAACGCGCCATCGAGGCTAACGGACGCTCCAGACTTTGAATCGATTCTTGCTGCGCACAAGCGCATTTCTCCGCACATTCATCGCACACCGGTGGTTACTTCGAGGTCTCTGGATGAGATTGCCGGCGCTCGACTTTTTTTCAAGTGTGAAAATTTGCAGAAAACCGGCTCGTTCAAGATACGCGGTGCCACAAACGCTATTTTCTCGCTTACAGACCAGCAGGCGCGTCAAGGTGTGGTCGCCCCTTCCTCAGGAAACCACGCGGCGGCCATGGCGCTGGCTGCTCGTTGGCGCGGCATTCCCGCATTGATCGTGATGCCTTCCAATTCGTCTGCTGCGAAAGTGAGGGCTGTAGAGTTTTATGGCGGGAAGATCACCTATTGCGAACCGAATATGACCTCGCGGGAGGCTACTTGTGCAGAAGTAATGCGAAAGACCGGCGCGCACCTGGTTCATCCCTATGACGACGCTCGCGTGATTGCAGGTCAGGGGACCGCAGCGCTCGAATTGCTCGAAGAGGTCAGTGATCTCGACGTGCTGATTACTCCGGCCAGTGGCGGCGGCCTCCTGTCCGGCTCGGCCATCGCGGCGAAAAATATGCGTCCCGGAATACGCGCCATCGGAGGCGAGCCGAGCAACGCGGATGACGCCTACCGTTCCCTGAAGGCCGGGAAAATCGAGGCGGCGGCAAAAAGTGAAACCATGGCCGACGGACTTCGCGCCACGCTTTCCCCGCTAACATTCTCGATTTTAAAGTCTCTGGTGGATGAAATTTCACTGGTCACCGAAGAAGAAATTGTTGCGGCGATGCTATTGCTGTGGGAACGCACCAAACTGGTGGTGGAGCCTTCCGGTGCGGTAGCAGCAGCCCCGGCATTGAATCGCAAGATTCACGCCGAAGGTAAGAAAATTGGAATCATCCTCTCGGGCGGAAACCTCGATCTGCGTAAACTTCCTTTCTAATTGATTCGAACGGCGAGTCAGTTTTACAAATCGTCGTGGGGACGCCAATCCGATGGCGGAAAAGCGATACGCCAGAAATTGGGGGCAGGCGAATCAAATTCGAGAGGTATGTGGAAACCTTCCGGCATTTCGCGGGCAATTCTGGCGACCTTACACGCCACGCGCTCTTTCGTCCCGCTATGCTCCAGCACCAGCCTGGTATCGTAAGGAAGGCTCTGTTTCAACACAACCAGCGCGCCGTGATTGCTGACGCTTAGCGTGACGGTGTCGAAGGTTACCGGCTTTCCCTGCAGCGCGACATGGATGCTCGCGCGCACGCGTAGAAGGACGCGGTAGCCGCGGCGGCGCTCTTCACCCGGGGTGGCTTGCGCAGCGGATTGCGAACCGGATTTTGTTGACGGCGAGTGTGCCGGAACGACCGTTGATTTAAGAGATGGCGCGATTAGTTTCGCCTGCGAGCCAGAAAGTTTAGCCGCCGGCACCCTCAGACTTTCAAATTTCACAGTTCCACACCCCAGAAATCCAGACCCTGCGTGGCAATTTCAACTCCCATATCCCAACCGTCTGGTCTTTGAACGCCCTTCCAAACCACCACACCTTCCACTGTCCGGCGCGTGGACAAATTCGTGAGTCGCAAATGCTGTTGCAATTCGAGTTCCTTCGGGCTCACCAGCAAGCAGCCGTTCGCGCTAACCACTCGTGTGAATGCTGGCTCGTAGGACGGCGGGCCGTTATGTTCATTGCACGCAATCACTATCGATACGCGCGAATTCATACGCGGTCCGCGCCGTCTTGGGCGCGTTCTTATATCTCTTGGGAAATCCTCTCCATAACGCATTCTGGCTGGGTTCCTGCGTACCGAAACGAAACACGGGCGAAAACAATCCCGTCTTCCGGGATGCCCCTGCGTCCTGATTCATAGTATGGATGGACTCGCATGGGAGCAATGGTACGCAATGACAGCGAGATTAGTACCCTTCGACAGTAAAGAAAACTGTACGGAAGGCCAGCAAGACGAGGCGAAACTGAATGAAAGAAAAAACTTATCTTCGAAATTCGGCAGCGTCAATCGGCCGAGGAGTGTTCGTCGGAAAGAACTGCGTTCCGTTTCCGGCTTAGTTTCCCGAAACGGCTCTCGGCCCAGGTTTGGAAACGATCCATATAGGTGTAGAAAACGGGTGTCAGATACAGCGTCACCGCCTGCGAAAAAACGAGCCCGCCTACTACTGCCAGTCCCAGTGGACGCCTGGAATCTGCGCCAGCGCCTGAACCCAAAGCGATGGGCAGTGTGCCCATCAACGCCGCCATGGTGGTCATCATGATGGGACGGAAGCGAATCAGGCATCCTTCATAGATGGCCTCTTCCGCGGTCTTATTCCCATGGCGTTCTCGCTCTATTGCAAAATCAACCATCATGATCGCGTTCTTTTTTACGATGCCGATCAACATGATGACGCCCACGAATCCGTAAAGATCGAGACTGAGATGAAATATCTGTAAGGTTAGAAGTGCGCCAGAAGCGGCCGACGGCAGGCCGGAAAGAATCGTGATCGGGTGTATGAAACTCTCGTACAAAATTCCCAAAACAATGTAAATCACTAGGATGGCCATGAACAGCAGTAGGCCCAAGCCCGACAAGGATGATTGAAACGCTTGCGCCGTTCCTTGAAATTCGGTGGTCACCGTGGGGGGAAGAATTTCGCGAGCGAGTTTATTCACGCTGTTTACCGCGTCGCCAATCGCGACTCCATTTTTCAGGTTGAAAGAAAGCGTGACGGCGGGAAGCTGGCCAAGATGATTCACCGAAAGGGGCCCAAGATTCGTAGATAGTGTGGCCACCGCGTTCAATGGCACCAAGTTTCCGCTGCTCGAATGCACGTACAGCATGGATAGTGCCGCGGGGTCCGCCTGATATTTGTCTTCGAGCTCCATGACCACCCAATATTCATCGTTGGGCGCATAGATGGTGGAGATTTGACGCTGGCCGTAGGCGGTATAGAGGGCGTCTTCCACTTGTTGCGCCGATACTCCCAGGGCGGAAGCTTTATCGCGATCGATATTCACGTTCACTTGCGGGTTGGCGATCAGCAAATCCGTGGTCACGTCCTGAAGGCCTGGAAGCTTTGCCATTTCCTTCAGGAAGGTCATGGAATCGCGATACAGCTCCGCGGTATCGGGACTCTGCAGAGCAAGCTGATATTGACTTTTGGTGAGCTGCCCGCCGACCTGGATCGGGGGCAAATTTTGCATGTAAGCGTTGATTCCAGTCACCGTTGCGAACTTCTCGCGGAATTCCTCGATCAATTCATCGATCGAAGGATGGTGCGCGAATAACGGAGCCACTGCACGAATCGCCCTTCCCATGAGCGCGACGTCGCCATACTTCTGCTCCCAATGCAATATCGCGGCCGGCTCCGTCGCTGGGCGATCTTTACGATCCTTTAGATGGATGAAGATGATTCCGCCATTGCTGGCGGTAAAACTGCCGATGCTTGAAAAGAAATCGTTGCGATTGGGATCATTCAAAACAATTTTGTTCAGTTCGAGTTGATGCTGCTTCATGGACTGGAAAGAAATGCCTTGGGACGCTTCCGTGAACGCAAATATCTGCGACCGGTCCTCCGCAGGCAAAAACCCTTTGGGGATCACCGCGAACTGCCAAACTGTAACAACCAAAATAATTCCGGACACAACCATCACGAATAGGCGATGACGCAACGACCACCGCAGCGAGAGGTCGTAAACCCTCAGCATCCAATCCAGAAATCCTTCCAGCGCCCTGTACACACGCCCATGTTTCATTTCTCCGGCTGGACGGAGAAACCGGCTGCACAGCATGGGCGTAAGCGTCAGCGAAACAACTCCGGAAACAAGAATTGAAGTGATGATCACAACAGCAAACTCATGCAGTAGGCGTCCCATGATGCCGCTCATGAAAAATACAGGCAGAAATACTGCGGCCAGCGAAATCGTCATGGATAGGATCGTGAAACTGATTTCGCGCGAGCCGCTTAGCGCCGATTCCATTACGCCTTCGCCCATCTCCATGTGCCGTACGATGTTTTCGAGCATCACGATAGCGTCATCCACCACGAAGCCCACCGAAAGCGTCAAAGCCATCAGTGACAAGTTGTCCACGGTGTACCCGAGCAGATACATCACGGCAAAAGTGCCGATGATCGACATGGGCAGCGCAAAGCTGGGGATGACGGTAGCCGAGAGATTTCGCAGAAACAGAAAAATCACCAGGATCACAAGCGCGACGGCGAGGTAGAGCGTGAACTTCACATCCGCGACGGAGTTGCGAATCGAATCGGATGCATCGTACAGAATCTGCATCTGCACGGAAGGCGGAATAATCGCGCGAAATTGTGGTAGCAGCTGTTTTACGGCGTCCACAACTTCCACCGTGTTCGTGCCGGGCTGCCGCTCGATGGCCAGAACCACCGATTCCGTGTCGTTCCACCAGTTGGCCACTCGATCGTTTTGGACGCTGTCGTAGACCTTGCCCAGATCTTCGAGCCGCACCGGCGAACCATTGCGGTAGGCAACAATCAACGGACGATAGAGCGAGGCGTGCGTAAGCTGGCCGTTCGCTTGCAAAGTAAATGCGCGGTGTTCGCCGTATAACGTGCCCACAGGCAGGTTTACGTTGGCGTTCTGGACCGCGGTGTGAACGTCGTCGATGCCGATTTGCCGCGTGGCCAGCGCTTGGGGGTCGAGTTGAATGCGCACGGCGTATTTCTGCGAACCGTACACTTGGACTTGCGCCACGCCTTTCACCATCGAGATGCGTTGGCCCATCAAGGTTTCGGCGTATTGGTCCACGGTGTAAAGCGGCAAAGTCTTCGAGCCCATCGCGACATAAAGAATGGGTTGATCAGCAGGGTTCACTTTGTTGTAGGTCGGCGGGGTGGGCATGCTGGGAGGCAGCTGCGCAGACGCGCGCGCGATGGCTGCTTGCACGTCTTGCGCGGCGCCATCGATATTGCGGCTCAAATCAAATTGCAAAGTAATACTCGTACTGCCCAGCGCGCTCGTGGAGGTCATCGAATCGATGCCTGCGATTGTGGAAAATTGCTTTTCGAGAGGAGTTGCGACCGCAGAGGCCATGGTATCCGGACTCGCGCCAGGCAAACTTGCGCCCACCTGAATCGTCGGGTAATCCACGTTCGGAAGTTCGCTGACCGCGAGCGCGCGGTAACCCAGGATGCCGAAAAGAAGAATGGCCGCCATGACCAAGGTGGTCATGACTGGCCGGCGAATGAATGGCTCGGCAATATTCATTGCTGATTCTCTAACTTCCCTGCGGCGCGGTTTTGATTTGGACTTTAATTCCGGGGATCAAGCGAAGCTGTCCGTCTGTGACGACCGTTTCGCCGGGCTCAATTCCCTTGGCAATCACCGCTTCGGTCCCCAGCGTGCGTGCCACTTTAACCGGACGCGATTCCGCGGTCTGGTCGGGCTTGATCACGAACACAAAATCGCCGCTTTGCCCGGTCTGCACCGCCTGGGTTGGAACCACCGTTGCGTTTTCCTGCTCGGACAAACGAAGCGCGACAGTGGAGAACTGTCCTGGCCACAGGCGATGGTCTGTGTTTTCGAACGTCCCTTTCAGCTTGATCGTTCCGGTGGTGTTGTCCACCGTGTTATCGACGAACGTCAGGTAGCCGGTTTCCGCCGCAGTATCTCCGTAGGGAGTGGCTTCAATTTGAAGGCGACCTCCGGCCATATATTTCTTGATCAGGCCAAGATATTGTTCCGGCACGGAAAAATCCTCGTATAACGGAGCAACCTGGTTGATTACGACGAGCACTGGAACATCGTTTTCTTTCACCAGATTTCCGGGATAGACCTGCAAAGCCCCTGTACGCCCGTCCACCGGCGAATAAATTTCGCAATATTGAAGTTCGAGTTTGGCGGATTCAACTGCGGCCTCATCCGCATGCACCGAACCTTGCTGCGCGGCAGCGTTAGCCTGCATCTGATCGTATTGTTCTTTGGGCGAAATACCTTCGTCGTAGAGTTTCTTGTAACGTTCTGCCTGGACCACGGTGAGGTCGGCTTGCGCTTTGTCGCGAGCTAGATTCGCTTGGGCTTGCGCGAGTGACGCCTGGAAGGGGCGCGCATCCAGCGTAAACAGCAAATCGCCTTTCTTAACAAAATCCCCCTGCTTGAAGTGCACTTCTTGCAGTACCGCGTTAACTTGTCCCTTGATGGAGACCGTGGAATAGGCCTCGGCAGTACCGATAGCGCTCAACTCGATCGGAACGGTTTTCTTCACGGCCTTAGCGACGGTCACCGGCACAGCCAAGTCCGGCCCGACAGCGGAAGTCTTCGAACTGCATGAGACGCTCGAGAGCGACGTCGCGAGAATTAGAACCAGCGATGCCAAGCTCCTGGTATTTGTCGCCGACGATTTCTTCATGGCCCTTTTGCTCACAGGTTCACTACCGCTTTATCGACAATTCCATATTCTGCATGTGATTTCGAGTTCTATTTTTGGGACAGTCCTACCTTTAAGGTTAGACGTTAGGGCATGGGAAACGCTTCAACAAAACGCCGGAGCAGATGAAATCTTACCCCGCTGCCGCTTGGTCCAGGAACCAAACAGGCTCTTTCGGCGGGTGAATCCTCGCAGCAGGATAACGGCTGGTTTGAGCGTTGGATTCTGCGCGGATGGCGGAAAGTATTGTGCGTTTGTTTTCGCCGGCCGCAAGGAAAAATGTGTTACGCCCATGATTGAGGACCACGGGCGTTAGAGTGATTCGTTCCGCTGGCTCTGCCGGCACGCGAACCGCGGCAACCCAGCGCGACTTCTCATCCAAAGCGGGCGAATCCGGAAACAAAGATGCAGTATGGCCTTCCGGCCCAATTCCCAGAAGCTGAACGTCGAATGCCGGCGGTTCGGCGCCAAAGAATTTCAGTAGCTCGGTCTGGTATGCACGCGCGCACTCCTGCGCAGGAGACAGATTCGTCGGCATCGCATGCACGTTCTCCGCCGGGATGGGAATGTGAGAGATCAACGTTTGGCGGGCCATATGATAATTGCTCAGACCGCTATCTGACGGCACGTACCGCTCGTCACTCCAAAATAAATGCACGCGATCCCAGGGAGTCTTGTCGCGATATTGTTCCGTCTGGGCCCACAGCGAGTACATCTTTTCGGGCGTGTGACCGCCGGACAAAGCTATGGAGAACTTGCCGCGTTTGGCGACCGCTTCCTTGATGATGAGAAATGTTTCTTGCAGCACCGCGCGGCTGAGCGAAAGGAGGTCCGGAAGTACGCGTACGTCGAGCTTCATGTTTTTCGGCCCCGCATAAATAACGCTGACTAGCTTGCCGTTTTCTTTACCGCGTGACCGCCGAATTCGTTGCGCATCATGGCCAATAGCTTGTTGGCAAACGGCTCGGGGTCTTGCGAGCGGAAACGATTGTCGAGCGCCGATGAAATGGCCGGCAAAGCCACGCCGAGCTGCACACCTTCGATCACCGTCCAGCGCCCTTCCCCGGAATCGGTGACATAAGCCGCGATGCCTTCCAGCGTTGGATTCTTGCTCAAGGCATCCACGGTCAAATCAAGCAGCCAGGAGCGGATTACACTTCCGTACTGCCAGATTTTTCCAATTTGCAGCAGGTCGAGGTTGAATTCCTTTTTGTGGCGAAGCAGATCCAGTCCTTCCGCGTAAGCTTGCATAATGGCGTATTCGATTCCATTGTGGACCATTTTCACGAAATGGCCAGAACCGGTTGGCCCCACGCGGCCCCAACCTTTATCCGGACCAGGCGCGAGCGTTTGAAAAATCGGCGAAATGCGCTTGATGAGCTCCGCATCGCCGCCGACCATCATGCTGTAACCTTCTTTCAGACCCCAAACTCCACCGCTCGTGCCAGAGTCCACAAAATTGATTTTCTTCTGTGCCAGCGCCTCGCCGCGACGAATGGTATCCTTGTAATACGAATTGCCTCCGTCGATGATCGTGTCACCCTCCGCCAAGTGCGGAAGAAGCTGTTCAATCGTTTGATCCACTGGCGCGCCGGAAGGAACCATAAGCCAAACAACGCGCGGTGCCTTCAACTGCGCGACCATTTTATCAAGTGAATCTGCGCCGGTAGCGCCCTTGCCAACCATGCCTTGCACGACCGATGGAGTGCGGTCATAGCCGACCACGCGATGACCACCCCGCAAGAGGCGTTCGGTCATAAACCCGCCCATTTTGCCGAGACCAACCATTCCTAAATCCATAAATTCTCCTCCTGATTATTTTTCGCTAAATGAAATGTTAAAGCCTGCCAATTCGTTTCGCAATTGTGCGAGGTCTTTAAATAATATGGTTTGCATGCCTCCTTCGCGTGCGACTTCCAGATTCAATCCGCGGTCATCGATCAGAATACACTCCGCGGCCTTTCGCTGAGTGATTTTCAGCGCCAGTTTGTAAATTCCAGGATCCGGCTTGCGTACTCCCAAATAGCAAGAACTGAAAAAGGCTTCGAAGTAATCTCGTAGCGCAAATTTATCAATGCGGTATTCGTTGATTTCGCGCGATTCGTTATTGAGTGAGGCCATTAGAAATCGCCGGCTCCGCGCAATTTGCCCCAGGAACGCGAGTGGTTCGGGATACGGTTGCGATTGGGCAAACATAAAAGCCTTGAAATCGTCAGAGGAGAAAGGACGCTCGCGGTAAAAAATCGTGCGATGAAGATAGTCGTCAATCGAAGCGCGGCCAGTTTCAAAGGCATCCAGCATCAGCTCGTGACGGTCCTCGAAGTCATTCCAATCGAGGTGAAATTTCTCTACAGCCGCACGGCGCGAATGGCGATCCCATCCGTTGGTTAGGAACACGCCGCCGTTGTCCCAGAATAATGCTTTGATTTCCACCATAGGCCCTCAGTTCAAATCCGCAGCCCATTTGCAGGACTAGCGGCGAGAGTTTCTATTATCGCCGTTCAGGCTTGCTCGCCGAAGGAAAATTGTTGACCCGGAATTCGACTGCCACGGGCCCCTGTCGTATGATCGATCCATGGGTTCGAGGGTTCAAAAAACGGCTAAGGAAGAAAAACAAACGATCTTTACTATTGGGCATTCGACCCGAGCTTTCGAGGAATTCCTGAAATTGCTGCGAGCACATGGAATACAAGGTGTAATTGACATCCGCACGATCCCTGGCTCACGGCACAACCCACAATATAGCATCGCTACGCTGGGACCATCGCTGAAGGCTGCCGGAATCGACTACCTTCATTTGAAGGATTTAGGCGGATTACGCCGCCCAAAACCTGACTCGAAGAACATCGGCTGGCGCAATGCAAGCTTTCGTGGCTATGCAGACCATATGGGCACACCTGAATTCGAGGCTGCTCTATCACGCGCGATCGAACTTAGCCAAAACAAGCCGACCGTGTTGATGTGCGCTGAGGCAGTGCCCTGGCGCTGCCATCGGTCGCTGGTAGCGGACGCACTTACGGCGCGCGATATCCCGGTTAAGCACATCATGAGCGAGATCCTCGCAAATCAGCATGAGCAGACCCCTTTTGCGCAAGTGCGCCGCGGGAAAGTTACCTACCACTCGGAGAAACCCGTGCTGCGAAAGTCTGCGACCGGTGTCTCTAGGCAGCAGTCAAAGCTGCAGCTGAGTTTCTGAACGCCGCGAACTTACCCAATGTCGCGTCCTTCTCCGATACCTAAAATCAAGAAAGGGTTCGCCTGCCTACGTAATGCAAGCGCTGCTCGCAATTCTCTGGCAGGCAGATCTTCTGCGTCGTCCGCCAAATGGAAAGTGCCAAAGTGAATTGCGATGCTCGTAGCGGCGCCGAGCTCTTCGTGCGCGCGGACCGCGTCAGCCGGAGACACATGAACTGGCCCCATGAACCATTGGGGCAGATAAGCTCCGATGGGAAGAAAGGCGAGACGAATTTCCGGAAACCGCCGCCTGATTTCGCCGAAATGCGATCCGTATCCGGTGTCTCCTGCAAAATAAATTACGCCGGCTGGACCTTCGAGCACGTATCCGCACCAAAGAGTTTTATTGCGATCTCGAAGTCCCCGGCCCGAAAAGTGTCTGGCTGGTACGCAAGTGATTTTAAGTTTTTCTGAAATCACAAGCGATTGCCACCAATCCAGCTCGCCTATGCGTTCGACGGAAGCAATCTTATGTTTTTCGAATCGAGAACGCAGCCCAAGCGGTACAACGAACTTCGTTTGCCATCGCGAAGCGATTCGCCGCTGAGTAGGAATATCGAGATGGTCGTAGTGATCGTGGCTTTGCAAAACAATATCGATGGGACACAAATCTTCGAATCGAATCCCAGGTGCGCGATGTCTCCTCGGTCCGATCCACGAAAAAGGACTGGCGCGCATGGACCATATCGGGTCGCACAGAATATTCACGGCACTCGTTTGAACCAGGACGCTGGAGTGGCCTACGAAAGTGGCTCGGATGCGTTCGCCAGTGACGCGCTCAGGGGGTCGTGCTCCGAGCGGTTCGTCGATCCATTTGGGCCAAGGTCCGGGCTTGCGATTCATCATCCACTTCAGCACGCGGCCCGTGCCATGCGGACCATCCCCTGGATTGAAAAAATGTTGGCCGTCAAAATGGTCGGTAGCGGGTCCTCGATAAAATTTCATCGAAGGCTGACCGGCTTATTTTTCCGCTGCATTTGCCTTCGGCTTGTTATCGGATTTTTCCGGCGACACCACTTGTTGGCCAGAAGCGGGAGTCCAGGCACGCAGTGCATTTTCTCCCTTGACCCTGTTTTGGATGAACGGTTCGAAGAATGTGTAAGGGTGGAACAGTTCTATCGCGCTGGCGTCATCCAAACGCTTTCTAAGTTCCGCGGGAACGGTGAATGCAAGCGCGCTGAGATTATCCTGCAGTTGCGCAGTGTTCGAAGCTCCGATGATGGTTGAGGTAATTCCCGGTTGCGTCGCCACCCAGTTCAGGGCCACCTGCGCAGGCTTCTTATTGAGTTGTTTGGCCACATCGAGAAGCGCATCCAACACTCGCCAATTGCGCTCGGTAAAGCGGTCCGTGAGTTGAGAGAACTTCGCCGCGTCAAGCCGGCCTTGGCCTCGTCCCGTATTCCCCTCGCGCCGATATTTCCCGCTGAGAAAACCGCCTGCAAGCGGGCTCCATGGGCAGATTCCGATGCCGAGTTCCTGCGCGACTGGAATATGCTCGCGTTCGATATTGCGCTCGATAAGCGAATACTCCAATTGCAGGGCGATGAGCCGTTCCTTGCCTTCTTTTTCTGCCAGCGTTTGCGCGCGCGCCACGTACCACGCCGGAACGTCCGAAAAACCAAAATGACGAATCTTGCCAGCGCGAACCAGATCGTTCATGGTTGAGAGAACTTCTTCGACCGGAGTAACCATGTCCCACACATGCATCCAATACAAATCCATGTAATCGGTCTTCAGGCGACGCAGCGAACCTTCCAGGGCACGGTAAATATTCTTGCGGCCGTTGCCGCCCGCATTCGGGTTTGCCGGGTCGGCATTAAAAGTAAATTTTGTCGCGAGCACCAAGCGTTCACGCAGACCCCGCTCGGCGATAAAATGGCCAAGTAGCTCTTCGCTCTTTCCGTTCGTATATCCATCCGCAGTGTCGATGAAATTTCCGCCCTCTTCGATATATCCGTCGAATACCTGTCGCGCGACTGCCGGTTCACTTCCCCATCCCCATTCCGTGCCAAATGTCATGGTGCCGAGCGCCAGCGGACTCACCCGCAGTCCAGAACGTCCGAGCGTCACATACTGTTTCAAACTCATACAAGAGCCTCCCTGTCGAAGTTGGATGCCACCGACCAATCGATTGATTCGCTTTTCCTATGCCTGAAAAACTCTATAGAATGCATTCGAAAGTATATGCAGTACTTCTTTATAGGAGGGCCGTTTATGGAAAATATCATGACCGAGAAAGTCTCGCTAAAAGTTGCCGATGGAACCGAGATGAATGCTTACGTAGCCCGTCCTTCAGACCAAGCCAAGCATCCCGGTGTGCTTGTGTTCCAGGAAGCTTTCGGTGTGAACGCGCATATCCGCGACCTCACCGAACGATTCAGTCGCGAAGGCTACGTCTCCATCGCTCCGGAACTCTACCATCGCACAGCTCCCGGCTTCGAGGGGAAATACGACGATTTCCAGTCCGTAATACCGCCTATGAAGGCCATGACAGAGAAAGGCATTCTCGAAGACATACGCGCCGCTTACGATTGGCTGAAAAATAATTCCCAGGTCACGCCTGATAAAATCGCGAGCGTCGGATTCTGCCTTGGTGGACGTGTTTCTTACCTGGCTTGCGCCACGCTCCCGCTGCAAGCATCCATCTCATTTTACGGCGGGAATATCGCGCCCGCGTTACTGCCTAAAATCGCCGATCTGCATGCACCCATTATGTTTTTCTGGGGTGGCCTCGATAAACATATCGGCGTCGAACAGATTCGCGCGATCATAGACGAATGCAAACGGCTGGGGAAAACCTACGTGAATGTCGAGTTTTCCAATGCGGATCATGGCTTTTTCTGTGATGTTCGGCCCTCTTACAATGCAGCAGCGGCAACTTTAGCGTGGAACCTCACCACAACTTACCTTCTGCTCCATCTTGGTAAGATCGACCATCGTACCCGCCTGCGTGAATAAAAAAATCCGGTCGAAATCGACAGTTTTATTGCCGATTTGTGCACGTATCTGCTCGTATGCGGGGGCCATCGCGAACTCGACTAAAACTTGTTCCGCGGCCACCTTGTGCTAGCATCAGTCAATCTGTCAATCGCATTGCATCAGCCGCAACCACCAACTGAAACTGACGACAGCTCGAGGTGAGATGGCCGCGCAAGACCGCCTGAAAGTACTGGTCGCCGACGATTCAGTCGTTTACCGCAAGCTGGTGGAACAGGCTTTCACCGACGCCAATTACTCGCTCCTGGTGGCTCGAAGTGGCCAGGAAGCGATCGATTTGTTAGGCCTGCACATTC
The DNA here is from genome assembly GCA_035602755.1 of Binatus sp. (SeqCode). Lineage (GTDB taxonomy): Bacteria > Acidobacteriota > Terriglobia > Acidiferrales > UBA7541 > Palsa-295. Next base: position 54,942 of record DATNLR010000023.1, on the reverse strand, counting down.
CTGCCATCGTAATTACGGATTGGATGATGCCCGATCTCACCGGGATCGAGTTGTGCCAACACATACGCGCACGCTCCCAAACTCCCTACACCTACGTAATCATCTTGACCAGCGTATCCGAGAAAGAAAATGTCGTAAAAGGCTTAGCTGCGGGCGCTGATGACTATCTAACCAAACCATTTCACCCCGAGGAATTGCTGGCGCGCGTTGAAGTGGGACGCAGGCTGGTGGAATTGCACCGCCAAGTGGAAGCCAAGAATCGCTTACTGGAAGAATTGGCGCTCACCGATTCCTTGACCGGGCTTCCCAACCGGCGTGCAATCGATGAATGGGCGCCTCGCCAGCTCAGTGGAGCGTCTCGCCACGGTTTTCCTTTCTGGGTCGTAATGGCAGATCTGGATAATTTTAAGAGTGTGAACGATTCCAGCGGTCATGACGCCGGCGATAAAGTTTTGAAGAGATTTGCGGATATATTAAAAACAAATTCGCGACGCTCGAATATTTGCGGACGCATCGGCGGCGAAGAATTTCTTTTCATCTTGACTCACGCGGACAAGGAAAATGTCGTGTCTGTAGTAGAGCGTGTTCGAAAACAGTTTGAAGAGCAGGATTTTTTCTTTGGGAACCGCGTAGTAAAGGTCACCGCGAGCTTTGGTATTTCCGGTTTTCAAGGTGAACAGGGCGTGCTTCCTCCAGATTTCAGTTCTCTTCTAAGCCAGGCCGACCTGGCTCTATATACCGCCAAGCATCGCGGGCGTAACCGCGTCGAATTCGCCCCCGAATAACTCGGATCCTCTCAGTTTGCATCGATCGTACTTCCAAACGGAACCCACTCCCGGCCATCGAAACGCATCAAGAACAACTGCTTGATGGGTTGATAATCGGTGGGACTTGTGGTGATTTTGATTCCGGGGCGAAGCATTCCCAGTGCCAGATCTAAACTAGCCGCTTGTCTCATTACATTCGCGCGCGTGAGATTGTCTCCGCACTTCTTCAATACTTCCACCAATACTTGCGCGCGTTCGTAGCCGGCGACATTGTCTTGGTCGCGCAGACTTGCCTGCGAATTGTACTCTTTCATCCAATCCAGGAAATCGCGCACGGCCGGATCATTTTGGGCCCGAGGAAACAACCAGCCTTTGGACCGCGCGTTGGTGATGATCCCCGTAGATTTCTCAAGACCAGCCGGATCCAGAAACGCTGCCACAGAGAGAGACGCGTTCGGAATGAACTGCAAGGGATGCCAGTCGTGATCGTACGCGGCCCTAATCGCTCGCGTAGCAAACGGCCCCATGGAGAAATTGAAGAAAACATCGGCTCCGGAATCTTTGAGCGCGACGATTTGTGGATCGAGCGTTGCGTCGGATACCTGGTAAGAAACTTCCTGGACTATCGCCGTCGACGCTCTGGCACCCAGCCCGTCGCGCACTCCCGCAACATAGTCTTTGCCGCTGTCGTCATTTGCGTAGAGCATTGCGATTTTTGCGGCAGGCTTGTTCTGTAAAATATATTTGGCATAGGCGAACCCTTCGCTTCGGTAGCTGGCAAAAAATCCCATGGTCCACGGAAAGTGCGCGGGGTCGTTGAAAACCGCGGAACTAGACTGTACGAATAATTGAGGAATTTTCTTTTCGTTCAAATAATCGCGGATGGCGAGATTGCCTTCTGTTCCGATAGGGCTGAAAATCAGCAAGACTTTTTCATCTTCCACCAGCTTCCGCGCGAGATCGACTGACTTGGCGACCTCCGACCCATTATCCAGGCTGATGAAATTTATCTTCCGTCCGTTGATTCCGCCGCGGTCATTGACCATCTGGAAATAAGCGGCTTCCGCGCGCGCGATAGTCGCGTATTCCTTGGCCCAGCCTGTATAGGGGGCGATGTTACCAACTTTCACTTCGCCGGCGGACGCTCCGGGGTCGTAGCATTTCTGTGGGCAAGCAGACGCCGCCATCAGCGCTACGGCCAGCCAGGTGATAATGGATCGGCGACACAATAATCTGTTCACGGAATATTCCTTTTCCGCTTCGTTATAAATTTCAAATTTGTGGGTCCATTCTGGGTGCTTGCACATCTCTTAGCCTGACACGGAACGAGCGTTATTTTGTACTTCAGAAGACTTGACAAGCGCCAGGTCTAAGTCTAATAAAGAAGGGTCGGCTATTGAACCGATCCGGAGGTCCTCAATGCAGGCATCGCGCAGAGAGTTCTTCAAGGTAGCCGCGGTCGGCGGTGTTGCCGCCTCCATCTTCGGATTTGACCTCAAGCCTGCCTACGCCCAGCTGAAAGAGCTAAAGATTGCGCGCGCCGGTGAGACGCGGTCAACCTGTCCTTACTGCGCGGTTGGCTGCGGGGTTCTCATTTACACCATCGGCGACAAAGCTAAAAACGTCACGCCACAAGTAATTCACGTGGAAGGCGATCCCGACCATCCTACCAATCGTGGAACGCTGTGCCCCAAAGGCTCTTCACTCGAGCAGGATATGCTGAACCCGCGGCGCTTGACCAAGCCGCAAGTTCGGCGTCCCGGGGCTACCGACTGGCAGGATATTTCCTGGGACGACGCGCTCGATGAAATCGCCCACTGGACCAAGAAAACCCGGGACCAAACCTTCATCGAGAAGGACGCCAACGGGAACCTCGCGAATCGTTGCGAGGGCATCTCGTTCATCGGCGGCTGCACCGACACAAATGAATTCAATTACCTGGTCGTAAAGACCATGAGGAGTTTGGGCTTGGTGTATTTAGAAAACCAAGCCCGTGTTTGACACGGCCCCACGGTCTCAAGTTTGGGACCAACCTTCGGACGCGGGGCGATGACCAATGGCTGGATCGACATCAAAAACACTGACATGATGTTGATCATGGGCGGGAATCCCGCCGAAAACCATCCCTGCGGATTCAAGTGGGCGATGGAGGCCAAGCGAAATCGCAACGCCAAGCTGATTTCCGTAGATCCGCGGTTTACCCGCACGTCTTCCACCGCTGACCTCTTCCTGCAAATTCGCGCCGGCACGGACATCGCATTCCTGGGCGGCCTGATCCGCTACGCAATCGAGAATAACCGCATTGCGAAGGAATATCTGGTCAACTACACAAACGCGTCGTTCATCGTCAAAGAAGGGTTCAAGCTGCCTGAAGACGGGCTGTTCTCCGGGTTTGATTCCGCTGGCGGTACCTACGATAAGTCCACATGGAACTATGAAGGAGTAGGAGCCTCTGGCGGCCAGGCGGGGGCGACTGGCCACGCGCCCGAACCCGTGCCAGGCAAGGTTGGAGGAGCAGCGCCGCCGCCCGGGCTGCCGCCAAACGTCTCGTTCGACCCAACGCTTGAGCATCCGCGCTGCGTCTTCCAATTGATGAAGCAGCAGTATTCTCGCTACACGCCCGAAGCCGTTGAGCGAATCACCGGCATACCGAAGGACCAGTATCTGAAGGCCGTCGACCTGTTCACATCGGTTCGCAAAGACGGCGACATGAAGAAAGTTGCGACCATCATTTATGCGGTGGGCTGGACCCAGCACACCTTCGGGACGCAAATTATTCGCACCGCCGCCATGATCCAACTTCTTCTGGGCAACGTCGGAAGAGCGGGCGGCGGAGTGAACGCGCTGCGCGGGCATTCGAACATTCAGGGCGCGACGGATATGGCCGGGCTTTTTGATTCCATGCCCGGATATTTGAAGGCCCCAACTCCCACAGACACGGATTTGGCGACCTTTCTGAAGCGCACCACGCCGACCTCGTCTAAACCGTCGCCGTGGGGTTCCTGGAACTACTATTCAAATACCCCAGCATTTTTCGTATCGCTGCTAAAAGCGATGTATGGCGACGCGGCGACGAAAGAAAATGGATTCGCTTTTGACTATCTGCCCAAGGTTGACCGGGATTATTCGTGGACCCACATCTGGAACGACATGTACAACGGCAAGGTCAAAGGCATGATGGCCTTTGGCATGAACGGCGTAATGATTGGACCGGACACAAACAAGAACATCAATGCGCTGAAGAAGGCCGACTGGTTAGTGGTGGGCGAGATTTATCAGGATGAGACCAGCGAGTTCTGGCGAGCTCCGGGAATAACCGCCGCCGAGCAAAAAACCATCAATACGACCGTGTACCGGCTGCCCTGCGCAGGCTTTGCGGAAAAAGACGGAAGCATGACGAATTCGGCGCGCTGGGTCACCTGGAAATATGCTGCCGTTCCGCCCCCGGGAGATGCGCGGCTCGATCAGGACATCATCGCGCAGATTTTCCTGCGTGTCCGCGATTTGTACAAGAAAGAGGGCGGAAAATTCCCCGACCCCATCCTGAATTTGAGTTGGGCATACGCCGACGCGGCTCACCCGCCGCTTTCTCAAGTGGCTATGGAACTCAACGGCAAGGCCCTGGCAGACCTTACAGATCCTGTCACAAAACAAGTGATCAAGGCGGGACAGCAGCTCCCCGGTTTTGCATGGTTGAAAGATGACGGCACCACAATGTGCGGCAACTGGATTTACTCCGGGTGTTGGACCGAAGCTGGATCCCAAATCCAGCGCCGCGGCACTGAAGATCCATCCGGAATGGGCGTTTTCCCCAACTGGTCGTGGTCCTGGCCGGCCAACCGGCGCGTGCTCTATAACCGCGCGTCGTGTAACCTGGACGGCAAGCCGTGGGATCCAACCCGGAAGCAGGTCTGGTGGAACGAAGCGGCCGGAAAATGGGTCGGCAATGACGTACCAGATTTCAAGGCTGATTCTCATCCCCAGGATCACCTGGGGCCTTTCATCATGAATCCAGAGGGTGTTGGTCGATTGTTTGCTCCAATCGGCGTGTTAGCAGACGGGCCCTTCCCCGAACACTACGAACCGATAGAAAGCCCGACCAAGAATCTGTTTCACCCGCAACAATCGAACAATCCGCTAGTGAAGAAATTCAAGACTCCGTACGACAAGTTCGGCGACCCGGAAGAATACAGCATCGTATGCACAACCTACCGGCTGACGGAGCAATATCACTACTGGACGAAGAACAATCCCATGAATGTTCAGTTGATTCCCGAGCCGTTCGTGGAAATTCCCGTCGAACTCGCAAACGAAAAAGGAATTCGCGGGACGGACATGATCCACGTGATTAGCGCGCGCGGAACTTACACCGCGAAAGCGTTTGTCACGCGCCGGCTGAAGCCCATGATGATTGACGGAAAAAAGGTCTACCAGATCGGCCTGCCGATTCATCAAGGCTTCCGCGGAATCCCCGAAGACGAAGGAAGAGATGCGCGCACGCCGGCGAATCTGCTAACTCCGTCAGTGACGGATCCAAATGCTCACACCCCTGAATCCAAGGGCTTTCTGGTAAAGATTGAAAAGGCCTAGGAGCGGACCATGAGCCAGGCGTCAAGCGAAATAGTCCGGATTTCAGGGCATGCCGGCACCGTTCCCGGCGCTGGGTTCAACCGCGAATATCAAGTCTGCAAACTGGTGGACACCACCACCTGCATCGGCTGCAAAGCCTGCGAAGTAGCCTGCCTGGAATGGAACGGCTACACCTTCAGCGAAACCAAGTTCGACAACAGCTATCAAACCATGCCGGAAACAGCGTGGAATTACTGGAACCTGATCAAGTTCAACGAACACGAGCGCGACGACGGCACCATGATGCTGCTGATGCGCAAAGACCAGTGCATGCATTGCGAAGATCCCGGCTGCCTTGCAGCCTGTCCTGCGGACGCGGCTATCGTGCAGTATGCCAACGGCATTGTGGATTTCCAGGAAGCGCACTGCATCGGCTGCGGGTACTGCATCACGGGGTGCCCATTCAATATTCCAAAGTTTAGTCCCACCGCGCGCAAAGTTTTCAAATGCACGCTGTGCAATGATCGCGTATCCGTCGGGCTCGAACCCGCTTGCATCAAGGCCTGTCCTACGGGCTGTCTGCATTTCGGCACAAAATCGGAGATGAAGGAATTGGCCGAAACGCGTGCGGATCAGCTTCGCCAGCAGTCCGGATTCCCCGATGCTGGAGTGTACGATCCGGCCGGCGTAAGCGGCACTCATGTGATTTACGTTCTTCACGATGCCAAGAATCCGGAGTTGTACGGCGGATTGCCGCGAGATCCGCGCATTCCGTTGTCAGTCCGTCTGTGGAAAGGCCCGTTGAAGTGGATCGGCAATTTGGCGATGTTAGGAGGGTTGGTCGGTTTGGCGCTGCATTACATGCGAGTCGGGCCGAAAAAGGAAGAACCGATCCCGCCCGAAGATCGGAGGCCGTCGTGAGCACCACCGATACAACGCCGCGCGTGCGGACAACCACGGCCTTTGACCAAGAACCCATCCCACGTTACACCATGGTCGAACGCATAAACCATTGGTTTGGCGCAATAACATATACCTATTGTTTGATGACCGGACTCGCTTTCTGGACGCCCTACCTGTACTGGATGGCTGCGATTGTCGGCGGCGGAGCAACGGCAAGATTCTGGCACCCATGGTTCGGCATTTTTTTCACCGTGTCCCAGTTCCTGATGTTCCTGCACTGGAGCGGGGATATGGAAGTAGATAACGACGACCGCGTCTGGGCCGATAACATCCAAGCCTATATAGAAAATGAAGACGACAAGCTTCCTCCCGTCGGCCGCTTCAACTGGGGCCAGAAACTTTACTTCTGGGGAATGGTTGGAAGCACGATTCTTCTTCTGCTTTCCGGCTTTGTGCTGTGGTACGTCGAAGCCGTTGCGTGGAATATCCACATCCTGCGTTACGTGGCTATTCTCGTTCACGCCAGTGTGGCGCTGATCACGATTGGCCTGTTCTTGATTCACGTGTACATGAGCACGGTCTTGGAAGAAGGAAGTTTCGGTTCCATGATTCATGGAACGGTTACGCGCGCCTGGGCCTGGACGTTTCATCGAAAATGGTATTACAAGGTTACCGGTCGAGCTCGACCCGCCGAATGACCCTGCCGCAGTGGGACCGCCGAATCCGGCGTGCCAACGAATTAACTTCCACCTATCCATTCGCTGCCGAAGGATTGCGTTTCTACTCGTGCGTGGCCACCTTTCAGAAAAGTCTTTATGAAGAGATCCAGAAGACGTCGGCCGTTTCGCCGAAAATATCGAGCGAGGCACCGTTGCGTGACGAACTGGACCTCTTCGCTCTGCTCCCGAAATTTCCTGGTTTTCTATCGGCGATCGAGCGGGTTGCTCCGGTGCCTCTCGCGCAGGCCGCTGTCGATTTGTCACAAAAGGGTTCAGCAGCCTGGCAGCGGGCGATACAAGATTTTTGGCAAGCGGAAGCGGAATCACCGGCAGACGTCAGTGCAGAAGAAGACGCAACAAACTACGCCCATGAGGCAGCTTCATCACAACGATTGCTGGCCTGGATTTTCCTTCAGCCCTACGCCGAGTATCTTGCCAACCGGCGCGCTCCCATGCATCTGGACGGAACTCCGTCTGTTTGCCCTCTGTGTGGCGGCAAGCCCGTCGTGGGCGTCTTGCGCAGTGAGGGCGACGGAGCGAAGAAGTCGCTGATTTGTATGCTCTGTGCGCACGAATGGAATTTTCGAAGAATTTATTGCCCCGCATGTGGAGAGGAAAGAGAGCCGCAGATGGCGTTCTATTCTGCGCCTGAAATCGCGCACGTTCGCGTGGACGTCTGCGACACGTGTCACTCGTATCTAAAAACCATCGATTTGACCAAAACAGGTCTCGCCATTCCCGTCGTGGACGAGCTTGCCACAATACCTCTCGACCTATGGGCTGGCGAGCACGGCTATCACAAATTACAGATCAATCTTTTGGGTACCTGATTTCGCTTGCGCCAAGACGTTCCGCCACGTTCGATTGTTATCGGACAGTGGCTCCGCCCTATGCCGCCCGTCGAAAAAAACGATTCCAGCAACTCTCGCATCGAAACGGAGCGATCGTTAGAATGCGTAACAACCGCTCAATCCTTCCGCGCCGACGCGAGCGGTAAACCGTCTCACTGCCACAGTTAGGACAGACCTGCGTTGCTTTTTTATTTTCTTCTTTTGACATCAGAGCAAGTCCTCGCGAGTAGTTGAACCACAGAGCCTATAGAGTCAAATCATCTGATCCATTAAGTCAGGATTAAAATTGAATTAGTATTTGAGATAAACCGCTAGCCGCCAGTCATCTTGATTTCTTCCACCTAGCTATCCCGAAACGCAATATCGAGTGCGTTCTTAGACTGCTTTACGCCATCAATTTCCGACCATAAATCGCGGTTTTACAGAGCGTGAGGGGGCGCTGCTGTGGGTTACTCGAAATTGTCTGTAACTAGACGAAAAACTTAGCGAGTGAGCCTGTAAGCCAGATTTCGTTCACCCGCAGCAAGGATACGTAAGTTATTGAAAAACCTCAAGCAGCTAACTTCGGCAAACAAGAATTTTGTCGCCGATGTTCGGTTTTACAGCGAGACAACGATTAGACAAACTTCTCGATAAGAAAAGCCCGCCTTTATTATTGACCGTAAGAGTGGCAGTGACACCCGGAATATCGCGTATGCTCATGACTGTGCCGTCCCTATTCCATCCGACCTATCTCTTAGAACCGCTCCCTCCGTGAGTCCGCTTTACCAGTAAATCGCAAGTCCAGAGAAGTATGTCCATCAACTGACCACGTTCTTGGTTCGTAAAGGCGATGCTATTCAGGCTGAGCGATGTGACTTTATCCACAATCTCAATCAGCGAGTCTGTTTGTCCTTTCGCGTTAGGCTCGCTGCCTTCGTCTGCGCGTGACTCTGCGGATTTTTCAAGACGCTTATAGCAAGTCGAGATAAAGTGTGCGACACAGTATTCACAACCCTCTATGGCAACGGTGGCAGATTCGACGCAATTGGAATAACTACAAGGGTGATGCACGATAATTCGTATACCACGCTGGATTTTGTTTCACTGTTCAAAGTTAGACATTGCGAAGGCTCGATTTCGAAACCTAAAGCCGCAGATTCGCTCGGTACGATGGGACGTTGACAAGGATCTTCAAAAAGCTCAAACCAACAGCGCCCCTCCTATTTGATTTCGGGGCGCAGTTAATGTAACGGTTTGAGCAGAACACGGTGGCAAACTTCCATTCCTTATCATGGAAAGAACCCTATCTCGAGACACTGAAAGAATCCGATAAGGAGAAACCTGACCAAGTTGGTTTACGCGGCAGAATGGGCAATGCTTCTTCGCTTGCAGGAACTAGCAGGTTCTTCGGAAGGTCAGGGGAGAACGGAACGAGATTCTACTCGCTGGTGAGATTTGGCTCTCGCGTACTCGGCTGGCCTTCAACAGTACCGATCAACTTTTCTACATATTGCTGAATCCTTTATGCTCAAAAACTCTGGACGGCCATCGCCTCAAGCCGAATGGTACAAACTTTACATGACTGCCGTCGCTGAACAGGACCCGTCAAAAATCTGGCGGCGAATTCGCGAAGCAGAAAACGCAATCTATTCCCTTTTTCCGAACTTAGCTGAGACGTCAGATTTGATTTACGACCAACAACTTATTGAAGATGCTCTGGCTAGTTTACGCGCCTTGGAGATCACTTCGGTTCGCTGAACGGCCCGGGGAGGGTTAATTATCGGATTGCGGAGAGCAGCTATGCGAATCATGATGGGCTGATTGCTGGTGTACCGTGAAACACGTAGTCCTATTGGTTCTTCTTGTTGTTGGGCTAGTAGCCTTTGGACTATCCTGGGCTGCATCGGGAACGGCTAGCTCGGCTGCACTCGGTCGATTACCATTGCCTAAAAGCTGGAGACGCTGGCTTCTTGGCGAACGTAATGACACTTCCGCTCGATAGTTCGTTCTACGTAGATACGATCATCCTGCTGAACCATGCCAAACATAAACGATTGCACACCCTGCGGCCAGCGATATCAAAACGAACAGCCAGTATGCGGGGCTGTGGACCATTGAACGCCCAATGGAGATTACGTCAATTCCAACCGCCGTTCCTCTCTGCGACTTATCCGAAGGTGAGAGCCGAATAAACCAGATTACGATGAGAGCAAAGTATATAAATGTAGCGACAAACGATAGGCCAATCCCGTACAGAACCCCTTTTAAGGAAATCATTTGATTCCCCGTGGAGAACATCTGAAGCATTCTACCTTCTGTCATTAGCGGTGACCACAAGCGGGCGTCGGGAGGGACGTTGAGATGCGAATGGGGTAAGAAAAAGCCATGATTGTGCAAACGAATCGGCGCAACACTCCCAAATGAGAATGGCGCTTGAGCTAGGGGCTTCTTTCGATGTCATTATGTTACAGAACATGTTAGACCAGATTACCGGTAAAGATGTGACAGAATTCGCGGCGCATCGGAAGTCAAGCGGACTCCAGATCTCTACCGCGAACAGTTCTCTGAGAGTTCTCAGGCGAGTGTTCCGGATGGCTGTTGAGTGGGGAGCGTTCGAAAGTCTAAATGATACACTCGCCATTGACGTGGCCCTGGAAGGCGGATACAGTTCCGCTCATCTGGCGGCAGTTCCCAGCCAAAATCTCGAAGAGGAGATACAAAAATGAAACGCCACCTGTTGCCGATCATCCTCGCAACGTCATTCGTACTCGTTATAGCAACCCCATCCGTCCAGGCTCAAAAGCTGGCTGGCCCTAACCGGCCCGCGGCGGTACCGCAGGGGTATGTGATCACGCCATTCGGCTACTTCCATCCTTCTTGTGTGCGCGCGGTTGCTAGCGGAGATACAGTCCTGGCAGATGGGCGCGTCCAACCGACGGATGGCGTGGTTGACGCTGAGGCTCCGGTTTGTGGCTATCCGCACTACACAGCAGCGGGGGAAATTGTATCCGTCGGGCCAATGCCGCCAACCATCACCCATAGCTGGATTGAGTCTGGAAACGCCGTCAACACCACTTCTCAGTTCGGTGAGCTTACTGCAAATTGGATCGTGCCTCCGGCTCCGACCACCGATGATGGCCAGACCGTGTTTCTGTTCCCCGGCATGGAAGATTATGCCCTCGACGAGACCATCATTCAGCCCGTCCTCGGCTGGAATGCTGGTTTTTTTGGCACAAACTGGAGCATCGCGAGCTGGAATTGCTGCCCTAGTGGGACAACACTCTACAGCACACCCGTGAAGGTCAATCCAAACGACATCATCTTTGGCACCATTATATCCAACAGCGCGGGGACGACCGCTTCCACCTGGAACATCACGACTGAGGATACAACTACCGGTAAAAGCACAACGCTGAGAAAAACTCCGAGTGAAGGCCAAACCTTCACCTGGGCACAAGGCGGCGCGCTGGAGGTCTACGAGATCGTTCAATGCAGCGATTACCCTCCAAACAAATCGACCGCGTTCTACAATCTTGAGCTACGTGACGACAACTTCAACATTTACTACGATCCAGGATGGGTCCTTTTCAATTACTCGGGTGGCCTTACGCCCCAATGCAACTATAACGGGACAATGGCCAAAACGAAGGTGACGCTCCACTACTAAATTCGGTGCGAAGAGATGCCCCGTAGACCAGCACTGGGCTCTGTACCTAGGTACGGAGACCATTTTCCGAGAGATTCTCAAGTCCTGATACGCGCAAACCGGGCTAGTGATCCTCTACCGATCGATTCAAGGTCTTTCGGTAGCCAAAAAAACGCGGACCCGAAGTTAAAATTTCGACCACAAACAGGAGTCGGGCCAGCACGTGTCCCACATGATGAAAACGGGGATTTCGGTTTAAAGTCACGAGGCGCGAGCGGCGCGTAGGTATAATCCGATGGCTGTGAGGAACAATGACGAAACCGACGAGCTTTCAAGCGGACATTCGCCCGCTTTTTACGGAGCGAGACATTCAAGGCATGATCAAGGGGTTCAACCTAGCAAGCTATGATGAGGTCAAAGCGCACGCGGCCGCGATCTACGACCGCATTCGGGGAATCGGTGGCGCGCTAATGCCGCCTCCACCGCCAAGAGGAGAAGGCCCTTGGCCTCAATCTCGCATTGAGCTATTCGCAAAATGGATGGCGGACGGGTACCAACCTTAGGCGAAGTCATCTCATAAATGCCGGTTGACACATCTGGTGCGGTTTCTAGTTGAGGATGAGCTGATGCGACTGGGAGCCACCTTTGAGAAGCTCGCTAACTGGCGGCCTTTTCTCCATCGTTAATAGCCGTCTCATCGCTGGCCAGAACCCCGCGTCATCGACGTCCGCGGCTCAAGCGCTCATGAAGCTACTCGGAGACAGGGAGCCCCTCACGCTTCTGCTTGAGTTGACGATCACATCGGTTCGCGGTTGTTATCGGTGACGGCGGCCAAGGCGATTTCGCCGCCTTGGCCGCGAAGATCCAACACGACGTGGAGCGGGGCAGCTACAGCAAGTTGCGATCCATTGTCGATCGAGAGATCTGTACTGCGGCCATGGAAGGAGGAACGTATGTCAAATGAGAAAACAGGAAACGCCGCCGGTGCGAGTCGAGCGCTGCAGCCTATGGAAACAAATCCTCTCGATTTTGTGCCCGACAAAATTCCTTTCGACACCCCATATGGCCCGCCCATATCACTAGAGCGAGCCCAGGCGATTATTCACGCGGCGGTGGCAGAGGCGAAGAAGCGGGATTGGAAGATGAACGTAGCGGTGGTCGATTCCGGCGGCAACCTCCTCGCCTTCCAACGAATGGACGGCGCAATGCTTGCCTCCATTCAGATTGCGGAGCACAAGGCAAAAGCAGCCGCGACCTTCCGGCGCCCAACGAAGGAGTTCGAGGTCGGTGTCAACGTTATGCATCTCAACTATCTGCTCGCGTTCGACGGAATCATTGCCTCGCGAGGCGGCATCCCACTAATCGAACAGGGCGCGATTATCGGAGCAATCGGTTGTTCGGGCGGCGCGGATTCCCAGGACGAGATCGTCAGCAAGGCCGGCGCGGCAGTCATTAACCAACTCCCGGCAAGGAACAAATAATCCAGATCCGAGAAAATGTTGGGGGTAATCAACCGGTTTCCGAGACTAATAAATACAAAGGAGAATGCCATGACAACTGCAAGCGCAGCTACGAAGTCCACACAGATCCGCGTGACTCGGCGGTCGCCTGCCTATTGGCGTGTCACGATCGACAACCCGCCGCTCAACGTGATGGGCCCGGAAATGGTCAAGCAGTTTCAGGAAGTCATGAACGCTCTCGAGGCCGACGAGCAGGTCAGGGTCGTAGTCTTCGACAGCGCGGTCAACGACTACTTCCTGAATCACTCCGATTTCGTGGCCAAGCTCGAGGACCTGACCACCATACCTCAAGGCCCTACCGGCTTGGAGGCGTGGCCGGACTTTCTCGTGCGTTTGACTCGCTTGCCAGTCGCCTCCATCGCCCTCATCCGTGGCCGCGCGACGGGCAATGGCAGCGAGATCACGCTGGCCTGCGACATGAGTTTTGCAAGCCGCGAGAAGGCCACCATCTCGCAATGGGAAGTCGGCGTAGGGATGGTCGCCGGCGGCGGCCCCATGGCTCGGCTGCCCCGACTCATCGGTCGAAACCGCGCCCTCGAAGTGCTCTTGAGCTCGGAAGACATCGGAGCAGACCAGGCCGAAGCCTACGGCTACATTAATCGCGCCCTGCCCGACGCCGATCTAGATGCGTTCGTAGAGGCGCTCGCGACCCGGATCGCCAAGTTCGACAAATGGGCGATCGCCAACACCAAACGCCTCGTCAACACCAGCCTGCCGCCGGACGTCGAGATCGGTGCCGGGTGGGATGCGTGCATCGCTTCTCTCGGGCGATCCGCCGCCCAGGATGGGATCAAAGCGCTGATGGCGCGCGGCTTCCACGAGCCGGGAGATGTCGAAAATCGACTCGGATACTACCTGGGCCAAATCGAGCGTTAGGCCGGCGCCCGGCGCGACTCTCAATTCCGTGACCTTGAGGATGGGCGGCGTTCGAAGCCAATCTTGGCGGGCATGTTTCGAAGGTCTGTGGTGATGTTTTACATTTTCTGCGCGAAGGAGGTTTGTATATCTCAGAAAGCCAAGCGCCGTAAAGCCTGCTCAACAAAGCGAAGTCCAGCCTCACCAACTCGGGAACACGATCCGCGCCCTTGTCCGATAAGGAGTTAGACGCTTCGACGCGGCGCAGACTCCGGGGGTAATCGAAGAAACAGCGCGACTTGACGAGTCGTACACTCCGATTCCACTAAAGTATTTACCGTCTTGTCAAATTGGAGGCTCAAGATGAACGATCAACAAAAGAAGGAGCAGCATTCTGGAGTGCGAGATCAAGAGATCCGTGCGGCACTGGATCAGCATTGGGCGGCGTCCGATGCCAACGATTTTGTAACCGAGCACCTCATCTATCGCGAGGACGCGGTGTTGGACTACCCGCAGTCAGGCGAGCGAACCCGCGGTCGACGCAACATACTGAACCAGCGCGCTAGTCAGCCGAGCAAAAAGCGGTTTACTGTCCGGCGAATCGTTGGCGGCGGTGATCTTTGGGTCACCGAATTCGTCCTGACATATGACGCCAAGCCGTCCTACACCGTGAGCATCATGGAGTTCAGGGGCGACAAGGTTGCGCGGGAAACACAGTACTTTGCGGATCCATTCGTGGCTCCCGCATTTCGCGCTCAATGGGTCGAACGGATGGACACATAATCTCGAGGCGCGGGAATCCGCTAACGACACCACCATTTGCGGTTTGGAGCATATATGCGGAAGCGGGCCAAGGTTCCGACAGAAACCGATCTCTCAAGAATCCAACAGCTTTCACAAGAGCACGACGACGAAAACTGGAAATTCCGATCATGGCTAAAGCAGTACGCTCCAGCTAACATCGATGGCCTTGTCAGGACCTTGAGCCAGAAATACTTCGCCCTCATCGACTGCACGCAGTGCGCAAATTGCTGCCGATCATTGCACGTTGAATTCGAGAAAAGCGAGCTTCACACGATTGCAAAAACGCTTGGCCAGTCGATAGAAGAATTCCAGAAACAATCGATGTCAGAAGGCACGGTGAATCCGCCCTGCCCGATGCTCAACGGAAAGCTGTGTTCCATTTACGAGAATAGACCAGGCGTTTGCAGGTCATTTCCCCAGCTTGAACAACCGGAATTCACATCCCGGTTGATAGGCGTGATTGACAATGTTGCCGTTTGTCCGATCGCGTTCAACGCGTTTGAGGAACTAAAAGCAAAACTCACCTGGCCACGCCCCTAGCGCGGTGAGATGCACGATGCTGTTCCAAATAAACACGATCCTGTAATGTTCTCCCGCAAGGAGGCAGCTGCAAAAGAGATTATCCGTGTAGCTGTACGAGAGAAAGAAAGGCTTGGACACCGAGCGGTCGGAACCCAACACTTACTATTGTCGAATGCGATGTCGATCGCGAGATGACCGAGCCCGCCAAAGTGACTGAGCGAGGGTTCCCAATATGAGCACCAGGAAACCGATCGAAAAAGACACGTCGCAAAACTCCAGTGCCATCCGATCGCCGGCAGCCAAAGCGTTGTAGTACATCAGAGCGGCTGGGACCATCAAAGCACAGCTCAGAACGAACACTCTGTTGGCAGCAAGCAGGATACACGCTGCCCCAAGTGCAAAACAGACGGCTGCCACCTTGACGTCAAAAGTAGAGCGGGCAGGGTCCGTCGCGGAAAGGACCCCATAAGGAATAACCAATCCCGCGATGAGTGCGAGGGTAAAATTGCGGTACCAATCGAAACCTTTCCAACGGAAAGCTTCCTTCAGCTGTTGTTTGATCGGCTTCATTTGCTCACCGAAGACCTACGGCGACCGCAACCTCGCGTCGCTATCTTCTGCGTATACTATCTGGCAGAGCTTCATTCGTCTCGGCTCGACATCTGCCCCCGTACCGATCAGCTAACCTCGGAGGCCTCTGTCCCAATCATCCGCTTGCCATCAAAAGCAGCCCCAGCGCTGGCTAGCTCCTGGTTAGTCTCGATGGGGTCGACGCAACACCTGCGCGAAGCCCAGGCCTAGGGGTTTTTAACGTCAACTATTCGCATTTCCTGATTCCCGTGTGCTTTGTGCTAGCATCCGTGGCACCTCTGAAGGGAGAATCCAATGTGTGGTGCCAAAAGGTTGCTCTCATTTGTGCTGGCGTGCGCTTCGGGCGTAATCGCTGGCAATCAGTCTCAGACGACGCGCCCGAAGCCTGGCCCAGACCCAGAAGTCGAGAAGCTCGCAGTGATGGTCGGCAGGTTCACGGTCGAAGACGAACTGAAAGCCGGGGTAATGGGGCCGAACTCGCCGGCGATGAAGTACACCGGCACGGACGATTGCAGGTGGGTGGCCGGCGGATTTGCGGTGATCTGCACGGCAGTACTCCACATGGGCGCACGGAAATATACCGAAACGTCCTTCATTTACTACGATCCGACTGCCAAGACTTACCGATATCATGCAGTTGACAGTTCGGGAGAAATAGAAAACAAGAGTGGTACGGCGAGCGGTGACACATGGACCTGGCTTGGCGAGAGCACTATTGCCGGAAAGGTCTATCACACCCGGTACATCATGAAGTTTGTTTCAAAGGACTCCTTTGAATACACCGATGAGTCGGGCGAGAGCGAGAACTCCATGAAGGTGTTTGTGAGCGGGAAGGAAACTCGCGTCGCGACCACCAAGCCCGCGACATCGCAACCAACGCAATGACGGCATCCAGTCAAAGCGCGATGAGTTATTTATTCGAGTCGTGAAAATTGTTCGAGGACATTTGGAAGAACATCCAACACTAAGGTGACTCAGGTACTAATTGCTTGTGTAAAGAAGTTTGCGACAAGCAACGCAACCAGGGACGATAACCTCCGTTCCGCCATGCGCGACCGTTAGTGCTTCCGTCCGGAAGACATCCCAATGCTGCCGCATCAATTCTTCTTGCGCTGCCTGGAGCCGCGTGTCATCCATCATCCAGTCTTCTTACGCTTCGTCGTACTTTTTCTCGCAACAGCATTCCGACAAGGTTCACACTTTGCCCGAGCCTCTTCACCGTAAAATTCCACGTCACACTTCACGCATCGCTTCAGGGTAAGCAACTTGCCGTCGAGCACGATGAACCCTGTTTCTTAGGTTTTGATGTCCGTAATGGATAGAACGCAATCGCTGCTGACCATATTGCCGATGCTCGCGGGACTGCTGTTCGCTACGTGTAGGGCGTTCAGCAACCTTCGGTTTTATGTCTGCACAATTGCGACTTCTGTACCCACCCGTGTAACTCTGGTGCGTTAATCAGGCCCTTCGGGAATTAGGTACGTGCTTCGGCAGTTACAATTTTCCCCAGAACGCGAATGTCACAGCTCCGACCAGAAATAGGAAAGATACGGCATGATTCCATCTGATGCCTTCACCGAGGTAAATCCAGGCAAAGACGACGAACACACAGAGGGTAATTACTTCCTGGATAATTTTTAACTGGAACGCTGTGAACTCGCCGTAGCCGATGCGATTCGCTGGCACTTGAAAACAGTATTCGGCGAACGCGATTAGCCAGCTTACGACGATTACGGCGAAAAGCGGCGCTTGGCGGTATTTCAAGTGCCCATACCAAGCAATCGTCATGAAAATGTTCGAACAAATGAGAAGAAGAATAGTTTTCATCGTGCTTCAAAGCCTACCACGACTCCAGCAGAAGGCTGGCGGTCTCCGCGTCGAATAATCAGATGGAAGGAGCTATCACCTTCTGGCGAATGCTAGTTAGACTTTCGATTTGCCACTTTTGAGCCGATGGACCCCGAAAAGCCACGTCAGGAACTCGTCATCATGCCTATTTCAGCATGATAGGTGGGTTCGTTGAATTTTTAGTCACCTCCTGTTCATGATCCCACGAAGAGGAGAATCCGAGCGCCTCTTGTGACAGTTTTGAGCTTCGGATTCCGCTATAGAGAGTGAGGGAAAGAATGCGAAACGAAAAAGGGGGATAAGTCGATGATATCTAAAGCCGGCTTAGTTTTGATCCTATGCGCACTTGCGGCTCCGTGCCTAGCTCACGCCCAGAAGCCAAAGTCGAGCGACTGTAAGGTAGTTGGCACGCCGCCGATCTGCCTTTTTGATACTTCGTATTGTCCGACGACTACCGAGGTCGCCTGCCATATTGGAGAAGACGTCGACACTTTAATCACATACGTTAACGCTGATAGCGTGATTACCGGTGTGGTAAATCAGACCAGCGGTGAGACAACTGTTACAGGACAAGATGGAATTAGCGTCGGCGTCAATAATATCGCGGAGTCGAATATGGACTCCTTTAATGGTTGGTTTTACCCGGCGACCTTCAACGTGACGTCCACAGGGACGTATAACCTGTCCGGCGGAACTCTTACGGCGGGATTTGAAACGATCAACGGGATCATGACCCAGAGCGGGACGACCACAAACACCTTGCAAAGCAATCCGAACGGTTCAGCCGTTTACATTCATTGCACGGGCTTAGGATCCAGTAACTGTACGACGATCGTTGCAGAGCAAGGTACCGTCGGGCAATTGAATGTGGTAGGCACTGGCGCGCAGTACAACCTCGAGTCCGGAACGCTGAATGCGCCGACGCTAGTGCTGGATTCCGGCGGCACGTTTACGCAGACGGGCGGCGTGGCAACCGTGGTGGAAGGACAACCGGAAGACCAGACCCTCACCACGCAACCGAGCAGCGGCCTCTACGTTGGCTACAACGGGTCCGGAACTTACAGCCTTTCGGGAGCCCCATCCGTTCTTCTGCAAGTCGGCGGCGCCACCATAATTAATGGCTTAAGCGAACAATTTCCGGGATACGAATACA
Source organism: Binatus sp. (SeqCode) (assembly GCA_035602755.1). Lineage (GTDB taxonomy): Bacteria > Acidobacteriota > Terriglobia > Acidiferrales > UBA7541 > Palsa-295. Next base: position 36,212 of record DATNLR010000023.1, on the reverse strand, counting down.
TCGGTTACAACGCCGGAAGCAGCGGCACATTCTATCAGAACGGCGGCACAAATACCCTGGGAGGAAACAGCGCAGGGGGCGATCTATATGTCGGCTACAGTGGCACCGGCACGTACAATCTTTCTGGTGGCACTCTGGGCGGGAGCTATCCAACGTACGAATACATCGGCCACAACCCGGGAAGCGTAGGTATTTTCGATCAAACGGGGGGCACGAACGGAGTAATTACGAGCGGCAATCCTTCCATCCTTACGTTCTATGCCGGATACATGGGTACGGGCAGCTACACCCTCGGCAAGAGCGGCGGAAGCAATACAAGCGCAACCCTCTCAGCGCGTGAGGAGTACATCGGCAGTCAAAATTCCGGGGTCATCGGCTTCGGCACGTTCACCCAGAACGCCGGGACGAACCAAGTGGAGGAACTATATGTAGGCAATGGGGGCGGAGTCGGCGCGAATCCGACAGGGATATACTCGCTCGACGGCGGCTCGTTGACGGGTATTACGACAGGTGAAGGTCCGAGCGAATACATCGGTGACGGAGCCTACGGAGTTTTCAACCAAAAGAGCGGAACTAATTCTGCTGAGTATCTGGTATTGGGAGACGGAAACGGCACTTCCCCGGGTTTAGGTACATATAACTTGTCTGGCGGGAATCTGACTGTTTGCTGCAGCAATGAAATTATTGGCGAAGGAACAGACACGGCCAATGCTTTCTACCAAACTGGGGGAGCGAACACCACTCTGTCGATAATAGTCGGAAATGGCGGGAGCGGGACGTATAACTTGTCCGCTGGCACGCTCAAAGTCGGCAACCTCATTCTTGGGCAGGACAGTTCCATTTCTGATTCGGACGTTTTTGACCAGTCCGGCGGAGTTGTGGACATGCTTTTCACTTTGGACGGCAACACTACCTCAGGAACGCTCGCAATCGGGTATCAGGGTACAGGATTTTACAACCTCACTAAGGGCACGCTGAACGCCGGAAGCGAAGACATTGGGCAAACCTCGGATGGCGTCGGTATGTTCACGCAGGCTACTGGCTCAACCAATTCTTTGGGAGTCTTCGACACGTTGTACGTAGGCTACGTCGGCCAAGGCACTTACAACATGAACGGCGGCACGCTGAAAGCCTACAACGAAGTTGTCGGCGGAGGAGACGGCCTCACTACTGCGAATGGCACGTTCACGGAAAAAACTGGCGCGAATATCATCAGCGCCAAATCTGGCAGCGGCGGGGATCTCCAAATTGGCGACGATGCCACTGGAACTTATAATCTCGATGGTGGAAAACTCACTGCTGTCTCTCTGACCATCGGCACCGCAGGCAACATAATTGCCGACAAAACCGCATCAACCGCTATTGCCTTCGCGATCTCCGGCACCACAATGAACGATGGCCTGATGAGTTTCACCGATGCAAGCGCTTCGCTCGGTGCGTTTACGAATGACGGTTCGCTCGCGCTCGATGCCACTGCTACGACGGCGGGCAAACTCACGCTGACCACTTATACACAAGGCTCTGGCGGCACTCTTAACATCAATCTCGACGGCACCAAGCCTGACGTTAATTTTTACGCCCTCAATGCTTCCGGCGTGGCTACTTTGGGCGGCACTCTGGATTTGACCATCGGCTTTACTCCGGTCGTGGGCGATACCTGGGACATCTTGAATTACACCTCCGAGACAGGCAGCTTCTCCACGGTAAATCTGCCTACCGCTCCCACGGGCGATCACTACGTATTCAGCTGCGGCGCGAAGGACTGCGCTCTGACGCTGGACAGCGGCGCCGCCGTGGTCTCTGCTGCAACGCAGGGCGTGGTGAGCGCTTCTCCCGCGACACTTGTATCGAGAGGAGTCGCAAGGGACACTTCGTCGTCGTCCGGCACGCATCAGCCTGCCGCAATTCCTTCGCGGGTTACCTGCTTCGCATCTCGATTGCTCTCGTGTGGCACGCAGGCGATTGCTCGTGACGCAAGCGGTAGCGAGACGCATCCGCTCGTATCCGGCGGCGGGGGCGGCGAGGTTCACAACAATATTATGATCGCCAACCGCTCCATCTCAGCGGCGCGTGAAGGCGCTTCGCGCGAATCGTCGGCGTCGGCTGCGGAGATGGCTAGACTCTACGTCTGTGCGTACCTGCCTGTTACCGTGGCGCATACCATCGGCTGCAACTGAAAACCCTCGCGATGCAGTCGCAAGAAAGAGAAGGTATACGGATTTACCCGAAAAAACGGGCTAGGTGTCGCGGTAGGGACGACCTTCGCTGATCGCCCCCGCACAGAACCGTGCTGCCGCATAATAGACCGTGACCTCAATATCATTCTCCCAGCTCTGGGAGTATCGACGGCGTAGACATCCTCCGCAGTCTTGCAATTTCCTTTGTCTTGATGAACCACGTCAACATTCGCCTGCTCATTGCGAAGGTTGGAAGACACGATTTCGTGAATCGTAATCCACCTCCGAGTGTCGCGGAAAATGAGGTCAAGTGCTCCCATTTCGCAACCAGTATTAACTCATCGTTCCATTAGCTAGTAAAACTAGAAGGACCAATCCATCTAGACGATACAATATTAGATGTAATTCTTCCCAAAATCGTCGGACCCATTTTGCGTTTGTATACTTCTCTATCGCGAAATCCGGCCCCGCACCGTGGTGACAAAATGATGCAATGGAAGATGGAAAGGCACTTGATCGGTTGGGGCTTCGTTGCCGCCGCGATAATTCTTGTGTTCGCCGGCAGTGAGTCGTACCGAAATACAACGCGATTCGCAGAATCGGCAGATTTGCAAAAACACACTTACGAGGTATTGCGGACACTCGATGCGACCAAGGCCCTGCTGGTCGACGCAGAAACAGGACAGAGAGGTTATCTGCTCACCGGAGATGAGACCTACCTCGATACCTACCGTGTTTCAATCAAAAACCTGGACCAAGTAACCGGCCATCTGAAGGATCTCACGTCCGACAATCCGAATCAGCAGAAGCGAATCCAGGTTTTGGAGCCACTCGTAGAGCAGAAGTTAGCAGAACTCCAAAGGACTATCGACCTGCGCAAACAAGGAGCAATTGCGTCCGCAAATCAAGTGGTTATGCAGGGATCTGGTAAGCAATGGATGGACCAGATCCGTTCCCTGCTGGCAGAAATGGCAGACGAAGAGAGTGATTTGTTAAATCTTCGGACGCAGGGAACGCGCGAGAGCATAGTGAGATCAACTACTTCGATCATCATCGGCACTCTAGTAAGCATTTTTCTCCTGGCCCTTTGTTTCGGACTGCTGAGCCGCGAGCTGTCCGAACGCACACGAGTACAAGCCGCTCTGACAAATAGTGAAAAGTGGTTGTCAACCACCCTCGGGAGTATCGGCGACGCGGTAATCGCCACAAACATGAATGGTGCGATCACCTTCATGAATTCCGTGGCTCAGTCGCTAACGGGCTGGAATGTAGAGGAAGCCCAGGGCAAGACCATGGACTTGGTCTTCGATATCGTGAATAAGGACACGCGCCGTCCCGTCGAGAATCCGGTCAAGAAGGTCTTCCGAGAGGGGAAGGTAGTTGGTCTGGCGGACCACACGTTGTTGATCTCTAAGAAGGGCAGAGAATTTGACATTGAAGATAGCGCGGCTCCCATTGTAACCGCTGCGGGAGAAAACCTTGGGGTGGTATTGGTTTTCCGGGACATCACCGAGGTCAAGAAGGCTCGCGAAGAACTGGAGGGGGTTTTCACGCTTTCGATCGACATGATATGCATAGCCGGTTACGACGGATACTTTAAACGCCTTAATCCCGCCTGGGAGAAAACACTCGGCTACAGCACGGCAGAGTTGATGGCCAGACCATACTCGGAGTTCGTGCATCCAGAAGACCGAGAAGCAACTTTTCAGAGAGCCGAAAGCTTCAAGACAAAAGGAAACATTGTTGCTTTTACAAACAGGTATCTGTGCAAAGACGGTTCATACAAATGGTTGATGTGGAACGCAACGCCTTTCGCCGAGCAGCAAATGATCTATGCAGTGGCGCGCGATATTACCGAATTTAAGCAGATGCAGGAAGGCCTGATACTCGCGAAAGAAGAAGCTGAGCGCTCGAACAAGTTTAAGGATCAGTTCCTTTCGACGATGAGCCACGAGTTGCGAACTCCGCTGAATGCCGTTATGGGTTTTTCGGACATGTTGAGCGAAGAGCGTTACGGTCCTTTAAACGACCGCCAACGACGCTATGTGACCCACATTAACACCGGCGGTCGGCACCTTCTTCGTTTAATAAATGACATCTTAGATCTGTCCAAGATCGAGGCCGGACGTCTTCAGTTAGCGATAGAAAGTGTGCCGATAAAGCCATCGTTTGCCGAAGTTTTCGACTGTTTGCGTCCGCTGGCCGACAAAAAGTCTCAGGTTTTGGTGGTGCAATCCTCACCGGACCTAAGTGTTCGAGCCGATGCCACACGGTTCAGACAAGTGTTGATGAACCTAGTAGGAAACGCCATCAAGTTCACCCCTGAAGGGGGAAAGATTGAACTCGCAGCCCAACAACTCGGAGAGGTCGTCCGCGTCGAAGTTCGAGACTCGGGTCCGGGTATTCCGGCGGGGGAGCAACAGCGCATCTTTGAAGCTTTCCATCGGTTGCAGCAATCTGATAAGACGTCGGAAGGCACGGGTTTGGGTCTAGCCATCACCCGTCGGTTGGTCGAATTGCATGGAGGTCGCCTCGGCCTTGAAAGCGAACCGGGCTCGGGAAGTTGCTTCTACTTCACGCTACCAATCACCGCGAGCTTACAGAGAGAAGAAGTTCACAAGCCCGAGCAAGGACTCCACCCAAGTGGATCGCCGCGAATCCTCGTTATCGAAGATGAATCGGCAGCAGCGCAACTCCTGCATTCACAACTGGTCTCTTCAGGTTACGAAGTTCTGTTTTGCGACAACCGAGCGCGCGCAGTAGAAATGGCTGTCGAACTGGGACCTGACGCCATCACGCTAGATATCATGATGAAACCCGTCAATGGCTGGGAACTCTTGTCCGAATTGAAAAGCGATGTTCGTACAGCCAAGATTCCTGTAATTGTGGTTTCGGCCGTTGATCAGCCGGCAACGGGAGCCCTTCTCGGCGCAGATGAATACATCGTGAAGCCGGTCGAAAAAGCAACCCTGCTAGCTGCAGTGGAACGTTGCCTGAATCTTCGTGGACAGATGGGAAGAGGGCGGCCAATTCTGGTGGTCGATGACGATACGCCGACGCGCGAGTTCATCGCCGAAATGCTGTCCAAGCATGGGCATGTCGTGACCACGGCGGCTGACGGCTTGGAAGCCCGTGCCCAAGTGGCGGCTTCTTTGCCGGAACTCGTAATTCTCGATCTGATTATGCCCAATTTGAGCGGGTTCCAGTTGCTCGCGGAATGGCGAGGGCATTCTCGTACAGCCGATCTACCCGTATTCGTGCTGACGAGCAAGGATCTGACCCCAGCGGAAAAGGAATACCTCCGGACGAACACAGGAGCATTTTTTTGTAAACAAGAACGGTGGCAGGATGCGCTAATCAGGCAGCTGCAGCGAGCAGTCCCGCCGGTCCTCGCAGGGAAATCATGAAGCATCGTATTCTGGTAGTTGAGGACAACCAGCCCAATCGCGAACTTCTTTGCGACTGGCTCGAGTCAGAAGGTTTTGATACGGTAGCCGCCGAGAACCTGGAGCAAGCTTTTTCAGTTTTCAAGAATCAACCGCCAGATGCCGTACTCCTCGACGTGCAACTCGGCTCAGAGGATGGTCTAACCCTGGCCGCGTGGATACGCAAAGAGCCGACGCTGCGAAGTACTCCGGTGATCGCAGTGACGGCACACGCGATGCTGACGGATCAGGCGCGTGTCATGCAGGCTGGCTGCCATGGATGCATTTCTAAGCCCATCGACTTTAAGCTGCTTAGTGAACAGCTCCAGCGGTGGTTGGTTTACTCCGTGAACATGCGGTCCAGCTCTTGAATGAGCGATCTCTTATGAGAAATCAGCGTGCAGAGTAAAATCTTGATAGTGGACGACGATCCAGCAGTATGCGAGATGATACAGGACGTCTTGAATTCTGCAGATATTGAGACCATCACAGACACGAGCAGCCAGCAGGCGGTCACTCGTCTTGAGTTGGAGAAATTCCAAGCTGTATTTCTCGACATGAACATGCCGTCGCCCGACGGCCTGGAACTCACTCGGTGGATTCGCGCGTCAGGTTTAAACCGAACCACGCCGATCGTTATGATTACAGGCGAGGATGACCGGACACTTCTGGCGCGCGCATTCGAGGCCGGGGCGAGTTTCTTCTTGTTCAAACCCATTGACCGGCATCGCATGCTACGGCTGATCCGCGTTGCCGAGGGTCCTATGCAGCGCGAGGCGCGTCGATACCAACGCGTTAAAGTAAGTTGCAAAGTCTCTATCGAATTAAATCAAGAGCAAGTGAGTGGCATAGCTCTGGATTTGAGTCTCGGCGGAATGTTCGTCCAAGCGTCACGAACGCTCCCCGCGGGTTCGATCGTTCTTGTTCGCTTGGAACTCGGGCCAGGAGCGCCTCCTCTGAACTTAGCAGCTCGTGTCGTCCGGTCGTCCGCGAACAACAGTATGGGCCTTCAATTGGAAAATAACGGCCCAGAGCAGAACAAGAAATTGCAGGAATACCTCCTGCCGCTGGTATTGGCGAGAACCAGTTAGAGCAGGTAGGAAGACCGTCGAGGGTCGAATCGCGGGCGAGCGTGTACGGCTGGCATTGCGCACGCAAAATCGAGAGAATGCGAGAACTACCGCCGGCGAGATTGAACGGGGCTTGGCCGAGGGTGCTGCTTCGGATCTCTGGACCAAGCTGCGACGTGTGCTCCCTGAAAAATCCTTCCAACGAATGGCCGCGATAGTCGGCCATGTCAAGAGTCAACCAAATCCATCTTGGCAAGAGCTTATTAACCTATTCGAGGCCGATAGTCGGCGGCGGATTTTGCTCGGCAAAGTGCGAAGCTCTACATTTGACCGTTACCAATTCGAGACGCTTGAATTTTCAGAATTCCTGCGCGAGCGCGGTGTTCGGTTGCTCGCACAGATTGACCGTCCGTTCATCGAGCAATTCAAAGTCTGGCGCATGGAACGGGTTCGCAAAAGAAGCAAATTCGTCGGAGCCAAGAGCCTCGTGCTTTCGGCGGCAATTCTCCATCGGGTCTTTGCCTTCGCAGCCGAAAACGACATGCTCTCAAAAAATCCTGTGAGGCTTGAAGGACGTCCGGGCGGAGAGCCTGATCGAGGGTCGCAACCGTTCAAACCTGGTGAGCTTCGGAAGCTGCGTGAATATGCTGAGCCGGATTCTCTCGCATTTGAGTTGTTGCGGTGGACGGGTTTGCGCGGCTCCGACGCCGTAGCTCTCACATGGGCTGAGGTGGACTTTGAGGGGCGAGAGATTGAACGCGTGACACAGAAACGGGGCAAGCGAGCAGTCGTGCCGATTCACACGGAACTTCTCTTTGCTCTCGAAGCGGAACGCGAGAGGCGAAAACCGAATCCGTGGGAGCGGGTCTTGCTAAATCCGGAGACGGGGAAGCCGTTCACCCGGCCACGGCTCTACCACAGAATTATGGCATTAGGCCGACGGTCCGGGGTGGCGAACGCTAATCCACATCGCTTCCGCGATTCGCTGGCGGTCGAAATGCTTTGTCGGGGAGCAACTCCCTACGATGTCGCAAAGGTTCTCGGTGATACGATTGACACCGTGGAAAAACATTACGCCATTCGTGCCGGAGCTTCGGGAGCGTGTGCGGCGTATCATGGAGTCCAGTTCGGAAGCCGAAAAACTGGGCACGATTCGGGCACGATCCGAAAGAAAAACGGAACAAGTGCAATGAAATTAGCGGGTGAGCCTGTAAGCCGGATTCTGTCCGCCGTGCGCCGGGGGCCCCGATTTGCATCGAGACTCGCTAGCGCGCAACGCGATGACCATTCCTCTAGGTCCCGGATCGCTCTGGGACTCAAGCAGCCTACCCGAGGGTCGCAGCAAACACTCCTTCGAGTGTTCGCATACGGACTGGGCCAGCCCTCTCCTCCTATTTGACCTTGCTCCACGCGGGGTTTTCCGTGCCCCGGATGTTGCCACCCGGGCGGTGGGCTCTTACCCCACCTTTTCACCCTTGCCAAATGCGCCGACCCTTAGAGGCGAGACCCAGGTTTTGCCTGCGGCCTGCCGCCGAAGTTCAAGCGTCACCGGCGGTTTGTTTTCTGTGGCACTTTCCGTAGCAGCGTTTCAGACATCCTTGCGAACGCCTCAAACGCAACCCCCTGGCGTTACCAGGCGCGTTGCCCTTCACCCTGAGAGGCTGCCAGTGGCAGCTTCAAGGTTTTGGAGTCCGGACTTTCCTCCCGTCCATCTCGCTTTCGCGAAACGGACCGGCGATCACCCGGCTCACCCGCAAACCAATTATACGCTGTCACCTGGCGGGCAACAATGAGGGACAAATACGACAATTATCGTGAAGGATATACGCGCGGTGTTTATTTCGCGGAAACAAGTTTCTCGAACTGGCCCTCATCTAGGATCGAGACCCCCAGGGATTGCGCCTTCGCCAGCTTTGAGCCCGGATCAGCGCCCAGCACCACGTAGCTAGTTTTCTTACTAACCGATCCGCCGACTTTCCCGCCATGCGCGGCCACGAGTGCTTCGGCAGCCTCCCGCGTGCGATTCGCCAGCGTGCCGGTAAAAACGAATGTCTTGCCGGCAAATTTGGCGCTGATCGGAGCAGCGCGTTCTTCCTTCATGGTTACGCCGACAGCTTTCAGATGCTCGATGAGCTTCCGGTTCGCCGATTCGGAGAAAAATTCCAGCACGCCTTCGGCGACTTTCGGTCCTACTTCTCCCACTTCCATTAATTGTTCCGTCGAAGCGGACGCTAATTTATCCATCGAGCAAAAATGTTCTGCGAGTAACTGAGCTGTGCGTTCTCCCACAAACGGCATCCCAATCGCATAAACCAGACGCGCCAGGCCGTTTTTTTTGCTAGCCGCAATTTCGTCGATCAGGTTCTGCGCGGATTTCTCCGCCATACGATCCAAGCCGGCGAGTGTTTCCAGTTCCAGCTTGTACAAATCTGCAAAATCCTTCACCACATTTTTCTCAAGCAATTGATCGACAATCTTCTCGCCCAGGCCGTCGATATTCATCGCATGGCGCCCTGCGAAATGAAGAAACGATTCCCTTCTGCGCACCGGGCAAGAGACATTCACGCAACGATAGGCGATTTCGCCTTCCACATGATGCACATGCATCCCGCACACCGGACATTTATCCGGCATCTTGAATTCCTTCTCTTCGGTTCCGTGCTTAACCACCTTCAGCACATGGGGTATCACTTCCCCCGCGCGCTCCACCAGCACCGTGTCTCCGGCATGAATTCCCAACCGCTGCACTTCATCCATGTTGTGCAATGTGGACTTCACCACGGTGACTCCGCCGATCTGCACCGGCTCAAAGACCGCGAAAGGAGTCAGAACACCGGTTCTTCCCACGCTCACAAGAATGTCCCTCACGAGCGTGGTTTCTTGATGCGCCGGATACTTGTAAGCAATCGCCCAGCGCGGCGACTTGGCGGTGAAGCCTACTTCATTCTGCAGCGCGATTTCATTCGCCTTCACCACGATTCCATCGATCTCAAAGGGAAGCTTCTCGCGCTTCGACTCCCATTTATTTATATATTTGTCCAGCGCCTCGATAGACTCGCAAACTTCCCAATCCTCGCTTACCTGGAACCGCAGATCCGAGAGCACTTCCAAAATCTCAGAATGCCGTTTCTTTGGAGGACGCCCATCCACCAATAAATAGTAGGCAAAAAAATCGAGCCGTCGCGAAGACGTGATGTTAGGGTCCAACACGCGCACAGAACCCGCCGCCGCATTACGCGCATTCGCATAGCGCTTGCCGCCGATAACGTCCTGCTGTTCGTTTAAACGCTCGAAGGCCTTACGTGTCATGATGCCTTCACCGCGAACTTCGAAGGTGCCCGATAGTCCGGCCTTCTTCAGCCGCGCCGGATCCAAGGTAAGCGGGATGGTTCGAATCGTTCGTACGTTAGCCGTTACATCTTCGCCGGTTCTGCCGTCACCGCGCGTCACGCCACGAACGAGCGAACCTTTTTCATACAACAAGGACATGCTTAGCCCGTCAAATTTATGTTCCGTGGTATATTCAATCTTTTCGCGGCCAGTCGCTTGGCGCATGCGCCGGTCAAAATTCGCTAAATCCTCCATGGAGAACGCATTGTCCAAACTCGCCATCGGCGTTCTGTGCTGAACTGTTTGAAATCCTTCGCGCGGAGCGCCGCCCAATCGCTGCGTCGGGGAGTCCGGAGTAACCAACTTCGGGTTTTCGGCCTCTAATTGCTTGAGCCGCTTCATCAGACGGTCGTACGCAGCATCGGAAATTTCCGGATCATCCGCCACGTGGTACAGATAATCGTGGTGGCGTATTCCCTCGCGGAGCTGCTGAATCTCTTTGATGACCTCGCTACTCTTGGACATGGAAACCCCGGACGGATGCGGTCGGTTCGAGCATCCAAATATTATACAATGCGCCCTTGTCTCTCATAATGGGACGGAACTATGACCCACGGCATCACTGACGCTTTGCTGATCTATAACCCGACGAGCGGGCGCCGCCGCAACCGGCGCTTCGCTGAGATCGAGCAGAGCGTTCGCATACTGAAAGAAGCCGGCATCAAGGTTGAGTTAGCACCTACCGAGGCGCGTGGTCATGCGAAAGAACTCGCGCGCCACGCGGTCAAACTAAATCGCGGCATGGTGATCGCTTGCGGCGGTGACGGCACGGTCAATGAAATCATCAACGGGCTTGCTGGTAGCCAAGTTCCTTTGGCTCTGCTTCCCGCCGGAACAGCCAACATTCTTGCTAAAGAGCTGGGAATCCCTTGGGACATCCCGCACGCAGCTCGCCTGATTGCAGATGGCGTCATCCGCCGGATCGCCATTGGCGTGGCCATACCCACGAATGGAAACCATTCCGCAAGTCTTCCGAATGAGGGTCGCTACTTTCTTTCTGTTGGCGGGGCCGGTCCGGATGGCGCAATTGTCCACGCGGTCGATGAAGGATTGAAAAAACGCGCGGGCGTGATTGCCTACTGGGTCCAGGGCTTCAAACAGCTCGTCAGTTACGGCTTTCCCGAGATGAACGTCCACTGCGACGGTCAAACACGCCGCGCCTCCATCGTCGTGGTCGGCAGAACCGTAAATTATGGAGGGCCATTCAAAATAACCACCGGCGCAAGTTTGTTCGAAGATTCTTTCGAGATGGTCACGAATTCCACTTGCAGCCGTTTTCGCTACCTCACTTGCTTGCCGGCGCTATGGCTTGGAAAACTCCGTAAGATGCACGGAATTGATTCCTGGAAAGCGACCGAGATCACCTGCGAACCTGTCGGTACGGGCGCGGTTTACGCTCAGGTCGATGGCGAACCCATCGGCCGGCTGCCTCTGATTTTTCGCATTGTGCCCAACGCGCTTTCCATCGTTACTCCCGCAGCGTTGCGGGCATAATTCGCGGAGGACCTAAGCCTGGATCCAATTACACATGCGCTGGCGTCGCTTACACTGGCGCGTGCCGGCAAAAATTACTTGCCGCGATACGGTACTGCAATGCTTCTCGTCTCTGGCGTCGCGGCAGACTTGGATTCCTTAAGTTACTTCGGCGGACCAGCCACATTTTTGCGCTTCCATCGCAGTTTGCTGCATTCCATCGTCGGTTCCGCGCTCGTTGCGTTCGCGACCGCGGTAACATTTTTCCTCCTGAACAGGACCTCCAAATCAAAAGATCTCACGAATCATGTACAAGCCATGCGGCCAGAGTTCTCGGCCACCGTCGCTGTTCTGGTCTGTCTGATTGGCACGGGAAGTCATATGTTGTTGGATTTAGTCAGCGATGTCGGAATCCAACTTTTCTGGCCATTTCGTTCAGGCTGGATCGGCCAGGAGTTACTCACAAATCTCGACCCATGGGTTTTGGCGTTGCTTACGACTGCTCTTCTGTTACCAGGATTGCTTAAGCTGGTCAGCGAGGAAATAGGCGAACAAAAAAAGACTACCCGCGGTCGCGGAGCAGCAATTGTGGCGCTGGCGATTCTCCTTCTTTATGTCGGAGCTAGAGCTGCCTTGCACCGGCAAGCGGTCAGCCTGCTATCCTCCCGCGAATATCACGGCAGGCCGCCTTTAGCAGTAGCCGCTTTCCCTCTGGCTGCCACGCCTTTCGATTGGCGAGGAGTGGTCTCCACAGATGCCACAGTTGAGGAATTACAACTTTCTCTACTCCCGGACCGGGATTTCGACACCGATCGCAGTTTCGTTCGCTACAAACCGGAACCCTCCCCGGCGCTGGACGCAGGGGAGAATACCCAAGTCGCGAAGACATTTCTGGCCTACGCCGGCGTGCCATTTGCCAGCGTTAGCCGCAGCGAAGATGGTTATCGCTTCGAATTGCGCGACCTGCGATTCGCAACGAACGATAGAAGCCCCGAAAACATAATTGCCCGCGTGGATTTCAGCCGCAACCTCCTGATCCGGAACGAACAACTGCGCTATGCATCCTCAAAAAATCCTTAATTTCTGATCCCATTGTTCCACGCAGTTTCTACTCTTTGGCGGGCAACTCTCGAAACGTCAAGTGCGTCGCGATATAGAGCACAATAAGAATCCCGACAATCCAAAGCGCGAATGCCCGGCTATGCGTCAGCAGAAAATCCAGCGCCGCGTCACCATACAGAACAGCAAGCACTCCTTCTATGCCATAGCGCAGACCTCGGCCCAGCAAAACTCCCAACACAAACGTGCGCAACGGAACCTGAAAAACTCCCTCGGCGAGAACAAACGGCTTGAACGGCAACGGTGGCGGAAGTATGGCGGGGATAAAAATACTCAAAAATCCATTTTGCTCAACCCAGTTCTTGATTTTTCCCGCTTTTCCACCCGCGTACCGATGAAAAAATGCTTCACCGCCTTTTTTCGCAAGCAAATATAACCAAATGCTACCCGCGATCGAACCGATAGCAGCCATCCCTGCGTAATACGCCATCCGCTTCGGATGTACGAACGAAAGTTGAATGACCAACGCATCGGTGACAAACGGAAACGAAAGCACCGAGGAATCCAGGAAGGCGACCAGGAACAATCCACCGCCTCCCATCGTCTCGACGAGATGTTGCAGCCAAACCGGCAGCTTATGTGGATGCATTTCTGGAAGTCTTCCCGATCAAATCGGAGGGATTGTAACAGACTTAGTTCGAAGGCTTTGACCAGAAGACGCGAGTGGGCCGTCTCACGGATTCGCGAATTTGCTGACTAGCACTTCCTGCTGATGCATCGGAGAGAAGCTTTCACAGCAACTCAGCACACGCGCAAGAACGTGGTAATAAAACGTATTATTATCGCTGTCTCGAAGATCTTCCGCTGAATCCCAAACCGAAATCGCCATGGCTTCGCGGCTCGATTTATCTTCGCCATGCAAAACTAAAAGCACCCGAAATCCCTTCAGTTTATCCATCGCGGCAGTAAGCGACCGCACGGTAGCGACAAATTCGTCAACTTTCCCTTCACGGATGCGATAGTGCGTTACCCGGGCGACCATGGCGCCTCCCGTCTGGAAGAGATCCTGGTGGGCGCGCTAATTCTATGCCAGCTTGACCAATCCGTAAACGACCCGCACCTTTCACGCACACAGCATTCGAAAATTGCTGATTCATCTGCGGTCGGATAGAATTGTTCCCTTGAGTGCTCCGCACCTCTCCATGACTCTTCTGAATTCTCTGAACCAACGCCAGCGCGAAGCCGTGCTCACCAGCGAAGGTCCGCTGCTTGTCCTGGCGGGCGCGGGCACCGGCAAAACTCGCGTGATCACGTATCGTATCGCCCACTTGCTGGAACAAGGAATTCCCGGCAACACGATTCTCGCGGTCACCTTCACCAACAAAGCCGCGGAGGTAATGAAGCAGCGCATCATCGAACTGTTGCGTTCCAGCGGACGTGACGCTTTCGATGTCTGGGTCTCCACATTTCATTCTTTTTGCGCGCGCTTGTTGCGTCGCGAAGCAAAAAATCTGGGTCTCCCGCGCGATTTCGCCATCTACGATGACGACAACCAGAAAACTGCGATAAAACGCGCCATGGACCAGTTGGGATTCTCGGCGGAAGACTATGCTCCACGCGGCGTGCGCGCACAAATCAGCCATGCCAAAAATAACGGCATCACCGCCGACGATATGGAAGCCGAGGCTCGACGATCTCGCGACCCGGACCGAAGGGACGTAGCCGCAATTTTTCGTGCTTATGAAACCATGCTGCGAAACGCCAACGCGCTCGATTTTGACGACCTGCTGCTGCGCGCCGTGGAGCTTTTGCGCGAGCATCCCAAAGTTCGCCAAGCCTGGAACTCCCGTTTTCAATACCTGATGGTTGACGAATTTCAGGACACCAATCACGCACAGGAAGAAATCGTGCGCCTCCTCGCCGGATCTCAAAAGAACGTTTGCGTCGTAGGCGATGAAGATCAATCCATTTACGGATGGCGTGGCGCGCGTGCCGGGAACCTAAAGCGCTTCACCGAGGATTTTCCCGATGCGAAAATCATTCGCCTCGAGGAAAATTATCGCTCTACGCAAACCATCCTTGACGCCGCGGCCGCGGTCGTTGAAAACAACACAGGGCGGCTGGGCAAAACGCTTCAAGCTACTCTTGGCGCGGGCGGCCAATTGCGCTTCTTTGAGGCTCACGACGCTCCGGCCGAAACGGAATTCATATGCGGCGAAATCGCGACGCTCGTGCGCGGCGATCCCGACGCACGTGTCGCCGTCCTTTACCGCACCGGCGCGCAGTCGCGATCGTTCGAAGAAGTTCTCCGCCGTCTCGGAATTCGCTATCGCGTCGTAGGCGGCTTCAGCTTTTACGAACGCGCCGAAGTCCGCAATGCTCTCGCCTACGTTCGTTTACTTTTCCATCCGGAGGACGATGTTGCCCTTCTGCGCGTGCTGAATGTGCCTCCTCGGGGCATCGGCGCTGTTACCGTCTCCATGCTGGAGGCGCGGGGGAAGGAAACCAGCCAGTCCCTTTGGGATGTGATTCGCTCCGGTGAATTCCTTGCCGGCAAAAAATTCAGCGGCGCGCTCAATTACTTTCGCCAAATGATGGAGGATCTTCAGGCAGAGTGCGCCGAGATGTCTCCATCGCATTTGATTGAAAGAGTGCTGGGACAAACCGGCTATCTCGATTGGGTCGAGCAGCAAGATAGCCTGGAACACACTTCTCGCGCGGACAACCTGCGCGAACTTGCCAACGCCATGGCCGAAGCCACCGAGCAAGGCCAAACGTTGGAAGACGTTCTAGACCGCGCCGCGCTGG
The DNA here is from genome assembly GCA_035602755.1 of Binatus sp. (SeqCode). Lineage (GTDB taxonomy): Bacteria > Acidobacteriota > Terriglobia > Acidiferrales > UBA7541 > Palsa-295. The sequence continues at coordinate 20,810 of DATNLR010000023.1, read as the reverse complement.
TAGCTGATTCCGACGAGTATGACGAGTCGATCCCGGTTTCCTTGATGACCTTGCACAGCGCTAAAGGCCTGGAATTCGATGCGGTTTTTCTCGCCGGGCTCGAAGAGGGCGTCCTGCCTCACAGCCGCTCGGTCGATAAGACTGCCGACGTCGAAGAAGAGCGCCGCTTGTTTTACGTCGGAATGACGCGTGCAAAGCAGTCGCTGTGTTTCTCGCGCGCCATCTACCGACGCACCTATGGTGAAGAGCGTTTGCGCGCCTCTCTTCCATCGCGCTTTCTCGCCGAAATTCCCGGCGGACTGATCGAAGCCGTGTCCGGCTCGCTCGCTGAACCCGGTGAAACACGCCGGTATGAACCTGATCCCGACTACGCCGAGCGTTATTCTTATAGGCCGGACGGACGTCGCACTTCCTACCGCCAAACGCCCAAGCCCCCGCGCGGTTCCAAAGATCCCCTCATCGGTACGCGCGTCCGCCATTCCAAATACGGCGTTGGAACCATCATCGAAATCGAAGGTGAGGGCGAAGAACGCAAGTTAACCGTAAGCTTTCAGAACTACGGCGCAAAAAAACTTATCGAGCGCTACGCCAATCTTCAACTTGCCTAGCGATAGAAGAATTCTTCTCAGCCGCTCAGCCGGTCTGCTGTAGGATGTGTGCGCGTCGCCGCCCGACTACGGAAGATTACGTTTTACTTGATTGGGAGCAGAGCGGTTGCGCGAATCCATTGCACAAGGTAAAGTTTTTCTCTAACACCCGGGAAGGTGGCGATTGGGCGCACAGCTTTTTCGCAAAAAAGACATTGACCAGCTCATTACCGATTCGGAAGACCCCGAAAAACGTTTAAAGAAATCACTCGGCTGGCTGAGCCTCACCTCGCTCGGCATCGGCGCCGTGATCGGCTCCGGAATTTTCACCATCGTGGGAACCGCCATCGCGGGACAAACCCTACAATTTAAATCCGTTCTTAACGCGCCGCTTCTTGAATATCTGATTTACCACTCTGCTTCGTTCGGACGTCCCGGCGCCGGCCCTGCGATTGCTCTCTCGTTCGTTCTGGTCGCGGTAGCTTGCGGATTTGCGGCTCTGTGTTACGCAGAGCTTGCCGCCATGATTCCCATCGCCGGCAGCGCTTACACCTACACGTACGCGACGATGGGCGAACTAATCGCTTGGATCATCGGCTGGGATTTGATTCTCGAGTACGCGGTTTCAAACATGGCTGTCAGCGTTGGTTTCTCCGCGCACGTTGTGGATTTGCTGGATTGGTTCGGCATTCATCCTGCCATGCGCTGGATTGTTCCAGCCTATCTGCCCAGTGGCTTGAGTGACTTGCAAGGCAATCCGCTTTACGGTCCCGGGTGGCATTTCGGCTTCAACTGGCCCGCTTTCATTATCGTAATGCTGCTTACCATCGTTTTGGTGCGCGGGATTCGGGAATCAGCAGAAGCCAACAACGTGATGGTAATGCTGAAGATTCTTGCCATCCTGATTTTCGTCGGATTCGGATTGCATTTCATTCATCCCAGCAATTGGCATCCGTTCGCTCCCAATGGCTGGCCCGGAATTCTCACCGGCGGCTCCATTGTTTTTTTCACCTACATCGGTTTTGATTCAGTTTCGACCGCCGCCGAAGAATGCAAAAACCCGAAACGCGATCTACCTATAGGGATCATCGCCACACTGGTAATTTGCACCATTCTTTATATTGCGGTCGTAGTCGTTTTGACCGGCCTGGTCCCCTGGCACACGCTTATGGACGACGCGGCTCCCGTAGTCAACACGATGAAGCGGCTCCATTTTGGCAATGTGGAAGTAATCGTCCTACTCGGCGCCCTGCTTGGCATGATTTCCTCGCTACTCGTTTTTCAACTGGGACAAGCGCGTGTATGGTTTGCGATGTCGCGCGATGGATTGCTGCCTGGCGTTTTCAGCCATGTGCACAAGACATTCCGTACTCCGGATTTTTCCACCTGGGTTGCCGGTCTTCTGGTCGGCATTCCCGCAGGATTGTTAGACATTGGTACGCTAGCCGATCTCTCCAATATCGGCACACTGTTTGCGTTCGCACTCGTGGCCGGAGGAGTTTTAATTCTGCGCTACACCCAGCCCGAGCGTCCGCGCGCTTTCCGCGCACCCGGCGGTCCGATTGCTCCTGTTCTCACCATTCTCACCTGCTTGCTGCTGATGGCCGGCCTGCCCATCACGAATTGGATTCGTTTTATCGTGTGGCTGATCATCGGGCTGATTTTTTATTATTTCTACGGACATAAACACAGCCAGCTTTCAAACGCCGCCTTGCAAGCGGCTGCGGAGAAAAAGCGATAATGCGCGTAAGGCGATTCGCGGCGCTGGCGTTTATGGCGTTAGTTCTGGCCTTCGATTCGCCAACTTCCTTCAGTTGGGGCGAGACCGCTGACCGTCTGGTCGCGAATAAAGCTGTCGACACTTTACCCGAAGAGATGCAGCCGTTTTTCCAAGCGAATCGGCAATTCCTGGTTCAGCACGTTACCGATCTTCAAGAGGGAGTGCCGAAAAGCGTGATCCCCTTCGAGCATCCACGAACCCCGGATTTCGTGGAACTCGATCACTATGGCCCTTTCCCTTTCTCGGCACTTCCGCGCGACTACAATCACGCCGTTTTAAAATTCAATCGCCGCGTACTGGAGCAACACGGCTTACTTCCCTGGCAAATCGGACTGTATAGCAAGCGCTTGACGGATGCCTTCCACGATCACAACTGGAACGAAGCCAAGCTTTCCGCGGCTATGTTGGCTCACTATGTCACCGCGGCGCATGATCCATTCAAAACGACGGTTAACTCTGACGGGAAGCTTACCGGCCAGGCCGGAGTGAACGATCGCTTCGGCACCGGGCTAGTTGATCGCTATCAACTTTTTTTCTTTGTAAAGCCTGGCGAGGCGGTATTCATCCACGATCCCACCGACCATGCGTTTGAAATATGTTTGACCGCTCACTCTTTGCTCGAAAGTGTGCTTCTCGCGGATCGTCGCGCTCACACAGGCTTAACCGGTTATACCGACGAATATTACGATCGGTTTTATGCGCAGGCCGGAACGCTGCTGGTAAGTCAGCTTTCCGACGCAGCAACGGATGTAGGCTCATACTGGATGACCGCATGGATCAACGCCGGCCGTCCGCAGCTTCCGTCACAGTAAACTGGCAATGGTTACAGAAACAACTCGACGTCCCACACCGATCGACAATCTCCCAAAAGCTGAATTGCACCTGCATCTTGAAGGAGCTATTCGCTCGCAGACAGCTACGCAGCTTGCTGCGCGGCACGGCGTATCCCTCACTCCGGAAGACATCGCTGCCCGCTACAATTATTCCGACTTCCGTGGATTCCTGGAAACGTTCAAATGGGTCACTTCATTCCTTCGCGATCCTGAAGATTACGCTCTAATCACGCGAAATCTTGCGGAAGAACTCGTAAAACAAAACGTTGTTTACGCCGAAATCACTATTTCCATCGGCGTAATGCTTCGCCGCACGCAGAATGTGGAAGCAAACTTTCAGGCCATCCGCGAGGTCGCACAAAGCGTTCCCTTCAGTCGTTTAAAAACCGCGTGGATTTTTGACGCCACGCGGCAATTCGGGCATGACGCGGCTATGGAAGTGGCACGTTGGGCCGCGAAACTCCAATCCTGCGGAGTTGTTGCGCTTGGAATGGGCGGTGACGAGCTGGCTTTTCCGACTGTCAACTTCCGTCCCGCATTTGATTACGCACGCCAGCAAGGATTGCACACCATTTGTCATGCCGGAGAAATCGGAGGCCCGCATTCGGTCCGCGAAGCCATCGAATTGTTAGGGGCCGAGCGAATCGGGCATGGGATTGCCGTCCTGCGCGATGAAGCTTTGGCAAACTCACTCGCCACCAGCGGGCGTGTGGTACTGGAAAATTGCCTGACCAGCAATTTGTGCACCGGCGCGCTGGCCACCCAAACCGGGAACCCGGCCGCAACTCTGAGCGACCATCCTTTGCCGAAGTTTCTTAAACGCGGACTGCCGGTTACCCTATCCACAGACGATCCCGGCCTCTTTCACACGGACCTGCTGTCGGAGTACTCTCACGCAGCATCCTTGGGTCTCTCCAAAGAAGAACTCGTCAAACTCGCGGAGCAAAGTTTCCTCGCCGCTTTTCTAGCGCCAGAAGACAAACGCCAGATGCTTGTTAATTTTCGTGCCGCCGTGAAGTCGGCTGGGCTGGTATAATTGGGTTATGAAAGCACACGTCTGGGTAATGCTGAAATCGACGGTCCTTGATCCTCAGGGGCAAACGATTCAGCGAGCGCTCGGATCGCTGGGTCACACGAAGATCAAAGATGTCCGCCAGGGAAAATTCTTCGTGCTCGATCTCGATGGAATGTCACGCGACGAAGCTAAGTCAGAAGTCGAACGAATCTCCAAAGACGTGCTCACAAACCCCGTAATCGAGGAATTCCGCTTTGATATCCTTGAGTGACTGTCGGTACTGGTACCCCTTTTTGTACACCAAGCGCGGTTGGCGTTGGCCTCCTCAAAAGATGTGCTAACCTGAGAGGGTTGGACTTGCCCCGCTTTTGACGCCGTAGCCACTTAGGAGTTCAAACTGTGTGCGGAATTGTCGGCTATATCGGTCCTAAACGCGTCGTGCCGCTAATACTGGACGGCCTGAAACGCCTCGAATACCGCGGCTACGACTCAGCCGGCATCGCCGTGGTCGGACAAAACGGCGGCTTGAACATTCGCCGCGCGCCGGGCAAGTTGCGAAATCTCGAAGAGTCTATCCGCATCACTCCGCTAGACGGAACTTACGGAATTGGCCACACACGTTGGGCCACGCACGGGCGACCCACGGAAGAGAATGCGCATCCCCACCGCGACTGCACCGGGGAAATCGTAGTAGTGCACAACGGAATCATCGAAAACTATCTCGAGCTGAAACATCAACTGATCGCGGAAGGCCATAAGTTCGTCACTGAAACAGACACCGAAATCATCGCGCACCTGATCGAAAAATATTCAAAAAATACTTCGCTGGAAGAAGCCGTCCTGAAAACGGTGAAGGTCATGAGCGGAGCTTACGCGCTGGTTGCGTTGTCCACACGCGATCCGTTGAAGATTGTAGCAGCGCGCCTCGGCCCGCCCATCGTGGTAGGGCTGGGCGAAAACGAATTCTTTGTCGCCAGCGACATTCCCGCAATTCTGCAACACACCCGAAATGTTTTCTTCCTTGGCGACGGCGAAGTAGCCGTGCTCACTCCCCAAGGTGTCCGCCTGATGGATTTCGAAAGCCATGCCATCCATCGTCCGGTGCAGCACGTGACCTGGGACCCGATCATGGCCGAAAAGGGCGGCTTCAAACATTTCATGCAGAAGGAAATTTTCGAGCAGCCGCGAGCCGTGCGCGATACCCTGCTCGGACGAATCTCGCAGGAAACCGGAAAAGTCTTTCTCGATCAGATGGACATCACCGAAGAGGAATTTCGCAATTTCCATAACGTCAAGCTCATCGCCTGCGGCACCAGCTGGCACGCCGCGCTAGCAGGCAAGTTCATGATCGAGAAGTTGGCGCAACTGCCGGCCGAAGTGGATTACGGCAGCGAATTTCGCTATCGCGATCCGATCATCGACAACAAAAGTCTGGCCATGGCCATCAGCCAGTCTGGAGAAACAGCCGATACGCTAGCGGCCGAGCGGGAAGCGCGTCAAAAAGGCGCCAAAGTTCTTGGGATATGCAACGTAGTCGGCTCCATGCTAACGCGCGAAGCCAACGGCACGATTTACACGCACGCAGGCCCGGAAATCGGTGTCGCCTCCACCAAGGCGTTTACCGGCCAACTTACCGCCTTGATGCTCACCGCTCTGTATCTCGCGCAAGTTCGCGGAAAATCGACGCCGGCTTCGGCGCAGAGCCTGATGCAAGAGCTCACTCGCGTCCCGCATAAAATTGAATCGATTTTACAACGGGACGCGGCGCTCGAAGAACTCGCCCGCTTATTCTTCCGCCACACCGATTTTCTGTATCTCGGACGCGGTATCCATTACCCCATCGCTCTGGAAGGGGCACTCAAGCTCAAGGAAATTTCCTACATCCATGCGGAAGGTTATCCCGCCGGCGAAATGAAGCACGGCCCCAACGCCCTGATCGACGAGAATTTGCCCGTTGTCATTATTGCCACGCGTGACGAATCCGATCCCGCCTCGATGATCCGTTACGAGAAGACCATCTCCAATTTGCAGGAAGTGAAAGCGCGCGACGGAATTGTAATCGCCATCGTCACCGAGGGAGACCAGCTCGCTCGCGATACTGCTGACCACATCATCGAAATTCCCGCCGTCCCCGAACTTCTCGCGCCAATCCTCGAGATCGTCCCGCTTCAACTTTTGGCGTATCACATCGCCGTGCGTCGCGGATGCGACGTGGATCAACCGCGCAACCTGGCCAAGTCCGTCACCGTCGAGTAAATAAGCTCGTCCACCTTCCACTTTTATCCGGCGTACCCTAAAATCGAGAAATGATAAGCATTCGCCTTTTTCCGCCCGTATCCCGGCGGATTTTTTCTCGCCTGTCCGCATTGATTCTCATCCTGATGCTCGGCGCCTTCCGCGCACACGCCACGCAATCCCCACAGTCAAAAGGCGGCGCTTCTCATCTGGATTCCGTCGAAATTTCGGGCTCGAAGAAATTCACCTCACAGCAGATTGCTGCGGCCGTTGGTTTGCGTGCCGGCAACATCATTACTCGCGAAGATCTGCAAGCCGCCGCAGACAAGCTCGCCGCGCTCGGCGTTTTTGCCAACGTGCAATATCACTTCACCACTGTTGAATCAGGCGTCAGGGCAACTTATGACCTTTCCGACGCGGCTACCGTTGCCGTTACATTCGATAATTTTCCCTGGTTCACCGATGATGAACTAACCGCCGCTCTGCAACGCTCGGTCCCCCTGTTCGATGGCGGCGCTCCGCAAGGCGGCGCAATCCTCAACTCCATGTCCACGACCCTGGAAAATTTGGTTCAATCACGCGGAGTATTAGGAACTGTCTCGCATACGCTTGTAAATTTCCCTTTAGGCGGCCAGCGCATGCAATTCCGCGTCGAAGGCGCAGATATCACCGTGAAGGCCGTCGAATTCTCGGACGCCCTCGCCACCAACGATCTGGCCGTGCAACAAAGCACAGCTCAGCTTATCGGCAGACCGTATTCGCGAAGCGCAATCGAGCTTTTCGAGTTTGAGCAAGTCCGCCCCATATATTTGACTCACGCATTCCTGCACGTGCAATTCGGCCCGCCCACTGCAAAAGTCGACAGCGCAGGCGCCCAACCCGGATTAACCGCCGTTGTCGTCACCCTACGAATCACTCCCGGCCCGGCCTTCAAATGGGGCGGCGTCGCGTGGAACGGAAACGCGGTGCTCTCCGAAGCGGAGTTGAATTCACTCATAACTCTCAGGCCTGGCGAGATCGCTGATGGCAACAAAATCACCGCACTATGGGATGCAGCTCGATCTCTTTACGGCCAACGCGGCTATCTCGACACCAAGTTGGAACCCCAGACCGAGTTTGACGAACCAGCCGGACGTGTCGCATTTACCGTCACCGTCACCGAAGGCCCGCAGTACCGCATGGGAAATTTGGTGCTCAGTGGCCTCTCCATCGATGGCGAAAAACGCATTCGCGCTGCGTGGCATATTCCACCAGACTCGGTGTTCAATGAAAAAACTTATGAAGATTTCCTCGACGCTGGAGTGAAACAGGCCTTTGCAGGAACCCCGGTGCATTATGAAAAGATCGGCCGCTTCCTCCAGGAGAATCCCGGCACGAGTAAAGTCGACGTGCTTCTGGATTTTCAGTAGCCAAATTTAAGCTATACTCGAATGGATATGAATGTTCAGCCAATTCTGCCCGCACCGACCAGTGGGTTATCTCTGCGATTAGATCAAGACGCCATCGCCAAGGAGCTGCGCCTTATCGACTCGTTGCGGTCGCTCGATTCCTTGCTGATTGCTTTTTCGGGCGGTGCCGATTCGGCCTACCTCGCGTGGGCTGCGCACACTGCGCTGGCTGATCGGGCCCTGTCTGTTACAGCCCTCTCCGCGAGTTTTTCACGTCACGACCGCGAGCAAGCCGAAAGATTCGTGCGCGAAACCCGTATTCGGCATGAATTTATCGAGACCCGCGAGTTTGAAAATCCCCTTTACGTTGCGAACAATGCCGACCGCTGCTACCACTGCAAGGACGAGCTCTTCGATCACATGGAAGCTCTCGCAAATGCCCGTAATTTCCGCGCCATTGCTTACGGAATCAACGCAGACGACACACGCGATTTTCGCCCAGGCCATCGCGCCGCGCGCGAACACCGCGCGCTCGCGCCACTGCTCGACGCCGCCCTGTCCAAGCCTGAAATCCGCTCGCTCTCGCGACGTGCCGGGCTCACTACCTGGGACCGCCCGGCATCCGCATGCCTTTCCTCGCGCGTCCCCTACGGAACCGAGGTGACCCCGGAGCTGATGGATAAGATCGATCGCGCGGAATCCGCCCTACGTGATCTCGGTTTTCGGCAATTTCGCGTCCGTGCGCACGGCGAGCTGGCCCGCATCGAGCTGGCACAGGATGAATTGTCGCGGGGACTGGAACCCGCAATGACCCGCCGAATTCTGGCCGGTGTGAAACAAGCCGGCTTCCCCATCGTAACCATCGATCTCGAAGGGTATCGCCAGGGTTCGCTCAATTCTCTGCTCAAAATTAAATGACTCGTCCTTCATCGGTTGCGGATTGATCTCCAGTCACCGTACCCTTACGGAACTTCCAGTTGCACCTTTTCGTATAACTTGATAGGAAGGGTGCTCGGTAATCATTCTTTGTACGCCGAAAAACAAATTTAAATGACGCAATCAAACAGAAACCTCTGGCTGACAATCATCACACTTTCCGTGAGCGCGCTCGCCGGCTGCGCCTCACATTCAGGTGTGGAAGGCGGCTTCGACCGCCAATTCATAGTCAACGGTCCAGTCAGTCTGGAACTCACCAGCGGCAAAGGGGACGCTCACATCACCAGTGGTCCTTCAGGCGAAGTTCGCGTGCATGGTGACATTAGTGTCAAAGCATGGTCCTCCGAAAGCGGGCGTCGCCGTTTGCAACAGGTCGAAGCAAATCCGCCGCTGTCGCAGGAAGGAAGCCTGATTCGTATCGGTGGCGGAAAACAGGGCGGAGGCGACGTCGATGTGGACTACACCATCGTCGTGCCGCAAGACACCCAGGTCCGCAGCGTCGCTGGCTCCGGAGATTTGGAAGTTCAAGGAATCGAAGGCCCCGCGAATTTCACCAGTGGCTCGGGAGATGTCCACGCTTCAGAAATTGACAAAGACGTGCAAATTGTTTGTGGCAGCGGTGATGTCGTGCTCTCTAAAGTAAAGGGGCAGGTACAAGTCAACACTGGGTCCGGCGGCGTCGCTCTGGAAACAATTGGCGGTCCAATCCGCATCCAAACAGGTTCCGGCTCGATTGAAATAACCAATCCTGGCCAAGCGTTGGAAGCAAACACGGGCAGCGGTGATGTCACTATCCAGGGAGCGTCAGCGGACCTCCGCGTGCGCACTTCATCCGGTGACGTTGACGTCCAAGGGAATCCGGGCGAGTCAAACTACTGGGATTTTCATACCGTCTCGGGCGAGGTCGTGCTTCACGTGCCGCCGAACGCCAGCTTTCGCCTTTACGCGCGTTCAAAATCGGGCGATATCGACGCCGCTATTCCGATCATGATGGAAGGAACGGCGGCCAAGCACGAATTGCGCGCCCGCATCGGAGACGGCAAAGCTCGCGTAGAAATCCAGACTTCTTCGGGCGACATTTCTCTCCATTAAGCCTCGGTTATTGTGAATCGAGTACCGGCCAAGGACTTTCGCGTTAGAATTGGAGCATACCGAATGCGCTCGATTCATATCATTCCAATTCTCGCGATCTCGCTCGCGTTCAGCTCGTCAGCGTTTCCGCAAAAACCGCCCTCCAGCGCTCAACAACCCAAGGATTCAGCCGCCAATAACTCGAAGCAAGACGCAGAAGCCGAAGCACAGTTACAAAAAGCCATTGCCGACGCCGGTAACGATCGTGCAGCTCTCGTGCGTAACCTGAAAAATTATTTGGTTCGATTTCCCGATGCGCCGCGAAAAGCGGGCGTATATCGTGCGCTCGTCGAATCTTGCCAGCAACTCCAGGATATTGCCTGCGCCCTCGACTACGCTGAAAGGCTGGTGGCCGTTCATCCGGACGATTCTGAAATGATGCTGCTTGCCATCGGCCTATTGCAGAAGGAAGGCAGCGAAGCCAGCCTCACTCGCGCGGCCGGGTACGCTACGCGCGTGATAGATCGCATTGAGAAAACTCCAGCGGAGGAGAAATCTGCGCGCATATCGCAAAAGGATTGGCAAGCGCAGCAAGATCGCTTTCGGACGGCTCTGTACAGCTTGCGTGGCCAGATCGAAAAGGCGCAGATGAACTACGACGCGGCCACAAGAGACTTCCAACAAAGTTACTCGCTGCATCCCAATGCCATGGCTGCGGAACAACTCGGCGAGATCGCCGAAATGAAAAACGATTACGCCAAAGCCATTGAGGAATATTCACTCGCCTTCGTGCTGCCGGAGGAGGGTCCGTCCGGAAAAGTCGATCGTCGCGAAGTGCGAATGAAATTGGGCAACGTTTGGCGGCGAGTGCACACGACCGATCAAGGTCTCGGCGAGAAAATTCTTGCTGCATACGACAGCCTGGGCGCTGCTCCTGCCGCTGCTGCACCGTGGGCCCGAAACAAGGGTGCCAAGGATTCTTTCGCATTTGTGCTGCGCAATCTCGATGGCTCTTCTCTTCCTCTCTCGCCATTGAAAGGCAAAGTCATCGTCCTGAGTTTCTGGGCTACTTGGTGCGGACCCTGTCGCGAACTGGAGCCGGAATTCGTGCAAATCGCGAAAAACTATACGGGCAACACGAACCTTGCGTTCTACGCCGTGAACACCGATGAAGATGAAAGTCTCGTACCGGGATTTCTCGCCAAAGAGAAATGGAGTGTGCCGGTAGTCTTTGCCGATGGCCTGGATGATTTTATGAACGTGAATTCTTTGCCGACCGTAATCGTTCTCGATCGCACCGGGAAAATCGCTTTCCGCATGGATGGATATCCCCCGGAAGGCTTCACGGAATCCCTGACTGCCGCTATTCAGGAAGCTCTCAACCCTGCAAAACCAGCGGCAGACTAAAAGGGTTCAGGCGCCTTGCGTGGCGCGCTTCCGATCTTGTTGCGCGGCATCGCCAGCCGCCAAGATTGTGTTCACATGAATCCGCACCGTATCCTCAACGTGGCGTGCGTATCCTCCAGCCAAGGTAATCGCCAGCGGAACTTTGTGGCGACGCGCGTAAGCAAAGACCAGAGCGTCGCGACTCTTCAGGCCTTCCATGGTCAAAGCCAAGCCGCCAAGTTGATCTTCGCGATAGGGGTCTGCACCGGCAATATAGAAAAGGATCTGCGGTGTAAAATGCCGAAATGCTTCCCGCAAATTCCGTTCAAGGATGATGAGATAGTCAGCGTCGCCGATTCCGTCGGGCAGATCGATGTCCACGGTAGAAGGAGGCTTGGGATACGGATAGTTGTGTTCCTGATGAATCGATAATGTAAAAACATCTCCGTCGCCGCCGAATATCGAGGCCGTGCCATTTCCCTGATGCACGTCGGTGTCCACCACCATAGCGGTCTGAATCGCACGATCGAACTGCAAGCGGCGTATCGCGACCGCTACATCATGGATCACGCAAAACCCTTCGCCGTGATCGGCATAGGCGTGATGAAAACCGCCGCCGATGTTCGCTGACCAATGATCTGCGAGCGCCCGCTGCCCGGCCAGAATCGAACCGCCCGCCGCAAGCCAGCAGGCATTTACAAGCTCCTTTGAGTAAGGAACCTCCATGCGAAGAATTTCCGTGGGCGTAAGAGAACCATGTTTGAGCTTGTACACGTAATCCTGGGAATGAACTCGCAGAATGTCTCCGTCCGAGGCCGGCTCTGGCGCCAGAAAATCACCCGCCGACGCAGTTCCATCGGCAAGCAGTTTGTCGTGCACCAAACGATACTTCTGCGATGGAAAAACGTGCGCGCCAAAATTCAAATCGTATCGCTGATCGTAAACAAGTTTGAACGGCAGCATGATTGGCCCAGACTACCGCGAAGTTTTTCAGAACTCAAATCGTTGAATACGGTTCGCGAGAGACGCAATCCGTCTTGTGCGCCGTATCTTCGCTGCGCTATGATTGCGGATCGACATGCGCCGCGCTCAAGCCATTCTCGTTGTCATCGCGCTGCTCGCCACACCATTAGCTCTGCTTGCCCGCAGCTCGGACGGAAGTATGTCGGGTTGCGCCGGAATGTGTTGCCCTACCCATGGGCCTCACGCCGCTCGCGTGCTTCACGAAAAGATGCTGTGCCACCACGGCGAAGCCGGACACGTCTTCGAATGCACCATGACTCCCGGCCATCACGGTTTCGACTACGGTCTTATCGCCCCTATAGCGCCCGCTACGCCGTCGGCGATTGCGTTCATTGGCGCTCCTGACGTTAATCGCGCGATAACAGGCCAGTTCCGAGAAGTTGCAACCTCTGGTTTTCTTCCAACTCCGCTTCTACCTCCGCGACGTTAGCCTCCGTTTCAGCGATACCATAATCTAAAAATCTAGATTTGGCGGAGGATATTTGTGCGAAAGCTCTTATTTTGTCTTTCTGTCGCTGTAGGTCTGTTCTCAGTGTTTCCCACATACGGGACTATTTTTGGAAGGATTCAAGGGATCGTTCACGACCCCCAGCATCGCCCAATTGCTAACGCGTCGGTAAAACTGGAAGCTGTAACCTCCGACTGGAATCAAAGTACCCAGACCGATCAAAACGGTGAATTTTCTTTCACCTCGGTTCCCATTGGCGATTACACTGTCACCATCACGCAAGCGGGGTTCGAAACCTCAAAACAAAGTTTAACAGTCACTTCGGGCACCACGCCCGTGCTTCACTTTCAACTCAAAATCGCGAGCGTGAATCAAACGACTGTTGTGTCGGCCGAAAAGCAAGATACTGTAAATCCCGATTCTGTCACGCCCACCACTCTCATCGATCGGCAGGATATAGCCCAGACCCCGGGTGCAGATCGGACCAATAGTGTCGCTATGATCACGGACTATGTTCCCGGTGCTTACGTCACTCACGACATGCTGCACATGCGCGGCGGTCACCAAGTGGACTGGTTGATCGACGGCGTTCCCATCCCGAACACAAATATCGCCAGCAACCTCGGCCCGCAGATTGATCCCAAGGACATCGATTACCTCGAGGTGCAACGAGGAAGCTACCAGGCGGACGAAGGAGACCGAACCTATGGAATCTTCAACATCGTGCCGCGAAGCGGATTCGAGCGCAACAATGAGGCGGAACTCGTCACCAGCTTCGGTAATTGGTATCAAACAAACGATCAGTTAAACTTCGGCGGTCACACGGAAAGATTTGCGTACTACGCCAGCTTAAATGGAAACCGCAGCAATTACGGACTGCAAACACCGGTAGGACAAGTTGTTCACGATGCGCAGAATGGCTATGGGGGATTCGCGTCATTTATTTTCAATCCAAATCCCAAGGACCAATTTCGTATCGTCACTTCTTTGCGGCGCGATTACTACCAGATACCTTACGATCCCAATCCGAATTCGCCGGGAAACCAAGTCTTCCCCAGCGTTGGTCTTCGCGATGGCCAGCATGAAACTGACGGTTATGTTGCCTTCTCCTGGATCCACACGTTCAATCCCAATTTATTGCTGACGGTATCTCCCTTTTATCACTACAACGACGCGACCTATGTGAGCCCTGATACGGATACTCCGGTCATATCCAACGCGGTTCAAACCGCTAACTACGCCGGGCTGCAGACCACACTCGACGCGACAGTGTGGAAAAATAATATTCAGGGCGGAATCTACGGCTTCGCACAGCACCAGTACAATTTCTTTAGTAATGTTTTTGTAGTCTGTAATCCGCCGAACAATCCAACTTGTCAAAATAACCCCCCGTCGATGGCCGCCATAACCGCCGGGCTCCAGGAATCTTTCATCAGTGACAAATTTAAGGTGACCTCCTGGCTCACGCTGATCGCCGGGGTTCGCCAGTCCCACTTCACCGGAGTTGTCGTGGAAGACGCCGTCGACCCGCGGTTCGGTGTTGCGGTCAAAGTTCCCCGCTTGAACTGGGTCTTCCACGCGTTTTATGGCGACTATTACCAAGCGCCCCCAATACCCCCTGCTACCGGCGCGCTCGATGAGTTGGGAAAGAGCGAGGGGCTAGCCTTCGCTCCAATCCATGGCGAACGCGACGAGGAGCACCAGTTCGGAGTCACGATTCCCGTTCGCGGTTGGACAATCGACGCGGACACTTTCCAGACGCGCGCGAAGAATTGGCTCGACCACAGCAATATCGGCGAATCAAATTTGTTCTGGCCGCTCACCTGGGATGGCGCCTTGATTCAAGCTTGGGAGATCACCGTTCGCTCGCCGCGGCTTTGGAATCGCGGGCAATTACATCTCTCTTACTCAAATCAAATTGCCAAGGCCCGAGGTCCGTTCACAGGCGGGCTGATCTGCGATCCTCCTGTAGCGCCATGCGAGCCACCGCCAACATACGCTCCGGTCGATCATGACCAGCGGAACACCCTCAACGTGGGGTTCAACGCCAGCCTTCGGTGGCAATCGTACGCTTCGACCAATGTTTATTACGGGTCCGGGTTCACGAACGGAATGCCCGACGCGCAGTACCCCGGCGCCTACTTGCCGCAGCACACCACGTTTGATATCTCGTTGGGCAAAAGTTTCCGTGAGAAGTACACCGTATCATTGACGGCTTTGAACGTTGCAAACCGGCGCGTGCTGCTCGACAACAGCCTGACGTTCGGCGGATTCCATTTTAACGATCCGCGCGAAATCTACGCTGAGTTTCGCTGGCACTTTCATTACTAGGTCGCCACGGCCTGCCGAACGAACGCGTCGCGAAAAAATGTTGCGAGTTTTTATGGGTTGTAGCGCTTCAGCCAATCGGCTATTTCCGTGATGACATTGCGGCGCTGTTCGGCTAATTGGGGAAAGTGCGGAGCGCCGGGATAGGTGACCATGCGAACGGTTTTTCCGCGTTCGGCGAGCAATACGTAAAATTCGCGGGCCTGGAACGTTGGAACGCGCGCATCCGCTTCTCCGTGCAGGATCAGCAAAGGCGTGGTGACTTTATCCGCAAACATGACCGCGGAAAACTGAAGCATGGGCGTGGGATCTTTTTCCTGCAACCTTGCATCGTAATCGACTTGCCACAGGTCGCTGGTCGGGATGAAGCTGAGCCAGTCGGTAATTCCAGCGCCTTCAATCGCTGCTTTGTAACGACTCGTTTGCGTGATAGTCCACGCGGTCATGAATCCGCCTGCGCTCCAGCCAAAAATCGCGAGGCGGTTTGGGTCTGCCCAGCCTTGGGCGATGGCAAAATCGGTGGCGCTATCGACGTCGCTATATGCACGGTCGCCGAAGTGCTGATAAATCGCGGCTAGGAAATCCGCGCCGTAACCTGTGGAGCCACGATATTCCGGCTGCAAAACCATGTAGCCCATTCCCGAAATCGAGCGAGCGAGAAAATCGAAAGCGAGGGCATCGTTGCCTTCCGGGCCGCCATGCGGCAAAACCACGAAGGGATATTTCTTGCCTGCGGCATAATCCGCCGGAAATGTGGCGATTCCCTCCAGCTTGATTCCGTCTTTCGAAGTCCAATGCACGGTTTTTACTTCACCCAGGTTTACGTTGGAGAGCGTGTCATCGCCTTCATGCGTGATTTTCTGAAGTTGGGAGCCAGAAACCACGGCAACATTTGTAGTGTGCGAAGGATCGTCCACATTGAATGCCAACACTTCGGGCGCGGACGAAAATTTTGAATAAACCGGCAAGCCCTGAATAGCGCCGTCTGGCCAGTGATAGGCGGGTTCGAGTTTGCCATCGCGGTAGGAATAGGTCTCGATTACGACACCTTTATGCATCACGACCCAGATATTGCCGTGCGCATCGCCTTCCAGAGTGACGGCGGTATAGACGAGGTCGGGAGTTCGATCAACAGGCTGGCCACCACTCGCTGGGATCGTCCAGATGTGCTCGGGAGTGAGAACCGCCGTAGTGGTGCTGGAGAAGACGAGTTCTTTTCCGTTTGAGGTCCAAGCCAGACCGCTGGTTCCGTCCGGGATTTCCGCGAGTCGGCGGGGCCCGCCGGCGCTGCAAACATCCACGAAAGAATGCAATTCGTGGTGCCCGATTTTTGTCCATTGCGAAATCACAGCGATTTGCGAGCCGTCGGATGACCAGGCAATTTCAGCCACGTCCGTTAACGACGGGCACCACCACCCACCGTCTCGGCCGCTTAGGCTGACAACGTACAAGCTAGTTTCATCCGCAGCGGCGACGGTGCGTACGCCTGCGAGCGGATCCGGTTTGCGCGGGTTTGCGAGGACAGCGAAGTGGGCGCCATCGGGTGAGATTGTCGCCGAGCGGATCCCGGAAGGCAGCGAGAGGATCTGTACCAGCTTCCCTTCTTGGAGCGGGACGATTGCAAGCTGCGGATATTCGCCGACGGGATAAATCCCATAAAGCGCGCCCTCTTTTGTGAAGCCGGAGGGCTCGAAATGTTCCGGCAAGTCGAGTTTTCGGGAGTCTTGTCCGGTGAGATCGATCAAACGCCATTCGTGTTTGTTGACCGGTCCGGAAGTGCCGTCCCAGGAGACGCGGTAGAGAATGGCTTTGCCGTCCGGTGAGATGGCTACGGCGCGCGCGGAGCGCAGTGCGGAGTAATCGTCGAGGCTGAAAGCATGTTTATCGGCGCCCAGCGCGGATGGGATGATGGCGACCGCGAGTGTGATCGCTGCCGTGAGCGTTAACAGAAATTTGATGGCGTAATTCTTCACAATGCTCTCCGATTTCTCGCCTGATGCGCCATTTTTTTTGAGGATAAATCGTGCTGATCGGTGATCGGGACATAGTTGGTTGTGGCCCCGGGTAGAAATTCTCCGGTCGTTTGTTTTGACAGAGTTACGTCCCTTTCTACATTTTTAGTAGAACTGCCTAGACACCCAGAACAGTGGCTAGTGATTCGTGGCCAGTCACTAAGGCAGCGAAGCGTCTTTCTAGCTCTCTGCTGGAAGAGTGGAGTAGAACTAAGGCGGCCAGACTGGGAGTTGACGCGAGCCGGCCTTCTGGAAATTCGGCGGGTAGGCGTCAATGCTTGATAAAGCGATCTAAGATTTTCTAATTTAACCACGCCGAACGGTAGCACGCGATTTTAAGAATTTCAAGGACCTGTGTGTGTGGACGGACTACTATCACACCGAGGTTGTTCCGTTCTGGGGAACGAAACTAGCAGCAGAATTGCGGGCGTAGCTGGCGTTGGTTTTATGGCACTCGAGAACGGTTGACTGATGAAGGACTCGCCTCAGGGTCTAACCATTGTCGCGGAGCGGATCGATGCCAAACGATCTTCAACGCTTGCAGCTTCTTTGGGCCGTCCCAACGTGCGGAGAACTTGCGCTTCGCTAGTCAAAGTGCTGACAAGCTGCGGACTGTTTGCGCCGTATTGTTTTTCGAGCACTGTAATCAGCTGGCGATCGCAAGGTTCCAGCTTGTCGGGCTTGCCCCATTTGTCGTAGAGAGTGCAAACATTGAAAAGAGGCATGAGTATATCAATGCCATCGCGGCCGAATAATGATTCGTCGATGTTCAACGCACGCACAAGATAGGTTTCCGCTTTAGGGTAATCTTTTTGCGTGATATATACGCTGGCGGCCATCAGAAGGCTGTTGGCGACTTTATCGCTTCCTTCCCCATAAACCTTTTCGTTCAGGTCCACCGCACGGAAAAAGAATTTCTCAGCGGTAGCGTAATCTTTCTGCTTCAGCGCATTGCGCCCCAGGGATTCGAGCGGCGGCGTCAGATTCGCAGATTGCGGGCCATATATTTCCTCGCTAACTTTGAGTTCGCGCTGGTAAGCGGCTTCCGCAGCAGAAGCATCTTCTCCAAAGTATTCGTTGCCGAGATGATCGAGTGCCGACACCAGACGCTGATCGTGAGGCTGAATTTCGTCCGCAAGTTCCACGGCTTGCTTGAAATCCCGCTTAGCCGCTTCAAAATCGCGCTGTCTGTTATCGGCGGCGCCTGCTTGCAGAGCCATATCGAGTTTTTCAGAAATGCTTGGAGCGGCTTGTGAATTCTTCAGGCTGGCCTCTAATTGAGCAGCTTCAGAAGACTTTCCCGCGGCTTTCAAAGACGCGATATGTTGGCTCCAACGTTCCTGGGCATATTTGTATTCGTTTTGCGGATTGAGTTCGTCGGAGCGGGTGATTTTGCCGCGCCAATCGACGCCGGCGTCGGTCAAGGCCGCCTTGCGATATTGGTCATTGGATGCGACCCAGTCTCCTTTTTGCTCCCAGGCGGCCGCGAGTCTCAGCATCACCTGAACCGCTTTCGGATCTAGCGCGATAGCTTGCTTGAACTCGCTGATAGCGGCGTCGGTGTTCCCAGAGCCCATGTAGGCTTGCGCATAATAATCATGAATCACCGGTTGGCTGGGCAGCAAATACTCGGCTTGTTTCAAATCCTCGAGTGCACCGGCAAAGTCTTTTTTTGCGATCAAAACGCGTCCAACAGCCAGATGCGCATCCCAGGATTTAGGATCAACTTTCATAGCGTGGCGATAATTTTCTAAAGCCTGGTCGTAATGCTTTTCTTCTTCTTGAATACCGCCGAGGCCAACCAAGGGCGTGGCATCGGTTGGATCTAACTGAATGGCCGTGGAGTACTCAGCTTCCGCGCCCTTGAAATCCCAGGTTTTGAAAAGAGCCATGGCTAAACAGACGTGACACATTTCCGCGTTAGGAAAAATCTTCTCCATGTCGCGAAATTCAAGTACAGCGTCAGCGGCAAAACCGTGATTCAACAGGTCCGCGGCCAAATTCTGCCGTGCGTCGAAACGGTGGGGATCAATGCGCTTCACCTCACGATACTCGCGGATGGCCGATTGGAAGTCGCCGGTCTGGTCCAAGCAATACCCCAGATTATAGTGGGCCTCGATGTCGTCGGAGTCGAGCGCAATTGCCTTTTGGAATTGTGCCAGGGCATCGTTCCAGTCACGCATATCCGTAAACGCGAGTGCCATATCCAAATGGGCCGTCTCATAGTCGGGCTTGAGGCGCAGCGCTTCTTTGAATTCCACCATGGCGGCGTCATATTTTCGGAGCGTTGTGAGGGCTAATCCGGCGAACTTGTGGGCCTCCGGGTTGTCAGGAGTTATTGCCAACGCAGCCTTCGCTTCGCGTAGAGATTCTTCGTAATCTCCTAAACGAATAAGGATGAAGCTCAGTTTTGTGTGCACTTCAGGGAAATTCTGGTCTTGACGCAATACTTCTGAATAGGCCTCTGCTGCTTCGGGCCACTGCTGCTCGAGACGAAAGAGTTGGCCCCTCACGAACTCACTTTCGGGGCTGTCAGAACTGGCTTTCGTGGCCACATCGAGCTGGGCGGTGGCCTCGGGATAATTCTTACTGTTCATCAGCTTCGCGGCATTGCTGATGTGCTCGAGAAAATCTTTATTGGGTGCGTCCTGAGAACCGTTCGGCACAACAATTTTGGCAGAATCCAGCGCGGCCAGAACTTTCGGATCCGCTCCGGCTTTTTCCATTTCGGAGCGGTAGGAAACATCGACATGGAAACACAAGCCGCGGTTCTGGATTTCTGCGACAAGATTCTCCGGAAGGGCAGCGCCCGCTACCAGTGCCATTAGCTCGTTTGGGCCTAGGGGACCTTGATGTGTTTGCGTTCCTCGCGTACATCCGACAGAAAAAGAAGAACAGAATAGGATGAGCAGTAGGCGCGCAATATGCTTGTGCATGGCTCCCCCAGAACCCTGCATCACTTTTACCTTATAGTCATTCGTTCGCGGCTGGTACGTTGGTACTACAAAGCCGGGCCTGTTTCGAATGAAGCACCGGCCGAGGGCGCTTGCGGGGCCAACGCTACTTCGGGGGCTCTTTAGGAGGCGTGATCATCAAGTTGGGCTGAGCTTCGCTATGGGTGAGGAGCGTCGCGAGGGGTGCGATTGGCCCATTACTGGAAGCCTTTTCCTGTGGTCGTGATCACCAACTGGCCGTGTTTTACGCCACGCAGGCTCAATATTCGATTCGACAGGTCGCGAATTGTGCTGCTGCGGCCTCTCATGATGATGACTTCCAGGCAGTTGTGATGGTCCAAGTGAACGTGCGTCGCTGCCAGCACTTGACTGCCTGCGTGGTGCTGTGCCTCCACCAGTTCCTCCGTTAGATTCGGACGATGATGGTCGTAAACGATAGTCAAAGTTCCGACGATCTCTTTGTCCTGTTCGACCTCCAAGGACACTAAGTGATCGCGGATCAGATCGCGCACCGCCTCGGAACGATTCTTATAGCCCTTCCCGGCGATGGCTCGGTCAAACTTCGCGAGCAAATCTCGATCTAAAGAGAGCCCCGTTCTAGCTAACTCGGACATGTTTGATCCTATGCTTTGGAGTCTAGAAGAATCCTTTTATCGAACACTTGTATATAGCACGCGCGTCATCAGAGAGGCCAGTTGCAGCCGAGTGGTTTCTCACCTGTCCCAGTCTTGGCTGGAGGTCTTGTCATCATCCAGGCATCGGGAAATCCCCGATAGCACGATTTCCCAGAACGTGATACACACTCGTAAACGCA
>DATNLR010000022.1:0-2215 GCA_035602755.1 Binatus sp. (SeqCode) | reverse complement strand
GACGGTTGGCTTTAAAGGAATTGCGACGGAACCGGGGTGATAGGCGGCCTGCCGGTTAACGATTTAATCAAGAGGGG
The DNA here is from genome assembly GCA_035602755.1 of Binatus sp. (SeqCode). Lineage (GTDB taxonomy): Bacteria > Acidobacteriota > Terriglobia > Acidiferrales > UBA7541 > Palsa-295. The sequence continues at coordinate 2,138 of DATNLR010000022.1, read as the reverse complement.
AGGATTCATCGATCTGTTCCGCGTCTAAGTTTTCGACGTCCGCAATCTTGCGCTGTGGGCGCTTAGCCGGGATGCCGGCCTGGCGGACTTTGTAAAGCAGGGCGCGATAACTGATTTTCAAGATTTCGGCGGCCTTGCGACGATTCCACTGATTCGCCTGCAAAACCTTGAGAATCACATCGTGTTCCATGCGACGTGTTACTTGCTGGGCGATGCGCTTCAGCGGGATATTTCCGTCTTCATTCAGCTCGTAGGCAAAGTGCAATGGCTTTTTCTCGTGAATCTGATGGCGATCGGAATGGAAGGCTTCCTCCGATCCGGGGATTACATATCGCGCCATGCAATTTTCCAATTCTCGGATATTGCCAGGCCACTCGCGCTGATACAAGAGCTGGAGAACTTCCTTGGAAACCGGGCCTACTTCACGCTTGAAGCGACGATTGAATTGCTCGCGAAGATATTCGACGAGGTAGGGAATATCTTCACGGCGCTCTCGAAGTGGCGGAAGGGTGAGGGTGATAACATTGATGCGGTAGAAAAGATCGGCGCGAAAACCGCCGCTTTCGATTTCCTTCGCGAGTATCCGGTTCGTGGCGCAGATTACGCGCGCGTCCATGCGCCTTTCTTCGTGATCGCCGATGCGGGTGAAGTGGCCGTCCTGTAGGACGTGCAATAGCTTAGCCTGGAGGCTGGCATCGAGTTCGGCAATTTCATCCAGGAACAGAGTGCCACCATGGGCTGTTTCCATGCGTCCGGGCTTCGAGTTGTCTGCACCGGTAAACGCGCCCTTCTGGAATCCAAACAGCTCACTTTCGAGCAGGGTTCCCGGGATCGCGGGACAATTCACTTTGACGAACGGACCGTCGCGCCACGGCGAACGGTCATGAATAAATCGCGCCAGGACTTCCTTGCCTGTTCCGCTCTCGCCCAAAACGAGAACAGGAACATTCAAGCCGGCGGCGCGACCAATTTTCTGCTTGACCGCCTGCATCGTTTCCGACGGCCCGAAGTAAACATGGTCGGGGGGAAGTTCGACAGGATGAGTTTGAAGTAGAGCTTTTGCTTCCGCAGTAGATGCCATGAACGTCCAGGTACTCGGATTAAAAACGGATAAAGTATTCAGCCCCGTACAACTACTTTGCACACTGAACGCCAAACGCCGCCAAAGAGCGGGCTTTGAGTGAAACCGGGTTGGCGTGTCGTCGAGAATTCAATGCGCTTGTTTTCAGTATGTTGCCGGAGAAAACAAGGAGAACATCGCCTGCGAAGGAGGGTGCGTCATAGTACTTCGTTCGGCCAAAATTTAGAAAACCCTGGGCACTTTCGGGAAGGCAGTTTCTCAATCCGGCCCTAACACCGCAACGGGTTTCATTTTGGACTTCCCAAAAAAGCCTACATTCAAGATCGTGGATCCCAGTTTAAGAAACTCTTAACGGACTGTGACATACCTCTCGGGGATGGGGCGAAGCAGAAAGCTAGTATTACGGTGAAGGCGCGGCCTCAACGCTGCGGAAAAATCAAAGCCTCCAACATATCCGCCCGCGCTTTTTGGTCCGAAGCAAATAGCTGAAGCAGGTCCGTGACGGAAATCATCCCGCGATAGCCTTTTTGATTGTCCAGCACCACCAAATGATAGATACCGTGCTGCTCCATCAATCGCAAGCAGTCTTCCAACGAAGTATCCGGCGTAGCGCTCACCAATTGACGCGTCATAATCTCCGAGACGTGCATCCAAGCGGGGCATTTATTTTCGGCAGCGACCTTGTCGGAGACATCGCTCTGTGAAATAACGCCGAGAAGAACGCCCTGTTTGTCGCAGACTCCGACAGCGCGAACCTGGCGCTCGCGAAGATAGCGAGCAGCGTCGTGGACGGTAGTTTCCTCAGAAACGAAATAAACTTCGCGGCGAGCAGCGATCAGGTCCGCTACCTTCATGGGCGCTCCTTGAACACTGAATTCCACACCGAGCAGTGCAGATGCGACTCCGCCGAGCCTACTCCCGCGTCGGGCACAATTGCAACACGCAACATGAGATTCCTGAGCTAAGACCTTGAGGTCAAGCTATGCAGTTTTGAACCGCTGGGAGAAACAATATTGATTCGGCCGGTGCCGTCAGAGATCACAAGGCACATGGCGAG
>DATNLR010000006.1:0-17859 GCA_035602755.1 Binatus sp. (SeqCode) | reverse complement strand
AAGATCACGCCTCGCAAGTAGGCGTGCACATCAGTTCTGGACAAGTGGACCTCGCTACCGGGGCATGGGAAGTTCCTGGTTCGAAAGCTGAAGTTTCTTTTGAAAATGCGGTGGCCTCGCTGCGCGCGAATAGCCGCGCTGCCGTCAGTAGCGATCCCACTACGAAACAGCAGCAAATTACTATCGCTTCAGGAAGTGCGGAATTGAATCGGGGCGGCGAACACTTGGATATCGGGCAGTTTCAGCGGGTGACCTTCCCAACCGGCGGAGCCATCACGAAAACCGATGTCCTTGCTCCTCCCGAACTGAACACGCCGCTAAACCTGCAAGCCATCACTGTGTTGAATCCAAAGCACGATCCCGTCCATTTCTCCTGGAAGCCAGTCGCAACAGCAAAGTCCTACGAATTTCAGGCCAGTACTACCGCAATGTTCAGCAAGATTATTATGGCCAAGAAAACCACCGCGGAAGGCGTGGACATCGTTGGACTGGATCCTGGCGACTATTATTGGCGGGTTCGCGCGATCGACGAGAAAAACGCCACAAGCGATCAAAGCGAGCCCTACAAATTCACGTTGGTGATACAAGGTAAAGAGCAGGAAATGCTGCTCGAGGTGGATAATACAGTATTGCAAGGAAACGTCGTCGAGATCATCGGACGCACTGAGCCCGGGGCAGCTCTGATTATCAACGGTGAACCGGTAGCCAGCATCCAAGCGGATGGACAGTTCCGCCACTTTCTGCCGCCCATGCCGAAAGGTTCATACGAAGTTATCATCACCGGCCAAAATCGCCGGGGCGGTACAGCAACCAAGCGCGTACAAGTCGTGATCCCGTAACATAAAGACGCGTTAGAAGTTTCGAAGTCCGCCAAACACTCGCCGCCGCCGCGGCGCGCAAACCGAACTCAGGGGGAACGCAAGACGTGACGAAAAACGGCTACAACATGCGGTCGGTCTTCAGTCTTTTTTCATCCGACCTGGCCATTGATCTCGGAACCGCCAACACACTCGTCTTTGCGCGCGGAAAGGGAATTGTGGTGAACGAGCCTTCCATCGTCGCCATCAACAAAAATAGCGGGGAAGTTGTCGCAGTAGGCCGCGAAGCGAAGGAAATGCTGGGAAGAACTCCCGGAAACGTCGTAGCGATCAAGCCTATGAAAGACGGCGTCATCGCCGACTTCAAAGTTACTGAAAAGATGCTCACCTATTTCATCCAGAAAGCTCACAATCGTCGAGTCCTGGTACATCCCAGAATCGTTATCGGTGTTCCCAGCGAAATCACTCCGGTAGAAAAGCGAGCGGTGCAAGACTCCGCTTATCGCGCGCGCGCCAGTGAAGTGTATTTGGTCGAACAAGCCATGGCTGCTGCTATTGGCGCGGGCCTGCCGATCGAAGAGCCTTCCGGAAACATGGTGGTGGATATCGGAGGTGGCACAACCGACATAGCCGTCATCTCCATGAGCGGCATCGTCTATTCGCGCTCCGTTCGCGTTGCTGGAAATGAGATGGACGAAGCGGTGATGCATTATTTGAAGCGCAAATACAACCTGCTCGTCGGCGAACGCACCGCAGAACAAATCAAAATTGAAATCGGCTCAGCCTATCCACTCGAAAAGCCGCTGACTCTGGAAGTGAAAGGCCGCAACCTGATTGAAGGCGTGCCGCGCACCGTCACCATAGACGACAGCGAAATTCGCGAAGCGCTTTCAGAATGTATCTCCACGATCTTGAACGCCATTCGCGTCGCTCTGGAACGTACGCCGCCCGAGCTTTCCGCCGATATCAGCGATCGCGGCATCGTGCTTACCGGCGGCGGCGCGCTGATTAAAAATCTCGACAAGCGCATACGCGAAGAAACTGGCTTGCCAGTTTCTATCGCCGACGACCCGCTAGCCTCCGTGGTGCTCGGAACCGGAAAAATGCTCAGCGATTTCCGTCTGTTGCGCCTGGTCTCGATTGACTAAAGAACGTGTTGGAGCTTTGCATCAACTTGTCTTGGTTTCATCTTTTTAAGCTCTCATCCCGAGCCAAGCGCAGGATCTGCTCTTTGTATCCGCGCCAAGAACTAAGCAGGCGCGGTTTAGATTTTGGCGCTCTAGCGAATTTTTAGCTGGTTCTAAAGTTATGATGGACACTTTTTCCCGTCATCGTCCGCTGGCCCTGCTCGCAACTGTCGTTCTTGCGCAAGTGCTGCTTCTCGCTTTCCAAATCAAGCGCGAGAACAACGTGCGCCTTATCCGCTATTGGGCGGTCGAATTGATGACGCCCTTGGAGCGCGCTGGCACCTGGACCTTCTCTCATGTCGGCGGAATCTGGAGTGGTTACGTTGGCCTGCGCAACACACGCGCCGAAAATGAACGCCTGCGCAACGACGTGAACACACTGCGCCTCAGAAATCGCGAGCTGGAAAGCGAGTCCGCGGAAGCCCATCGCCTTGCGACTCTCCTAAATTTCAAGGAAGCGCACACGGAAGCGCCCATGCTTGCCGCACAAGTGATTGGTGCCAGCGCCGACCCGACCTCACATACGCTTTTTATCAACCGTGGCGAACGGGATCACGTGCGTAGAAATATGGGCGTCATTACACCCGACGGTGTGGTCGGAAAAATCGTGGAGGTTTTTCCCTCCACCGCCCAAGTCCTCTTGATCAACGACAAGGATAGTGGCGTCGGCGCTCTGTTCGCTTCCTCGCGGACGCACGGTGTGGTGAAAGGCAGCGGAGATCCCCAGCCGCACATGGATTACGTGGTCAACGAAGAAAAACTGCAGTCCGGAGACGCGATTGTCACCTCGGGCGAAGATCGTATTTTCCCCAAGGATTTGCTGATCGGCACCGTGGAGGCCACAAAACCCGGGAACCCATTCCAAGTAATTTCCGTGCGGCCCGCGGCGCGTCTGGACCGTCTTGAAGACGTCATCGTGCTTCTCTCGCAGCAGGAACTCTTGCCGAAGAAGACCGAAGAAGCATCCGATACCAACGACGTGACGCCCACCCAATCTGGCGCGCAACCGGCGACACTGCCTGCACCGAAAGCGTCCGGTGTTGTAACCGACCCAAACAAATTTAAACCTGCTGCAACCGCTTCTATTCAATCTACGGTTCCAGCAAACAAAACTCCGGCGCCGAAACCTACCCCTCAACGATAATGTCCTACATGCTCAATGTCGGTGCACACTCGGAACCAAATGTGGAGGTGCACAAATTCTACAGTGGCACCATCATCGGCACGGTCTTGCTGGCTCTGGTGTTTCAGGCCTTTCTGCACAAGTATGGGCGCTGGTCCGAGCTGATCGATCTTCCCTTGCTGGTTACCATTTATTTCGGAGTCAGCCGCCGCAATCCAGTATCGGGGCTATTTCTGGGAGGGGCCATCGGGATTCTGCAGGACGCTCTGAGCCACGACAACCCTATCGGCATGTACGGGATTGCGAAAACGCTGGTGGGCTATCTTGCTTCTTCGGTGGGAGCCCGGATTGATACCGAACATCCACTAAGCCGTTTTGGCCTGATCTTCTTATTCTTCCATTTCCATCAAGCCATTCTAGCGGTGACTCAGCGCGTTCTGTTAAACCATTCCGCGCCGTTCTTTACCTTGCACCTCTTCATCGATTCTCTGGTTACCGCAGCATTCGGCGTGGTTCTTTTCGCTCTCTTGGACCGGCTGCGCCGCAATTCCTAGCTCTTCGACCCCTTATTCCGACCGCAGCGCTTCCATCACGTCGATGCGCGCAGCCCGTGCTGCCGGAAGAAACCGCGACACTCGAAAGGCTAAGCGGATAAATTACGGCTGAATCTGTCGATCTTCGAGCGCCGGAGGTTGCTCTTTAAGCGTGTAACCACTCGTGCTCACTTTCATCATACGCGCTGCGAGATTCAGGATGCGGGTCGCAGCTTCCTGCGGATTCAAGCCTCGTGGGTGGATGTTTGAAATTAGGTTTCGGTTGGCGTCTGTGTGGGAAGCGCCGGGCCGGTAGGCCATATAGGCTGACAAACTTTCCGCTGTGCTGAGGCCCGGGCGTTCGCCAATCAGTAGCACGACGACACGCGGTTTCAGCAAGTCTCCAATCTCGTTGAGAATCCCTACTCTGCAGCGCTGGATCACAAGCGTTTTCCCGATTTTCCAATCGCGCTCGGGGGCTCCCTGGCACAGCAAGGGAAGTAAAAGAGGGACTTGCGCCGCGACCGCCGAGACTGACAACCCGTCGCCAATAGCGATCTGGAGATCGGTGTTCGCTTCGCAGCGGTTTTGGATTTCCGCGCGAGAATCAGCGTCGAAATGCCGGCCTAAATCCGGGCGCAACAAATATTCATCTTTTGAACGCGCTTTTGTACGGACTTCAAATAGTCCCCAACGCTGAACAAAGGCGCTGTCGAAGACTTCTTCCAGAGTCAATTCGGCGCGGACAGCATCTCGCGCGGCGGCATGCGCTTCGCGCAAATCCATCTGCGTGCTGGTGCGATAGGCAGCTCCTGCCCGGCCAACCAGCAAGCGGGCTGGAGTGCGCGCTCGAATCTTTCGGACGATTTCCGGCAGGTCCGAATTGTTCAATGCCAGATCCCGCTCGTTCGCCATCAATGGATCCCCTCTAACGACGATTCCAGCCCTTGCATCAGTTGGCGGCGCGCGGGCGCATCTAACAAAACTGGCTCGCCATCTCGATAAATTCCCGTGGCTTGCAGCCAAGCCAGAAACTCCGGAGCGGGTCGCAATTTAAATAATCTCCTGACCGCAAGCGCATCGTGATAACTGGTGGATTGATAATTCAGCATCACATCGTCGCCGCACGGAACGCCCATAAAATAATTGCAACCCGCCGCGCCCAACAACAGTAAGAGGTTGTCGGCCGAATTTTGATCCGCCGCCGCATGATTTGTGTAGCAGACGTCGCATCCCATGGGGAGGCCCAGGAGCTTACCCATGAAGTGATCTTCAAGACCGGCGCGAATGATCTGGCGTTCATCATAAAGATATTCGGGACCGATAAATCCGACCACGCTATTAACCAGAAAGGGTTCAAACACGCGGGCGACGCCGTATGCCCGCGCTTCCAGCGTCACTTGGTCTAGCCCGTGGTGGGCTTCAGCCGATAGCGCGCTACCTTGGCCCGTTTCGAAATACATCGCGTTGGAACCTTTCCAATCGACGTGACGCACGCGATGATGCTCGAGTACACGTTCGCGGCCCTCTCGCAACGTGGCCAGCGAGATTCCGAAGCTGCCATTGGCCGCTTCGGTTCCGGCAATCGACTGGAATAGCAGGTCCACCGGCGCTCCGCGTTCCATAGCAGCGAGTTGCGCGCTGATATGCGCAAGACAGCAAGTCTGTGTAGGCGCTTTATAAGTTTGCACCAGACGGTCGAGCGCGTGGAGAATCGAGCTCACTTTTTCCACGGAATCTGATGCGGGATTCACTCCGATCACTGCGTCGCCGCATCCGTAAAGCAGCCCTTCAAAAGCGGCGAGTAGGATTCCGCCGATATCGTCGACGGGATGGTTCGGCTGCACGCGAATTCCAAGAACTCCGCGTTCGCCCAGGGTATTTCGGCAGCGCGTAACGTTCCGGATGTTCGATGCGGCTAGGACCAGGTCTTTGTTGCTCATGATCTTGGCCAGCGCAGCCGCAATTTCCGGGATGATCGCTCGCTGAACTTCCTTGAGTGCAGTCTCGTCGGTGGCATCGTCAAGAATGAACTCACGGAATTCGCCGACGGTCAGACTTTGGATTGCCTGAAAAGCTTTTTGGTCGAAGGTATCGAGGATTAGGCGGCTTACTTCGTCAGTGTCAGGGTCAATCAGAGGTTGCTGCACAATTTCGGCGAGCGATAGATCGGCGAGCTTACGCTTGGCCGCCACTCGTTCGCGCTCCGAGCGCGCCGCGATGCCCGCCAATTGGTCGCCGGACTTTTCCTCATTGGCTTTGGCAAACAACTCGCGCAGATCGGAGAAAATAAATCGCTCAAGCATAGTGGAATAGATTCGCAGTGGGTTCGAATCACCGCGAATCGAAATTAGCATCAATTCCAGACCGAGAGAAGCGGATGTTCTTAGGTAGCCGCAGGGCGGGTTAATTCTTCTTGTGAAAGAAGGAGGTAATCGATTTGGTTTTCTTCACAACGCCGCCGACGTTGGCGGTAATGTAGGGTTCATCGACAGTGCCGGTGACATGCACTGGCACGCCGGACCCGCTGAATCCAGTGATAACTCCGATGCCAACCTTGCTCATAGCATTGGCCGACGCAACTTTTACCAAGAGGTTAAAGTCGAGTTGATCGGTGGGCGAGACGGTGCCGCTACCGGTGAGTTCGCCCATTCCCTCAATCACTGCTTCGATCTGGTCGGCCACCACGCCAGCGTCGGTGATTCGCACATTCGCGCGCAACTTGTCAAAATGCGTGGTGTCCCCGGATTTCATGCCGCTCAGAGCCGCAATCCCATGAATCCTTGAGCTTATGTCGAAGCCCACCAAAGATGTGTTATCGAGCGCGAGGGGGCCAGTAATGACCAGTGATTTTGTCGGCCCAGTGACGGCCAGGTTCATCGAAAGCGTGCCGCCCTTGAGCGTGGAACCGTTGGGCAAATGAACCGCGGCCGCGGTCATCAATGGCCGCAGCTGATCGATCGACAAACTCTGCCCTACAACCTTGAAATTTACGAGCTCGTCTTCCGAGCCGGGCTTGACCGGTCGATACGTTCCGCTTGCGTGGATCTTGGCGTCACCAATATTTACGGCGGCATCTTCGATTTGCCCGGAGTTGTCTTTCACACGATGTGTTCCACTGAACGCGATTTCCAGCGGCTTGGGCACCGCGGGCGCTTCCTTGTGGAGTTTGAGATTCTCAATTCGAGCGGTCCCGTTGGTGGTAAGGTCTTGCCCATCAAACTTGGTGTGCAGGTCGACGTCGGCGAGGAACGACAAGCCGGTGGCGGGATCCAAGAGTCCCGCTTCCACCGGGTCCACGCGCTTTGCGGAAATCTGCGCATCCATCGGGCTGTTAGCTGTGTCGTCACGATTAATTGGGCCCAAGTAACCTGTGACGCTGGCGCTGCCGCCGCCCGGCAAATCCGCCTTCAAGTCGAACGGAATCTGCGAAGAAGTTGAAAAATCGTGCGCCGTAATATTTACGTGGCCGTACACGCTGGGCGGCCCGTGCGCGGGCAGGGTTGCGATAGTGGCTCGACCGTCTTTAATAGCGACGCTTCCTACAGAAAGCTCAGAAATTTGCGGCGCGGAAGGTTGTGAGTTTGCCGCAGCCGCATTGGCAGCGCGCCCGGCAACGGATGTAGCAGGGCGCCCGATACTGGAAAAATTCCAGGTGCCATTCGCGGCTTTAATCATGGCAATTTGCGGCGACTCTATTTCAAAGCTGCGAATATTGAGCTGGTGCGACAAGATGAGCGGTCGCAGGGGTACGCCGATGCGAACTTTTTTCGCTGTTATAAACGGCGAAGAGCTGAAGCGAGGGTCGTCCGCGATGCTGATTTCTTCGGTTACCAGACTGCCGGACAGAACCGACAGACTTAGATTACCGAGTTTCACGTTGCGGCCGAGCGTGTCTGAAATTTGTCTTTCGATGGCAGGTCGAAATGTGTTCGCGTTCACAAAGAGTTTAACACACACGATCACTACGACAACGAAAGCCAGAATTCCCAACAGAATTTTCGTCCAGCGTTTCACGAAAACCTCTTAGAGCGTTGGTTCGGCATCCAGCGAATCTCCGAAGCTAAAAGTATATGACGGGCAACCACGCCGGCCTATCCGAAACTATCCGTTAGCGAGTCGATCTCAACGTCCGGCTAGAAGCGATGCAACCATTACCCATAATTGCTCCGGTGGGGACCGGCACGGTCAGCAAATTCGATACTGACACGCAAAATTTTGCAGGGATTGCTGAGTAACGCCGGCCGAATCAAGCGCATTCGCAAGGCTGGGGATTTCCTCGGTTGGAGACCTCACGGAAGTTTATTTCTTTAGTTGGAACGAGCTGAAAGCCGTTGATGCGATCTGCACTTGAGCTTCCGCGGGATCAACGGGCACGATCTTTGTCGTTCCCGCCTCGGACGTTACGGTCCGGAAGTAGTATGACTGGCCGGCTTCGGCTGCAAAGCTTGTCGCCGCGGTGGAGGACTTGACGACCCTTTCAACGGGCGCCTGCAGGTTCGCGCACAAGCGATGATCGCCCGGTTCCACGGAAAAGAAAAAATAGGATCTGAAACCGTTTGTCCCCACCCATGTTCCATCGATTCCAAACCTTGTGAAGCGGCGTCGTGGCAGGAGTTTAGGTTGGCTGTGATATTATGTAGCGGAACTGATAACCCCGATTAACCTGTTCCGGTCTTGCTCATAGTCCTCCGGCTCTCGGCTGCACTCCGTCGAGTGCGGTCTGCATTTTAGAGAAACGGACCGGGACCACGAACCCTAACGCGGCCCCCGTTTTATTGACGCGATACTTCGAGGTTAAGACCGATGAGTAACCCAGCGATAACCAAGGTGCCCAACGGTGTATTCTCCAACTCCGACGTGGACATGGACAACAAACGATTTTTTAACGGAAAATTTATTAATTGCACGCTCATGTATGCGGGCGGTCAGTGCGAATGGGACGAGTACACGACCTTCAAGCGATGCACCTGGAAATTTTCAGGCGCCGCTGACCGCACGATACAGGTGCTCCAGGCGGTCCGTCCGGACGGCGGAGAGTTTACTTGGTCTGGTAAGTATTTTTCTATTCATTAAAACAACGCTATTCGTAGCGTAGCGCTTGAGTTGGCGCAATGCGGGTGGCGCGTCGTGCGGGAACGTAGGCTGCGAGCATCGTCACCAGAAACATGGTGGGCACGACGACGGCATATGCCAGGAGGTCCACGCCGCCGGAATCGAACAGCATGGAATTCATGAGCTGTTCGAGGGCGAAACCCATGACCAGCCCGACCACGGTTCCAATCCCGACGAGCACCAGGCCTTTGCCGAGCACCAGACGCAGAACGTCCGAGCTAGCGGCGCCCAGGGCGATGCGGATGCCGATCTCGCGTGTTCGGCGGCTCACGTTGTAGGCCACAAGTCCGTATAAACCGGCAACGGCGAGCAAAAGTCCCACCAAACCCATACTACCGACCAGGTCGATCGCAATTCGCGGACCTCTCACGGCTTGGTTCAGGTAGAAATCCTCATAAGGGCGGGTCTGCAACATCGGAAGGTTGGGATCGAGAGAACGGACGACATCCTTCACCGGCTGAACCAATTGCAGTGGATCCCCGGTTGAGCGCAACATCAAGACCATGCGCGCGACAGGATGCTGAGTCAGCGGCAGGTATACGAAGTCCGTAGGGCTTTCCATGTTTTGTGACTTGATCGTCTGTGCGATGCCTACGATCTCCACTGGCGTTCCAGCGCTGCTATCGAGGCGAATGCGTTTGCCCACGGCCTCGCCTGCGGGCCAATAGTGTTTCGCGAAGTGCTCATTCACCACCGCGACGCGCGGGGAATCCGCGGTATCGGAGTGCAGGAAGGCGCGGCCACGCAGGATCGGAACCCCCATGGTGTCGAAATACCCTTCATCAATCGTATTCATCGTGGAATTGAAATTAGTGCGATCCGGCGGCATCTGGAAACCGTCCGGCACGAACGTTAGACCGTCAAAATCGTCCACTCCAAGTGGAATATTCTGCATCAGCGCTTCGCTCCGAACTCCCGGCGTTTCCCGCATACGTTCGGCGAGCAGCTTGTAAAACTGCTGCGTCTTAGTTGCATTGTACTGATTGATGCGCGGATCGAAGCGGGTCATCAGCAGATGATCTTTGATAAAACCGTGACCCTCCGTCAGGTCGTGTTGGAAGCCGCGGGCCATCAGGAAAGAGGCAGTCAGCAGCATCAGTGACATGGAAACCTGCGCAACGACCAACATATTGCGGCCCCACAGGCGCTTGCGTCCGGGGAGGTCCACGTCGGCGGACTTGAGAGCGTTCACCAAATCGACGCGCGTGCTTTGAAGCGCCGGCGCCAGGCCGCAAAGCACCGCGCTCAAGGCGGACAGTGCGACACAGGCGAGGAGAACCCGCGTGTCCATGTGAAAGGGAACTGCCATCGGCAACTCGGTTGCAAAAACGATACTGTCTTTCGAGTGGAACCACTCTACGACGCCGTAGCCGATGGCGATCCCGGCCAATCCACCCAACGCGGCCAGAATCATGCTTTCGGTTAAGAGCAGGCGAATTAGTCGGAGACGTCCTGCGCCAAGTGCCAAGCGTATGGCGATTTCACGCCCTCGTGAGCGGGCGCGGCTGAGAAGAAGTCCGGCAACGTTGGTGCAAGCCACCAGCAGGACTGCCAGCGCAAGGATCAAAAAGATCACGGTGAATTTCCAATTGTCATCTTCTATAGTGCGGGTTTGGAATTGGGTGAACACGGCCGCGCCACGTCCGCGATTAACCTGCGGATACTCGTCTTCGAAATTTTTTGCGATCACCGCTAGTTCATTGCGGGCCTGAAGCAGCGTGGCTCCGGTTTTCAAACGCGCCATTACTGTGAGCTCGCGGTCGTCGCGGTCCTCGAAGAAATTCTTCTGGATGTTAGTGGAAAACACGCGCGCCATGGCTAATGGCATGTAGAAATCGGGATGCCCGAATGTCAGCATCCCCGGGAAGCTGTCCGGAGCCACGCCAATCACGGTAAACTTCGTGCCGTTCAACAGAACAGTTTTGCCAAGGACGGACGGGTCGCTGGCGAACTCGTGCCGCCAGAAATCCGGCCCGAGCACCACTACGGCATCTCGCCCGGGAACCTGATCTTCGTCCTCGCGAAACCCGCGTCCGAGCCGTGGCTCCACGCCGAGCACGTGGAAATAGTTACCGGAAACCATCATGCCGCCCTTGATGCGCGGAGTTGTACCGGGTTCGGCGCTGAAGCCGACCGCCTCCATATCTGCGTTAGCCACGACGCCGCCATAACTTTTCGTTTTGTCGCGAATGTCCAGATATTCGCGATAAGAGAAATCGTCGAATGGACTATCGTGCGTGGTGCTCACCAGGGTGACCACGCTGCTCGGATGCGGCACGGAGTAAGGCCTGAAAATCAGCGCATCGACCATGCTGAATGTCGCCGAGGTCATCCCGATTCCCAACGCGAGCGTGATCACCACGAAGGCAGTAAGTCCGGGCGTGTGGCGCAAACTGCGGACAGCGAAGCGCACATCCTGCACTACATTTTCCACCAACGGCAGTCCTCGCCGCGCTCGATAATCTTGTTTGATTGCCTCCACGCCGCCAAACTTCAGCAGAGCTTGGCGTCGCGCTTCAATGGGCCATAAACCGGCGCGAAGATTTTCGGCAGTCTGTAGGGCGATGTGTTCCTCGATCTCTTCGCGCAAACGTTCATCTTGTGCGCGACGCGTTGTGAAGCTGGCCAGCCGTGAAAAAAATCGCCTAAGGGATTTCATGATAAATCCTCCGCTTTGGCTTCGAAGAACCGGCCGATGATCGCCGCTGTTTGTTGCCAATCCTGGGTCTCCACTTGCAACTGCTTGCGCCCTTCGCGTGTAAGTTTATAGAAGCGCGCTCGGCGATTATTTTCGGAGGCACCCCACTCGGACTCGATGGCGCCTTCCTGCTCGAGCTTTAGCAGCACGGGATACAGAGTTCCCTGATTCACGGAGAGGATATCTCCGCTGATCTGCTCGATGCGTCGAGCGATTCCGTAGCCGTGGAGCGAACCCAAAACGTCGAGAGTCTTCAGCACCATCAACGCTAGCGTGCCTTGGAGGACATCCGTTTTTTGTTTATTTGCCATTTGGGTTTCCAACAGGAAGGATGCCAGACTTCCTTTGGGAAAGCAACAGGTAAATAATATTCGCTACAGGCGGGTCATCCTTGGGCTCTTTGCAACAAATGCCAGGTGAACAATCCCAAGTAGCTGACTGCTAGCGCCGCAAATAGGGAGATGAGAAGAATGTGCCCCACGGCGAACTGCTGGCCTTTGGGCCAGTCGGTGTGTGAGAAGTAAAACGCGTCGACCAGGATTCTCGTGGTCCAGTAAATTCCTATAAAACATGCCAAGCCGAGTGCGGCGCGATCACCGCGAAGAAGCTCAGCGTGGAGCGCCAATGTAAGCGTGCCAAACGCGATGATCGTGAGAACTGTAAATCCGCTTTGAACCCACAACAGCTTGCGGTTAAAGGGCGTCAGCGACTGCAAATCTTTTTTCCAGCCCAACCGCGAAGGTACTTGAAAACTGGCGAACAAAATCACGAAATGACCGGCGCCCGCCAGCCACAAATCCAGAGCAAAGAAGCGCTCCATCGATGAATGGGTCATAGAGCGCGGACGGCCTTCATGAAAGGGATTATCACACGCAGTACAAACGGCGGGTGAAAAAGCAGAAAGACAGGACCCACGATAAGCACCGCCATGAAAAGCCAACCGCGAAGATTTCGTCGAAGGCCCAGTTTTCTGCCGAAAGCTGCGCGCTCCACTGCGACGCCCAAGCCCTGAATCACAAAATAAATTGTGGGTAGGCCATATCCTCCGCGTGCGGGGACAGAGATCACCAGATCGTGGATCAGTCCGGAAGAGACGAACACCAGAAAACCAGCAAGGCCGGCGCCCAGAATTCTGTGCAAGGGCCGGAATATCAAATCATGGGAGAGCTGGCGGAAACCGAGATTCCAACGTTTCCCCCAAAAATCACTGAGCGAGCGCGAACGCAGCGGGTCTGACATGATAGGTACAGCGTCAACTCCCAGACTCCGCCAACACAGAGCTACGATTTCGAAACTGCCGAAGTGCAGGACCAAAATCATACCTAGCATTCCAATCCATCCACGGAGCAGCGGTTGTCCTTCCGGTAGCCTCCGCGCTAGCACCCAAAAGAGAGCGGCACCAAGAGCGGTTTTAAAAGCGGCCCAAAGCCAGTCGCGCGTGAGAGGCGGCGCGACACGACGACTGAGGTCCAAAAAAGATTCAGCATCCATTCCCGGCCAAGCCAGCAGATAAGCTGCTGAGCGCCATGTGGAATGAGCGATTCGAGTTCGAGCCTTCCACCAGGTTAACCATTTGAGACTGACGAAGATGGAGAAGGCCAGAATCCACATGAAGGCCCATGGCTGCAGCCTACTGCGGCAAGTCAATGCGGCGAAAGGCAGCACGCAGATTGGAAGATAGCCGACCCACGAGGAGCTTTGCGCAGAGTCGGGCGATGCGATTTTCTCTGCTTCGCTCATGGACCCGGGGCGCTACAGTTTTCCTGACAGGCGAATCTCATAGACGGTTGGAAGTGCGTCGGAAGTCGTGCGAACGAAACTGCGCACCAGTTCCGAACGGGAAAAGTGGCCGAGACTCAGCAGACGGAGGCATTCGTCAGTGGCACAAGTCTCCCAGGAAGTGCGCCTACCCCAGGGGAAACAAGTTGCCTCAATAACACGCACGGGAAGTTGTTCCTGAAATCCAGCCTCAATCTGCTCTCTCAGCCACTGCAAATAATCTCGCTTCTGCGATATCACCACATTTGGATCTTCGCGGATCACGATGCCAGGAAAGTCAGGAATATCCCTTCGCAAGGTATGAATTTGGCCGTGGCCTTCCACCAGAATTTCAATTTTGAATTCCATGAGCCGTTCAAGACTGACGAGCCACTTCAGGCTGTCGACATCCGGGTTGGGCGTGGAAAAGTAGCTGCCCATGAACGCGTCCCCGGCTAGCAGCAATTTTTCCTTGGGATCATAGAGAACGATGTGATCGTCGCAATGTCCGGGAGCGGCTATCACTTGCAATCGGCCTGACTCGGTGTCGAGGAACTCTCCTAACAGTTCGTATGGCTGTTTCAGATCCGGAGGCTGGCCGATAACGGCGGCGCGTACCCACGGAAGCTTTTTGAATGGAGTAAGAAATTTTGCGGTCATCTCTGAAACATAAATCGCAGCAGCGCTGCGGCCAGAGAGCCAATTCAGATTGCCAACGTGCTCTTCGTGGGCATGAGTGGCGACAATCTTGGTTATCTTTGTTTTGAGTTTGCGAAGATGTCGCGCTAGCGATCGCCGCATTTTGGGCGAGCCCGGATCGATGGCGACCCCATCGTAGAGCACGGTGGTGAATTGTTCTCCAAACAACAGCGGAACCGTATTGGGCAACATGCCATTCAAAAACAGGATGGTCAGCTTCCCATCCAATAAATCCAGGCGTTTGTGATAGGTGCGAGCGAAGGTACTAATTCTTTGCGCTGCGGCACTAATTCCTGACCAGATTACAAGAGGCAGTCGGATGAAAAACCCGAGCGAGTAGCAGGACCAAAACGCGCCGAGCCGTGCTTGCCGTTGCACCACTTCGGGTTTTGAAACACGGCATGCTCCGCCACGCCACTTGCTGAGTGAATATCTATTGGTGGCAACGAATCCGTAGAGCGACCGACCCATATTTCGAAAAGGAGAGCGTTGTCCCAACGCGCCAATCAGCCAAGTAGCCGGGAATAATTGGGCCACCCGGGCGACCGCGTCCCAGCCAGTTAGGATTTCACCTTCAGGAGTCACTACATGCAACTGTCGCAGACAATCATCCATCCGGAGGCGAGCATCCAAGGAAGATAAAACTTCATCGCTGATGGGCAGACAGATCGTTTCGCCCCCGTCATCGAGGGTTTTCAGCCACGAAACACAAGCCTGACAAATCTCACACTGTCCGTCATAGAGCACGGTGAAAGCAGCCTTCGCTGGCCGGCCCTTGGCCGGCTTTGCCGGAACACCGACTGCTGCAGGGTCAGACATGGATAAAGGTGAGTCTGCCATATATCGGGGAATAGCAAATTACCAAAACGGACAAGTCCAGGTAACGTACTAGACATACGCCGCTTGCAGCTTTCCCGCGCAAGGTGATAATTTCATTGATACTTCGAGATTCGTAGAGGCTCGATTTCCGCGGGGTCGCAGGGACTAGTACGCCCCGTCACGCAGGAGTTCAATTGCCGTCGTGGAACGTTAACGACCAGAAAATCCCGCAGGGCCGCCTGGCGCTGGTCTCTTATGTTTTTGTGACCATTGTTGTGCTGCTCATGGTCGGCTTCTGGAAACTTCAGGTGGTGCAGTCCGGTCACTTTGCCGATCTTGCGGAACGTAATCGCGTTCGCTCGATTCCCATTATTGCGCCGCGCGGTCCTATGATTGACCGTGAAGGCCGCGTGCTGGTCGATAGCTATCCTTCCTTTAGCATTCTGCTCATGCGCGACGATCCGAAGTCGCTGGAGAAAAGTCTTCCGCAAATTGAGGATGGTCTCGGAATCGATCACGGTGATCTGCGGCAGGCGCTCGACGCCACGAAATCCGAACCGAAATTTATGCCGGTCATCATCAAGCCGGCTGCCACACAGGCCGATATTGCTTTCGTCGAATCGCACCGCGCTGATATTCCGGTCCTTGAGCTCATGATGGTTCAGCGCCGCAGGTATCCGCACGATTCCATGCTCGCCAGTGCCATTGGTTATGTCGGCGAAGTTTCCGTGCAGGACATGGATCAGAGCGATGGACACTATCGCCCCGGCGATCTCGTCGGTAAAGCGGGCCTCGAAAGGGAATACAACGATCAGCTGGAAGGCAGCGATGGAATGCGCCGCGTTGTCGTTAATAGCGTGGGCAAAGTAATGCGCACTCTCGACAACGTGGAAGCGATTCCCGGCCGGCCGGTTCAGCTCACTATCGATTACGATCTACAAGCCATCGCAGAAGCAGACATGCAGGGGAAAGAAGGCGCTGTGGTCGCGATGGACGCACGAACGGGCGAAGTCCTCGCTATGGTGAGCCGGCCTACCTTTGATCCCAACGATTTTTCGGTCAGAGTTCCCAAAGAAGAGTGGCAAGCGCTGAACAGCGACAAGCAAACACCCCTGCTAAACCGAGCTATCCAGGCGCAATTGGCTCCTGGCTCGGTATTCAAAATTGTGATGGCCACCGCCATGCTCGAATCAAAAGCTGTTCCGGAAAATTTCACGGTTTACTGCCCAGGTTCCGCCGTTTTTTATGGACGTACGTTTCACTGCTGGAGACCTCAGGGACATGGAACTGTGGGACTTCATGCCGCCATCGTAGATTCTTGCGATGTTTTCTTCTACAACGTCGGCAAACAGCTCGGAATCGACAAGATTTCTTTCTACGCCTCTGGACTCGGGTTCGGTCGTCGCACGGGGATCGATTTGCCCGGCGAAGAACCTGGACTGGTACCTTCCGAAGAATGGGTCGAGCGCGTCTATCACCACAAGTGGTATGCCGGCGAAACGATTTCTGTTTCCGTAGGCCAAGGCGCTGTGACTGTCACGCCGATTCAACTGGCGCGCATGGCCGCTGCCGTCGCCAGTGGCGGAACTCTAGTTCAGCCGCACCTGTTGAAAAGCTTTCCGAATCCGAAAGTCGATCATTTCGCTCTTTCCGAGAATACCGTGGAACAAGTTACCCAGGGACTCTACGGTGTAGTGAATGAGGGCGGCGGTACCGGCTATCATCTTCGGTTGGCAAACATTGATTTGTGCGGAAAGTCCGGCACCGCGCAATTGATGAGTTACGATGCCGCAAATCGCTTGGGTAACAAAAAGATGGATGGGTGGTTTGTGGGCTTCGCACCGCGGCGCAATCCGGAAATTGTTATCGCGGCAATCGTACAAGACACCATGGAACACGGTGGCGAAGCGGCCGGCCCCGTTGTGCGCGACATCGTAAAGGCCTATTACGACAAGAAAGCTGCTCGCTCGCAACAGCAGGCCACTACGGATTCACCGGCAGGACCAAATTCGACCAAGCCTTTGGTTGCCACCGTCGGAGTACAACACCAATGAAGGATCGGCCGCGCACACAGGATTTTGATTGGGTTTTGCTCGCCATTGTTGCCGCCATCACTACTCTCGGCGTTTTGGAAATTTATTCTTCCACGCACGCCAGCGCCATGGCCGGCATGCAATGGAAACAATTAATGTGGTTGGGCCTGGGCGTCGCGGGCATGTTCATTATTTCCAGGATCGATTACCACACGCTGATGGACCAAGCCCCGGTGTTGTATATGATCGGCTTGGGCACTTTGCTTGTCGTTCTTGCGATTGGCCAGTCTCGTTTTGGCGCCAAACGTTGGGTCTCGCTGGGAGGCGGCCCCAATTTCCAAGTGTCAGAGTTGATGAAGTTGATTATAATTATAGTGCTGGCCCGGTTTTTCAGCGAAGTGCGCACCGACCGCCTGACGCTCCCGGATTTGGCTAAGGTAGCTATTCTCACGATTGTTCCGGTAGGCCTAATTTTAATGCAGCCGGATCTTGGTACAGCGATGGTGCTGGTTCCCGTCGCGGTGGTCGGCGCATTTCTCGCCGGCATCGAATGGAAGCATCTAGCCATCGGCTTCCTGTTGATCGCGCTGATGATTCCACTGGCGTGGAACATGAGAAGGCACTTGAAGCCGTACCAGCAGCAAAGGATTGAGACATTCCTTCATCCTGAAGAAAATCCGCGCAGCGCGGGATATCAGGTTCTGCAGTCGGAGATTGCGGTGGGTTCCGGGGGGTTTTGGGGCAAGGGATTTGGGAAGGGCAGCCAGAACCAGTTGGGCTTCGTGCCGGTGCGGTATTCAGACTTCATTCTGGCGGCGCTGGCCGAGGAGCAAGGATTTATCGGGGTCTGTGTGGTGTTATTGTTGTATCTTGGACTGGTTCTGCGGCTGGTGGATAACGCGCAGAAGGCCAAAGACCGCGCAGGCATGTATATCGTGATGGGCGTGACGGCCATCCTGGGTTTTCATGTTCTCGTAAATGCTTCAATGGTGATAGGCTACATGCCGGTAACCGGAATTCCTCTGCCGCTGATGAGTTACGGAGGATCCGCAACGGCCTTTGTATTTTTGGCTTTG
>DATNLR010000001.1:0-45783 GCA_035602755.1 Binatus sp. (SeqCode) | reverse complement strand
ATGCTCGCCGGGCATCAGCAGGATATTCAGGCCGAGCGGGATCGAAAGTTGGAAGCGGCGAGGGAACACCGGAAGAATCGCCGCCAGCGGGCCGCGTGACGGATGAAACGGATTACTTGCGGTTGGCCGACCACTCGCTCGGAGTATGCCCGAGCACGCGAACGCCGTTGGGCAACACCTCGCGCTTGATGGCGCGCGGCAGATGCTGGGGTTTGCGCATGCCTACTCATCATGGCAGCGCGTCCGCGCCGAGCCAAAGGTTGAAGGTGCTCAGCTCTGCGCGCCCGGCGGCCTTCAGATACAGGAACAACTGCATGCGATAGGCGGCGTAATGAGACAGCACGAGCAGAACCAGCTTCGACCCGCGGCTGGCCTTGTTCCCGAACATTTCGATTTGCGCGCGAAGATCGGCGTCGGAGCAGGGGCTCAACAATTCCTCGATCAACGCGCGCTGCCCGCCCGATTGCCTCGGTGATTTGCGCGAGGTTCATGGCTTTTGCCGTTGCCTCTCCGGCCTGCCAGGCCGTCTGAAAGCCGTCAAGACTGAAGCTGTCCGCCAACGCGGCGCGCATGTGGACCTCCGGCATGAACACCAGGTACTGGAGCAGTTCCAGCAAGCTGCGCTGCTTGGGCGACAGACGGTAATCGAGTGTGGCCGGATCGACCTTCGAAATCAGGTGGAGCAGAATGCGTACTTCGTTCTGAAGCGCGTGGATGAGTTCGTCTTTAGTCAGGATCACGAAGCCGACGTCACCATGAAAAGCGTGAAGCGTAGGAAGTTTAAGATGACGGGCTACCCGGAAGTTGAGACGGATGGACGTGGTGGAGCTACAATGATCTGGCCGGGCGATACGGAAGCGGGCTCTACGGGGACGCAACCATGCTGAGGGATAGCCTGGTGGTTGTATCGATGCCTTGAAAATCCCCGCCCGAGGGACGGAATACTCACTAACGGAAAACGTTACTCCTCCATTTCAGGCTGAACCAACACAGTAGGAGGACTTCTGTCTAGACCTTCCATTCGTGCATTTCAAGACACCTCCTTAACTCCACCTTCTGAATATCCTAGTTTCGATTTTTGTGTCGAAATAAATTCACTTGCGACTCACGTCGAAGATACGCGATCACGGCTCGGCAAGGCGGACAATCCGGCAGATGCGCGAGGAATCGTTCATAGGATGTCGCTTGGCGAACCTCTTACAAGGCTTGGGTACAACAGTCGTCATAGGGCCACTCTAGATGCGGTACAACGCAAGCCACAAGCACCAAGAGGAATTACTGGAATAAAAAATGCGCGAATCTCGTTGGGCGTCCTGTCGTCTTTTGCCCGCCGTTTCCGATTCCATAGATAGAAGGCCCCGAAGCAATTAACGAATACAAAGGAGAAAACAGATGAGAATGTTGAAACAGGCTCTGGGAGTTTTGGGCGCTTTTGTCGTCCTTGCGGTAATCGTAGCGTTTGTCGCACCCAACCGGGCACGCGCCGTCGCGGCGACGCTGGTGCAGATTGTCCCCGGCAACACCACCCACGTCGGGCAGGCCGAAGGCCAACTGGTCTCGTTGTTTTGCCCCGACGACTATAGCTATTGCCTAGAACTCGATGGCAAAGGAGGGTATTCGTCTACTACTGCATACGCGGTTCCATCAGGCCACACCCTCATCGTAACTGATTATCAATTTTTTGTTTTTGGTAACAACTCAAGCATCGCGGGAGCTTTTGGCGGCGATAGCTTTTTAGGCCCTGACGGAGTTCTTGGTGATGCAATTACCATCAACGACAAGAACGGTGACTCAGGCGGACATGAACATTATGCGAGTGGCATCCGGGTTAGCTCGGGAGTCACGATCTATGACACCGCGGCTTCTCACGAGGTGGGATATGCTTACATTCAGGGTTACCTGGTCCCCAACGAGTAGCGCGAAAAGCCTCGTCTCGGCTAACTCCTGGTCGGTATGCGAGCCAGGGGCCAAAATCGAAAATTCGGGCTATGGCACTGGGGAGATTTCCATGAGCGGCCGCAATAAAGCTGCACGCGCTTTCGTCATCTTGGGCAGCGTCGTGTTGTTCGCCAGCGCTGCGCTTCATTTCTTCGGCGGTTACACCCAGATTTTCCCTTTGTATGCCGCATCGAACTTGAGTCCACGCCTGAAAGAAGCCTTCCGCGTTGTTTTTCTTTCGCTCGGGTGGCACTGGGTCGTGACAGCGGTTGTCGCACTCCTGGCTGGCGTCACGGAAACGAGGTTGCGCAAAGTGCTCCTTTTGACTTGCGGCCTGGCCGTACTGATCGAGGCGGCAGTTGCCGTCAGCATGATGGGATTTTTTATAGGCAACGAATTGATCGGCACAGCAGCGTTGTTGCTCGTTTGCGGCGGACTGCTATTTGACCAGGCTGCCGGCAAATCCGTATCACAAGTGAATGAACAGCTCGGTTGAAGGATTCCTGTCAGACTGCGCGGAGTAATGGGTAACCTACGCGATAGCCCTCTTGGAACGTGACCGACCGAACTTCTGCGACTGGACTCGAGGCTTGCCACAAGCGTCACACAGCTGCTGATTTTCTCTGCCGTAAAATTTCACGTTGCACACGACACACGTAAGCAGATGTAGTTCTTTGCCTTCCGGCGTAATTACCACGCTGGCGCGTTCTATTTTCAGGATTGGCGTGATAAATAATTATCTCACGCCTGAAAGACTATTAGGCGAATGCAAGGCGAAGATGCTATCTTGCGATTTCATGGAAGCGGACGCCAAGATGAAGTTGCTGGAAGTTACCCAGCACGAGCTGATGAAGCACGGGGGTTGTATCCTGGAATCAACTAGCTTGCCGGGCCCGTCTCTCTTGTTCGTGCGTCCGTGACGGAAAAGTGATGCAAGCTACTCGAATCCCGATTCTCGCACCGCTGGTCGTAGGTGCAATCACTTTTGCCTGCACGATTTTGATCCACGCGATTCCTTTAAGTGCCACCGTCAACTTCGTCCGCCGAGAGAAGAGCCTCGGCCGAGTGGGCAAGGGCTTCTGGAGCGATATGGCAATCATCGCGCGAGCGATCTCGTTCGCCACCGTGGCGCACCTGATCGAGATTGCCTTGTGGGCGGTGGTGTTCCTCATCTGCGGAGAGTTTCAAGCCTTTGGAATCGCCTACTACCACTCCGCCGAGAATTACACGACCTTGGGTTACGGTGACCTGGTTATGTCGCCCTCGTGGCGATTGCTGGGACCACTGGAAGCCGCAAACGGAATGCTGATGTTCGGCGTGACAACGGCGATGATTTTTGCGGTTATTCAACGGCTGATTGAAGCAAGGTTTGTAGACCTCAAGGAATAGTCTCAGAACGCTTGATCCGTGCGACCGCCAAATTAGAACTGTTAGAAGCCGCCCAACACGAATTAATGAAACATCACTGGGACACTTTCTGGACCTCTATCGATTGCGGAAGGCGGCAAAGGTGTGATTGTGCCGGGGTGTGTGGCTGGCTTGCAGAAAACTGCTCTACACGAACAATCAATATTTGAGCAATCTAGCCATCGATGTTTTGCCCGGAATACTGGAAAAGTTTTCTGGCCGATGATGGCCAACTTCCGACATGTCGAACGCGCGAGGGTGATAATTCTAGACGGCAAAGAGTTATTTCTGAAGGAATGCGCGAATTGTGGAGCGGAATTCTGCGGCAGTAAAGGTCAAGTAGTGGCTTATTTGTCCGTTATCCGACTAACCGGGCACCACGAGAGAATCGTGCTGTTGTCATGCAGTAGGAGGGCGAGCGTACACACCGGAAAATTAAAAAAACATGAACTTAGGTTATCGCCCGCCAAAACGGAATACGATTCCGGCGCTATATCGGAAGTTGTCCTGCCGGTTGTTGGCACCGTCGGGAAATTTCGTCAAAAAATACTCGGCCTGAACGGGTCGGACTGCAAAATGACGCGACACCGTCACATCAATTCCGACTCCGGCCGTCGTCGCGAAAGCAGTCTTCGATCCTAGCACAATCGCATCCGAGGCCCACATGGCCCCCAGAAGAACCTGGGCAAATGGCGTGACCCACCCGCTTCGGAAATTCACGCGAGGTCCGAACAAATACGAAATCTGGTGCGCGGTCGCAAATCCGTTGCGGGCCACAGCATAGCCACCCAGATCTCCCACGACACCGAGCCAGCGAGTCGCGTTGAGTTCCAGCTGGCCGCTTCCTCCGTTGCCGTTGACCGATTGCGAAGGCGGCACGTGCGTGATGTCGTTGGTTGCATTGTCGCGCATGTAGTCGTAACCCGTATATGCTTCAAAGCTAGGTGTAAAATCTTGAGCTTTCGCCGGCAGCGCGAAACCAATCACCAAGATCAACACAGCCAGCCCGGATGAGTTTTTCATTTTGCGTGCGCCTCCATTTGGATTTTCCCCATTCTCAATGGTCCCGGTGGCACAGCTTGGCTTGTTTGCGAGTGATCGGTTGTGACAAGTAGATCGTGCCAATTCTGATGACGCTATTGCCGCAGAGGTTGGCAACACCTCTCCAAGTTCAGCCTTCATTCCCCGGTGCTTTGCCGTTTCGTTCAGGGGAGATGCCCTTCCTGTCGCAAGACCCACTTGTCCAAAGCTGCTTGAATGTTGGAACCATCGCGATGGCCACCCAGTCGAACGGTGCCCTGATTAACGCACAAACCTTGCGGGGAGCGATACGGGCTTACCCTGTTCCGCTGAAATGACGCGATCGGTTAGATCTGCTCTCTACGCCGGCAGTGTTGATTACCCATGACAGAGAAACCGGAAGCCTCTGTGCTCACTGCAAGAAGAGCCGCGCAGCATTTTAGGCTCTCTTCGGATGACGACGCTTACGAGCATTTGTATATTCTGATCGTACGATCAAGCCTAGGCCCGTCTCCACCTAATGCTGACAGGTACACCGTTGCCTCACGGTTTCGGCGCCGCTCTTGCGAGCGTGGATACATTGTCCAAGGGCTCCAGAACAGTTCGTTACCTCCCCGCTCTGCCTTGTAGGCTACGTGCGATGGGACGCACGGTCTGATCGAGTTCCTCCTCTCCAGACAATCATTTTCAGCAGCTTTCCAGGTCGCACTCCGGTTATCCGACTGTTCAGGACTTGTGTTGCTTGAAATTGCGCTGTGTGTGCGGGCCCGCAACTTTGCACCTCCAGCTCAGGGCGGAATCTGATACGTTTCTAGTTATCTTAGGGAAGAAGAATGAACAACGAATCGAGCGCAAAGCTGCCCACGTTGGCAGTCATCGCAGTCGTCGTTTTTCAATTTCTGGTTGCTGCCCTTGGCCTGATTCTCTTTGCGCGGGGCGTGCGGATCGAGATTGCTGAGTATTCAGCTGAATACACCCGCCCGGCGGACGTCTGGTACGCTCTCGGAGGATTGCTGGCCATCATCGTCGTGTGTGCAGTTAGCGCAACCGGCCTCTTGATGCGCCGAGTATGGGCCAGGTGGATGACGCTCATTCTTGCGACCGTGCCGCTGTGTGTAGTTGTGGTGGAAAAAGCGATCTACAAGCGGCATCCCGGGTTCGATTTCACGCCAGTGTTCCTTGAGTACGGCCTTTGGGCGCTGGTTCCCATCAGTTTGTGGTGGTGGCTCGTGTTCACGCGTAAACGCGTGAAGGCGCAGTTTGGCAGTTCACATTCACCGAAGTGAATCAAACGGGAAATCAAGACAATGGGCGGAGCACTTAACAACCCGCGGCACTAAACTCCTGGTAAACACAAACCGGACATGTGGTTTTCAAGGTTTTGTTCTTTTTGAGAACGAGAGTTTTGCAGGCATTTTCCTGTTAATCTTTCCCTCGAACTCCAAGAGATATCATCTTGGCTAAGCAGGTTGAGTGGACATCGACAGGAAGAGACATGGCGGCGACTGTTAGTACAGTGTCGGTACAGACGCACGACGACGCATTGACGATTTGCGCCATTAGCATCCTAGCGGGGATGCTCGCGAATGTGCTGCATGAAGGATTGGGCCATGCTGCGACAGCCCTGCTCACGGGCGCACAATCCGGTGTACTTTCAACGGTCGCTTGGTCCAGCGACGCCGACACGAGACTCGTCGCAGCGGGGGGCACGCTGGCGAATCTGGCGGCGGGCGCGGCTTTTTGGATTGCTCTGCGTAGCGCGAAGGGCGTATCGACTCGACTGCGTTTTTTTCTTCTCAACAGTCTTGCATTCAATCTATTTGCCGGCACCGGATATTTCTTCTTTTCCGGCGTCACTAATTTTGGCGACTGGGCGGTCGTGATCGCCGGCTTGCAGCCGCACTGGCTTTGGCGCACCATCCTTGTCGTCACTGGAATCCCCGCCTACTTCGGCGCCGTGTTGCTTGTCGGCATCGGGCTGGTGCGCTACGTCGGCGCTCCGCGGAACGAGCCGCACCGGCTGCAGAAACTCACATTCATCCCTTACTTCTCCGGGGTACTCCTGTCGGTAGTGGGAGGACTCATGAATCCAATCGGAATCCAACTCGTGTGGCAATCCGCCCTGCCAGGGGCGGCCGGCGCGGACTGCGGCCTGCTGTGGTTGCGGTATTACATTCCGAAAGGAACCGTTCCCGAGCGACGATCGGATGGCATTGACAGGAACTACCCATGGATCATCGTGGCCGTAATCCTGTCGCTCGTTTTCGTTTTCGTGTTGGGACCCGGAATTACCTTGCACCGCTAGATTTTCCTGGCGGGCAGCTACCGCACCTCATCGTTTTCTCCAGAAGGGTGCGGGTTTAGATCTGGGAACAAATGGAATATATTGTGTCTGGAAGGTCAATTTTTATTGGCTGTTCGATGGAGGCGCGGGTGGGAATCGAACTCAAAGCATCGGCTAATTCATTGAATTTACGTAGCTTAGCTTGCGCTGAAATCGGTTGAAATTGTACCGAATTGCCTGATTCCGTACAATTTTTGTGCAAATTCTTTTTTGCCGGGTCTTGAGCGTATCGACGGCGATGGAGACTATAAATGATGGCGGATGGGGTATTCAGTACGGCGAATCGAACCGATCTGATAGTCGGTTAGCAGTTCACGTCTACGTTGCCGGGCATATCTCGAATCGAGGAATCGTACCGAGCGGACCGAGCGGGCAATCACTGGTATATTCTTGCAAGCCGGGCTAGTATGCTTCGCGCTTGTCCCTTAACGAAATCGATCTCTCTAAACGCAAATTCTGTGCGATTTCTTGGGGATTTTAGCCCGTTCCGGATTTGACGATGGCACTCACAGAAACGATCGGCTCAGCCACGATCAACGGACTGGCGTATATTGGCGGCTTGGCGCGTTTGGCCGCCGCCTCCCTGAGGGCGGTTTTCGTTGAGCCGTTTCGTGGCCAGAGATTCGATGTTAGCCGTGTCATCCATCAAGCGATGGCCGTTGGCGTCGAAGCCCTTCCTATTGTTTCCCTAATCTCCTTTTTTATCGGCACGATCCTAGCGCTCGACGCCGCTTACGAACTTCGCAAGCTCGGCGCTATGCAACTCGTCGCGAGCACCGTGGCAATTGCCATAACTCGCGAACTTGGTCCGCTGATGACCGCCGTCGTCGTGCTTAGCCGCTCGGGTTCTGCATTCGCTGCCGAGATCGGCACGATGAAAGTGAACGAAGAAATTGATGCGCTCGAAACTATGGCCCTCGAGCCAGTGGATTTCCTGGTCGCGCCGAAGTTTCTTGCCATGGTCGTGATGGTTCCTTGCCTCACTGTATGGGCTGATTTCATGGGTGTGCTCGGCGGCGGTGCTTTCGGCGTTTTGGCAGCGAGCTTCACCTGGGGAAGCTACATTCAAGCCACGCTTGTAGCGTTGAAGTCCCCCGACATCACCAACGGTCTGATCAAAGCCGCCATGTTCGGGCTCGTCATCACCGCTGTCGGTTGCCAAGAGGGTTTTTCGACGGGATTGGGATCGGAACAAGTAGGGCGCTCGACGACTTCTGCGGTGGTTAAATCTACTCTGATGGTCGTTGTCGTGGATTTAATATTTACGACGATCTTTTACTTCACGTCCACGAGATAAGAAGCACATGACAAATGGATGAGAAAACCTCAACCACGCGATTATTTTACCTGAGCGGCCTGCGGGTCAAAATTCTTCATCAGCCACACATCTGATTTGACTTCTGTCACACTGACAATGATCTTTCGTGCATCAGGGCTAAGCGCAGCTGAATCGATCGGACCGGGCATCGTAATTATTGGCTTGGACTGTTTCGAATCTCCGAGATCTATGGGGATTATGTCTCGTCCCCCCTCGGGTATGAACGCATACATAAAATTGCCGTCGGGGGACCACCCGAAGGGAGAATAATGGAGGGGTCCGAAAAACTTCTCTGAGTACTTCTCCAAGCTGATAACCCACACCCCGTCATGATCGGGTCGATTCCAGTATATGGCGATCTTTTTGCTATCTGGCGAGAATATCGGTCTCGAAGCTAGCCAACCCCCTGAATCCTTCGGAAGAATAGCCTCCTCTTCTTGAGTTTCAACATTCAGGCGCCGAAGATTATGGAGTCCCGGCTGCTGGTAAATAATTTCGGCGTTAGGGGCCCAAGCGAGACCATAGTTAGTGTCTGATGGGTCCGTTTTTTCTAGCGACCGGACCGAGCCGCCATTGGCATCAACTGTCCAGACTTTCGCAGTGCCTCCTTGATCGCAGATGAATGCTATGCGTCGGCCATCCGGCGACCAGGCGGGGCTCGAAGACCTGGCAGCATCGAAGAATGTCAGTTGTATCGGTGTGCCGCCGTCGACGCTCATTTTGTAGACGTTACCTTC
Source organism: Binatus sp. (SeqCode) (assembly GCA_035602755.1). GTDB lineage: Bacteria > Acidobacteriota > Terriglobia > Acidiferrales > UBA7541 > Palsa-295. The sequence continues at coordinate 37,019 of DATNLR010000001.1, read as the reverse complement.
GGTGCTAGATCTGTTCATCACAAAGGCCACCCAGCGGCCGTCCGGAGATATACTCGGATCACCAGATGTTGATGTCCCCGCGGTGAGTGGCTTCTCAATCTTTGCGATTGCTCCAGAGGCTGGAGTTTCGACCGACCATAAGTTTGCGGAATATTCTTTCTCCGTATACGCCAGCTTTGATCCTTCAGCTGAGAGCGTAAAATCGCCACCAGTCCTTAACCCACTCATGACTACTGATGATCCTGCGGATGTGCCCGAAGCTGGAAGCCTTACAAGGTCGGCTGTGTCTCCTCGGGGATGAAGGTAATAGATTGCATCGCCAGTAGCTGACCAACGAGCAGTTCCAATTCTGCTTTCCCCATCAACTAGTTTGCGCTGCTCGGTCCCATCGGTAGTCATGGTCCATATCTGATCCTTCCCAGCGGTTTCCGTAAGTAGAAGTAGCATTCCGGTCTTTGAAGAGCAGTCGATATCGGCTAGCCATTGGTATCCCCAGGGGATAGGGATTCTTTTTTCGACTCCAGTCAATTTGTTAACCAAGAACACCGCTCCTTTTTCTGTAGCTTTCGCATTTATAATCTGCGATCCATCAGGCGACCAGCACGAGTCCCCGAACTCGGCCACTCTTCGGGCCGTCCCGCCGAGCCGAGCAACCACAAATGTGCCCCGAGTTTTCCCATCGAGGCTACCCCGGAACAAAAGTTCGGAGCCATCGGGGGACCACCGAGGGTCCGACAAAAAGTCTCCATGTAGAAGCTCGACGCTGGGACCCCCAGATAAATCCTGCATCATTAGTTTCTGATCTCCCTGGCCCCCGGCTAGATAAGCTACGAAATTTCCATCCGGCGAGACCGCGGGCATGTAAGCATCACCAACGAATGAGATCCGCTTCTGCACTACTGCTAACGCGGAAGAGCCGGCAAGAGAATGCCCGGCGTGCCAAAGGTAGAAAGCTGCGGCGAGAAACAAGCAAACAAGGACAAGAGCACTCATCCCAACCGCGAGCTTGTTGTGCCAGAAGCGAAGCATAGGAGGTGATCGCCGTGGAATGGCCTTGTTCGGCATCCCCGGATTCCCGGCTTCTTCCGTGTACAAGTTGTGGATTCGCAACCGAAGCCCGTGCTTGACTTCGACCTCGCCGAGATCATGCAACATCGGGCGCCAACTACTGAGCTGACCAATGACTTCCGCTACCGCACTTGAAACGAGAACGTGTCCGGCGTCTCCGCAATCCATGACACGCTGTGCAATGTTGATACCGCCACCAGCAACGTTGCGGTTAGCATTGATGTCCGCAACCCGATAGACCGGGCCGCAATGAACGCCCATTCGCAGCTTGATCTCGGGATAGTTGCGCAAAGCCCGGCTCAGCTCCAGTGCGCAGCGAACCGGAGCTTCGGGATCGCGAAAGAAAACAAGTGCCATGCCGTCCCCAGTTGGGAGGCGTATAAGTTCTTCGCTAGCCTCGGCACGCGTAAATTCCGGCGTCTGACGCACCGCATCCTGTAACTGCATTAACAATTGTTCCTGCTCGTCCATGGGCAGTTTCGAGTACCCGACAATGTCCGTGAAGAGAACGTGCGCGATTTCGAGTATTGGATTCGATCCGGAGGCGGACGTGCGGGTTGGCTCTAAAGATGGATCAGACATTGGCGTGCATATTACGTCAGCGCCCAAGCATAGGCAATGACCCAACAGGGGCAGTTGCTGGACTTCTGCGGGCATTCGGTGGAGTGGCGTTTGTAGACGGAAAGCACACCGAGAAATTACTACGCTACGTCGATTCGCTCAGAATGACCCAGTGGCGGTCCGCGGACAGAATGGCCACGCAATTAAACTCCCGGTAGATGGCAGTCATGCTCTCACCGCGATCCACAAATTCTTACGGTTCCAGATTGAAGAACATAAAACTGGCGACCCGATGGAAATCCGCTAATCGGTTCGTGCATATGGCCAAGTCCTAATTAGTCCGATCATCGTCATTTCAAGTAGTGCTTCCCTTGTCCGATAGGCGTTAATCAGACTTAGGCGATTAGCTGCGAGTTGCGGACCATCCGGACACAAGCAGCAGTAATGGGACCAGCCGCGATAGGGCACCTATCGCTGAGTTGAGCCGATCAATTAGGTTTCGCGTCTACCTAAAATATGAAGTCGGCGTGGTTCCCAAGGCCTTCCTGAACATGGAAATGAAAGCGCTCGGCGTACTGTAACCAGATTCCAGAGCCGCATGCGTGACTTTTGCGCCCTCGGCCAAAAGCCGCATCCCCTGCATAAGCCGAACTTGCTGCCGCCATTTCCCAAAGGTCATTCCGATTTCTCGTTGAAAGAGCCTTTCGACAGATCGCTTCCCTGCTCCCGTCACCCTGCAAAGCTCAGCAAGCGTTTGACAGTCGCCTGGATCTCTCTTTAGCATTTCTGCGATCCGAACCAGCCTGGGATCGGACAAATGTGGAAGTTGCAATGGGATCGTCGGCGCCGCTTCGAGCTGATGAAGGATCACGGCGACCAGGTGAGCTTGCCATTTCACTGCTTTCTTCAACGCATGCACAGTACAGGCATGAAGAATGAGTTCCTTGAGCAGAGTTGAGACATTAATCACACAACAATCTCGTGGCAGTCCTTTTGTCAGCCTTGCTTTCAGATATAGCGTTCGCATCGCTACCAAACCTGACATCGTGATCGTGTGCGGAATCTCGGCCGGAATCCACACGGCACGATGTGGAGGAACAACCCAAGTGCCATCTCGGCGGGTACCGACCGTCATCACCCCGCGCGAGGCATAGACAAGTTGATCTCGATGATGGAAGTGCAAAGGTATGACGTGGCCGGCTGGATAGTCATGGGTGAGCGTTGTGATTGCCGACTTGGAATCGCCCGAGCGATCGAAAATTCCACTTTGGCGCTTTTGCAACATCAATTGTCACTTTATCGGAAGCGCGCACAACTTGGCAATCGATAAGGTGTAAATGAACTTTCACTATTTCGTGAGGAACATGAACCGCTTACATCAATGGCTATGCCGTTCTGATCGCTGGCGCAGAACCGTCGCACACAGACTTCCCTGGGCAGTCGGCGATACCGATCTAGGCTCGAACGTTTTAGAAATTGGCCCTGGCCCCGGCTTAACGACGGACCTTCTGCGAACCTCAGTGCCTCGTCTCACGGCACTGGAGATTGATCCGGCGTTGGCAGGTTCACTGGGCTTGCGCTTAAAAGGAAGCAACGTCCACGTCATCGAAGGGGATGCGACGGAGATGCCTTTTGAAGACTCGGAATTCTCGGGTGCAGTTTCGTTCACCATGCTGCATCACGTTCCTTCCCGAGAACTACAAAACAAACTCCTCGTGGAAGTGCTACGCGTCTTGCAACCCGGCGGTTTTTTCGTGGGCTGCGACAGTCTTCAGAACTGGTTTCTGAGGATCATTCATATCGGCGACACTCTTGTTCCCGTAAGTCTCGATACTTTCGGCGCGCGATTGGAGAGTGCCGGCTTCGAAATGTTGGAGGTGCAGAGGAACTCGCAAGCTTTCCGATTCCGTGCTCGACGACCAACTGTGTCGCCGGTCAAAAACACGAATCGGGTGAACTAAACTGTGGAGGAGTTATATGAACAAATTAATCCTGATTCTCAAGCGTAGCGCTTTGAAATCCATCCTTCTCGCTGTTCTATTCGGCTTCGCGTTGACGACAAACGGCTTTGCTGCCGCGGATCCCAATTCCTGCGCTGCGAATCTGGAAAATCGGCAACTTGATTATTGGCTCGGCAATTGGATGATCGGCGCCGAAGGTTCTTCGGGAGATGCCCACAGCACTGTGAGTCCGTCGCTCGACAACTGTTTGATAGTCGAGAACTGGGACGACGGAAGGGGCCATTACGGACAGAATGTCTTTGGCTACAGTACCGACGACAAGAGCTGGTATGGGATGTTCGCCGACAACAAGGGTCGGGTTCATGTGTTCACCTCTGGCAAGGTCGCATCCGGCACAGCGGAATTTGAAGGCACAGGCCGCGGACCCAACGGAGAGAGCGTATTGAACAGAGTGAAAGTAATACGGCTGAATCCGAACAAGGTCGAGCAGACTTGGGAAAAATCCACCGACAACGGCGCCAATTGGAATGTTGTGTTTCGCGGGGAATATTCGCGAGCGAATCCCTAAAGCGACGATATCGAGACGATGTTATGGGTTGGAGATTGGTGCTGGCTATCTTTTTTCTGATTTGCCTCCTGGGGTCGAGCGGTTCTTGGTACGATGCCGGGCTAGAATGGAGGTCCTAGGCTAATAGTCATGAAGATCAAAACCTTGCTATTTATTCTCGTCGTCTTATTGCTGAGAGCGCGCGCTCTCGATGCACAAACCGCTCCAGACAGTGCTCTGCTAATCCTTGCCAATGGGGACAACACACTTCTTATCGTCAACCCTGCCGGCCTGAAAGTAACCGCCGAACTGCCCGTCGGTCCTGATCCGCACGAAGTGATTGCCTCGCCCGACGGAACGACTGCATACATCTCTAACTACGGCGGCGGCGCATACAACACGCTCACCCTGGTCGATCTGGCTGCGAAAAAGGTTTTGCCGGCCATCGATCTCGGCGCTCTGCGCGGCCCGCACGGACTGGCGTTCTTAGGAGGCAGAGTATGGTTTACGGCTGAGGCTGCCAAGGCGATCGGCAGCTACGATCCCGCAACAAAGAGAGTCGATTGGATCATGGGCACCGGGCAAAATCGCACCCACATGATCTACGTTTCCCCCGACCTCAACCAGATTGTCACCACGAACGTCAGTTCCGCCAGCGTCAGCGTCATCGAAAAGATCGGCGGTGGGGCGGGCACGGGGCCGTCCAGTGGAGACTGGAACGAAACCGTCGTTCCTGTCGGCCGCGGGTCGGAGGGGTTTGACGTATCCCCCGATGGCAAGGAAATCTGGGTCGCCAACGCCGACGACGGAACGGTCTCTATCATTAATGTGGTGAGCAAAAAGGTCATCGACACTCTGTCCGCCAACGTCAAGGGAGCGAATCGGCTGAAGTTCACACCAGATGGCAAGCTCGCATTTATTTCGAGCCTTAGCAAGCCTGACATCGCCGTTCTTGACAGAGCCACGCGAAAAGAGGTGAAGCGTATAAAAGTGGGAGATGGCGCTGCCGGAATTCTTATGCAACCCGACGGATCGCGCGCCTACGTGGCCTGCTCGCCTGACGGGTACGTCGCCGCAATCGACTTGCATTCGCTTGAAGTTGTGGGCCGCATCGAAGCCGGGCAGGGACCCGATGGGCTCGCTTGGGTCGGCCAGTAAATACCGAGGGCGCGCTCCTCAGTGCCAACGTCATCGTGGATTGTCGTGGGACGGGCGGCCGCTTTTCTTTAACTCTTGACATTCATCCCTATTCGACCGCAGGAACATTTTGGGAACAAATAAAATATACTGTCTATGGAAGGCCAACTTTTGTTGGCGATTTGATGGAGGCGCGGGTGGGAGAACTCAAAGCATCGGCTAATACATTGAATTTACGTAGCTTAGCTTCCGCTGAAATCGGTTGAAATTGTACCGAATTGCCTGATTCCGTACGATTTATGTGCAATTTATTTTTTGCCGAGTGTTGGGCGTGTCAGAGCGTTTTAGCGAGAATAATCGAATTCCGGAGCCCAATCGGAACAGGGGATAGAATCGCCCCCCGCGCTTCGGAGCTTCGGCCAACGGCTCGCGCAGCACTTCCTGACGCAACGTCTCGACTGTTTGTGGTCAAGAGTAGAACGAAAAGAGAGTCCCATCGAAACGGTCTATTTCCCGGCAGTTGCTTGTTCTCCGGAACCGGTTGGCGTCAAACGCATGTGAACGACGATGTTGAGATTTCGGCCGACGACGGCGTTAAAATTAGTCAGGGTGCCGATGTCCTCGGCGTTGGCTGCGTGGGGCGCCTCGGGGAGCGCTGGACCTTCGAGGAATGTTCCAGTGCACTGCTGACCGCTATATGCTTCACTCGGGTTAGGCGCTGTGCAATTTTTATCCTGAATCACCGGCGGCCAGTAGGTGGCGGTCACCGCCTTCACCAGTTGGGGAAAATCCTCGCCAACTACGTTCGTGCTGCCGGTGGTTTGGAGGAATCCACCACGAGTAGCCGGGGCGTCGAATATAAAGGTAGCCTCGTGTGTCATGCGGTGAACCATGGGCGGCCCGTAGACCGGGCCGGCATATGCTTCACTCGGCGTTGCGTCAATATTGCGGTCCACGCGAGTCAGCACAAGGTTGCCAGTGGTTTGCAGCCGGCCGTCCGCCATCTGTCGCACGCCCTTGGAGTGAAAACAGACGAGCGTATGGTTGGCAGGAGTAACTATCCACTGCGTCTTAACCTTCCCATCCTCATCCATGGGTGGCGCCATCGACAACGCGGAATAGGTGGTGAAATCAAACGAGGAATTCGCAGGGTCGGCGCTATCGACTTTAACTACACCGGCGACTCTGGCGAAACCGATGGTGAAGTTAATCTTGGTTTTCCCGTAATCCGTTGTACCGTCGGAAATAAACTGTGCGTCAGAATGGCGCGTGTCCACTTGCCAGGAGCCAGCCGGGGGAGAGGGTTTTTTGGGGACAGTCAATGCGAGAATCGAAAGAACTACAACTGCAGCGGAAATTGCGGTGTACTTAAACATTTCTTCCTCCCTACTGAGATATCTGCGAATGGGGCTCTAAAGATACCGAACCTTGAAAATAGAGTCGGAGATCACCTTTTGGCATGGCGAACGCTGGAACGAGCCCTTCGAGGTCAGAGACTCGCGCCATAGTGCCATCATCGTTGAGAATTTTGCAAATTACGCCGGACGGGTGTAATGCTGAGACGCCCGCAAGGTCGACCGCTGCTTCCGTATGACCTTCGCGTCCCAGGAGTCCGTTAGCGCGACTGCGAAGTGGGAAAACGTGTCCCGGACGTGCGAAATATTCGGGACCGCTTCGTGCATCGATGACCGCACAAATCGCTTGCGAACGACCGTGGGCCGAAATGCCGGTGGTTACGCCGCGGCCCTTCGCATCGATTGAGACCGTGAATCCTGTATCGCCCAATGCAGTGTTATCCGGCGCCATCGTGGCGATCTTTAACTCATCGTGCCTTTCGCCAGCCATAACTAAGCATATCAAACCTCCTCCGTGAGTCGCCATAAAGTAGACGGCATCTGGGGTGATCATTTCCGCGGCCATCATCAAGTCGCCTTCGTTATGACTACTCGCGTGCGGGGGTAGCGGCCGTGACTCCGGCTTCGGCCCAGATCCGCGTGTTGTGGGTCTCCTTCAGGAAAATGCTGCCGATAATAAACGTCATGCCGGCCACGATCATCGGGTAATAGAGGCCCGCATAAATATTGCCCGTCGCCGCGACCGACGACAGTCCAATGAGCGGGAGCAACCCTCCAAAGACTCCGTTGCCTATGTGGTAAGGCAGGGAAACCGAAGTATAGCGAATCTTGGCCGGGAACGCTTCGATCAGGTAAGCAGCGATAGGACCGTAAATCAGGCACACGTAAAGGACCTGAATGAAAATCAGGAATACCAACATGGGGACATTCGGATTCGCGGCTACCTTTGCTGGCACTAACGCACCGGTGGCGTCGGTAGTCATAGCGGTGAGAGAGATTGCGCCGGTAACTTTATTGCGGGTGTGCGTTACGGATACAATATTGTTTCCAGCGGCGCTCTTCATGGCGTGGTAGATGGGAATGTAGGTGAAGACAGCGAGCAGGCAGGCCGCCATCATAAGTTTCTTCCGTCCTATTTTGTCGGAAAGCGCACCGACCACAGTGAAGAACGGCATTCCGATCAGAAGGGCTATGGCAACGATGATGTTTGCGGTTTTGACATCCACTTTCAGAACGGTCTGCATATAGAACAAAGCGTAGAACTGTCCGGTGTACCAAATCACACCCTGTCCAGCGGTGGCCCCAAAAAGTGAAATCAGCACGAGTTTCAAGTTAGGCCATTTCGTGAATGCTTCCTTGAGTGGTTGTGCAGAAGTCATTCCGGCGCTCTTGAGCTGTGAAAAGATGGGAGATTCCCTCATCTTCAGGCGAATGTAGAGAGAGATGGCTACAAGGATGATGGAGATGAGGAACGGGATACGCCAACCGTAAGCCGCGAAGTCTTCCTTGGTCATGGAGTTTTGTGTTAGTAGGATTACGATGAGCGAGACGAAAAGACCGAGCGTGGCGGTGATCTGAATGAAGCTGGTGTAGAAGCCGCGCTTGCTGTCGGGAACATTTTCGGCCACATAGACCACAGCGCCGCCATACTCTCCACCGAGCGCCAATCCTTGCAGAACGCGAATCAGAATCAGAACGATGGGCGAGAACCAACCGGCCGTAGCGTAGGACGGCATCAAGCCGATCGCAAATGTGGACAGACCCATGATGGTGAGCGTTACGAGAAACGCATATTTGCGACCGACAACATCGCCGATGCGGCCAAAGAACAACGCGCCGAATGGACGCACGAGAAATCCTACGGCGAATGTGGCGAGGTACGCGATTAACGCGAAGGTGTCATGACCCGGCGGATAGAACTTGAGCGATAAAACGGCGGCAAGACTGCCGAAAATGTAGAAGTCGTACCACTCGATCATGGTGCCGACGGATGAAGCCATGATCACCCGCCATATGCCGTACTCAGAAGTACCGGTCCCTTCCCGTTGCGCCGCAATTGCCATGCCTTCCTCCGTTACGTAGGGGATTTTGTAATGGGGCCCTGAATCGGAACGGCTATTGCCAAACTCATGACGAAACCTTTGAGAAACAAGGAAAACTATCCGACGCCATTCAGACTGCGAATATTGCGCGACATGATTATTTCTTACCCTTTTGCAGGGTCGCGCTGACGGTTAGTTCGGATCCGGGTGACACGGCGAGATTCCGCGTCCAGGGAACAAAGCCGGGCAAAGAGAAGCCGACCGTGTGGGCTCCGGGGCTGAGGCCGATTATGGACGGAGTGTTACCAGCATACTTTCCATCCAAGGTAATTTCAGCGCCGGAAGGCGTCGAACTGAAATTGCACTTCACCTCGCCGGGGACGACTTCCTGAGCCGACTCGGCTTGTGAAGCTGGCGCGGTGGCAGCCGGTGGTGACACTGAAGCTGGAGGAGGGACCGCCGACTGAGCTGGAGGCGCAGATAAAGACGAAGACGCGGGAGCCTCAGCTGGAACTGATGCCGCCTTCTGGCCCGGGGTGACATGGAGCGGGTGAGAGTCGGGCAGACCTCCCGATGGAGCGGGGAGGCCAACTGGCTCCGGACCTGGAGTCGCGCCTGGCAACGCCGGAGCGTCTTCGCCCAATTTATAAAGGCGAGTGCTTTCTTTGCCGTTGGGATTTTGGACCCATACGGTCAAACCGTGTTTGCCCCTTTTCGCTTCGTACGATTCACCCACACCTAATAGAGCGCACTTCGACCAACGCGAGTCTATGGTGCATGTGATAGTGAAGGTATTACCATCACTATCTTTGACGCGCATGATGTTTTGGCCTGTGGGGTTTCTGCTTTCATTGCAATAGGCCGAGTAATTTTGGAGGTCGCAGTCCTTGGGTATTGGGGTTGCGTCGTTGATCGGATGGAAGTCGGCGCTAAGAACGGTAATGCGAGTAGGGGAGAACTGCGAATAAACCGTAAGCGCAAACATAGCATTGAACAAAAAGAACGCTACGCCGAGCCAAAGAGTTCTATAACCCGAGCCCATAGTCTTTTTCAAGTTGAAGCCGGGAACAGAACCGCTCGGGCACAATTGCATCGAGGCTATTCTTTTCCCGCGATTTCTAGCAACAAAACTACCACCAAATCTTAGAACGTGAAAACGGGTCCAAACTCAATCCGATGATCCTGCCATTCGTTAGACGGCGATCCAGCAATCGAGTAGTCCAAGCCCGGCGCGAGCCGGGTAGCATATATCGAATACTCAGTGCCGAACGTGCACCACGGATTAAGCTTGTAGTACAGAGTTGCGGCAAACATTTTGCCCATTAACAGTGGTAGTGGTGACAAAGTGTTGGCAGAGGCCGCGTAGTTGGGGTTGGTCAAGTCACGATGCACGACTTGATCCTTACCGATATGAAGATAGACTTGCCAACCGCCCATGCGACCTTTTGGATCAAAGTCAAACCAACGGGAAATAGGTAAGCCTAGATTGAGGAAGCCGCCAAAAGATCGGATTGGCTTCTGCGGAGCGATGACAACTGCTCCGGCCCCGTTGGTGGCCAATGTTGCCGCACCCGCAGCCGCGAGTGGACCGCCGTCAACGGTGGCAAAGGTGATTGGGTTCGAGAGACCAGTTATGTCAGTGGCATAGGAATTGACTTGGCCGCCCAAGAAGAAGCGGAGGTCACCGCCGAAGTAAGCGCTTCCCACCAAGGTGGCAAAGCGAGTGGGTAATTGGAAGCCAACTTGATTGCCGTACTGTTTGCTGGAAGTGGTAAATCCGTTGGGGAAAGCGGCTTCATAGTTCAAGCAGATGGTTGGCATAGCAACACACGATGCAGTCGGCGTGCCGCCGTTAATGGGGTAATTGCTACTAGTCACGATGGATGTGCGATGGGAGTAAAATCCAGCCCAGAAAAGTTGGGCGGAGGAAACTCCCGGAGCTTTATCGAGCTGGAATTGCAAGACGACTCTGGATTCAAGCTCGGGCTTGCCCGAATCGGCGCCCTCGCGTTCGCCTTGCGCTAGCTGGCCTTGAACGGTTAACGAACCTAGTTTCTCGATTTGGCCGGTGCTCGGCATCATGAGTGCAAACTCGGGAGAGATCTTGACGCTTCGCCAGTCGCTGATCTTGTAGGTAGTTCCAAAACGGAACTGCGGGGAACGGTCATATATGGTGCCGTAGAAGGCGCCCAAGAAAGTAGTTTCAAAAAGGTTGGGTAGAACGGTGGAGGAGAAGATGGCCCAGTCTTGTCCACCTTCAAAAAAGAAATCCCATCTGTCTGTGGCCTCGTAATCCAAGCGTACGTACGCGAGACGCAATTGCAGGGCGTTGCTTCGAATCGAAGTTACGTCGCGATTATCCACTTCGCTGAAGTTTCCTTCCCAGTCGCCTTCGACTCGGCCGGTAACAACCAGTTTGGGCGAGGGATCGGGCCACTCAAAGTTTGAGCCGAAACGGGTAGAGCGCGCCTTGAGGTGGAATTCCGGGTCTTTCGTTGGACCGGTATTCAAAATCGAAGTAGAGCTTAGAAACAGACCAACGAAGGGGAAGTCGTCACCGTTAGGAGAGCTTGAATCATGCGCTGCCGAAGCCTTTATAAACCCGTAGGGTGTCATCTTCACCCCCCCGGTCTTGAAAGCTGCGACCAAGCCATCCTTCGTGGGCGGGTCGATGGGAAGAGCGCGGATGGGAACGACAGCGGGGACAACTCCTCGCGGAGTGGGCCTGGAAGATTGAGGCTCAGTGCCCGCGGCTTGCGTCTGCGGCTGAGGATTTCGCGGGGCCTGGCCCTGCTGTGCGTCCGTTGAAACGGAAACCGGGTTCGTATCGGGAGACGTCGATGATGCAACGAATGTTGGTCCTGAGGCAACCGGCGCTGGAGACGCTGCCGGCGTTGAAGGAGCCGGAGCGGAGTCGGCGACCGCGGTCAAATCGGCCGCGCTCAATATTCCTTTGCGGTTGAGAGCTTCCACCAAGAGCTGAAGTTCGGTGTCAGGGGAAGCGTTTCGAATTTGGCTGGCCTCTGTGGGCGCCAAGATTCCTTTCTTCACCAGAACATCCAACAGCGCCGCAACCTTCGCATTGGCTACGGGAGCTGGGCTGGAGGACGAGTTTTTATTCGTGGAGCTATCTCCGTCCTTTGCATCTGGAGCTGGGGCGGGTGCTTTAGCCTTAGTGGTGTCGTCGGTGCCTAGAGCAGTTGCGGAGGGCGCCTTTGCTTTTGCGGTGTCGTCGTCGGTTAGGGCAAACAGGGGTGTACCAGGGACGCAGACAAGCAGCAGAGAACACATCCATCGCGCTAGCTTCATAGAGATCCAAGTCTCCTCAGCCGAAGCGTGAAGCTGGAACCCGCAGCTATATAGATGGTTTTAGAAGGGATCGCCAGCTAGAGTGAAAGTTCCTAAGGTCACTTTCACTGCTTATCCCTCGGCGCGCGGAAAATCTCACAAAAAGTTTTTGCTGTCAACAGAAAATTAATGCGTATGTAATATTGTGTAGATGTTGAGGAATATGGCGAATGGAACGCGGTCGAGCTGATGGTGGATGGCGGATTCACGGGTGCCCCGCTTGGAGCTCATAACTTCCAGTTTGTCCGTCATCTAGTTCACTGCGAATCTCCTTCCGCATGAGCTTTTGCCAACTTCGTCTCGCTACCGAGCGGCCTAAATCCGTTCTGAAAAATGGGAGCTCCCGAATCCGTGTTGCCGGCGAGCAAATCCATCCAATTACAGAACGGCGCTATGTCGTCCGTGCGCTCAGTCGTTCGCCCTACTGCTTCGCGCAACTCGCCGCCGTATCGTGCGGCTCGCCGAAATAAGGAAAATCCGGGCGCATCAGCCGCGTATCGGGCGCCACCCCCATTCTGTCTGTAATCACGTTGGTTGACTCCGTTCATTAAATTGCCAGCCACCGGTAAGCGTGTTGCAATGTGGAAAACTGCCGAGTCGTATGGAACTCGGCTTCAGATAACGAAAGTCTTACCCTCTCCCAAGTCGGCAATGGCGCAACGGGTAAGCAGAATGGACAAGACCGCCGTCTGCCGCTGCACAAAACAGCACAGTTGAATATTCTTTAATTAACTGTTAGGGCACAAGACGCAGGTGACGAATACCCTCTCAGTTAAATGCTTGGAGAAAGCCCTTCGTTTTTTGATTGGAGGGGAAACGAACTGTTTTAAATCACCTACTCCCCGAGAAGACTGTTCGTGAGGTATTTGGCAATCGGATCAAAGGACTATTGAATTGAGCCGGCCCGTCGTTCTGACGTGGATATGAGGCGACGAGAAACAAAAGAGGCGCATGGCAGACTCACACGCGCCTCCCTACAAATGAATCAAATTTTCGTGTACCTCAGGGATCACCTCCTTATCGACACAGGATGTCGATGCGGGATTATAAAATCATTTCTTCCGGTGAATCAAACCCCACAACAAGCGCTGAATCCAATCGTGCAACAAAACGACTAGAACCGCTCCGCGATTCCGCGTGAGATGTCGCTTGATTGAGGGAAATCGAGTGGAACTAAAACGTCTTTCCCATCTTTCAGATGTATACGTAATCCTTTGAAGAGTCGTGACCGCATCCAGAATGACAGCGGAACCGTGGACTTCCCCACCGACTCGATATTGGAAAAAGGAATGTAGATAGCATGACTAAATGCGGGCCGGTAGATTAAAGCAGTCTCGGTGAATATGATGGCTCTTCTTCGTTCAAGGAAAGCCCTACACGGGATCAAGATACATAGAATTAGCACGTACCAAGTTCTTGGAAATTAAGACCAGAATCGCGGCGCTGACCGCGACCGTCGCCAGATATCCCGTGAAGGACTGGCGATAAACCTGTATCGCACCGGTTTCTCCTTCAGACCACCACGAAGACATTCTCTAGCCCCCATTTTATAATTCATCCCGCAGGGTAGACGGCGCAGTCGAGAAAATCCAAATCGGTTTTTCAGATCCTAACCTCTCATCCTATAGCCATAAACACGGCGCGTACCGTTCTGGCTCGGGTCGTCTTCGCTCGCCTCCAAGTTGAAATCAACCTGCTGCGGCGGCGGTAGCAGGCGGACGCAAAAGAGGTAAGCGACAATTATTGGGGATTTGTTGGAGGCGCGGGTGGGAATCGAACCCACGTATAAAGGTTTTGCAGACCTCTCCCTTACCACTTGGGTACCGCGCCCTGGAATGAAGTATAGCGAAAGTTGGGCTTCGTTTCAGCCCGGAAAGCCGTCGCCTTCCCGATTCGTCTGAAGTGCGTCGCTGGCGATCCGATCGGAAAAGACGAGCTTCGGCCGCTCCGACGGGCTCATCTTCTTAAAAGTCGATCCCGAACTCGACAGTCTCCGCTCCAATCCCAGGTTTCAAGCCTGGCAGCGTCGCGTTACCCTTCCGCTTTAAACGATTGGGGTCCGGTAGCCGCGCTTATCGCGGTCATCTGAAGCATTGGCTCCGTATGGTAACGCTTTCAGATAATCTTCATCTTTCGTCGCCATGATACTTATGCCCGCGTCAGATGTGGCGACGCCAGCACCTGGCTGAAGGGCTGGAGCGCAGATGCAAAAAGTTCTTCTTACAAACTCTACAGCCTCCCGCGTATCGAAATCGTTATTTCGAAAAATTAGGCGAACCATTCAAAATGCCAGAAGCATTTGTGCCGCCCTCTCGATACTAATATTTGCAATCGCCGTTTGTCCGCGACGGACTATCGCGCAAGAAACAGAATCACATGCCACGGACCAGACCGGAGCAAGTGCCCACTGACGAAACCGCCCTTGGCCGGCCAAACTGCTGGAAAGGCACCGTCGTTTGGGCGCCTCTGGCGTCTTTCATATATATTTCAGGGACTGAGGGTACATTGGCCCAGCGCAGGAAACGATGCGAGTTCTGCTAGTCGAAGACGACCGAAGCATGGCGGCGCTTCTGAAGAAGGGCCTGGAAGAGGAAAACCAGGTTGTGAGCGCTGCGTTCGATGGCCCGTCCGGCCTCGAGCTTGCCAGGTCGTATGAGTTCGACGTGATCATCCTCGACTGGATGCTTCCCGTGATGGACGGTGTCGAAGTGATGCGGCGCCTGCGCAAAGCGGGTAGTGCAACTCCTATCCTGATGCTCACGGCGCGCGATGCCATGCAAGATATCGTGAAAGGTCTCGATGCCGGTGCGGACGATTACCTCACCAAGCCGTTTTCGTTCGCCGAATTCCTGGCCAGAATTCGAGCGCTCGCGCGCCGTCCAAACGGCATTTCTCACTTGAAGCGGCTCGAGGTTGGCGATTTGCTGATTGATCCGGCCACGCACCAAGCTTTTCGTGGCCAACGCGAAATCCAATTGACGCCGACGGAGTACAAACTGCTCGAATTTCTTGTTCGACGCAGCGGCCGCGTCGCTTCCCGCCAGGCCATTGTGGAAGCCGTGTGGGGACTTGAATCGGAAGTGGAAGAAAACACTCTTGACGCCTTCGTCCGCCTGCTGCGAAAAAAAGTGGATCAACAGCACAAATTGAAACTGATCCAGACAGTTCGCGGCTTCGGTTATTGCGTCAGGGTGCGAGAGGAAGAATGAAATCGCTGCCAATCCGCGTGCGGCTCACGGCCTGGTATTCGCTAATCCTCGCTCTTTCCATCGGCGTCTCCGGAAGCATCGCTTACTTTGCGATGAGCCACAGCATTAATGCGGCGATCGACGTGGGTCTTCGTCACCGACTCGATGGCATTCGCACCATCATTGCCCGTACTGCCCCGCAAGGAAGAGCCGCAATTGTCGATGAATTGAACGAATTTGACGAAGGCCAGGGCGGCCGCGGCCTGGTAAGCGTGACCGATGAAAATGGCGGCGTGCTTTATGCGTCGGCGGGAATGGCGTCACTAAACATGCCGGACGAACGTGTTCGAGAGGCGAAACCGTTGTATGCCAAATTGCACGGCGACGAATTTCGGGTGCTGCGCGAACCAATCAGCGTCGCCGGGAAAACCTACGATATAGAAATAGCCACCGACACCGAAGATTTTGACCGCGCAACCGACCGTTTCCAAAAAGTTTTGTATTCGATTGCGCCGGCGTTTCTTCTCTTAGCCGCTCTGGGAGGCTATTGGATCAGCCGGCGTGCGTTGGCCCCGGTGGAAAAAATCATCGGCGACGCGCGACGCATCGGAGTCACCAGCCTTTCTGAAAGGATCACCGTTTCGCATACCGGCGACGAGTTGGAGAGGCTCGCTGACACGCTGAACGAAATGCTCGGGCGCTTGGAAGCGTCCTTCCAGCACGTCATCCAATTTACCGCGGACGCGTCGCATGAACTCCGCACGCCGATCTCCGTGATGCGTACCAACGCTGAAATCACGTTACGCAAACCTCGCACGGAAAGTGAGTATCGCGAGGCGCTCTCGCAGATTCTTGGTGAGACAGAGACGCTTTCGCGTCTCGTCGAGCAATTGTTGGATCTGGCGCGTGCCGATTCGGGCGCAGCAGCCTTGGCGATGAGCCGCACAAACTTGAGCGAAGCGCTCCAGAAGGCCTCCCGGCAGGCGCAGGTTCTTGCCGAAAGAAAGGAACTGAAAATTACAACGCAGCTCCCCGAGCAGCCGGTCTGGGTGCAAGGTGACGCAGCCGCCCTCGAGCGATTGTTCCTAATTTTTCTGGAGAATGCGGTGAAGTACACGCCCTCTGGCGGCCATGTGGATGTGCGGTTGAAGTCGCAGGATAGTATTGCAATTACAGAGATTCGCGACAGCGGAATCGGCATCGCCGCGCACGATATTCCGCACATCTTTAAACGCTTCTACCAAGCCGACCCATCGCGCTCACGCGAGAACGGCGGACGCGGCTTGGGGCTGGCTATCGGCCGATGGATTGCGCAAATACATGGTGGAGACATCGGCGTTGAGAGCGAAGTCGCCAAAGGTTCGTCGTTCCAGATTCGGCTACCACGCGCCCACTAACAGGTTGTGTTAGCAGGCCTTGTATCGGAGATGTCCCAGCGTACGTGGACGATTTCCGCGGCGGAATTGTAGGGGATCCGGCGAATTGGTAAAATTTCAAGCCAGTTGACCGGATCTAAGTTGTGTAAAACAATGAAAACGGGGTTGTTTTGAGTTCGATTCCGACCTGCGCCTCCGTGTTTTTCTTGCATCTCTCAGGCTTTCTCTTGTTTCCTCTCATTTTTTGTTCCTCGGCTTTCGCGCAAGGAGGGCCGCCTTACTACACAAACGATCCTGGTACGCCAGGCAATCTGCGGTGGGAAATAAATCTGGGGTATATGCCGTTCCTCTACCCAGATTCGTCGATCACCCATACCCCCGACGTCGATATCAACTTTGGTCTGGGCGATCGCATCCAGTTGACCTACGAAAGTGCCTGGCTGCGTGTGGACAATCCTGCTCCTGCGAAATACGGTCTGGGCCAGGATCAGCTGGGAGTGAAGTGGCGATTTTACGACAATAAGGATTCTGGATTCGCCATGTCGATTTTTCCGCAGCTTTCCATCAACAATCCAAATCACTCAGTAGAGCGAGGAATCACAGCGAAAGGCGCCAGCCTGATTCTGCCCATGGAATTTACAAAGAAGCTCGGAGCCATCGATGTGAATTGGGAAGGTGGTTACAATTGGGTTCACAACGGGCCGGATGGTTGGCTCGCCGGCCTCGTCATTGGCCACGACTTTACGGACAGGCTGGAACTGGATGCCGAGTTTTATTCTACCGGGACATTCCATCCGGCCACGAACCAGGAGACATTGGAAGGAGGTCTTCGCTACAAAATACATCCGCCTTTCATTTTGCTAATAATGGCGGGGCGAAGTTTGGCACCCGCGGGACCCGCTCAGCCTTACTTCGTCGGCTATTTTGGAATGCAGTTTTTGCTGCCGCCGCACCCTTTCGAGAAAGAGTAGAGCTGTGCGCAATTCCAGAACAACTCTGCGTGCAGGTGTGGGATTTTACAAAAAATGGAATTAAAGTTGCCGTCTACAGTTCGCGCCGTTTCTTGCGTTTAGACCAGTGCACCAAGGGGCTGCGGGCGCGCCAAATCGCAACGGAAACGGCGAACCAAATCACCGTGACACCTAGCAAAACCAGCCAAGGCGCATGACCCGACAGGAGCTGCCAAACTACTCCAGCAAAAACCATCAGGCCGATGCTTCCCATTGCGGCGCCCGCAGCATCGACGCCTGCCACTTTTCTCCCACGGATCGTGCCGTGCAATCCAACTTTTTCTTTCTTTTCTTTTTGCTGGTTTTCCAGCAAGGTCGCGCTGGCGGGGAAAATTGCAGGGAAGGCTAGGAAAAGTCCACCGACTCCTCGGCCGTATTTGTCCGCGATCATTCCGGCGAGAACGCAAATGATCCCGCCAAAGAAGAAGCGGAGAGCGAATCGATACCATCTCGCTTGACGTAGCCCTGAAAAATCGACGCTTACGCTCACCGTATTCACCTCAGCAGCAAAAACCAAAGCCCAAAGGAAACCACAAGCCACACGGGAATCAAACTAACCGTGACGAGAAGGCTCGACGCATTGCGCTTCAACAGCAGCCAAGTGGCGCAGAACGCGTAAACAAAAAATGCCGCGGCACCCGCAATCATCGAGCGAGTTTCTGCGGCGGCGTAGAGTTTTCCTTGAGAGGAAATCGTCAGGGATAGGGTTGCCAGCGCCACCGAGGGAGCCGCGCCGAAAAGACCTGCGAACCTTTTGGGTTTTAGGACGTCGCTGACGGCGGCAAAGGCGCATACGACAGCGCCGCCGATTAGAAAGCGAAAAAGAAGTTGAAGAAGCAATGACCTTTTGAATTCTTTAGAACATCCAAACGATGCCGAAACGCTAGGGCATGCGCTGACCGTTCAATTTCCCGGCAGCGCCATTGATTTTAACGCAATCGGCATGAACCTTTGTCGGCGACGATGTGCTGCAAGATTGCGTCCTGGTCGCCACGCGAGCGACTACTACAGCCACGGTGGCAGCAACTGCCGCGCCGACGCCAACGGCGACTCCTCCGGCAACGCCGATTCCTCCGCCCACAGCGCCCGCACCAGCAGTCGCGGTCGTATTCACCGCTTCGGTCATGTTCATAGGCGTGGCAGGATTCGGTTGCGACGGTTGTTCATTATTGCGAAGAGTTGACTGCTCGCCGCCCTTCATTAGAACGCAGTGCACGGCTAGGTCGCAGACTTTGCAAGCGCCCTCCACGCATATGACGTCCATCTTTCCTGTGCTGTCGAAAATGACGATCATGTCCGTGCCGACGACACCGGCAACGCCAACGGAAGTGCGAATCTGGAAGTGCGCATCCGGCTTCACGAGTTTGGCGGCCTTGGCACGGACGCGGCCGTAATTCAGATCCAGATCGGTTTGCTGCTGCGAGGCGTCATGCCGGGCGATGGTTAAGTTGGAATCGGAACCGACACTAAGGATCGAGCCGTCATTGAGCGCGATGCGCGCACGGGCCAAATGTCCGGTATTAATTACGTCGCCCCAGAACACTTGTTGGGATGTCGATGCCGGAACTTGCTGCGGACCCCGGACCACGTTGACGATGGGCACTACTGCAGTGATTTTTCCAGCGCTTTGTGCGGTCTGCGCCGCGACGTCCGGAGGAAAGACCAGCGCGAAGCAGATTACTAATATCAGAGTGAGAGTAATCGGATAACGAAAATTCATCTAGATATTCCTCACCCGACGCCTTGTAGGGCGGCGAACCGAGCCAATGGCTCCAGCATTCTCCATGACGGAAAAAATCCGATCGCGGGGGTCTGCAAAAAACTATCACAATCTCGCCGCGAAAACCTAGCGAAATTGGCGAACTCACAGAGTTAGCCAGGTCGGCCGGGAACAGCCAGTCGAGGCCCTTGATTTACGGCAAACGCTATTTCTTGGCTGCGGCCGCCTGCTTTTCCATTTGCGCGAACATGTCACGGATAGCCTGATTTGTTCCAGGAGCACGTTTTTCACGCCAAGCTTCGAAGCGTTTGCAATGTTCTTCCAGGTTCGAAAGCATGTGCGGATTTTTGAACAGAGACCTCCAGGCGCCGATCACAGGCTTCAGGCGTTCCCAAACAATCCACTGTTCGCCGGAATTTTCGAAGAACATTTCTTCGTCCACGAGGCCGCGATTGACGATTCCGGCCACCATATCCCAGTAGCTCATCACCATGCGGAAGTAGGCGTTTTCCTGGCTGGCTGGAGGATACTGGCGCATCACGTCTTCAGGAGACGTAGGACGGAAATTATTCATGAACCATTCGCGCGCCTCGCGAAGGCGAGGTTCGCGGCGAATGTCGTAAAGCCGCAACATTAGATTTACCTGTTCGTGCGAAACGTCTCCCATCATTTTTCTCCTATCGTTAAAATAATTATGAAGAACTCGGCGCTGCAACCTCGCGCACGGAGACATTGTGCATATGGCTGAGCGGAATGCGCGCTTGCTCAAAGCCAAGTTTGATCCGCCGGCGAAGCTCACGCGATACGTCCTCTTTCCGGTTTAGAGCAGTGCGTACCTGCAAGCGAATGGTGGTTCCATCCAGCGCGAGAGATTCGACCCCGAGCACGCGAGGTCCATCCACCAGCGCTGGCGACCAGTCTGCTTCGTGGCGGAATTCTGCGGCTATTTTCTCCAGCGTGGTCAGAGCGCGGCCTACCATCTCATCCGAAGATACGATAACGTCGATGAAGGCCTGGGACCAATCCCGGCTGAGATTAGCAACCTGGCCGACCAGGCCGTTGGGGATGGTTACGATCGCCCCGGCGGGATTTCGAATCACGGTTCGGCGCAAGGTAAGGTGCTCCACGCGTCCTGTTTCACCGCTGGTCTGAATCAGGTCGCCGATGACGAACTGATCTTCAAACACGATGAAAAAGCCGTTGATTAGATCCTTCACCAGATTCTGCGCGCCGAATCCCAGAGCCAGGCTAGCCACAGCCGCGGCGGCTTCCACCGGACTCACGTTGAATCCGAGTTCGGGTAGAGCAGTAAGGAAAGCGATAGCGACGATCAGGCCCACTCCCACGCTATAAAGCAAAGCAGCCATGGTGCGCGTCTGCTGCTCGCGCATCTGAGCCACGCGGGTGGGCGACTTTGCTGTTTGAACCAGGCGGCTGGTAAACGATCTTAAGAGCCGTGCAATTACGAAAGCTACAAAGACAATTATGAGGACGCGCAGAGCGCGTATCCCGGCAATTTCCAACCACCTTCTGAACGAATCAGTCATAAGATAAAGGGACCGGAATTATACACCCACCCGGCATGAGGCAGCGGAGCTTCGGTGACCCGGCAAAGCTGCTGTGGGGCGCGAGATTGCATCATATTTTAGCGGGAGGAATGGAACGACATGGACGCGAACAAACGTAATTTTTTGGCAGCGATGATTCCCGTAACAGTCGGCATCCCATTGGGTTTGTTTTCCAGCGCTGGTATCGCTAACGCGCAGAGGGCCATGCCCATCCCGCCAGCATCGGCTGACCAACAAGGGACCCCGCCTTTGCACCAGGACTCCGCGGGACCGGATAACCTGCCCAAGCCGAATCCCAAAGATATTCTGAAGCAGAACCAGCAGCAAATCCACGATGACGTGGAGAAGCTGTATAAGCTGGCTACCGAATTGAAAGACGAAGTGGAAAAGACGGATGCGACGAATACTTTGTCGCTTCCGATGATCCAAAAAGCTGAGCAAATCGAAAAGCTGGCAAAGCAGGTGAAAAACCTCACACGCGCCTACTGAATCTGCCGCAGTTCAGGATGCCAACGCGAGGTAACCGATGTCGGTGTCTCGTAGCAGCCTGCAAGAAAACGTAATACAATGACTCACAGTCGATTCGGAATGCGCCCGTAGCTCAGATGGATAGAGCGTGTGCCTCCGGAGCACAAGGTCGGGGGTTCGAACCCCTCCGGGCGCGCCACTTCCAGAAGGTTACCTATGTCTCAGGCCGCTCAGAACCGATCCGACGTTGCGCCACCTGATAGTCTCTTTTTCACCAAAGGCGTCGCACCCCGTAGCTTTCGAAAGATACTTCATTACTGATGATAGGTATATTCTCGGCTTGAGCTTGGGCGATGAGCATACGGTCAAATCGGTCCTTGTGAGGGCCAGGCAAGAGTCCAGCCCGAATGCCATGCTCTGGAGAAATGGCTAACGGTTGAAAACCTTCGCGTTCAAGTAGGCTCGAGAAATCCGCCGCCAGGTCAGTAGCAGTCGGGAGTTTTCCCAACCTGACCTTGATGGCGATTTCCCAAGCCGAAGCAGCACTTACGATCAGTTTTTGATTTCCGCAATGATCTTTCGAGCGGCTCGCGTTAGCGCGGGATCATCCGAAAGCCACCACAGCAAAGCATGCGTATCGAGCAGCGCGCGCAACGGGACTACTCCCAACTCGTCAGTTCGCTCATCGGAAGGGGCTCAAAAAACTCAGGCCCAACACGCAACTTGCCTTTCAACGATCCTGGCTGGCGTTTACCTTTTACCTCGCCGACCGGAACGAGTCGAGCTACGGGTTTTGACCCGCGTGCAATAATCACTTCCTCTCCCTCGGATGCTTTCTCAATTAGCCGAGAAAGGTTAGTTTTGGCTTGGTGGATGGTGACGATACTCATCGCAGCTCCTCAGCTAACCGATGTTAGCTCACTGGAGAATCCCACGCCACCCTGCTGTTTTCTTCCGACAACATCGGAGTCGATTAGGACGTTCACTCCGGGGAAGTCGATGTGTGGCAAGGCTGCCACAAAATCGGCGAGGAAGGTTCTAAAATCGTCCCCATGGGCGCGCCATATTCGTATGTCGGAAGATTACGTCGAAGGGCTTTCTGTAAGTAGGATAAACACTTGTGGCATCCACTTTACAGTTCGAAAGTACAATACGAAGCAATTTCCCTTGTTCTGCTGGTGGCTGCTTAAGATATAGAAAATAGGCCTTATTCGCGAGTTCTAAAATCCTCACGTTCTAAAATCCTCGCGCCGTCCAGGATTCTCTCCGGACTCGGCTGCTCAAGTCCCTGAAGCGCGAGGAAGACGACCATGGCAGAACGCTTGTAAGTATGCCGAACAGGCCGTGCTGTATGTCACGCCCGGCCCTAGAAAACATTCCGAGTAAACCGAGGATGCAAATCAACAGGGGAAAGAGAGCGAGAAAAAAATAGAAACCAAGTTGGGCGGAGCGACCTAGAACATCATCTTTTTCAATACGTCGCGCCGTTTGAATTAGCAATTCCTTCCAGGTGATTGAGGTGGGTTTGAACCAGGCCATTGTAACCAGTTGCTGTAATCGTCATCTTCCTTAAGAGGAGAGATGTTTTGTGGAGCCCAGGGTTACCACGCATAGAACAACGGCAAATTTGTTGTGAGAGGAGCTCATCCTGGAGTTTGTGCTCGCGAAATGCTAGCGTAATTTGTGGTCGTTTGAAAGTCAGGTAGCTACGCTGTACGGATCCCGCTATATGGATAGGCTGGGATCGCCAGGATTGCTGCGAACTTGCTTCTTATTTTGACTCGTTCCCAGCCTTTTGAAAATCGCGGTCCAAGAAGAAATCATCAGGTTTTGCACCCGGCGCAAACCAAAGAAGAGGACATGAAACTGTTCCAAAATCGAAGGGCTTCAAAAGCGCCTCGCTGGGGACGCTTTTTATGTGTTTGGTCGGCCTCGTCCTTTTTACTAAGTGTTTTTGTTCTTGCACAAGGCTCGCAGCCGCTCGATCGGGACGCCATTCTAGGCCATCTGAACGCGGCAATTAATTGGTATCGAAATGCGTCGGGCAAAGTGCAAACGGTTGGCTTGCCCAGCGATGAGCTCTATCAGGACAATGCCCAAAATCTTGCCGCTCAAGTGGTACGGCTGGCTTTCGAGTCCGCGAGGGCGGAAGCTCAACTGATCTCCGCGGCAAATAATGGCGCCGGCAATGATGCGAGTCAAAACGTGCAGACGCCCACGCAGGAAGAAAAACTGACCCAGTTTGCCGCGCAAGTGAAGGCCAAAATCGAGCAGGACCAGACGCGACTAGACGCGCTGGACAAACAGCTCGCTTCAGCAACAAGAAGTAAAAAGCAAAACCTACCGGATCAAAGGGAAAAGCTGCAAGGCGATCTTGAGCTGAATAAAGCGATGCAAGATGCGGTCCAGCGAATGAGCACATTTATCCAGAACAACACTGAAGCATCGACCAACGGATTGCAGGGAAGCATCAATGATTTGGCACGTTCTATTCCCGAGGTATTGGGCACCGCTTCGGCGCAGAGCGCTGCTGTCAAGGCCGCGGCCAGCGCTCAAACGTTAAGCCCGAGTTCCGGAGGTTTGGGCGGCGATGCCAGGGCCGTGTATGACGAAATGCGCAGCATTCATCAACTCGATCAACTGATTAAAGAAACGGCGAGCTTGCGCAATGTTGCCACCAACATTCAAAAGCCGTTACGTGCGAATTTATCAGCCACGGTACAACGCGGTCGCGAGATGTCTGATTTGTCCGCCAGGCCCGGTGCGCCATCGACTCCGGCGACGCCTCAGGATTTCCAGAAGCTAACAGACGAGTTCAAACATTTGTCGAGCGCGCTGATTCCTCTGAACCAGGAAATTGTTTTACTGGACGAGAGCCGCGCGAATTTTCTGCAATGGCGCCGGGTGCTGGTGCGCGAGTCGGGATACTCCGTGCGGGCCTTGCTGATGCGAGTTCTTGCGCTGGCTTTCGCGCTGGCATTCGTGTTCACTCTCTCCGAGTTGTGGCGCCGATTAACGTTCCGGTACATCCACGATATGCGCAGGCGCCGACAATTCCTGATTCTCAGGCGGTTTGTCGTTGGTTTTCTGATCTGCATTGTGCTCATGTTGGGATTCATCAGCGAATTCAGCTCGCTGGCAACGTTCGCAGGGTTCGTCACCGCCGGGATCGCCGTGGGTCTGCAAGCCGTGCTTTTGTCAGTAGCCGCGTATTTTTTTGTGGTAGGGCGCTACGGGATCAGCGTGGGGGATCGCGTCAGCATTGCCGGCGTGACGGGAGACGTAATCGATATTGGGCTGGTCCGCATGTATTTAGTGGAACTTGCGGGGACGGGAATTGAACTTTATCCTACCGGCCGCATCGTCGTTTTCTCCAACTCGGTGCTGTTCCAGGCAACTACACCGCTGTACAAACAGATTCCGGGGACCTCGTATGCCTGGCATGAGGTGGCCGTATCGCTTGCGCCAGGCGCGAACTACAAGCTGGTGCAAGACGCGCTCAGCGAGGTCGTGAATTCCGTGTACGCACAATATCGCGCCGGGATCGAAAAACAGTACGGCGATATCGAGCGCCGGGTGGAAATTGAATTACGCGCGCCGGAAACAGAAGCGAAGTTGCAGTTTGCAGAAGGTGGCCTAGAACTCATGGTCCGTTACCCGGTGGAAATACGCAAAGCGCCCGAAGTTGACGACAACATTACGCGAAAGCTTCTGGAGAACGTCAACAGCAATGCTGACTTAAAGGCTGCGATCGTTGGTTCACCGAAAATACGTGCCGCGGTCAGGGGATGAGCGATTAACCAGGAGGGAAATTTGGCTGAGAGAAGAAGAGCATGCGGGCCCAGCCCTTATTTTATTAAGGATTCCCTCTGTTCCTCTTCTCTCTGCGCGCATATTGGCGTAAGAGCCAGAATTCATCAATCAGGGAAATACTGTAGGCGTTTAGGAACGTGACTGTAGTGGAGGCCCCAGAAATATTCGCGGTTAGCGCTTCGGAACTTTTCCCTTTCCAAGCTTTTCAATTAGATTCGGCGGCAATTGATGCAAAAGCTGGAGAAAAACACCGTTGGTCCATCCGAAGCCGATTACGTTCTCTTTGTATCCCACTCGAATGCGGGTTTTTGAGGCTCGCGAAACCACATCGTATTTTTCGAACATGGTCTTGGTGCGCTCGAAATCTTCCAGCACCATATGAAGAAAGTGAAACGAAACACGATCTGCGTCGGCATTGAAGCCGTAGCGTTTCATTCCCTCGATAGCGATTAAATGAATCGGAGCCCAGCCGTACGGGAAATCCCATTGCGCGCCGGTTTCATGCCGGCTCATGGCTAGCCCGCCAGGATGTTCGAATAACGGAAGATTGTGCACTACGGCGTCTGCTTGCGCTTTGCTTGCGGCGCCGACCCATAGCGGATAAAACGTAGTTGCATATTCGTAGGTCGAGCGCTTGTTGGTGGCAACGTCATAATCAAAGTAGAGACCGCGGCTTTGGTCCCAGAAATATTTGTTCATGCGCGCAAGGCGATCGGCCGCATTGCGCCGCCATTTTTCAGCATCTTCGTGGTGGCCTAAAATAGCGGCTATCTCTGCAAGGTCGTTTTCCTCTTTATAGAGCAGGCTGTTCAGGCATACGGGGGCGTAGTGGTGCGTGTCGGCGCTGAATGGCCCAAAGCGAAAGGAGACATCAAATCCCGATTCGCGCATAGTGCGGTCGCCCTCGTAATAATTCGCGGTGAGAGCAACGCGATCTGCCGGGCAATCAGGGGCGGGAGCTGGTTGTGACGCGGGATCGCACTCAAATTCAAATACGGGGCCGGCATGTGGCGCGTCCGGAGTCTTTCCCAGGTGCACAACGTAGGAAGCTTCATCGCCTTCGTGGTGCGTGAGCATGTACCGCGCGACGCCTCGGTAGTAGTCCTTTGGATTGCCAATAATTTCGGGCACCGGGCCTTCTCCATGATCGAAGTATCGGGAAAGTCCGGTGTTACCAGCTAGATGGGGCGGGCGAATCCACTCTTCGTAGTCTGTAACCGCAAATTTGTAGGCTGTTTCGAGCCACGTGGAATCGGCTTGTCCTTTGGCCTTATCTGCGTTGTAAATCGCAAGAATCATGGACGTCAGGAACGGAGGCTGAGAGCGCGTAAGATAATAGGTTCGATTGGCATTCAAAATCGCGCCGTAGTGCTCGATCTCAAAAAAGAAGTTTTCGACCATTCCTTTGGCAATCGGTTCGCGGTTGTCCTGAAGCAATCCGAGAATTATGAAATAGCTATCCCATCCATACATCTCGTTGAACTGTCCGCCCGGAACTACATAGGGATGCGGCAGAAAAAGAACGCCTTCGTTGGGAATTTCGCTGAGATCGATGTCACCAGCGGTTGCGATTTTCTTCGGCAAGCGCGCTACGCGGATCGGGCAGTATTTCTGAAGTTCGACTATCTCAACAGGCTCGGGGAACCCCAGTGGCAAATAAAGGTAAGGCTCGCCATCCGTTTTTATGTCCTCAAACGTTTTGCAAATAGCCAGGGAGCGGGTCAAATATTCCCAGCTTGATGAAATATATTTTTTGATTTGTTCCAGAGGATGTGCGGTCTGGGTCATAGTCGGGAGTTGGGATGACGGATGGCTACAGGAGGTCTCGGTCCTAGTTGACATCAAAATTAAGACGCCCGCTGCCAAAACCCCGTATAAAACCCCCGTCAATGAATTGGGCCAACGCATGATCGGCCGCGCCAGTTCCATTGTCGCAATAGAAGCTGTTCGCTTCAACCGAAACAGTCCGGAAAATGATGACCGTGCAAGTTTCAAACGCAGCTCAGAATTCAGATCGTGTCGAGCCGGTGTTTACGGAGAATTGTTGTTTGGACTTTGTTTGTCATCCGTTTGCGGCGAGAATAGAATTGTGACCCGATACAGGATTTTGTGAGGTGCGCCTGCTTATGTGGGCTTGGTGTAAGAAAAATACAGCAATTCTTGGCCTACTACCATTTTTGTTTTTGCCGCGCCTATTCAACACGAAGGATTCTTTTAATATTTACACGCAGCGGGTTGATAACCAGCGTAGCGGAGTGAATCTAGTTGAAACCCAACTGAACCAATCGAATGTGAAAACTCGGTTCGGAAAACTCTGGACCCTGTATTCCGACGCCAAAATAATGGCGCAGCCCCTGTACGTGTCTCATCTGGTGAGCAATAAGTGCCCGCAAGGCTGTAACACGGTCTTATTTGCCTCTATGAATAACACGGTGTATGCCTACATCGCGGACCAGGCACCCGCGACTTCGAATGACACATTGATCTGGTCAAAGTCTTTGGGGCCTCCTCGCGCGGGCGCGCACGATATTGATGAGGCGGCCCTCGATGATCCGTCATGGGGAATTTTGAGTACGCCGGCGATCGATCTTGCGAACAATCTAATGTACGTGGTCGCTTGGAACAGCGATCAGATGTATCGAATTTATGCGCTCGATCTGCGCTCGGGCGAAACAGTGAAAGGTCCTGTTGTAATCGAGGGATCGGTGGGAGAAAGCTCGTTCATCCAGCATGCCAAGAATTGGAAACAGCTGCGAAAGCAGCGCGCGGGCTTGTTATTGGATCATGGCTCGGTCTACGTAGGGTTCGGCGGTGACAATGAAGGAGGAATTGCGGGCTGGCTTTTTGTGTACGATGCCGCGACTTTGCAGCTTCGCACGCTCTGGAGTCCCGAGCCTGGCGGAAAAAGCGGCGGGATTTGGATGTCCGGAACCGGACCGGTCGCAGACGAGGGCGTAAGCGTATTTTTGCAAACGGGGAATGGGGATTACGACCCAAAGAAAAACCAATATGGAGATAGCCTGGTGAAGTTAAAATTTGATGAAAATAAACTGGACGTGGTCGACGCTTTTACTCCCTGCAATCAGTCATATTTGAACCATCAAGATTTGGACATGGGGTCGGCGGCGCCACTTTTGCTGCCGGGCAATTTGCTCTTGAGTGGAGGAAAATACGGAAATCTTTACCTGATGGATCGTGATCATTTGGGAGCCTATGTTTCGGGCGGATGGCACAAAGAGGAGTGTACAAATTCGCAAAGCGTTCTGCAGACGGTCACGGTAAATCGCGGACACATTCATGGTTCTCCGATCTATTGGAGCGGACCCCAAGACAAGCAATGGGTATATGTGATGGCAGAGGCCAAAAATCTGACTGCTTTTCCATTTGTCGGCGGGAGATTAAAGACTGGCGTGGATGAAGTGAAAATGAGCACGTGGAAACCGCCGCGCCAAGCGCCCGCCATTTGTCACAAGCCTGCGCGCAACTGGATGCCTGGGGGTATTCTTGCGCTCTCGAGCGATGCGAACCGGGCGGGTACTGGTATCGTATGGGCCTTAGTTCCCACGAATGGTGATTCCAACACGTTTCGGGGCGTGAAGGGAATGCTGTTGGCGCTGAATGCGGAAGATGTTTCGCAGGAATTATGGCGCAGTCAGGGACCAGATGGCGAGTCGGATATTCCAGACAGTTTCGGATTGCTCGCGCGTTTTGCACCGCCGACGGTGGCCCACGGTAAAGTCTTTGTGGCGAACGCCGGAGATCATGAAGAACTCAAACGGTATTGCGGAACGCGGCCGACTCAATTCCCGAAAAATTACGGTGTAGTGGTTTACGGCCTGAAGAATTAATTCGAACCAGAGATTCTTTTGCAATTGCATACATTTTATTGCCAGTGAAAACCTTCTCCATTCATCAAAAGACCAGGGATTTTCTCTTTCTCTTGATACTGACTTGTGCGGCAATCCTGGTGAACGGCTATCACTATGCCATCGAGGACATGGGGATCTACCTGCCCGCCATCAAAAAAATAATCAATCCGATTCTGTACCCTTATGACGCGAATTTCTTTCTGCTATTCACTCGCTGGACGTTATTTCATCAAGCAGTAGCGGGAGTAGTTCGCGTTACGCATATCTCTCTGGAGGAGCTCCTGTTTTATTTGCATATCGTCAGCGTTTTCCTAGTGCTTTTGGGATGTCTGCAACTTGCCCGAAAATGTTTTTCTGAAACTTACGCGCAGTGGAGCGGTGTCGCATTGGTCGTAACTTTTCTAACCATGCCGGTTGCGGGCACCGCGCTTTTCCTGGTCGATCAACACCTGCACCCGCGTACTTTCGCCACCGCATTTTTATTATTTGCCACAGTAGCCGTGCTCGAAAAAAGGTCGATCGCCTTGCTCTGGATTTTTTTAACGGCTCTCTGCCATCCGACGATGGCAGTTTACGGGACGTTCCATTTATTCATCCTCGCGCTACCTGGCAAAACCTTGGCGCAACCGGCTCTCGCGTACGGCGCGATTCAGTTCGGAGCTCCGCCCAACCCCATCTGGCGCGAAGTGATGGCTGGCCGTAGCTACCACTATCCGTTTTCCTGGGCTTGGTACGAATGGTT
Organism: Binatus sp. (SeqCode); assembly: GCA_035602755.1. GTDB lineage: Bacteria > Acidobacteriota > Terriglobia > Acidiferrales > UBA7541 > Palsa-295. The sequence goes on along the minus strand of DATNLR010000001.1, from coordinate 7,246 downwards.
GGGAGCTCTCGCACCCATCGCGTTGCTGGAATATTTTGCGCGCCTGGCGCGTGGCGACCATATGCCGACCTTGGAACGCGTTTGCCGGCGGCTGGTGATTTCCACTATATTGGGAATCTTGATTGCGATCGTGGTTTGCCAATTCCTGCAAACGCAGACGCAAACTTGGGCGCGGCTGGAACCCATGCGCATTCTTCATTTTACTTACGTTGTGTTCATTCTGTTTTCGGGTGCCATGTTGGGAAAATATGTGCTGCGAGAGCAACTGCTCCGCTGGCTGGTTCTATTCCTGCCACTCGCTTGCATCATGTTTTTCGCGCAGCGACAAGAATTTCCCTCGAGCTATCACATCGAATGGCCCGGCAGGGCTCCGCGCAACGAATGGGTGAAAGCCTTCGATTGGGTGCGCTACAACACTCCGCAGGATGCGCTGTTTGCGTTGGACCCTGCTTATGCCAAACAGCCGGGAGAAGATTATTTTGGATTTCGCGCGTATGCGGAACGCAGCATGCTCGCTGACGGTGACAAAGACGCTTCAGTGGTCGCGCTATTTCCGGACCTCGCCTGGCAATGGAAGCTGGAAGTCAGCGACCGCAAAAACTGGCAGCACTTCACCCTGTCAGATTTCGAATCTTTGAAAAAGAAATTCGGAGTGACCTGGGTGGTCGTAAAAAGTGGCAGTTCGGCAGGACTTCCATGTCCGTATGAGAACCCCGCGGTAACGGTTTGCCAGATTCCTTGATCGTCCGGAATCCAGTTCGGCGCTATTTCTTGGTTGCCCAGTAGAGGCCAATTCCGCCGAAAATATAAGAACGCGCCGTTACCACGGAATATCCGGATTCGTCCAACAAGGCCGTGAACTGCGGCATGGTGAGAAAATTCCGCAGCGAATCAGGAAGATAGGTGTATACACGCGCGCGCCCATGAAGCAGGAATCCCCACAGGGCTCCTTGCGCAAACAAATATCCGAGATAAATGCGTCGCAGTATCAAATTGGCAGGCAAAAAGAAATCAATGTTCACCATCGAGCCGCCCGGCTTCGTGACGCGTTGGATTTCGCGAATGGCTTTTTTAACGTCGGGACAATTTCGCAAGCCATAGCCGATAAAGACGCAGTCGAAGGAATCGGCGGCGAAAGGCAGAGCTGCGGCATCGCTGCACACTGCGTCCTTCAGCCCGGACGCGCGCGCGAGTTGAAGCATTCGTTCTGTAATATCGGCTGCAATAGGCGTTGCGTGCGGAAGACGCTCAAGTACAAGTTGCGAGAAATCTCCCGTACCGCATGCCAGATCCAAAACGACAGCATTTTCCGGTAACGAAGCTTTGGCCACCCCAAGCCGCTTCCAACGCCGGTCCATCCCGAAGGAAAGAACGCGGCTAATAAAATCGTAACGCGGCGCAATGGTGTGAAACATCTCGCGCATCAAGCGAGAGTCTTGTCGTTCAGCGGGAGCTTTCATTCGTGAACGTAAATCTTATCACCCATGTGCGAAAAGACTTCCTAAGTTTACGGGCTTATTGTATTTCCGCATCAACTCCTGATTCTGTGCCGCGCGCGACCGCCTGTTGTATTCTGTCTCCATCGGGCTGCATTGCTATCGAACGCAAGTTCTCGAGGGGTGTAATGGCGATCCTTGTTACAGGTGGAGCAGGCTACATCGGCAGCGTAACAGTGGAGCGGCTGCGCGCGAACGATGAAGAGGTCGTGGTCTTAGACGATCTTGTCTACGGCCACCGTGGCGCGGTAGATAAGGACGTCCCTTTTTACCAAGGGAAAGCGGGCGATACCGAACTGTTAGCACGCATCGCGAGGGAACATAAACTGGATGCCTGCGTTCACTTCGCGGCGCTGACCTCGGTGGGCGAGTCTGTAGCCGATCCCGCAAGATATTTCGAAAATAATGTAGCGCAAGGAATCGCGCTGATGGGATTCTTGGTGAAAGCGGGAGTCCGCGTGGTGGTGTTCTCCTCCACTTGCGCCACGTATGGCGATCCGAAGGAAATCCCTATTTCAGAGAAATGTCCTCAGTGGCCGAAAAATCCCTACGGTTGGTCCAAGTTTTGCATGGAGCGGGTTCTGGAAAGTTACGACTTGGCGCACGGTTTCAAATTTACCTCGTTGCGCTACTTCAACGCGGCAGGAGCAACTGAAAAGTGCGGCGAGGACCATGACCCGGAGACGCACTTGATTCCGAACGTATTGGCAGCCGCGGCCGGCGAAAAACCCGAACTTGCCGTATTTGGAAATAATTATCCCACGCCGGACGGAACGCCCGTTCGCGACTATATCCACGTTTCGGACCTCGCAGACGCTCACATCCTCGCACTCGGTCATCTTCGCCACGGAGGAAGGTCCGACGCATTAAATGTTGGGACTGGGCATGGCTACTCTGTGCTCGAAGTGATTGAGTGCGCGCGTCAGGTGACCAATCGCGTAATACGCACTCGTATAGAAGCGCCACGCGCGGGCGATGCCATCACGTTAATTGCAGACTCATCGAGGATTCAGAGCGTTCTGGGGTGGAGACCCGTGGCCTCCGATTTGCGGACGATCGTTCAGTCAGCATGGAACTGGCGGCGGCAACATTCAAAAGGTTATTCCAGATAAATCGGCGGCCTTTTGCCGTTTTTGGCTCACCGTAAAAACAAGTTACATTTTTAAAGCATGTTCGATCGCCGAAGTAACCTGCGGAGAGTCAGGCGTGGTGTCCGGCTCGAAGCGCTGGATCACATGGCCGTCGCGATCTACCAGAAACTTGGTAAAGTTCCATTTAATCTCACCGGCATAGGCGGGGTTCGCGCTTTCGGTTAGATACTTATAAAGCGGAGCTTGGTCGTCGCCCTTCACTGAAATTTTGGCGTACATCGGAAAAGTGACGTTGTATTTCGCGGAACAAAACTTTTTGATTTCGGCGTTGGTTCCAGGTTCCTGGCTGCCAAAATTGTTGGCCGGGAAGCCCAGGATCACGAAGCCCTGGTCTTTGTACTTTTCGTATATGGATTCCAGCGCGCTGTACTGCGGAGTGAACCCGCAACGGCTGGCCACGTTGACTACAAGAATCACTTTGCCTTTGAAATTAGCGAGCGGCGTCGGCTTGCCGTCAATGGAATTCAGCGTGAAATCATAAATGCTCCCCGCGGCAAACAGTGACGCGCTCATCAGCAAAACCATGACTCCCAAAAAATACGTGCGTAAACTGCGAATCTTCCCGTTCTTCATGGTGCCTCCGTCGAATTTCCCAGTCTCGGCACCGGGAACTGCAGTGAATGATACAAGATTGGCGAGAACCCACGCAATCATAGCGGCCGGAATCGGCGAGGATGCTCATTGCGTAATTCTAAAAACGATGAAACCATTTCCGCCGCGAGTCAGTCTTCTCTATGTTAGGGGACACCCCACATGTCTCTGAAACGCCAATTGCGGCTGCTCAAAGCGAACCTGCTGCTGTGCCTATTGATTTGCGTTCAAATGGGTTTCGGCGCGGCGCCGAGCGGCGAAGCAGACGTCGCCCGTGGGCCCGATGCGGAAGTCAAGAACTTCCAACTCGAGGAACTCGAGGCTCGCCTGGAAACAATGCCTCCCGGATCTGAGCGCGATTATTTTTCCGGAGTGCTGGCGAATCGCTCGGGTCGCACGGAAGAATCGATTCGCCTACTCCAAAGCGCTCTGCCCGGAATCCGAGCATCGCAGCCGGCGCGCGCGGCCACCGCTTTAGAGGCACTTGCGGACGACTATAACAAAAGCTTTCGCTACGAAGATGCGGCGCGGACGTACGACGACCTTTTGACGAACTTCTCCGGTCAACTGGGGAGTACGCAACTTCAGGGAACCAAGGATGACGCGGGAGTGATGCACGTGCTTAGGCGCGCTCCTCCGCAGACGATCACGTGGCAAGGACCCACGCGATTGAAGACGGAGCGAAATATGTTGAACAGCATGAATACGGAGCTGACCGTGAACGGCGTTCAGCAAGCGTGGCTGCTAGATACGGGTGCGAATCTTTCCGTGGTCTCCAAAAGCTTTGCGAAGCGGCTGGGACTTACGCCGCTGCCGGGATTTGCGCAGACCATGTCCGGCGTCACCGGGATCGAAAATCCGATGCAAATCGCCGTTTTGCCCACATTGCAAATGGGTGGCGCTACGCTGCACAACGTTGTGCTGCTGATTCTGGACGATGCCAATTTGAACATCAACATGGGTAAGCAGGCATATCAGATCAACGCCATCGTCGGTTATCCGGTCTTTCAAGCGTTTGGAGCTATCTCATTTTTGCAGGACGGCTGGTTTGAGGCTGGTGACATGGCGCGCAGCAGTGGCGCGGGCACGCGGATGTACATGAAGTTGTTGGCGCCGGTAATCGAGTGCGGCGTGGAAGGAAAAAATCTGCCATTCAGTTTTGACACCGGAGCTGCTGGGACCAACCTCTCCATGCGTTACTTCGAGCGGTTTCAAACAGATATCTCGCAATGGAAAAAAGCCCAAAGCAAGAATTTCGGAGCAGGCGGAGAAGTTACGCGAAAGATCTATCTGCAGCCGCGCCTTCAGCTCGTGGTTGGGGATAAGACGGCAACCATAGAGCGCGTGCCGATCTTTTCCGAGCCTATGGGCACGGACCTCGATGAGCTGTATGGAAATCTCGGACAGGATCTTGTTGCAGGTTTCGACAGCTTCACGCTCGATTTTTCAAAGATGACTTTCAGCCTGGGAGCGCCTTTGTCAGCCAAGGCTGAACATCCGCCGGCCGGTTCCAAGTAAGGCGACTACTGAGTAAAAAAATCAATAGCCGTCGAGAACGGATTCGCGCGATGTGGGAATCACGCCTAGTCCTCTCGGTGAATACCGAATCGATCGTTTTCCTCTCCGGCTACGAGCGGCCGGATGCACAATTTTGTTCCGTCGGGACTGCATTCGTATAGTTGGTACGCGGGTAGATCTTCGGGTTGCACTTCATACGTGCCGTCTTCCATATCAACCACCAGATCGTAATCGGACATTACGTAGGGATTGCCGGGCGTCGCACGCACGCGAAATTCGGAGCTGGGTTCGTAATTGCCGTAGCTAAAGCAGTAGCCGATACACGCACGATCCGCGATGTGTTGAACTAAAATGCGCGAGCCCGCCAGTGGTTTAATGGTCGCTAGAATGCGCGAATTCCGGGGCACGGTTCTTTCGAGTTGCTCCGCTTGGAGTTCCATGTTGTTTGCAATTTTCGTGTCTTGATAAACAAACGTGAAAAATACGGCGGCAATGGCTGCGAATCCAAGCAGGTGCCACCAACGGGGACGCATCACGCCAAGCACGCAACAAAATACGACCACAGAAACCGAAGTCAAGCGTTCGGTCAACAGCGCTAAGATTGCCGAATTACCGGGGCGGAATCTGATGGCGTCGGGTAGCAGCCATGCCGCCAGGATTAAAACGATATAAAGCTGTGCAGGCATTGCGTACGGTTTCAAGTCCTCGCGTTTACGGATTCTGCCGTAGATATCTGTCGCCAGAGTTGCGATGGCAAAACAGATTAGCGCAATGTGCGGGATATCGTAGCGCGGGCCAAAGAGAGACAATTGATCGGAACCGTTGAAAAAATAAAACCGTTGCGGTTGAACCATGATCTCGTAGTGCCGCCAGAATTCGAAATGAATTAGCACGAGAGCCAGCGCCGCCGACAGCAGCAATACAGGCTGGTACCGTGTTGCGATCGCTTCAGCCGCAGCCATGTAAACAATGGCTCCTGCCATCCATGCGAGTCCGAGAGGGTGGGCCAGGACGATGAATGGCGCGAGCGCCAGCGGAATCAACCTTTCCCACTTTTCTCCGCGCCAGAAAAGTGCAATCCCGAAAAACGACAAACCCAGCGAGAGGTAGTAATTGAAAAATCCCATCTCAAACGTGTATCCGTAGGCAATCATCGCAAAGAGAGGAACCAAAAACCACGGAACTCTCTCGCTGGCGGCGGCGACCAATGCGAATGCACCCCAAAAGAAAATCAGCACGCACACGGATACGGCGAGCTTCTCCGTCACCTGCAGGCTAAAGAACTTTCCCAATAAACTCACCAGCAGATCGAAGAGAACGTTGTTCCACCGCGAATCGAGCCACAAGCCGGTTACCTGGCCACGCTCGATCAGTTGGGCGAGCCACGCGTTGTACATATGGCTGGCAAGATCGCCCGCAGCAATGTGTCTGTGCCAAATGCAGGGAACCAATAAGAGCGCCGATATGGCAACGATTTTGAAGTAATTCCGGCGCACGAAAAGCGCTGAAATTACAAAAGCGGAAGAGGCTGTTTCGGTTTTTTCTACAGAAAGTTGCGAGCGGGCAGCGTTCGCGTTAAGCGTCTTGATCGGGCTTCGGAGCGTAAGGATATTTGGGAGGTTTGTGCATGTGCGTAGTGCGATATTCATCTAGCTCGGCATCCGTAAGATCGAAATGAGTATCCGGTGGATGATTTTCGGCGGCTGCGAGTTCACGGTGAAGCCTGTGCGAACAAATGTCCGGGGCATCCTGATATCGAACACGTCGAGTATTGAACGCTTCGTTCGGAATGGAAAGCGTGAATTCGCGCGGTTCCGTCTGCGGTTCTCGAACCGTAAAAGTATATTCGCGCGCTGACGGCTTGGACTGGAAACCGACGAACTGGACGATGATCTGCGCCGTCATTTCGCTCCAGGCAAAGCTACCGCGGGCACGATTCCGGCTACCGCTTTCTTGGCGCGCCTTGCACGTTTACGCTTGGGAGGCGTGCCTTCGGCAATTTCCACCACCATGATGCTGGTGACGAATTTCTTCATGCCGTGAAGGTCGAAATCGATTGAAGTGCGGTCGTGATCGGACTCCGTAATCACGCCCAAACCGTACTGAAAGTGCTTAATGTACTGTCCTTCGGGGAGTGCTTTCAACGGGGCTCCTGAGACCGAAACTGCGTATGCGAAAAAAAAGGGCGAACCGGTTTTTGCCGGTCCGCCCTTCTTGACTAGAGGCTGGTTACGTTCGCAGCCTGCAGGCCCTTGGGGCCACGGGTAACTTCGAACTCAACCGCCTGGCCTTCGTTCAGCGACTTATAACCTTCCGCCTGAATCGCGGAAAAGTGGACGAAAACGTCCTCGCCGGACTGGCGCTGGATGAATCCAAAACCCTTGCTGGCATTGAACCACTTTACTGTTCCTTGTTCTCTCACTGATGTACTTCCTTCTTTTTAAGCTATTTGTAGTTCTCGACCGCCTCCAGCCGTAAAGCAAAAGAGGC
>DATNLR010000133.1:0-8379 GCA_035602755.1 Binatus sp. (SeqCode) | reverse complement strand
ACGGCGGGGATGAGCGGTTGGTGGAAGAAGGATGCCCTCGCAAAGCGTTCTAGTGATCGGCGGCGGTCTGGCAGGACTGTCCTCCGCCGTCGCGCTGGCTGAAGCGGGCCTTCAAGTCCGCCTGCTCGAAAAGCGTCCCCACCTGGGCGGACGCGCTACATCCTACACGTTGCCGGATGGCAGTGAAGTGGACAACTGCCAGCATGTCACGCTGGGATGCTGTACCAATTTAGCTGATTTTTATTCTCGGGTGGGCGCCGCCGGCAAGATTCGTTTTTACGACCGGCTTTATTTTGTGGACGCGCAGGGCCGCCGTTCGATCATGGAATCGTCGCCTTTGCCTGCGCCGATGCACTTGGCGCCATCGTTCCTGCTTTTCAGTTCTTTGAGTTTGGCGGACAAGCGCCGCATCGCGAACGCCATGATGGCCATTGCGACGGCGGGCGGCAATCCATCCGGGATCGACGGCATTTCGATGCTCGATTGGTTGCGGCAGAACAAGCAGACGCCCGCTGCGATCGATCGTTTCTGGCGTGTGGTCTTGGTCAGTGCTCTCGACGAAGAATTATCGCGGACCGACGCGCGTTACGGGATTGAAGTTTTCTGGAAAGGCTTTCTTGCGAACAAAAACGGATATCGTGTGGGGATTCCTTCTGTGCCTCTAGCGGAATTATACGAAGGCTGCCGCGAAGCCGTGCTGCGCCGCGGCGGAGAAGTGCGATTGCGCGCCGGCATCCGCGAAATTCGCGTCCGAGATAATCGCTTCGTGAGTGTGGTGATGGATGATGGCACTGAAATCTCAGCGGATGCCTGTATTGCCGCCGTGCCTCATGCCAGGTTATTGGAGCTGCTGCCGAAGCAAATGGGCCAAGAGAATGCATCTCTTTCCGGTTTGGCGAACATCAAAACGTCGCCGATCACCGGAGTTCATTTGTGGTACGACCGTACGGTGATGACCGAGCCTTTCCTTACGCTGCTCGACCACACCACCCAATGGATCTTTAACAAAACTTTGTTGTATGGAACGAAGGAAACCAATGGAGCGGCGGCGCGTCAAACTCCTCCAAGCGATCGGTCTTTCGACGCGGAAGCCGACGGCCAGTATCTTCAACTCGTAATCAGCGCTTCATACGATCTGGTACAGAAGTCGCGCCAGGAAATTATCGATCTTTGCTGTCGAGAACTGGCCGAAGTTTTACCGGCCACTCGCGACGCACGTTTACGCAAGGCCACTGTGATTAAGGAAATCGACGCAACGTTTTCGCCGGCGCCCGGCGTGGACCGCTGGCGCCCGGCTCAGAGGACCAGTGTGAATAATCTTTTTCTGGCGGGCGATTGGACTCGTACTTCCTGGCCTTCCACCATGGAAGGCGCCGTCCGAAGCGGCTACTTGGCCGCAGAAGCGCTCCTTGCCGCATGCGGTGAACCGGGAACCTTCTTGCAACCAGATCTCCCGCCGGAAGGCTTTTCAAAGTTATGGGCCGATCGCAACGGGGCAGGGTCGTGATCATGGTAAGAACAAAAAGCGCTCCGTTACTTGTGCGGTATCCGCGAACATTTTCATTTTCAGCAGCAGCATGCAATTGCAAGTATGATTTGGCAACCCCCAGGAGGTCCGATGGACCGGAAGTATAAGCAAAGGGGCTATAGCGACCGCGAGTCCGAAGACAAGAAGAGAGAGCGGGCCGACCGTTCAAACGGCGATTCGCGTCCGAAGGGTGAGCCCCGCCCGAAACAAGAAATGATGGGACCGCGAACTCCTCGCATGGTGGGAACCGTGATGAGGGCGCGCTGTTCCAGTTGCGGCGCGGTGCTGATGCCGGGCTTCGATCCAAATGGTCAGTGCCCTCGCTGTCATGCCGAATTGCACTGCTGCAAACACTGCGTTCACTTCGATACTGGCAAGCAGTTTGAATGCACGCAGCCTATCCCTGAGCGCATCGCCAAAAAGGACGCGAAAAACGATTGCACCTTTTTCGAATTCCGTATGACCGTCGAAAAAGATACGTCTCCGGTAAATTACGCCGTAGCTGCTCCGATTGCTGCCGCTCCTGGGCGTCCCAACGACGCGCGCAAGGCCTTCGAGGATCTCTTCAAGAAGTAGCTTTCCAACGGCTCGAATTTTTCTGTCCCCAACCAGAGGCAGCGAAGCGTGTGCCCACTTCGCCGTTCCATTCATTTTGGAGCAAGAGGAAAAAGCGTGGGTTCTTTCGACGGCTCGGTCGCGATGGAATCAAGCTGCGGATAATGGTGGCGCAACGTCTCTGGAACTTTCACCTTCTTGTTCTCCAGCATGTGAATCAGCTGCAGTGCGTTTACCACACCTTTGCCCTGAAAATGATTGTTGGTGATGACGAAGGTGGTCTTCGCATCTTTTGATACATGGCGAACTCTCTCCGCCCACGGTTCCAATTCTTCTTCCGAATAAAGGTAGTTGTAGCGCTCCTCGACCGGCGCGGCCGGATCGTCGCTGAACCAGGTGTCGTATCTGCGGCCGTGTAATCGCACATATCCGATCGGCGATGTCACCTGCTCGCTCGGCTCGATCGACCGCCCAATAATTGGCTGATCGATGTTGCAGAATCCCACTCCGCGCTGGTGCAGCAGTTCGTAAAATGTTGGGTTGGCCCAGGAAGAATGCCGCACTTCCACCACCAACGGGTAATCTTGAAACGAATCGAGCATCTGCGTTAAGCGAGCGAGGTTTTCGCTTTGGAAATGAAACGAGAAAGGGAACTGCAGCAACACCGCGCCAAGCTTGTCTGCCCCACGCAAAAGATCGAATCCAGCTCGAACGGCTTTCTCATCTTCCAGATTTGTGCCGCCTTCGTGGGTGAATTTCTGCCATAGCTTCGCGGTGAAAAGGAATCGCGGGTTCGCCGCCACACGCCGGATCCACTGCGCCGCGTGCGACGCTTGTAACGGATGATAAAATGAAGTATTGATTTCAATCGTGTCGAAGAATTCCGCGAGATAGGTGGCTTGATGGAAATCGCGTGTGCGAGGCGTCGGATAAACCACGCCATTCCAATCCTTGTAAGCCCATCCAGCGGGCCCTACCAGGACCTTTGCGCGCTGCACAGGTTCAACTTGTTTTTCTCTAGGTTTACCGGTTCCGCGGGTCATCCTCTTGGCAGCCTATGATGCCCTTGTCCGGGGTGTCAATCCTGCAAACCCTTCAAAAATCTCGCGCAGTTCTTTGACCGGAAATTCACGGCAACATAGGTTGCAACGCGCCGCGCCGAGCGCTATGCTGAAAGCGTCTTCTATGCGACCGCTCCTTCCGCTGTACCATCAATTCTACATAAGGTGCTCTGATGAAAATCACCTACAGCCACATAGAGCCGGAATTACGCGAAACGATCGAACGTGAAACCGAACATTACGTGGCGAAACTGAATAGACTCTTGAAACGGTATCCTGCGGATTCCGTTCTGCTCCACCAATCGCTTGAAAAAAATCCGCATCAGCACGAATTTAGCTTCTCTCTCAACCTGGCTCTTCCCACCGGAACCTTGCACGCAACTGGTGTGGGACCTGATTCCGACGTTCGTGCCAGCGCCAAAGCGGCCTTTGCCGAAATTGAACGGCAAGTGAAGAAACATCAGGAAAAGCTCCGCAAAGATTATCTTTGGAAACGCAAGCGTCCGCGCGCAACAATCGCAACGCCGCGAGAAGTTCCCTCCGCGGATTGAGTCGCACACGGAGGCATTCCGGCGGATTCGTTTCAGCGACGAAACGAGAGGGTTAGTTCATGTCGTCGTCTTCACCCGACGTCTCTTCAGCAGGCGCGGACGCTTGAGCTCCGATCACAATTATTGGAAGCCCGGCTTGCCTCAGTTGGCCATTCACTTCCGGAAGTTCTTTAGTCGTTAAAGCTTTCCATTTCGCCATCACAGCAGCGAGATCTGTCTGAGCCAAGCTGAATGCCTTGATGGCCTCTTCCGTGGGCGCTGCGTCACCGTCATTTATCGCGGAAAAGATTTTTGCAAGCTTGCTGCTCAGAGATTCTAAATCTGCGCGCTGCGCTGCTGGTTTTGAGGGAACTACTCCGAAATGAGCTGGGGGAGCTCCAGCGACATCTTCCGCTTTCGCCACGAGCGCATCCAGGGCCGACGCAAGCGAAGCATTATCGTGAACTTGCAAACGAACTTTACGCGCCTGCGAGAGAAGTTGGTTCACACCATGTTGCGCTTCAGTGATTTCAGCTTGTCGGCGCGATACTTCTGTCGCGCTGTTAAACTGCTTCTGCAGTTCTGTAGCGGAAGTCTGTATGCGCGGGTCCATCTTTATTGTCAGCGGCTGGGAGTAGCTTTGGCCGCCTACCGTAAGTTTCACGGTGTAAGTCCCGGGTAGCGCTGTTACTCCACCAGGCGCGACGACAAATTCGTCGCCCAGCAGGTGAGTGCTTCCTGGAACCGCCGTGTAATGAAGATCCCAAATCCAGCGGTGCATCCCGGCGTCAGCCGGTAGGGCCTGCGGCGTTGGCCTCCAGAATGCCGGGAAATCAAGAGTTTCGGGTTTCACCGGAGGCGCTTTGTTCGCGCTCGAATATCGGCGAACGAGTTGGCCCTTTGCATCGAGAATCTCCATTAGCACCGCAGCGCTTGCGGGCGATTTTAAATAATAATCAATCATTGCGCCAACCGGCGGATTCTCGGCTAGCGCTTCATCCCGAGGCATGGGCGACCCGTAGTCCGTTCCCGGGTGCATGCGAATAGCAGCGGCAGGCTGGAACAAATACGCTTCCGACTGCGCCACTTTGTCGGTGATTTGCCGCAGTGACGTGATGTCGTCCAAAATCCAAAAGCCGCGGCCATGTGTCGCAACAATCAAATCACCGACGTGAATCGCAAGGTCGCGCATCGAAACGGGCGGCAAATTCAGTTGCAGCGATTGCCAATCATCGCCATCGTTGAATGAAACAAACACGCCAAGTTCCGTTCCAGCAAAGAGCAAACCTTTGCGCTTCGGGTCTTCCTTCACGGTCTGCATATACACGCCCGGGAGTAACCCCTTCGTAATGCGCTGCCAGTTTTTGCCGCCGTCCCGTGTGCGATAAATATAGGGGTCGTTATCTTCCAGCCGATGACGATCGACGGCTGCGTACGCTTCGTCCGCGTCAAAGTGTGACGCTTGCATCATTACGATCTTGCTCCAGGCGGTTAGCTCGTGCGGCGTCATGTTCTCCCAAGTCTTGCCGCCATCAACTGTCTTCTGAATGTAGCCGTCGTCGGTGCCGATCCAGACCAAATCAGCGTGCGCGGCAATCGGCGAAGGCGCAATCGTATAAATCACGCCACGCCGCTTGTCAGCAGGCGCATCCGCCGCCGCAGCCTCATTCAAATTGGACGGTACTCCCGGGTCTTCGCGCGTTAAATCTGGGCTAATCTGATCCCAACTGCTTCCGCCGTCCAATGTCCTAAACAAAAACTGATCGCTGAAATAGAGCGCGTGCGGGTCAGCTTCAGAAAAAACCAGAGGGAGGGTCCAGGTTCTTCGGAACGGTCCTTTGCGGCTCAACTCAGGCGAAACATTGCGCCGTTCGCCGGTAATCACATTACACTTCGTCACGTTATCGCCGAAGAGTATCTCAGGATGTAGCGGATCCGGCGCAGTGTAACCGGCTTCTTCCCCCGCGCAGATCCCGGTCCAATCATGCATTGAAATTTCGGTGTGCCCGCTGCGCTCCGGAACACCTACGGCCCCGCTGTCCTGTTGCGCACCGGTAGCCCAGTAGGGAAAACGATAATCCGCAGCCACATGATAAAGCTGCGCAGTGGGCTGGTTGTACCAGGAACTCCAGGTTGCCGCGCCATCTTCGGTGACGATCGTGCCTTGGTCGCTGGCAAGTACCATCCGCTTCGGATCGTCCGGATAAATCCACAACTGATGATAATCATCTCCGCCCGGTGCGCCTCGAATCGAGGTCCAGTTTTTTCCGCCATCCGTCGAACGATAGAGTGAGGTGTTAGAAACGTACACTGTTTCGGAATCTTTTGGATCCACGACCACATGGCAGAAATACCAACCGCGTCCCCAAACTCGGTGATCGCCCGAAGTTTTCTGCCAGGAAGCTCCCGCATCGTCCGAACGATAAAGACCGCCTTCTTTGGCGTCAACGATGGCGAAAAGCAAATTTGAATTGGAGGGGGCGACCGCGATCCCAATCCGTCCCACTCGTTCGCTTGGCAGTCCCGCGGTAAGTTGTTGCCAGGTGTCCCCACCGTCCGTTGATTTGAAAATTCCGCTCCCCGGACCATAGGACGGCGGATAAATGCTCCATGGTGGACGTCGCGTATTCCAGAGCGCCGCATAAATCGTGCGCGAGTTTTGCGGATCGAACGCCAGATCAATCGCGCCGACATCCTCGTTTTTGAACAACACTTTTTTCCAAGAGGCACCGCCGTCGTTCGATCGATACACTCCCCGCTCCGGATTGGCGCCGTAGGCGTGCCCGAGTGCTGCGACAAAGACAACATCCGCATTTCGCGGATCGACCAGCATGCGGCCAATCTGGCGCGTGTTATCAAGCCCAACGTGTGTCCACGTCTTCCCAGCGTCCGTTGACTTGTACACGCCGTTGCCAAACGAGATCTGCGAGCGCATGTCCGACTCGCCCGTCCCCACGTAAAGCACACTCGTGTTCGACGGAGCCACTGCGATGGCCCCAATCGACGGCACCGGCTGTGAGTCGAAAATCGGCGTCCACGTTCGCCCGGAATTCTCAGATTTCCAAACTCCGCCGCCGACAGAACCAAAATAAAAAGTGTTCGGTTGTCCCGGCACGCCGGTAACACCATTCGACCGCCCGCCGCGGAATGGGCCAATCATCCGCCAGTGCAGTCCCGAATAAAGACTGGCCGAAAACCGCTGCGCCGGCACAGTATTTTGCGTTTGCTGAAAAGCCAAGACAGACAGTGCCAGCCCAAACAACAGACGCACAACCACTCGCGACGACTGGTACATGAAGTGATTTTCTCCCCACGAATTTCAATTTTACAGGCAGGATGAGCATACAACACGAACCCGAGTCAGAGAAATTCTCGCTCGAAGAAATGAGACAAATCCCGCGCGCTCGGTGGCCCGTCGCCGCGAAGACAATGACCGTGTGCGATTCCTCAGCGCCGATGAGGAAAAGGTCTGCCCGTGTGGGTGGATAACTAGGAACACTTTCGTCTCCTTTTTTAGGCACCGCACACGGCTGCGTCACTATTGAACCGTGGCGAAAAACATATTCATGTGTTCTGAACGCGCTGCTATGCGCACTAGGTGGGGTAGTTGTCGGTTGTTCTATAGGTTTCCTTCTAACACAAACTGATTGGCTGGCAGACCCCGGTGGCGCAATCGTAATCCTTCTCCTAGTTGTGGTCGGCGGCCTTGGTTCTGGCATTTACGGCTTCTTTTCCACTCTGAATAGAATTCAGAAACGTCAAATCAACTCAAACTGACTTATCCCCGACCACCCGTCCCATGTGTCCCACGCTGTCCCGCCTTGTCCCACTTGTGTCCCATGCGGTGAGCAGGCCAGTTCGCGCGGCGTCAGCCAGCTTGCCCATTCGTTTGTTTTAGGTTGGACGCGAAGGGTCACGCTGTTAAGATTGATAGCTTCACGAAGGCATGGCGTAGCGCGTGTGTGAGGGCCGGACTAGGAAAGATGGTTCCGGTAGTTGACGCGCAAGGCACGACGGCTTTCACGAAGCAGCGCACGGACCGGCCACGCTCGAAGCCGAAGGCAAAAATGGTTTACGAAGGAACTACGTTTCACGACCTACGGCGCAGCGGTGTTCGCAATTTGGTTCGCGCTGGCGTACCGGAACGAGTCGCAATGGCAATCAGCGGCCACAAAACGAGAAGCGTTTTCGAGCGATATAACATCACGTCGGCGAACGATATTTCCGACGCTGGAAAGGAGCTGGCCGCGTTTCACGCCGAGAAGTTTGGGGACAATTTAGGGGCAATTAGCACCAATATTGTGCAACCAGTTTTGTTAACGAATTGATTATCCACAAGTTAGGGGCGTAGCTCAGTGGTAGAGCAGCGGCCTTTTAAGCCGAAGGTCGTGGGTTCGATCCCCACCGCCCCTACCAACCTTGCTTATAGGTAAGAACTTAGCTTCGATTTACCGTACCAATTGGTACTTCCGTACCGATTGAAAGTGAAACACGCTCCATCGCGATGCGTTGGGATTCAGGAATCGCGTGCGCGTACACTCTCAGCGTTGTTTTTACGTCCGCGTGTCTCATCTGCTGCTGAAGCACTGTAATAGGAACGCAAGACTCGGCAAGCTCCGTGGCAAGACCGTGGCGAAACGCATGAAGACCACAGTGCTTCTCTGGTATGCCTAGCTTGTGCAGAATTGGCTTTAGGGAATTCTTC
>DATNLR010000128.1:0-5289 GCA_035602755.1 Binatus sp. (SeqCode) | reverse complement strand
GCCGCAGACATTGAACCGAGCACACTGAAAAGACTCTGGAAAGTCGCACCCGCAATGCGGCACGATTCCCTCACTGCCGCAAAACCAACAACAATTGGGCACGTTTTTACCTACCCTTTTTTGCGCGGCTAGCTCTTGTTCCGCGACGTACTCGACGTAGGCGCGAGCTTGGTAATTCAATTCATCAAAATTAATTGTCACTGGGATGTTTCTCCTTAGTTGCTCTACGAATTTGTCCGCATGGGCAGAAATCAAGCGTGCGACTTCCTCGCTTAATGGGGTTAATTTTTCATAAATGCACATCGGTGTGGCCATCCCTGTTGTGACTCCAATAAAGTTTTCGCCACCCTGTCGTCTTTTGACCGCCGTTTCCGATTACATAGATAGAAGGCCATAGAAGGGCTAGCAGTTTTCGAAGAAAAGGAGAAAGCGCATGCGACTATTGAAAGAGACTTTGGGAATTTTGGTAGCTCTGGTTATCGTTGCAGTAATTCTAGCGTTTGTCGCACCCAACCGGGCACGCGCCGTCGCAGCGACGCTGGTGCAGATTGTCCCGGGCAACACCACCCATGTGGGGCAACCTGAAAGTCGCCTGGTCTCATTACATTGCTTTCCATACAAGGCTTCTTGCTCTGAGGTTGATGCCGAAGGGAATGTCGATGAGTCTACCGCTTATGTAGTCCCCAAAGGCTACACGCTGATTGTGACCGACTATTTATGGCAAGCGGCTACTACGTCCACAGGCCTTATCGGCGATGCCCTTTATGATAATTCTAATGATAAAGCCTTTAACAGCAGTATTGCCGAAATCCAACCCAGCGGTCAGGCTTTTGCGAACGAACACTACACAACGGGTATCCGGGTTGCCTCGGGAGTGACGCTTGGAGACGAGCTGGCCACAACCACCAACACGGGCAGCCTCGTCCAAGGCTACCTCGTTCCGAACGACTAGCCAGATGGCTCCTTTGTGACGGTAGAGTGCGAGCTATTGTTTTCAGGCTTGCGCAAAAAGCATCTATGCGGCCATCCTGAATAAATCGCGATTCCGCATTTCGAGCAGTACTCGCTGACGGTTAGCTTTTTCTTGCTGGGCGCAGGCACGAGTTTCATTGGTTGAATTCTCCTTGGAATCGTTAGGTACAACTCCACGCCGGCAGATTTGCTGTGCGATTCGTAGGCGTCCCAGTACTGCTCGTACGCGATGTTGAATAACAATTCTCTTGACTTGATTTGTGCGCAGATGGAGACTCGGATTCCTCGTCGTAAAAGGGCCATCCAGAAAAGCGCGAGTTTAGGGAGAGGCCGAAAATGCGAAAGTCTGTGTGGATCATCGCCGTATTATTCGTGGTCATCGGTGCGCCTGCCAGCCACGCAGGTTCAATCACTTACAAGAACTCAGACATAGCCACAGGTAGCATCGGGGATAGAACCTTCGCCGGCGCGCTGGTGACCATTACGATAGTGGGAAATACGTCAAACGTCACCACCTTTGGGTCCGGGATCTTTGCAAATGTGGGGCCGGGGACGGTCACGATAAGCGGCATCGGGACATTCTCGTTTGAAGACGTCGTGGGATCGTTCGTCAACCAGGGTTTATCACAAGCTGGGATAGTTGATTTTACGGATGAAGGATTCGGCATATTGGGTACCGGAAATTCAGCCTTCGCCACGTACGGTCTGACGACTGCCATCGGGCCAATTTCCGGCACCGGGCTTTTCAATCCCGAGCTTGGCTTTTCTACCACCGACGGTTCGTTAATTTTCTCCGAGGTCGGCCCAGATTCCACATTCACGGCGACAACGAGTACGAGTGCAACTCCGGAGCCTTCATCGCTCCTTCTGTTTGGAACGAGCCTCTTGGGCTTGGTGCCCTTCCGGCGAAAACTTTTCGGAAGATAGTTCGAGACTTTCACATTGCGAGATTTGCTGGGACGGGCGAGTCGGGCACAACTGGCTTGCCTTTTCATTTCTGCCCGCAGCCGCGTACTGTCTCGCGGTGGCATTTCGTCACCCTGTCATCTTTCCTGAAGCAAAATGACGAAGAAAAAGGAGAAAACAGATGAGAATGTTGAAACAGGCTCTGGGAGTTTTGGGCGCTTTGGTTGTCCTTGCGCTAATCGTAGCGTTTGTCGCACCCAACAGGGCACGCGCCGTCGCGGCGACGCTGGTGCAAATTGTTCCCGGCAACACCACCCATGTTGGCCAGAACCAGGGCGCACTGGTCTCGTTATATTGCGAATACGGCTACGAATACTGCGTTCCGGTCACTCCCGAAGGACAGTATTCGTCGTCTACTCCCGCGTACGTGGTCCCTTCAGGTAAAACGCTTATCGTGACCGACTGGGAATGGTGGGGTGTCGATTACGAGGGCGCTCAGGCAGGAACTCTGAGTGCGGATACTCTTTATAATACCAGCGGCGGCGGCTTTGCCATGAGTTTCGTCATCGCTGATAAAAATGGAAGGTCTTACACTCACGAACATTATGCGACCGGTATCCGTGTCGGCTCGGGGGTGACGATTTACGACAACGTTGCCTTTTTTGAGTACGGAACTGCCTGGATTCAGGGTTACCTGGTTCCGAACGACTAGCGCGAATCGAGGCAAGGGCAAGACGGCCTTTTTTAGAACTCCACGGTCCGCCGACCGGGCGACGCTAGAAGTCCCCAGCCGCGATCCTGATTTTTTCGGCACTGCCAGTTGAGCATTGCAAGCACACAGGCATAATCATCGTGCTGCCCGCGCGGTGCCGATATCGCTGAATGACCGCCGCTTGTCCTCCGGCACTCCAATAGCCGCAATTCTCTGAGCGATTCTGGATGATCGAGCAGTTTCAAATTGCCCTGCGAAAGAGAAAGCTTCATTGTCAGAAAGATTTCTGGCTTGTTCCGCGCGCTCCAGGGCAGTTGAATCACTTCGATCCCACGCAGAGACAACAGCTCTTTGAGGAATGGGAATCCGAATTGATCTGCATACACCGTCTTGAGTGAATAGGCCTTTAAGGTCTCGTCTACAACTTCTTTGACGCCGCGACGATTCCAGCCACGCAAAAGATCGAGATTGACTCCGACTTGATTACCCCGCACTGAGCGATGCCCGATTGCGAATGTGAACCGGTCTTTGCCAGATAACCCGCTTGCGTCAATTGCTGCCACGTAGTGAGCCTTCAGCGCTTCTGCGAAAGGCAGCTCTCGCACCCCTGTTCGAATCGCCACTGCAATATCGGCATCTGGCAGGAAACTGTCCACGTCATCGAGCCATTCGGCGAGGAATTCGCGCCTGTAATTTTGCGGATCGCTTTGTTCTTCACGCGCCAGCTCTTCGGCAGGAATCAGAGCGTTCATTACCGGCGTTGGACAATGCAATGCCAACCGGTCACCGTCCTCAAAACGTCGCTCCCAGCGGTCGAATAACACACCCGCCTTGATCCACGGCGAACCCATGAGAATGAGTTTACGATTCGGAAACTGCACCATTGCGGAGGTCAGCGACCGCACAACTTCGCGATCTACGTCCGCGCCTTCACTTCGCCAAACGCCCAGCTCGTCCGGGAGAGCCAATGGCGCAGTAATGCCGCGAGGAGCACGATATGAACAGGTTTGAACCGAAATCACGAAGCCGTTGGTCAGTTCGATAGTGCTTTTGAGCAGGTCACTGGCTTCCGTTCGAAGATCCGAATTCGTATAAAAGGCTGTCAGATACGACATGATCTCGCGAGCAACATCGCGGCTCTGCGCAATGATTGGAACGTGAAGGCGGTCGCCCTTGGACGCAAACCTTCGGAAATCAGAAGTGTGGATTCGGTAAGCCAAGTACTTTGTGGCTGTCTTGGTGCCTTGCGCGCGTCGCCCTTTAACCGCTACCAACTCGCGATAATCACGGGGTACATACTCGTCTCGCCCTGAGAGCGCCTGCCAGGTTTCTAGTTCACCGCCCGTAAGCCGTTCACCATCGAGCGCTTTGTAGGCAACCGTCCAGCCTAGAGATATCGGTTCGTCAAGGATGTCGGAGCAGAATGCCGCGAATGAGATTTTCTTACTCAGTTTCATTGGGTGAGCCATCCTATTCGGTTACGCGCTCCGCATGTTCGCGCGCTGCGATTTCTTCAAATTTCTGCGTAAGTGTCTTGGCGTCTCGCGATTTACGCTCCAGGCCGAGAGCGAGGGAATTGAGCCTCACGCCGTTCATGTATACGCCAAGTACTGCGAGCAATCCCTGCGGCTTCCGCGACTTTCGGTCCACAACGCCTTCAGCGCTCAAATAGCGAGCGCCAAGAGCCAGGATCGTCAAGCAAAGCCTCTGGCTTTCCAGAATGGCCCGCTGTGACGCTGTGACTTGATCTGGGCCGCCCAAATCGATTACCGCGGCGTCAATGAGTGCGCTAACTGTCTCGCGAATTTCTGCGGCCTCCGGAATGGCTGGCATTTCCTTCCCGTTTGAGCGGATTACCAAGGCGATCCCGTGCTTTTCGTGTGGCGACCGGGCCGAGCTTCTCTCGATAATCTCGAATGTTTTTCGCCGAGGCTGCTCTTTTCTTCTCAGTCACAACGCGCGGCTTCTTAGCTTCGTTTCGTCGCTGTTTGCCCACCATTTCGTCACTTTTGCTCATAAGCGCCTTTATTTTCACTATGAGGATTCTGCTCAACACGCAAAAGCATTCGGTTTGCACACTCTTTCTGCCAACTGATCAACCCGGACAGGTAGTAGACAGGCTTGCTTCCTGAATACATACACGGCGGTCCCGCGCGCCGTGCTCGCCATACCGCAAGCGTGCCTGGCGACACACCGAGATAACGCGCAGCCTGCTTTGTGCTGAGCGCCGCCTCGATCTCTTGGTGTATTTGCATGTGATTTGCGTCCAGAAACGAAAAAAGCGGCCTGGAATTCGGGCCGCTAATGCTGGTTAACGCTGGTTTGTAAAGAAAAATGAAGGATTTTAACGCGCGCGCGTAAGCGCAAGAAGCGAGCAAACACTTCAACTTCTCAAGTTCAAAATCATCGCTTAATGCGGCGTGCAGGTGTCTCGCAGGCGCATCATGTCCACGACGAATCGTTGGCCGTGAGCTTTTTCCTTCATCGTAGCGGTTTCGTGCGCAGCGATGCGAGCGTTGTATTCCGCCGTGATCTCGGTGTAGCGCTGCTTTTCCCGCGGATTCGCTGCCAAAGCACTGGGATTGCGCCAGTCGGGCACGGATTTGTCGAACTCGCGAATTTCTTCCTGGCGGATGATGTCGCTTCCTTTCTCCGCGTCTATCAGCAACTTCGTTTCAGGATTCATTACTTCGCCAAAC
>DATNLR010000141.1:0-10665 GCA_035602755.1 Binatus sp. (SeqCode) | reverse complement strand
CGCCGCTTCGACCGCAGGTGCTCCATCAGCTGTTTTTTCAATACTCCGCGTGCTTGAATGAACAGGCTACGGTAGATCGTTTCGTGGGACACTCGCAGGCTCTCGTCATCGCGATACGGGGTCTTCAGCCATCCGGAAATCGACCAGTCCAGGATCAGTTTACTCGCAACGATGTTCCGTAACTTGCGGTTGACGGCCAGGAGGCACTTCTTCGGTCGCAAGGCCAAGTCCCAGGCATGGCCCTCCGCCACAGGGGCTCGATAGGCCGGACGACCGCCGTGGCGAGAAATCTCCCGGCTCACCGTCGAGGCCGCTCGCTCCAGTCGTCGTCGACAGCGTGACCTTGACGGTTGGGTTGTGGAGCGTATAGTCCGCACCGGCGAAGCGTCTGATCGGAGGTAGCGACGATGTCTGTGTATCGCCGAGGCAAAACTTGGTGGTACGTCTTTGAATTCGGAGGCCGCAGGATTCAGGAATCGTCTGGCTCTCGAAACAAGACAGCAGCGCATCGCATGGAAGCAAAACGCAGGACGGACCTGTCGGAGCGCCGAGCTGGATTCGCGAAGTCTAAGCCGATTCCCAAGTTTGATGACTTTTCCAAGCAATTCCTCGAATGGTCAACGCAGCAGCACAGACCGAAAACGTACGATCTCCACGAGCTGAATTGTAAAACACTTAAGCGATTCTTCCGAGGCAAGTACCTCGACGAAATTTCGAGCGAGATGGTTGAAGATTTCAAGTCGGCGAGAAAGCAAGAGCGAATTTGTTGGGCGAAGAATCGTTCCGTTACCGGCGCGACCGTAAACCGAGCTCTCATGACACTCAAGCTTCTGTTCCATCAGGCAGAGCGTGCCGGCTTTGCTGTAAAGAATCCCGTCGTCGGAGTCGCGATGTTTAGGGAGTCACTCGATTCTATGCGAGTGATCAGCTTCGAGGAGCAGGCTTCGTACTTGACTGAAGCGAGCCAACCGTTGCACGACATTGCGAGGATCATTCTGGTACAGGCATGCGGCCCGAAGAGGTGTTTCGGATCCAAGCGGAGAATGTTGATTTCAAGCAGAAGTCGATTTTCAACCCTAACGGGAAAACAAAAGCGGCACGCCGAACGATTCCGATGACCGATGACGTTTTATCTCTACTTATGCTCAGAGTGAAGCGGGCGGAAAAGCTCAGGACGCCGTATGTGTTTCCGTCGCCTCATGATGTCCAGCGACCGATTGGCAGTGTGAAAAAGGCGCACCGAGCCGCGGTGACCCGCGCCAAGATCACGCGTCGGTTTCGACTCTACGACCTGCGTCATACGTTCGCTACAAGAGCAGTTGCTTCTGGAGCAGATCTGCCGACGTTGAGCTCCTTACTGGGACACGCCAGCATTCTGATGACAATGCGTTACGTCCATCCAGCCGCAGAACAGAAACGGCTTGCGATGGAAAAGTTCGAAAGATTTCGCGCAGAAGGGATTATGAACGCCGCGGCAATACAACAAAGTCACGGGGTACCTACAAAAGTCACTACAGTGGCGAGAGTGAACTGATGACAAAAAACCGTAAGTTATTGAAAGAATTGGTGGACGTGACAGGGTTCGAACCTGCGACCCCCTGCTTGCAAAGACGGGTGACCCGCAAACTACACGATTTAGCGAGAGATGGCTCAAATGCGCGTGAGTTGTCCAACATCACGAGTCTAAAAGACTACTAGCTGATATCCGCCAATGTAGCTCTGTCCTGCAAATCCAAGGGTGGTCACAAATTTGGTCACAGATTTTAAGGAATGATTCTGCGCCTTAACGCGGCCGCATGATTGCCTTGATGGCACGAGCCGCTCGGACGGCACTCGCCTAGTAAGTGTTTATCCGGAGTCACGGATCCAATGAGATTCTCATTCATGCTAGAGCTTCGATATGAGCCTCTTCACCCGAGCGAGTTCTTGCTTTGTAGGTTTTCGGCCTGTCGCCCGCATGTGATCGCGAGTCTTTTCGATGTAATTTGCAACATGCACCAGCTGATCTTTGCCATTGTCTTGACCCATTCGACGACAACGAAATTGGACGCTATAGGAGATATTTCTCTCTGGATCAACTATCTGTAATTTCCTGATCTGTGGATGCTGATCCTTCAGAACCACCTGAATCTTGTTCGTCGTAGCAAATTCGCAAACAGCTTCTGTAATGTAAGTGCGCCCAAGCCAACCCAACCCTTGTTCCTTATACTGTTCGTATCTTTTTGTTGCCCCTTCGTCGCAGGAAATTGTAATTTCACTCAGCAAGGTAAACGGCCAATCGGGACTAGATTCGCTGTAGGTGTAGTCGATCTGAAAACATTTATCCATATAGCCCCTGATCGATTTTTGTAACTTTCGCGACCGCATCCACAAGTGCTTGCAATCCGCTTTTGAAATCTTTACGAAAATCTGCGTACAACTTTTCGCGCAGAAAAACGGGTATTTCACAGTCCTCTACGAGCACTGGAAGAACAATCACTTTTTTTTCATCAAGTTCACGCATTAGACCTGCGTTCAATTCTTTCTTACACCACTCGGACGCGACCGACGCCTTCGAAAGTATAATGAGCAAGGCGCTCGAACTCTGAATCGCTTCTTGCACGCGGTTAAGAATTGAATCTCCCACATTCAACTCCCAGCCGCTCATCCACAGGAGACAGCACATGCGTTATGTCACTTGCCTGTTGGTTGCACTTTGCATCTCTGCCAGCACGCTCTACGCCGCCCACCCGCACGGCCAACAACTCAGCACGTCAGAAAAGCAGCAGGCCGGCAAACAGGGAGCGCAAAATCCAGAAGCCTATGCGTTGTATTTGAAGGGGCGCTCCTACTGGGACAAACAGACTCGTGCAGACCTCAAAACCGCAGTCTCCTATTTCAATCAAGCCATCGCCAAAGACCCCGGCTACGCGTTGGCGTATGCAGGGTTGGCCGAAGCCTATGGCGCATTGCCTGACTATGGTGATAGTCCCGTCGAAGACATCCCGAAGGCGAAAGCTGCCGCACACAAAGCGATCGAGTTGGACGCGACCTTGGCTCGTCCCCACGTCAGTCTGGGCGGCGACATGATGGCGCACGACTGGGATTTTGCGGGAGGAGAGGCTGAGTTCAAGAAGGGCTTAGAACTTGACCCCAACGATGCGCATGCACACGAGATATACGCGGACAATCTGAGCATGATTGGCGGCAGGGAGAAGGAAGCCATAGCCGAAGTCAATCGTGCCTACCAGCTTGACCCCCTGTCACCATCCATCACCAAAGAGGTCGGATTCGTCTATATCGCAGCGCGCCAATTCGACGAGGGCATTGCCGTGTGCAAGAAGTTGGCAAATGAGAACCCCACTTTCGCTGACGCGCACCGTTGTTTAGTCATCGGGTACTGGGCAAAGCACATGTACTCGCAGCTCATTGAAGAACAAAAGGTCTATGGCCAGCTTTCCGGCGACCGAGACTGGTCTGAATATGCGTCTGCCATGGAACAAGGATTTCGTTCGGGGGGCTGGAAAGGCGCTCTCCGTAAAGGTATTGAAGTCTCCCTAGCGCAACACAAGACTGGGTACGCGTCCGCGTACGGCATTGCTACTCTGTATGCTGAGTTAGGCGACAAAGAACAGGCCTTCCGGTGGCTCATCACGGCGTATCAGGAGCACGATGAAGAACTGATAGGTCTGAAGACCGACTACGCAGTCGATCCCATACGTTCCGACCCACGGTTTGCCGAGTTAGTGCGGAAGGTGGGGCTACCGCAATAGTGAGAGCCATCTGAGCTTTTCTCCCCGAGTGGAAAGAACGCCACCAACCCTTCCTCAAAGAAGCTAAGGCACAGTGCGCAAGCGTGCAGTAGACTGTCGGCATATTTTGGGCGGATGACGGGCAACTCTTCCCTAATCTTGTAACGTAAGGTTGGCCGACAACCCGCCCGCAATGCCGTTTCTTGACTGCGAGCGAAGCTCGAATTACTTCCGCAATACCGACGCTCGCGCTTTTATTGCCTTACCAGATGCGCACTCGATCGGCCGGGGCCAGGTAGAGTTTCTCCCTGGGCTGAACATCGAATGCCCCGTACCATGAGTCGAGGTTGCGCACCGTAAATACTCGGTACTGGACCGGGGAATGGCTGTCCGCCAGCACCTCTTGACGGACGGTCGCCTCGCGTTCCTTCCCTGCGAAACTCTGAGCGTAGGCAAGGAAAAACTGCTGGTCGCCAGACAATCCTTCCTGCATCGGCGCCATCTGCCCGGCGAGTGAAGACTTGTAAGCATCATAGGCGGCGGCAAGTCCGGCGAGATCGGCGATGTTTTCTCCCAGCGTCTGCTTGCCATTCACTGCCAGATCAGGAAAAGGTTTGTAAGTGTTGTACTGTTCGACCAACCTTGCAGTGGCCGCGTCAAAATGCGCGACGTCACCTGGCGTCCACCAGTTGCGCAACCGGCCTTTAGAGTCAAACGCACTGCCTTTACTGTCAAAGCCGTGGCTGAGTTCGTGCCCAATCGTTGCGCCAATCGCTCCATAGTTGGCCGCAGCCGGGGCCTTCGGATCAAAGTATGGAGGTTGCAGATACGCTGCCGGAAAGTTCAATGCGTTTTGGGGCTGCAACTGAATCGCGTTCACCGTCTGCGGCGTCATGGCCCATTCCTTGCGATCGACCGGTTCACCAAGGCGCGAAACCTGGCGCTGGTACCTGAAAAGGTCACCGCGACGGAGGTTGCCGAAGACATCGTCTGCTTTTACTTCATAACCCGAGTAGTCCTGCCATCTCTCGCCATAGCCAATGCCCACATAAAGATTGTTGAGCTTAGCCTTCGCCTCGGCCTTGGTTGCAGCATCCATCCATGCCAGCGCGTCAATTCGTTTCCGGAAAGCTGCCACGATATTCGCCACCATGGCCTCTATCTGCGCCTTGGTCTCTGGCGGGAAGTATCGCTGGACGTAGAGTCGTCCCACGTCATCGCCCAGATAGTCGTTTACCAGGTCTACGCCGCGCTTCCAGCGCACTCGCTGCTCCGGCGTACCCGATAATGTCTTTTCGAAGAAGGCAAACTGCTCATCGCTGAATGCTTTTGGTAACGCCAGAGCATAAGCTTCAATCAGATGCAACGCCAGCCAGTCTTTCCAGGTCTCGAGCGCAGTTGAGGCCACCAGCGCGGATTCGCCGGCGAACGCCGTGGGCTGCCAGACAATAAAGCTGCCCTGCTGGCTGAGGTCCGCGCCACGGAAGTACTCTGCCCAGTCGAGGCCTGGAGCCTTGACCGCGAATTCGGACATCTTCCATGTGTTGTTCGCCCTGTGGGTGTCGCTGTTTTCCGCCAGACTGAGGTGTTTTTCCGCGATGGCATGTTCCAGTTGGATGAGGCGTGCCGCGCGAGCGTCGGTGTCGCTGAATCCCGCAAGCCTTAGCATCGTCCCGGCGTGCGTCCGATACTTGCTGCGTATCTCGCGCATTTCCGCGCTGTCGGAAAGGTAGTATTCACGCTCCGGCAGCAGCAGGCCACCTGCCAGCAAATAAGCTGTGTAATGCTCCGAATCGCTGAAGCCAGGACCAACCCAAAGTCCGAAAAGATTCGTGGTATGGAAGTTCGTGTTGCTCAGTGGGTCTACGTCCGCCCGCAGGCTTTCCCCCAGGGCTCGTGCCAGTTCGCGTTTATTGTGGATGGCCGCGATAGCATCCAAGTGTGGCCGTAGCGGCGTGAGACGCTTGGTCTCGATGCCCGTCTCATCCATGAAAGAGTTAAACAGGTCGGCGATCTTGCGTAATTTATTGCCAGCAGCCGCTCCACTCTTCGCGGCTTCCGTGATCAGATCCGCAACTCGCTTGTTCGTCAGATCCTCGAGTGCGTCCTCCAGAGATACATAGTCGCGGTCGGCGGGAATCTCCGCGTGTTTGAGCCACTCTCCATTTGCATACTGGAAAAAGTCGTCGCCGGGCCGTACTGTTCGATCCATGTAGGCCTGGTTAACGGCGGGAAGTTGCGGCCGCTGGGCGTCCTGTGAAAGGGCGGCAAGCGGAGCCAGGACAAAGAGGACAAGGGCGTCCGTCACGGAAAGAAGAATCCCTCGTCGGCTGATTTGATTCACGCAACGCATTTCCACTCTTCGTCAGCTCCTGGCAAGTAAGGCGCGACTTGTTCAATTTCGCACCTGGGATCAAACGAGGGCAATAGTGACTGACGCCAGTTGTCAGTTCAGATTGACAACAATCCGGAAGCTTTCAAATCGCCTTTAGGGTAGTTGCGCCTAAAACTTAGCGAGCAGAGTTTTTGCATCTTGTCGCTGGAGCAGATTTGCAAGATAAAGTGCCCTCTTCCAATCACTATTTCTCTCAAATGTCGCCTCGAAGTAAGACTGTGGTGCAAGTAGCCTTCGGCACAACATCTGCGCGAGTTGGCCTACTCGGACTGGCGTCTCGTACGGCCTGATGTCGCCTAACCCAATCGCCGCGACCTCGCTGGCGTCGCCCACATAAAGATCGAATTCTTTCCTTGAGCATCCAATCTGCGATTGAAATCGAACCCATATGTTGTCCGGATGTCCCTTGGTCACTGAACGAATTGTGGTCCGGCCCACGAGGCTACTGAGGGGTTTAGTCGCGCAAAGAACCGCATCATGGCCGACCCATTTGTCGGAAAAGCATTTTCTAACTTCTATGGACTTGGAACCGTCAATTATTTTTTCCGCGAACTTTGGTCTCACGCTCATGAGTAGGTCCGAATTAGCGGAGTAGTTGCCGAGAAGGTACTTCTTTAGAAGCTTGGGAAGTGTTTTAACGACGGCCAAAAAAACCGCACTCAACGGAGCATCACAAGAAAGCTCCGTGTCTCCATTACGGTAGGAGTGTGATGCCTTCGCAACGTCTGAAAAACCAAACGATCTGAAGAATTCGCATTTTTCTGCCCAAAGGCTCTCGGGCAAAGTGAAATGAATTTTCTCCGATTGACCCAGAACGTCCATCGTCATGTGAAGGAAAAATATTTTGCCGAGATCCGTTCCCTGGTAATCATCGGCTACACGCACATGGCAAAACTTGGCCGACTTCCCCCGTTTCAGGATGGCTGCTCCGATTGGTTTCTTGCCTGAAAAAGCTAGATATGCCTTTCGCTCACCAGACAGAAGCCCGGGAACAACTTTTCTTTTGTACCAAATGTCAATGCCGGGATACTGAGCGTCATTTGAAGAAATCACTTCTCTAAGAGTGCAGAGCAGATTGCTCGAACTCTTGGCGTTGTCATGATCCAATTCGGCAATTTGGATTTGGTTGCTGTTCTCGTTATATTTTCCGCTGTTTCGAGTCAAACTTCGTTCCTCATGAGATTCGTATTAGTCTTAGGTCCAATCCTTGAAGATATTCGATAGCTTGAGGGATTGACGGCTGTAAGCATGGTCTAGTTTCTCTGGATAATCCGACATTCGGTAGAGTACTATGTTCGCCATTTTTTCGCCATCCATCAAGTTTGCGTCTACTTGATGGCCGCGAACTTCAAATATTAACGGCGTGCGCACTATATTATCCTCGGCGTCGCTCCCAAAGCCCGGGTGCGCGAATCCCGCATAGTGGATTCTCATCTCCCCGATTGTTTCATCACTAGCTTTGCAGTAGATGGCAACACCTTTGGGAACCCAAAGCTTCTCCTTTGACCGCAGAATATAGAAACGGCCATTCTTGATCTGCAATCTCTTATGACTATCGAGCGGGGCGAACTCCCAGAACCTCTTGGGATCCTCCGCGTCCTTTTTATCCAGGGTGATCGGATCGTCGACAAATTCCTTTGCGCAAAAAGCGGATACTTTGTGGCCCGCTATGTCCGCGGGTTCCAGATCAAGAGTCAGGACTCTCGAATCTCCTTCGAGCACCGCCCGGCATATTTCATTGCCGGAAATAATTGAATGTTTCGGATCACCATAAAACAGTCTCAGTTGTGTGAAGGACGAGCCGGGACGAACCCGGATATTAAAGGTTATCGGAGTCACCTCAACATACAGCCGGCCAGTGGATATATCTCTTGGTTGAAAGCACTCATATGTGTCCATGCCGTCGACGATAAGCCTTGCCAAAACATCCAGCCTCCCCACAGAACTCTTTGCGGTAGCCTGGGTGTGGACAGCTCCAACTCGCAGCGGCCACATGGAATCTTCGAGTCTTAAAAAACAGCATAGGAAGGCCTTTAAGAACTTGAATGATGTAGCCGCGAAGAACTTGGATCGTGCACCTCGCCCTTTTGTGCTTTACGACTTGCGACACACATTTCTGACAAGACTCGGTGAGTCCGGCTGCGATGCCTGGACCTTGGCACGGATCGCTGGTCACAGCAACGTGTCTATGTCCTCACGCTACGTTCACCCTTCTGAGGACTCCGTGCTGGCGGCCATGGCAAAACTGGGTAGGCACAAAAGTGGTCACAAGGGCAATTCACGCGAATTGAAAGGCTTCGCTCCGCCGCAGCTAAGTCAGCAGAAGCAAAAGAGAAAAGTGGTGGACGTGACAGGGTTCGAACCTGCGACCCCCTGCTTGCAAAGCAGGTGCTCTCCCAGCTGAGCTACACGCCCATCCTTACTGTATTGTAGCATTTGGAGCGATTTACATCTGCGGGTCTTTAGCTCTGGTGGGCATTTGGTGCCCAAGTATTCAGCATACCCGTGAGGTATTCCAACGCCGGTGGAGATTTTTGCAGGAATGCTCGGAGAAGAAACTCCAGCGATTGGAAAATCGATACTAAACCGCCGAGGTGGGTAGCATGTTCTTCGAGCGTCATCCGAAGCAAGCCTCCATTTCTTCACTGTACTGTAGTATTCGCGGCGATGTTCTCCATTAATTCTTCGGTCGCGTCAGGCATGTAGCTACCAAAATTTCCCGCCAGCTTCTCAATTGCCTTCTTCTTACGCCGATCATTGGAGTGAAGATATCGCTGCGTAGTCTTGATAGAAGCGTGGCCGGCGAGATCGCGGACAGTTTCTATGTCTTCTCCCTTCTCAATGAGCCTGGAAAATACTGTGTGCCGCAGATCGTGAAAGCGCAACTTAGGAATGCCTGACTTCTTAAGTGCTGCCCTCCACTCTCGTCTGACACGCGAGATCAACGTTTTCCGCGGCACATCCGGAGCGAAAACAAACGCCTTCGGTTTGTTGCTTGGCCCGAGCGCTTTCAGAATGGATTTTGCAACTGAGTTCAGTTCAACGGATCTCTTCTCGCCGTCCTTCGTTTCGCAAAACTCCAGACTTTCCGGACGCACCGCTTCCCAAGTGAGATTGAGAATATCGCCGCGGCGCGCTCCGGTTTGCAACGCGAATATCGCTATCAATCGAAGCCACGCTGGGAGCGCAGAAATCAGTTTTGACTCCTCGTCACCTTCCTCAAGCACGCGCGTTG
Source organism: Binatus sp. (SeqCode) (assembly GCA_035602755.1). Lineage (GTDB taxonomy): Bacteria > Acidobacteriota > Terriglobia > Acidiferrales > UBA7541 > Palsa-295. The sequence continues at coordinate 1,304 of DATNLR010000141.1, read as the reverse complement.
GAGCTTCCGGCTCGTGGAGCATGATCGTGTTTAATTCAGCTACTGGATTCGACGCTATGTCGCCGCGGCTCATTCCCCAATACAGAGACGCTCTGAGAAGGGAAATATAGCGGTTAACAGATGCGTTCTTGAGGAAATGTTTGCCCACACGCTTAGTAAGCAGGTGACTACGAAACTCCTCAACGCGAACGGTATTGATATCTTTCAACAACGTTGAGCCGAAGAACTCACATGCCCACTTAAATGGGGTTTGATCTGGTCTCTTTCCAGCATATTGTTCCCACCCGCGCTTGGTTTCCACTGACATGGCGACAAACTTCTCTGCGAACTCCGAGAATGGCAGAACGCCTTTAATCGGCTCCGCTCTCGGCATAAGCATCTCTTTGATCTTCGCTTCAGCAATCAGCCGAGCTTCGCGCTTCTCTAGAAGCTTTACCGGTCCCAGTTTTACGCGGTGGCGCGTTCCTTTGACGCGAGCATCCAGCCACCAATTTGCACGATGCTGGTAAACGTGACCTAGTCCGTGACGGCCTTTCTTCGTGGGCTTCTTCGTCGCGATAACATCTTGCGCTGCGATTTCTTCCATCTTCTCACCCTCCATTTTAAGATTCTTAAAAGTCTCCAGAAAGCCCCGGTTGTTGGCCGGGGGGTGGATTGATCTACTTGCCATTCGCCACACTGAGGGCGGGCAAATAAACTGTCTGGCTTTTTTCATTAAAGCTTCCTGCCTTGGTCAGGTTCCCATCTTCGAAGTCCAGAAAAGCAAGTCGATGTTTGTCGAAGGAGGGCGAGGTGGCGTCGAAAGTGGCGTAGCTGATAGCGGCCTTGCCGTAAACGCGGATGCTGGTGAAGGGGATCTTCACATGGATGTTGAAACCATCCACCGAACTGTAAAATTCAACAAGGCCTTCGGATGTTTTACAATCCCAACTAAGCGTTTCGTCGCCCCCTTCGAATACCCACCCTCTTTCCACTAGGTCTGTGATCGTTTTTGGAGTTTCGATTCTGGATTTTTCCCACATCTGCCGGGCTTCTCCTAGTGACTGCGGTAACGTCCTGTGTTGTTTGCCCCTCGCTGTTTTCACTTCCATTCGGTCTTCCATTTGTAGATTCCCCTTTTATTTATCTCGCCTTCCTCGTCGGCACCGCGAGCGAGACGTGATTTGCGGTGGACGCGCTAACCTTCGCGTTTCGGATCGGGTTCAGGACTTTTTGGCTCTGGGCTCGGATTCGGCCACGGTGGTGTAGGTAGTCCGCAATGAAGACCTGCTCTCGACTTACTCACATTTCCCTCCCTCGTGTTG
>DATNLR010000119.1:0-41748 GCA_035602755.1 Binatus sp. (SeqCode) | reverse complement strand
CTACGGCAAGTTTTTATACGAAGCCAACAAAAAAGCTCACGAAGCCAAGAAGCATCAGAAAAGTTCGCACATTAAAGAAGTGAAGTTCCGGCCTTCTACCGCCGAACACGATTATCAAGTTCGCAAGAATCAGATCATACGTTTCCTTGGCGAAGGCTACAAAGTAAAGGCCATGATCTTTCATCGTGGCCGGGAAATGGCGCACCAGGACGTAGGCCGCGCGAAGATGGACCGGCTGATGAAGGATATTGTGGACCACGCGCAAGTGGAATTCGGTCCTCGAATGGAAGCGAATATTTTGCTCGCGCTTTTGGCGCCGAAAAAGGGTGCAGGCTCCGCGGCTCCCTCGACGCGTCCTGCGGTGGGCGGGCAGGCTTAGTTCCACAGCAGAATTCGCAACGCTGGCAAATCGGATTGAAGAGGAAATTGTGAAGAAGAACAAAAAGAAGAAACTGAAAACACATCGCGGCGCGGCCAAGCGCTTCAAGATCACTTCCACCGGGAAGATTATGCGCTGGCATTCGGGCAAGCGACATTTGTTGGGCACCAAGAAGCCCCGCCGCATGCGCAAACTTGCAAATGCGGTAGTGGTGCATCCGTCCGATGTTCGCAATATTAGGCTGGCATTGCCGTACGGCATCGAATAGTTTTTGTGGTAGCGCGAAAGCGCGATGGATCTTAACCGTGCTAGGCAGAGCGTAACGGGTGCCTGCCGGCCGGTTGCTTCCGCGATTAAAACAAATTGCGGAAACGGAACAGCGGTTCTACGAGACAAACCCGTCCTGCTACCCGCGTATTTTGCGGCTGGCCGGGCCACGTTTGTCTCCCCGTGTTGTAATCGACCAAAATTTTGGTAAATGCGCCTTCTGTGGCGCGTAATAGGAGATCCAGCTATGCCTCGAGTTAAACGTGGAACAAAACGTCGTGCGCGGCGCAAAAAACTGCTAAAGCACGCGAAGGGATTTTTCCTCACGAAGGGAAAACTCTATAGGTCAGCAAAAGAAGCGGTGAACCGCTCGTTGCGCTACACCTATCGTGACCGCCGAGTCCGCAAGCGCGACTACCGCACGCTGTGGATTCAACGTATCGGCGCCGCAGCTCGTAACAACGGCATTACTTACAGCCAATTAATTCATGGACTGAAAGTGGGCGGCATCGAGCTGGATCGGAAAATCCTGGCGGACATGGCTGTGAACGATGCGGATGGATTTGCCGCCTTGGTCACCTCAGCGAAACAGCACGTCGCCAAAGCGCCGGCGGATGCGAAGTCGCAGGCGAAGCCGGAACACGTCCGCCACCGCGACGAAGGCTAATTAGCTCAACGATTTTTTAGCGGACGGCGTCCCGGCCGGCGTATTTTCTGCGTGCCGCGGTAGCAACCGTCCGCGGCTTGTGCGAGTCCACTATTTAATGGGGCGGCGAAATGCTCTGCAACACGCATACTTCCTAGATGACAACGAGCGATCCTACAGCGCAAACCCTTGAGCAGCTTGGCGTGAAGACGCCCGAAGCGGTCGGGGAAAAGTTTGCGGAGGTGCGCCAGCGATTCGACGATCAATCCTCTGTGCACACCTCGGACCGGGAAAATTGGCAAATCTTTCTGGTCCACTGGACTGGTCGCAAATCCGGAGTGCTGTCGCAAATCACGAATAACTGGCTGAAGACGGCGTCGCCGGAGCTAAAGCCTGCCGTGGGGCAAGAACTGAACAAGCTCAAAGCGCATGTAGAGTCCATCATCGCGGAGCGCCAGCGAGCGATCGAAACCGCATCCGAGCAATCCGCTGCAGCGCGCGACAAAATTGACCTTTCCCTCCCGGGCTTCGAGCGCTCTTTCGGCACGCGCCACCTGATCCGGCAAACATTCCAAGAACTACAACAAATTTTCATCGCCATCGGCTTCAGCGTGGTCCAAGGGCCTGAAATCGAAACACCCTATTACAATTTTGAAGCGCTCAATATTCCCGAGCATCATCCCGCGCGCGATAACATGGACACTTTCTATATCGAGGGAGTGCGCCGCAGTCATCTGTTGCGCACGCACACTTCGCCCATGCAGATCCGCACGATGGAAAAAGAAAAACCGCCGGTTCGCATCGTGGTGCCGGGAAAGGTATATCGCCGCGATAATCCGGACGCGACTCACGGTTATATGTTCCACCAGATTGAAGGTCTGGCGGTGGATACCGACATCACCTTCTGCGATTTCAAAGGCACGGTGGAATATTTCGCTCGCGAATTTCTGGGTCCAAAAACGAAAACGCGCCTGCGGCCAAGTTATTTTCCTTTTACCGAGCCGTCCGCCGAAGTGGACGCCACCTGCCACGTGTGCGGTGGGAAAGGCTGCCGCGTTTGCAAATTTTCAGGATGGATCGAACTTTTTGGCGCGGGTATGGTGAACCCGGCGGTATACGGCTTTGTGAAATACGACCCCGAGCGGCTTTCAGGCTTCGCTTTCGGCATGGGTGTGGATCGCTTGGCCATGATGAAGTACGGCGTCACCGAAGTGCCGCTACTGTTTCAGAACGATTTGCGTTTCTTGCGGCAGTTTCCCTAGAGCGCGCTTTATACGCAGCGTCCCGGCGAAACACAGCACTGGAATTCTCACGAGTTTCGGACTGAGCTTTAAACCATGAAGGTTCTCTACAACATTCTCGCGGAATTCGTTGACCTTAAGGCAGCACCTGCTGACCTTGCTTCGCGCCTCTCCCTCGCCGGAGTTGCCATTGATTCGGTTGAAGATTCGGCGGCCGGCCCGCTGCTGGATGCGGAAGTTACCGCAAACCGTCCCGATTGTCTCGGCCATTACGGCATCGCGCGCGAGGTTGCCGCGATCTACCGTACGCAGCTCAAGCCGTTACAGCCAAAGCTTACAGAGATCGCTGAAAAGGCCGCGGACGCAACGGGTGTGGAAATCGAATCCCCGGAACTTTGCGGACGCTTCACCGCTCGCATTCTGCTTGGAGTAAAAGTTCAGCCGTCGCCAACCTGGCTTCGACAGCGGCTTGAGGCCATGGGCCAGAAATCGATTAATAACGCTGTGGACGTCACGAACTACGTAATGTTCGAGCTGGGTCAGCCGCTGCACGCCTACGACTTCGATAAATTAAACGAACGGCGGGTGGTCGTGCGGCGCGCGCGTCCCGGTGAAAAGCTTCGCACGTTGGATGGCGCCGAGCGAACGCTCGCGAAAGACATGTGTGTGATTGCCGACGCGACTCGCGCCTTGGGAATCGGCGGAGTGATGGGCGGAGCAGACACAGAGATTAGCTTCCATAGCCGCGATATTCTCTTGGAAGCCGCGTGGTTCGATCCCGTTTCGGTTCGAGGAACCGCCAAAGCGCTCGGCCTGCGCACGGAGGCTTCTTACCGCTTCGAGCGCGGAGCCGATCCGGAGATGGCGGAGCTCGCTTCGAGGCGCGCCGCGGAATTAATTCAGCAAGTAGCAGGCGGAGAACTTTTGTCGGGCGTGGTGGATGTTTATCCCTCTCGCGAGCAGGAAAATAAGATCCAATTGGCGCGAAAGGAAATCCTGCGTGTGATGGGCGCGGATATTCCGGACCGCGATGTGGAAGAAATTTTGCGCGCGCTCGGTTTTCATCCCACGCGTGTGGATGCGAATCGTGGCAGTGATGGCTCTCTCGCAGCCATTTGGGAATGCAAACAGGTTCCTTGGCGGCGCGATGTTACTCGGGGGATCGATCTGATTGAAGAAGTAGCCCGTCACTACGGTTACGACAAATTTCCGCCGCGTCTTCCGCCGGCCAAAAAGCCGGCGCGTCGTTTGCCGCACGCAGAGGCGCAAGACCGCTTGGTGGAACGCGCCATCGGGCTCGGCTATCACGAAATTGTCGAGATCCCGATCGTCGATACACAACGCGATGCTCTATTTCGCGAGGAAGGGATTCAGTCTGCCGTGATTGGCAATCCTCTCGCCGAAGATGCATCGATTATGCGTTCCAGCGGAACTGTCAGCATGGTTCGCGCTGTCGAATGGAACTTGAATCACGGAAACCGCGATGTGCGGCTCTTTGAAATTGGCAAGAAGTACGAATTGCGAGATGGGGCGCCCGTTGAAACAGCCGTTCTCACTCTAGGCGCGACCGGTTTGGCTCGCGAGAAAACAATTTATGGAACAGCACGAGAATTCAGCTTCGCGGATCTGAAAGGCGCCCTCGATCAAATTGGAGCACTAGCGGGCGGATTGGAATGGCAAGCCGGGGGACCGCCTTGGCTGTCGGCTGCACGTTCAGCTCATTTTTCTGCAAAGAACAAAGGCGAACAACTAGGCGTCGCCGGTCAACTTGCCCACCGCATCGCGGAGCAAATGAAGTTGCGGCAGGACGTATATATAGCAGAGCTGAAACTCGAACCGCTCTACACCGCTATCGAATTCACGCGCGCCGCGCTACACTTCGTGCCTTGGCCGCGTTACCCTGCCGTCGAAAGAGATTTTTCGTTGCTGTTAGCCGATGGCGTCACATTTGCGCAAGTGGAACGAACGATCCGAGCGCTCGCTATCGCCGAGATTCAATTAATTGAAGCTGCTGACCTCTTTCGAGGCGGGCAGATCCCGCCCGGAAAATATTCCCTGATGATTGGGGTGAAATTCCAAAGCTCGCAAGGAACGCTCAGGGAGTCACAGCTTGCCGAATTCAGTTCGCGTATTGTGACTGCTCTTGAAAAAGAACTCGGCGCCACCTTGCGCGCAAGCTAGCACGGGAAATCGTTGGGCCGCCAAGCCTGACCGAGATCGCCTATTTCGCATCAATATCATTTGCGCGCGGATGACCGATGGCCGACAATGGCGGAAGCTCAGCCGGGAGCACAAAAGTGAAAATAGAAATCTATGACCAAATCTATAACGTCAACGCGGAAGGTAATGAACAATACTTTAAAGATCTAGCGGCCTACGTCGACTCCAAGATGCGTTCCATCGCCGAAGAAACGCGCATGGTAGATTCCCTGAAAGTAGCCGTGCTCGCCGCGTTAAACATCGCCGACGAGACATTTACGTTGCGTCAGCGTCAGCAGGAGATCGACGGCCCGTTGCGCAAACGCGTGGAAAAGTGCGTGGCAATGGTGGAAAAAGCCCTGGAACATACGAACTAAACTGCCGGCTGAAAGTGGTACCTGCCAGGCACAACCCATTCGTATCTGCCGCCATCTGCTATATGATTAGTAGGAAGGCTAGTTTTAGTCCTTGATAATGCTCAATCACAAGACTACGCGGTGTTTGCTGATTCCTGTGCCGCTAATCGCGCTGCTATTCCTCACGATTACGCTTGGAAGCGTTTGGCATCACCACGCGAATTCCTCTGAAGCGAATTGTTCCATTTGTCATGTAAACCATCAGCCTATGGAGCGGCCGCTCGCCAGCGACCGCACCCTAGCGCTCGCGCAATTAGGATCTCAGCCTGACCCTCTGGAACCTGCTGTTGAACCAAGTCTGTTATCACCTCGTCTTCCCGCACGGGCGCCTCCCACTGTTTAGTTAGGCCTCTCCAGTTCAGCGCTGTCCGCGCTCCGATCCACACTCTATCGTTTTAGCAAAGGTTAAAAATTATGCGTGTAAAACGTGTGCGACTCGCGATGCTCACGTTATTGCTGTGTTTCTGTTCCCTTATTCGGCCGCGGAACAGTAATGCGCAAAATCCGCCACCGCAGCCCGCTGCCGCGCCGGCACCCAAGATACAGGCGCCATCGGTACAGTCTCACGGCGCGGTACGCCTCACACTGGACGAAGCTATCCAACTCGCGCTTCAAAACAATCACAATTTGAAGGCCGCGCAGACCGCCATCCAGCAAAATCAAGCGCAAGAGATTACGGCAAACCTGCGGCCAAATCCGGTGTTCACGGCGGACGCTCAATTCCTGCCGATCTTTCAGCCCGAAAACTTTACGGCCACCTACATCGACAACGTCGTGCAGTTTGACCTGGGCGTTTCGTACTTGTTTGAACGTGGGAAGAAGCGTCAGCACCGCTTGCAAGCAGCCCAGGACACGACCGCACAGACGAAATCGACCGTTGCCGATAACGAGCGCACACTCACCTTCAATGTAGCTTCACAATTCTTTAGCGTTCAGCTGGCTGAATCCACGCTCGATCTGGCCATCGAGGATATGAAGAGCTTCCAGAACACCGTGGACATCAGCCTCGCGCGCTACAAGGCTGGCGACATCAGCGAAGGCGACTATCTGAAGATCAAGCTCCAATTGTTGCAGTTCCAGAGCGACGTCTCGCAGGCCCAGCTCGCCAAGATTCAAGCGCTTGTCGGACTCCGGCAACTCCTCGGATACCACACCGTCGGACCGGACTTCGACGTCTCAGCCGATTTCGACTACCTGCCGGTCACCATTAAACTGGAGGACCTGCAGGTGAAGGCTCTGCAGAGCCGGGCAGATCTTCGCGCGGCGCAACAAGGCGTGATTGCAGCGAAGAGTCAGTACGAACTGGCGAAGGCCAACGGAAAAGTGGACGTCACCGGCACGTTCAACTACGACCATGTCAGCGACACGAACACCGGTTCGTTTTTCGGCAGCTTCCAGATTCCGATCTTCAATCGCAACCAGGGCGAAATCGCGCGAACGAATTTTGCTATCAATCAGGCCCAGGAGCTGGAGCTCGCGGCGAACGATCAAGTGATGAGCGACGTCCTGAATGCCTACGAGGCGGTTCGCGATAACGACCAGGTGGTCACGCTCTATCGCTCCGGCTATCTCGATGCCGCGAAGCAATCGCGCGACATCAGCGAGTACTCCTACAAACGTGGCGCCGCAAGCCTACTGGACTATCTCGATGCCGAACGCAGCTACCGCGCTACGGAACTAGCCTATCGCCAGTCCCTGGCCGCTTATCTCACGGCTGTCGAGCAGCTCCGCGAAGCTGTGGGAGTTAGAAATTTGCCATGAAAAATTCACCAACCATAAAACACGCAGTACACCTTGGATTAGCCCTAACAGTCGCGATTTTGGTCGCAGGCTGCAGCTCGGAACGAGGCGCGAATCAGATGACCTCGTTCTCTTCGAATGAGTCGAAGACGGAAACAGCTGGGCTCTTCACCATTCCTCAGGATCAAATGTCGCACGTGCAAGTTGTGACCGTGCAACCCTCCAAAATCACGCGTACGCTGCGGCTAACTGGAGCCGTCGCTTACAACGCATTCAGCACCACGCCAGTGATTACACAAGTTGGAGGGCCGGTCAGCAAAATCCTCGTGGTTCCAGGAGATCGCGTCAAACGCGGGCAGCCTCTTTTGGAAGTAAGCAGCCCGGACTATTCGCTGCTGCTGGCTTCGTATTTGAAAGCGCGGGATACCTACCGGGTGGCAGATAAAAATTACCAGCGCGCCCAGGATCTTTTCGCCCATCACGCCATCGCCGACCGCGATCTGCTCCAAGCGGAGTCCGATCGTATACAAGCGCAGGCAGACCTAAGCGCGGCTGAAGAGGGGATGAAAATTCTGGGCATACCGAAACCGGAAGACCTGGAGAAATCTCCCATCTCTGCTCAGATTCCTTTGCTCGCTCCTATCGGCGGAGAAATTGTGGAACGGCTCGTTTCTCCTGGACAGGTGCTGCAGACTGGCACCACCCAGGCATTCACCATTTCGGACATGAGCACTGTCTGGGTACTAGCGAATATTTACCAGGGTGATTTGGCCTACGTGAAGAACGGCGACACCGCGGTAGTCACCACCGATTCCTATCCGGATAAATTTTCCGGCAAGATTTCTTTTATTTCCCCAGCGCTGGACCCCACCACTCGGACTCTGCAGGCGCGCATCGTCGTCGATAATCCCAGCGGAAAATTAAAGAAGGATATGTACTGCGTCGCAACCATCACGGCCGGCGTTATTCCGAACGCAATTGCCGTGCCGGATTCTGCAGTCCTCCGCGACGACGAAAATCAGCCCTTTGTTTATGTGGCCACCAGCTCCAATCAGTTCGGCCGTCGGCAGGTAGAAATTGGGCCGAGCGAGAATGGGGAAACACAAATTCTGAAAGGCCTTTCACCCGGCGACAGAGTGGTTGGCAACGGAAGCCTCTTTCTACAGTTCGCCAATTCTTTCCAGCACTAAGCTTGCAATCTAAATGATCAATCGAATCGTCCAATTCGCGCTAAAACAGAGATTCCTTGTCCTCATGTTCGTGGCGTTCATCACCGTGGCCGGGGCAATTTCATTCAAGCGCATGCCGGTGGATGCCTATCCGGATTTGTCGCCGCCCATGGTTGAAATCATCACGCAGTGGCCCGGTCACGCAGCAGAGGAAATCGAACGGCTGGTCACACTTCCAACCGAAGTGGAAATGAACGGCGTGCCGAAGATGGTCATCCAGCGCTCCATATCGCTGTATGGGCTGTCCGATGTAATTCTCACTTTCGACGAAGACACAGACGATTATTTTGCTCGCCAAGTCGTTTTCCAGCGGCTTAGCGAGGTTAACTTTCCGACTGGCGTACAGCCCACGCTTGCTCCCCTCTCCAGTCCCTCGGGCCTTGTCTATCGCTATGTGCTGGAAAGCCCTGACCGCTCGCCTCAAGAACTGAAGACTTTCGAAGATTGGGTGATCGAGCGCGAATACAAACAAGTGCGCGGCGTCGCTGACGATTCCGGATTTGGCGGCACGGTAATGCAGTACCAAGTGCTGTTGGATCCCGCTCGGCTCTACGGCTATCACATTACGGTTCCCACCGTAATCCAGCAACTCAGCGTAAACAACGCAAACACCGGCGGTGGCTTCTATTCCCAAGGCGGCCAGTTTTACTACGTTCGCGGCCTCGGGCTAATCCGCGACGAAGCGGATATCGGTAGCGTAATTATTGGAACGCAGAACGGCGTGCCGGTTCATGTGCGCGATGTTGGAGAGGTAGCCATCGGACACGCTCCGCGTCTCGGCCAGTTTGGTTTCAACAAAAATGATGACGCGGTCGAAGGCGTCATTATGATTCTGCGCGGCGAGCAGACTCAAACCGTCTTGAAAGGTGTTGAAGAAAAAACCAAGGAGCTCAACGAGCACATCCTTCCGCCGGACGTAAAAGTGCGGCCCTATTACGACCGCAGCGACCTGGTGCAGCTGACGATCTCCACCGTAGAGAACAACCTACTGCTGGGCATGACTCTCGTCCTGATCGTGCTGATGTTCTTCCTAGTGAGCGTGCGCGCTGCCGTGATCGTCGCTCTCACCATTCCGCTGGCGCTACTGTTTTCGTTTATCTTTCTGCACGCGCAAGGAGTGGCCGCCAACCTTCTTTCCATCGGCGCAATCGACTTTGGCATCATCATCGACGGCACTCTGGTCATGGTCGAAAATATTTATCGTGAGCTCGGTCTGCGCGAGGGACAGCCATACGATCTGCAGGAAGTAATCCTTTCAGCAGCCAAGGATGTGGACCGGCCGATCTTCTATTCCGTGGCCATCATCATCGCTGGTTACATTCCGATCTACGCGCTCAGCGGCCCGTCCGGAAAGCTCTTCCATCCCATGGCCGACACCATGTCGATCGCCTTGGTCGGAGCTCTAATACTCACACTCACATTCGTTCCGGTGATGTGCTCTTACTGGTTTAAAAAAGGTGTGCGAGAACCGAGAAACAGGCCATTCGAATGGATTAAGCGGGAGTATGCCTCGGAACTTCGCTGGTGCCTCGATCGCCCTTGGCTGACCATGCTTTTGGCGACCATTATTTTCGCCGCCAGCCTTCTACTAATTCCGTTTATCGGTGGCGAGTTCATGCCGCATCTCGATGAAGGCGCCCTCTGGGTTCGCGCCACGATGCCTTACACGATTTCGTATGAAGAAGCCGCCAAGATTGCGCCGCAGATTCGCGACATTCTCGCCAAATACCCACAAGTCACGGAAGTTGGTTCCGAGCTTGGCAGGCCCGACGACGGCACCGACCCCACCGGATTTTTCAATTGCGAGTTTTACGTTGGCTTGAAGCCATACAAAAACGCTATATGGAAGACCGGAAAAATTCACAACAAGCCTGAGCTGATTGAAGATCTTCAAAAACAGCTCGACGCGTATCCCGGAATCATTTTCAATTACACGCAGCCGGCCGAAGATGCTGTGGATGAAGCGCTCACCGGACTGAAAAGCGCCCTGGCCGTGAAAGTTTACGGATCTGATTTGAATGTGCTGCAAGACCAAGCACTGGAAATAAAGCGCAGACTTTCGCAGGTTCCTGGGTTTACCGAGCTGACCGTGGTACGCGAATTGGGCCAGCCTAGCCTGCTGGTACAAGTGGATCGCGATAAAATTGCGCGCTACGGGATCAATGTCGCCGACGTTGAAGCCGTTGTACAAGCCGCCGTCGGAGGCCAAGCCGCCACCCAAGTGATTCAAGGCGAAAAATTATTTGATCTTGTTGTGCGCATGAAACCCGAATTCCGCGAAAACGCGCAGCAAATTGGCAATTTGTTGGTTGGCACTCCTGCAGGCCAGCAGATACCGCTTAGCGAGCTCTCCGATATCCGCGAAGCCAACGGCGCCTCCTTCATCTATCGCGAGAATAATTCGCGCTATATCGGCGTGCAGTACAGCATCGAAGGACGTGATCTGGCGAGTGCGGTGCGAGACGGCCAGCGTTCTATCGCCGACATTCAAAAATCTTTGCCGACTGGTTACCGCATGAGCTGGGGTGGGGAGTATAGCGAGTTTATCGCCGCGATGGGTCAGGTGCGGGTGGTCGGGCCGCTCACCGTGCTGCTGATTTTCGCGATTCTGTTCTTTCTCTACGGCAACGTGAAGTTTCCTGTCACCGTCGTTCTTAGCGTCGTAATGACTGAGCCCGTGGGCGCGCTGCTTGCCTTGAAACTCACGCACACTCCTTTCAGTGTCTCCTCGATTCTTGGCCTCTTGGTGCTGATGGGAGTTTCGGTGGAGACCGCTGTGATCGACGTTTCTTATATCAACAAGCTTCGGCTGGAAGGTCAGGACATCGAGCGGGCCACTTTTCAGGCGTCGCTTGTGCGCTTCAGGCCAATCATGATGACGGCGTTGGTGGCCTGTCTTGGCTTGCTTCCCGCAGCGCTTTCCACTGGTATCGGTTCCGATTCCCAGAAGCCATTTGCAATTGTCATCGTCGCGGGACTTATTTCGCGTCTATTGCTGGGCCGGATCGTGAGCCCAGTTCTGTATAAGATGGTAGCCCGGCAGGGGGACGTGTTGCAGGTGTGAAATCCAACGGTTGGCTAATGTGCAGCAAAAATTATAGTCACGATTGTGCTGGAAGCTGCGTCTAAGTAACATCGGTGTGGTGTGGGGGTGTTAGGTTGTTCAGGCATCGGCGAGCGGCGTACCGGATCGTGGCCATCGTGGTGGCCGCATTCGTATTGTCGTTCGCGTTTCAGGCCGCCGGTCACTGGCACAGCCAATTCGAAGATCAGCACTGCCGCGTCTGTCATTTTGCCCATTCCGTAACTGTTGACCTCTCACATGGTACAGCGCTGCCTATTCCGCAAGCTGTCGCGCGCCTGAATCCATCGAAGGCAATCGACCCGCACACCGAACCTGTTTTTCATCAGACTTCTCCTCGCGCTCCCCCGGTTCAGTCGTAATCCATCCCTAGAAAAAACCCGGCACGTGGATTTCTCATTTCAGCTCGTTCGCGAGCGATGAGTTCCGCGTTAGCCCCACCCAACGATTGGACCAGCCCCCTGTGGGCTTAGGGAGACTCGAATGGATTGTAGGAAACTGTCTTTTCCAGCAACGGTATTGTGCGTTTTAATTTTCTTCGCTGCGCGCGGCGTACAGGCGCAGTCCGCGTCAATTTCCGGTACGATCACCGACCCCTCGGGCGGCGTTGTACCCAATGCGAATGTTACGATTCATAATCCGGTTAGCGGATATGAACGGTCCACTTCTACCGATAGCTCGGGCAATTTCAATTTCCCGAACGTGCCATTTAATCCTTACCACCTTTCCGTGACTGCAAAAGGATTCGCGACCTATGCCGAAGATGTAGAGGTTCGGTCTTCGGTCCCGGTAACCGTTGCCATTGCCTTGAAAGTCGAGGGAGGCTCCAGCTCTATCACTGTCGAGGGCGGCGGCGACCTCTTGGAGAATGATTCAACCTTTCACACGGATGTCGACCGTGCGTTATTCGAGAAGCTGCCTTTGGAAAGTCAATCTTCATCCCTCAGTTCGCTGGTCACGCTGACGACTCCTGGTATCGCAGCCGACTCAAACGGCCTTTTCCACGGACTTGGCGATCACGCCGAGAATTCGTTTTCCGTTGACGGCCAGCCTATCACCGATCAGCAGAGCAAAGTCTTTTCGAACCAGCTCCCTGTCGATGCCGTTCAGTCGCTCGAAGTTATCTCCGGCGCACCACCGGCGGAATTTGGCGACAAGACGAGTGTCGTGATTGTGGCTACCACGCGCTCCGGCTTAGGCGTAACTACACCTCACGGCAGTGTCACCGCCTCCTACGGCGCATTCGGCTCAACCAACGGCGGTTTTGATCTTGCATATGGTGGCCAGAAATGGGGGAATTTCATCTCCGCAAATGGATTGAATAGCGGCCGATTCTTGGATCCTCCGGAAAATAGCGTGATGCACGACAGAGGGAATCAGGAAAACATATTCGATCGTGTGGATTATCAGATCTCGAGCGCAGACTCGATTCACTTGAATGGCCTATACACGCGATCCTGGTTTCAAACGCCGAACTCTTTCGACGCACAATTTGCCTCCCCTTGGTTTGGTGTAGTCGTTCCGGATGCGGGCATTGGTCCTAATGGCGTGCCCGTTGGCCCGCAGGATCAGCGCTCGAAGATCGGTACCTTTAACATCGCGCCGAGCTGGACCCACCTGGTCAGCTCCAATACAGTTTTGACACTCGGAGCCTTTGTTCGCCGTGATGCTTACAACTACTATCCTAGCGACAATCCCTTCGCCGACCTCGGACCGTTCAGCCTTCAGAGGGAGACCGTGGCCCAGGATCGCACCCTAACGAATGCCGGCATTCATTCGGAAATTTCTTACGTGCATGGCATTCACAATGTGAAAGCAGGAATCATGTACGAGCAGACGTTTCTCACTGAGAACGACAGCCTGGGCATCGTCGATCCAACCTTCAACGCACCGTGCCTCGGTCCCAATACGAATCCTTTAACCGAAGCTTTTTATCCTTTTGCTCCGGTGCAGGGATTTACAAGTACCAGCCAGTGTGCAGGAGCGGGACTCCAGCAGAATGTGGCATCCAATCCCAATGCCCCCGGCAATCCACTCAATGGTTTTTTAAGCCCATCCCTGTACCCTCTGTTCAACTCAGCTTTACTTCCATTCGACCTGACGCGGGGAGGAACGCTATTCAACACCGCTACATCCTTTCCTCTGCACACAGACGTCAAGGAGCTGGCGATTTACGTCCAGGACACCATCACTTGGAAGAACTGGTCGTTCAATTTGGGTATCCGCGGCGACAAGTACAACGGTTTGACCACCGCTGGGCAAGCAGAGCCCCGCTTGGGCATTGCTTACAACATCAAACCGACCAGCACTGTTCTCCGCGTTTCCTATGCGCGAACTCTCGAAACTCCCTTTAACGAAAATCTGGTGCTTTCCAGCATCGGATGCCAGTCGCCAATTCTCAATCCCCTGCTATTGTGTTCATCGAATGCGCTAACGCCATTGGCTCCCGGGTTTCGCAATGAATTCCATGCTGGCTTGCAACAAGCCTTCGGCAAGTATTTTGTGCTCGACGGCGAATATATCTGGAAGTACACCCATAACGCCTACGATTTCAGTGTTCTCGGTAACACTCCGATCACGTTTCCGATCGAGTGGGACCGGTCCAAGATCCCTGGATTCGCGATCCGCGGGTCCGTTCCGAATTACCACGGGTTGACAGCTTTCATTGTGATGTCTAGCGTGGCCGCACGGTTCTTCACTCCGCAGGTCTCTGGAGCGGGAGCAAATCCCTCCGCGCCAACAGGTGTTTTTCGCATCGACCACGACGAGCATTACAATGAGACAACCCACTTACAATATCAGCCTTGGAAGAAATACCCTTGGGTGTCCTTCAACTGGCGGTATGACAGTGGTCTCGTAGCCGGCGCGACTCCCTGCTACGGAGTTCTATCGTCGAACGATTGCCCAGGCTCTATCCTCCTAGGAGGAGTGCCGAACGTAAGTTTGATCGCCGCCAACGTGGGAAGCGTGCCTCTTTCCGCAGATCAGGAGTTCGAGGCCGGCTTCACTTGTAACGGCGTGCACGCTACACCACCCAGCGCGGCAAATCCAACCGGCACACCCTTAAGTTCTAATGGCACAGTCGGCGTCTGCCCCGCTTCATCCTTTGGTTCGTCGCTCATAAAGGTTCCTGCGCCGAACAAAGAAAACGACGACCTCAACCCGCCGCGTATCCAACAGCGCAATTTGTTTGATCTCGCTGTGGGCCACGACAATATCTTCCACGGGGATCGTTACAAGTGGAGTGCTCGCGTGGAAGTGATCAATCTGACCAACAACTACGCCCTGTACAACTTTCTCTCAACGTTCAGCGGCACACACTATGTTACGCCCCGAGCCATTACCGGCACCGTCGGTTTCCACTTCTAAGGACTGGCCGTATGAGACAGTGCGGGACTGATTCTGCCAATCAGTCCCGCTTTTTATCCTCATCTCTTATCCGAGCGAATCGGTCGCATTTAGCGTGCCCACACGATACCCTTCCTTGACGCCTATCTATTGCTTTTGTTAGGCTGCCTCACTACTCTCTGCATTGCGGGCACGGTGTTCGCGCGATGCCAGAGTTTTAAGCATTCCCTTCCCCCTGGGAGAGTAATGGAAACATCTTCCGCTCTTTTTGAGCTCGCGAGCGTGTCGCTGGCGTGTCGCGATCAAGACACCTTGCTCAAGACATTTGCCGCTCGAGTGGGTACCACACTCGGGGCGCGCGCCGTGCTCGTTTGGATCGCGAATCAAACGGGAGAAGAATTGCTATGCCGCATGCGCTGGATCGAACCCGGCGAACGCCTTCATCCGAGAGACTTGCCAGCGAGCGGAGGGATGCTGGGAATACTATATCAATCGGCCGCCACTCGACGTTTGCCAGCCCGTGAAATCTCGGTAGAGGATCTCGAGCACCTCGATGAATTTAGCCGTACGCGCGTGAAATCGGCGCTTTATGCTTCCTTGCCCGGAGCCCTAAGACCGGAAGGCGTAGTAGAAGTTCTGAATAAGCGCGCCGGAGAGTTCACCGCCGAAGACGCGCATTTTCTGGAAGAGGCCTGCCGCCTGGCTGGCGGTGCTTTAACGAATTTGGACGCGATTGAAGCCGAGCGCCACGCACAGCTCTCCACCCTCGAACGCCTCACCGCTCTGTACGATTTGGGTCGCACATTCACATCGACCCTGGAACTGGAAGAACTCCTCCCCATCGTCGCCGGTAAGATTCGCGACATCCTCGGAGCCGGAGCCTGCAACCTATGGCTGGCCTCACCGGACGGACAACAACTTACGCTTGCGAAACAAATCGGAGAAGATCCCACCATCGAAGAGGACGCTACCGCACCTTTGAATGAAGGCCTTCTCGCCGACATCGCACAACAGGCCAATCCCAAATTGCTGGAGGATCCCAGTGAGGAACCTGCGCTCGCCGAGCGCATTAAAGCAGGAGGCGATTTCGAAATTCAGTCCTGGATGGGCGCGCCGCTTCGCAAGGACGACGAAGTTCTCGGCGTCGTTGAAATAATCAATAAGTCCGACGGCACGCTGTTTAACGAAGATGATCTGTTCTTCCTCTCCAGTATCAGCGAGCAGGCGGCCGTAGCGCTGCATAACGCCAACCTGCTCGAATCGGAGCGTAAAGTTCACGCCCTTGACGCCCTTTTGAAGATTTCACAGGAAATTACTTCTACCCTGGATCTCGATCACGTATTAACCACCGTGGTCGCGCAGTCCTCCAACGTAGTTCCCTTTGAAAGCTGTGTGATTGGATTCTACGACCGCAGACGCTTCATCCTGGGTGCCGTGTCAGGCGAAACTGAAGTCCCCAAGACCCGGGAAATGAGCGACCTGCGCGAGCGCATGGAGTGGGTGGCCGAGCAGGAAAACCCGGTTTCAGCAAATTTGCACGAAGATGGCTGGCAAGTTGACCCCGATGAAACGCGGGCGCAGGTTGTCTCGTTTCTCGAAGAGCATGGGCATAAGGGTTTCTACGGTCTGCCCCTCCGCGACGACCAGGGAACACTCGGGGCCATGATTCTGCTTAGCAATGAGCCAGATTTTCTTTCGGAAAGCAATTTAGAGACGCTTGCCATTCTCGCCAGCCAGACCACCGTAGCCATTCGCAACGCACAGCTGTACCAACAAGTGCCGCTGGCGAACATCTTCCAGCCTTTCGCGCAGAGAAAGAAAAAATTGATCGCGGCTATGCCCAGAAGCCGGATCGTGCAATATGCCCAACGTGCCGGCATCGTGGCAGCCCTTCTGATACTCATCCCTTGGCCTATGCGCGTGGGCACCGACGCAACCGTAGTCCCAGCCGACCGGCGTGTTGTCAGCGCGATGGAAGGCGGCACCGTAAAGCAGGTCTTCGTACGCGAGGGCGACCCGGTAAAACCCGGCCAAGTACTGGCGCAGCTGGACGACAGCGAGGATCGTGTGAAATTGGCGGAAGCGCAAGCCGCCTTGTCTCAGGCGCGCCGCGAATTGGCCGAAGCTGAATTTCGGAACGATCCCTCCGCCGCGGGGCAAGCGCAAATTCGCAACGAACTGTATTCCGCGGAAGTGACGCTGGAGCAACAACGCGTGAATGAAGCGCGATTGACTTCACCGATTAGCGGCATGGTGGTCACACCGAAAGTGGAAGAAAAAACCGGAACGATGCTAAAAGCGGGTGATCCCTTTTCCGAGATAGTCGCTCAAGACCGCATGGCTGCGGAAATGAGCGTTCCGGAGACAGACCTTGCCCTCGTGCGGCCGGGAGAAAACATGGCCCTGAAGTTGAACGCCTTTCCGACCATAACATTCAAAGGAAACGTGGAGCGGCTCGGCGCCCAGACGCATACGGACTCCGGAGACCAGTATTTTCTGGTGCGTGCTATATTCGAAAATACGGGAGGAAATGCACGTGATGGAATGGTGGGAAGGGCGAGAATCCAGTCACATGGCGGATGGTTCGGTAGTGGATGGTACCCCATAGGCTACGCTATTTTGCGTTCGCCGTTCCGATGGATTTGGCAAAAGGCCTGGGCCTGGTTGCCGTAGCCAAGAGGAAATAGCCCTTATGAAACGCGTTTTGCTCATCTTGATCGCAACGATTACTTTTGGCGGAAATGGTTGCGACAAATCTTCCGTAGCGTCAAATGCCAAGGTTACGCCGGAAACGCCGGCGAACTCAGCTCCTCCCCAGCCGCCTGCAAATACGGGAGCTCCAAGGCCCTCCGAACCTGGTGATATCCTGAGCATCCTCACAGTGGAACATCAAGTAGATCTCTCATCGCAACGCGATGGCGTGGTGATCTCGGTGTTGAAAGATGAAGGCAACGTTGTAAACACGGGCGACATCCTGGGCCACTTGGACGACCGAACTTTGCAACAAGAACTCATCAAAGCCCGCGACGATCTGAAGGTCACCGAAAACAACCTGCAATACAAAGCAGCCGAATTGAAAGCTAAAGGCGCCGCCTACCGCCGACAGCAACAATTACGAGAAGCGGGATTATCCAGCGAGGCTGATCTTGAACAGGCCGAGTTTGAGGCCAAAGGCGCGGAGTACGATATGCACGGTTATGAAGCCCTGGTCGAAAGCGGCAAAGCGGAAATTCATCGTCTTGAAATTGAAATCGATCAAACCGTTTTGCGCGCGCCGTTTTCCGGAGTAGTGGTCCGCCGTTACGTTCGAGAAGGCCAAGCCATTGCGAAGGGCGATAAATGTTTTCGCATTAGCCAGCTTTATCCGCTTCAAGTCCAATTTCAAGTCTCTGAATTGGCCGGACCCCGTCCGGCGGCTGGCGCGCCCGTGAGCTTGGTCCTTTTGGATGGGTCGAATCGTCCGCTGAATGCGAAGGTCCTGAAGGTCAGTCCGACAGTGGACCCTTCCAGCGATAGTTACAATGTGGTGGCTCAACTTACCGGTCCCGGACTCGAGAATCTGCGCCCCGGAATGGCCGTGAGAGTTGGCTGGCCTGGAACTTCGCGGTCGAAGCCTTAGAGGATTTCGCAGATGCGTTTCGGCCCTACCAGCCTTCAAGTTTCCAGCGTTCTAGCAAAAGGACTCAAACGCCCCAAGCTTCGCACCGACCTGCGTATCAGCGAACAAACCGTGGCCGGCGAAGTCAGCTACGTCATCAAAAACCGCGAGACTAATTCCTATAATCGCTATGGCAGCACCGAGTATCAACTGCTGTCTCTGTGCGACGGAACGCGTACGGCTGCCGAAGTCGCCCAGGAGATGTGCGAGAAGGATCCGGAATCGCAAATGACCGAAGCTGACGTGCTGGAATTTTTCGACTCGATTGAAGCCGACATGTGGGAACAATCGATCGGCGAGAAAAATTTAGCTGTTCTCGAGCGAATTCGCGACGAGCGAAAGGGCCGCCTCGATCAATCCAGCATGCTCTACATTAGCTTTAAGGCCTGGGATCCTGACAAGACCCTCTCCACACTGGATCGCTATCTCAGCTGGATGTTTACCAAAGGTTTTGTCATTTTCTCTTTGTTCCTATTTGTAGTAGCGCTTTATCTGCTTGCCGGAGATTGGACGCGTGTCCAGCAGGACACGTCGGCCCTATATAATTTTGCGGATAAAAGCGCGTACGACATCTGGATCTTTTGGGTCCTGATATTTGGCTTAAGCTCAATTCACGAATTTGGCCACGGGCTCACTTGCAAACATTATGGTGGTGAGGTTCATCAAATGGGCTTTTTGCTCATCTATTTCACTCCCGCGTTTTACACCGATACCACTGACATCCTTCTATTCCAAACGGGTACTGCTCGGCAGTGGGTTATCTTCGCAGGCATTTGGATTGAGCTGGTGATCTGTGCCCTGGCCGCGCTGGTTTGGCATTTCACGGCGCCAGGTTCGCTGAGCAATGACTTCTTTTACAAGACGATGCTGATGAGCGGCATTCAGGGCGCCGTCATAAACCTAAATCCGCTAATCAAGGCCGACGGCTACTATGCACTCTCGCAATTCCTAAAAATTGACAACTTGCGCGAAGAATCCTTCGATTTCCTGCGAGCCTGGGTCCAAAAATATATCTTTCGCCACGACATGGACCTGCCCCCCTCTAGCAAGCGTGAGCGCCGTATTTGCTTCTTGTTCGGAATCGCAGCTGTGATCTATAGCACGTCGCTTCTAATCCTTGTGCTTTCGTTTGTCAAAAACGTCCTAGTGAGCAAAATGGGCGACGCCTGGGGGTACCTGGCAACCGCTGGCGTCGTGTTTTTCATTTCAAGAAGCAGTATACGAAAGGCGTTGCCGGTGGTCCGGGCGTGGATACGCGACAAGAAGGAGAAATATATGGCTTGGAAAATAACACGCACACAGCAGGCTTGGGCGCTCGGATTGATTCTCCTGTTTCTACTGCCGCCTCTTTGGTCAAAAGTCACTACCGATCTGGTGCTGGAGCCCGAAAAGGATGCACGGGTTCGAGCGCTAGTGGACGGCAGAATTCAAAAGGTCCTGGTGCATGAGGGCGATAAAGTGAAGGCGGGACAACTGTTGGCCGTCTTGGAGAACCCCCAAATACATGCCGATATCCAGTCGCTCGAGCAGCAGTTGGCGCTCGCAAGCAGCAACCTCCGCAATAATCAGGATCGCTCGGACCTCGGTCAAACAGCCCAAGCGGTGCGTGATCGCAAACGGCTAGCACAAGAGCTGCTCGTAGGACAAAAACGAGCGCAACAACTCGAAATTCGGGCACCCATCGACGGCATCGTTGTCACACCGAATGTGGACCAGGAAACCGGCCAGAATCTCTTGGCCGGGGATGAGTTTGCCCACCTTGTCGATCGAAGATCCATGAAAGCGCGTATCCTCGTTCAGGATCGCGATATCCAGGACGTTTACGTGGGCGCACCGGCGGAAGTGAAGGTCCTTCCGTTTCCGTTCCACACCTACTGGGGTCACATTGATAAGTTATCCCCGGCCGCGGCGCTGGACCATCCGATCGCACAGATCCAAAAGCTCGAGCGGCTGGGTCAAAATTTGACCAACTACCTTGCAGTGGAAATGGAAATTCCAAACCCTGACGGTACCCTGCTGGAAGGTATGACCGGAAAAGCTAAGATTTTGGGGTCCAAACATTCTCTGGCCTGGCAGTTCGGGCGTGGGACTTGGCGATGGGTGCGTTCGCAATTTTGGTAAGGGATATCAGTTTGTTCGGCAGCCCAATGTCCTCGGCCCCACAAAAAAAAGGGCCGCCGTTCCTGGGACGGCGGCCCTTTGGTACTGCAACTGCTGACTCGTGGCGGGCCGAAGCCCGGCCGTTAAAGATTGAAACCTGACCACATTAAGGCTTGTTGAGCGGCTTCACAGATCCCAGTTTCTTTCCCTTTTTAATCGGCTTTGCTTTTGCCATGTTCTTAAATCTCCTTAGCAGTATTTGTTTTTCCTGCTGCCTACGCCGTTACTGTTGCAATCCGTGCGCCAAACTGCCGGCTGGACGTCTCGAGTGAGCGCACTTTGATTTGAAAGCAGTTATCGGCTGAAGGAAGCAGTGCCTAGAGTGGCTTACGATTCAATGTGTTTAATTTTTGCGTTCGCGTTGAATAATTCAATATAGAAACCGAGCATTGGCCCTGCTCCACGATTGCAGTGCTCGCTGAGCGAATGGTATCTGGAGAGTAGCGCTGTAAACCACTAGGATCAGTCTGGTGGGATGACACGGTCCAAAAAAAAGAGCTACCATCATTGCGGTGGTAGCCCAATCGTTCCCTAATAACTACCTCTCCATGCGAACGCAGCCCAACAAGCGCACCTCGGGAAGCGAAAACGCTTAGGTTTTACTCGCCCATATGGCCCTGATGAGGGGCTTCGTTGGTTCCAGCTTCTTTGCCTTCTTCAAAGGTTTCTTTGCCATAATTTTTATTCCACTTTGGATGCGGCCTGGGTGACAACCGCCTCTGCGCGAAGCTTGCTAATTACCCGGGTGTAGCACAATCAGGGGCTTCGTTGGCTCCAGCTTCTTTGCCTTCTTCAAAGGTTTCTTTGCCATGCGTTCCTCCGGCTTTCAGGTGCGGCTTGCACAACGATTCCTTATGTGCAACCCTGGTTCCAATGTCGACAGGAAACAAGTTCCGGCTAAAATGCTACATCGAAAGAAGTTATACAGTCCAGTATCTTTTCTCGGCTAGTTCCCTGGTCAAATCTGTTGAAATTCTAATCGGCCGCTTAAAAAGTCAACCGAACCTACAGGTTGTACTTCCGGCATAAGTAGTTGAGCCGGTTACGATCCACTCCCAATAAGCGCGCGGCATCTGCTTTTACCTGCTTGGCCTGCTCCAGAGCTTCCTGAACCCAGCGTCGCTCAAACGCTCCCATTTCTTTGTCCAGATTGATTCCGCCCGAGGGAAGCCGGAACCTGTTGCGCGAATCCCGCCCGGAGGCTTGTACGATTTCACCTGGGAGATCCTTCACCGAGATTTCTTCGCCGTCGGTCATGATGACAAGCCGTTGGATTGCGTTCTGGAGCTCACGAACGTTGCCAGGCCAGGGATAGCGCTTAAGCGCCAGCATCGCGTCGTCAGCAATACGCTTCAAAGGTAAGCCGTTGGCAGCACAGTAGACGCTCACGAAGTAATCGGTGAGCACGGGAATGTCTTCCACCCGTTCCCGTAGTGACGGCACAAAAATCGGCACCACATGTATGCGGTAATAGAGATCCTCGCGAAACCTTTCCTCCTGGACCATCTCTTCCAAATCTTCATTCGTCGCGCTGATCAGCCGAAAATCTACTTTAATAGACTTCTTGCCACCCAATCGAGTGAATGAGCGGTCCTCCAACACGCGCAAGAGCTTGCTTTGGAGCGCGGGCGTTAGTGTTGCAATTTCATCAAGGAAGAGCGTGCCTTGGTGGGCTGTTTCCACCCTGCCTTCTTTCGCCGCGACCGCACCCGTAAAGGCGCCCTTCTCATAGCCAAATAGCTCCGCCTCCATTAGACCCTCTGGAAGCGCGGCACAGTTCACGCTGACGAATGCCCTGTTGCGTCGGGGGCTTTGCTCGTGTAGCGCCCGGGCCACCAATTCTTTGCCCACTCCGCTTTCTCCACGAATGATCACGTTGGTGTTTGCTCGGGCCATCCGCTTGATCGAATCGAACACATGGCTCATGGCATCGGTCGAACCGATCAGATCGCCATGCGTGCTCTTGCGGCTTATCTCCTGACGGAGAATACGGTTCTCGCGCTGAATGTGTAATTTTTCAACAGCGCGCTCAAGAAGATGCCGAAGGACGTCGGTGTCGATAGGTTTAATGAAATAGTCGTAGGAACCCGCGTCAATTACTTTCAGTGCGGTAGCCTTTGTTTCGTCAGAACTGAGAACTATTACAAGCGTGTCAATTTCGCTTCCTACCAGGCGCCCGAGCAGCTCGGTGCAGTCACGCACTCCTCCGTCTCCGAGCGGAAGGCCTAGCAGCAGGACGTCCAGTTCCGATCCTTGGAGTAGCCTGTAGGCTGCTTCGAAATCCTCGCCTTCGAACACTTCAAATTGCGATCGCAGCGCGGATGCAATCTTCGAGCGCAGACTGTGGTCGTCGTCTACTATCGCAACTTTTGGCTTTGTTACTACCGGGGTGATGGTGGTCTCCGGCGGGAGCAAACGTAAACAAGCGAGCCCGCGTGGAGCCGATTTTAGGGGCCAAGAGCTGGACTGTCAACGAAATCGGTCCACCAACCTGAGCCGGCGGCTGGTCCGGGCTCCATGGGATTCAGCGCGACACTTTGTGCGGCGGCAGGTATTTTTTGTCGACCTTGGCGATCACCACGTAATTCGGGTCCACCATTTCGGCCAGATGAATTGTCGCCACTTTCGAGAGCAGCTCGTACGCATCAAGCTCCGAGAGCCCGTAATCCTCATGAATCCACTCGATCAGTTGTGTAAATGCGATACGCAAACAATCGTCGAGAGGGCGGTAGATGCCCACGGCCATGATCTCGTCTTGGTTCTCGAAGCGCGGCCATTCGATTCGCCGTCCCTTGATGACCCGCACGCGCAAATGGACCCGCAAAGGGACCTCGATGGCTGTGCCGGCGATTTCGCCGTCGCCCATCGCGGCATGCCCATCACCCATGTAGAGAAGTGCGCCCGGGACGTTGACAGGCAGGTAAAGAATGTTCCCCACGCTTGATTCCGAGGCGTCCATGTTGCCGCCAAACTCAGC
This sequence comes from Binatus sp. (SeqCode), assembly GCA_035602755.1. Classification (GTDB taxonomy): domain Bacteria; phylum Acidobacteriota; class Terriglobia; order Acidiferrales; family UBA7541; genus Palsa-295. Next base: position 18,406 of record DATNLR010000119.1, on the reverse strand, counting down.
AGGAACAACCGAACTGCGGGCTTCCCCATTTGCGGGGGCGACGCCAATACATCCCAGAAACGGATGCAACGGAATTTTCACCGAAAAATTGGAATCATGCGCTTGGAAAGTCGCCGTATTATCGGCGGAACGGATCGGATAAAGCCATAGGCGTTCGGGCAGAGCGGGCTGGATCATCGGCGTGTAGTCAGTAGAGTTGAGAGCGCCGAAACCCGGAGCGAATGCACCGACTCCCTGAGATGAGTTCACTTCTAGATCCAGAAATTCGACGGCAATGGTATCGCCCGGTTCCGCACCCTCGATAAAAAAAGGACCGGTTAGCGGATTGTCTCCCTTCACCAGCGCCAGCGTATCGCTCGGTTTCTGAATGGCATCGCCGAACGCATCCAGCGTGTTTGTTTCCAGAATGTCATGCGGACCGAGCCGCGCCACGGCAGGCGCCACTCCGTACACATACTTCACGGTCTCAAGGGTCGCTTGGTATTTCACAACAACCGGAACTTCTTTCTGAGCTTGGACCCCTGGAGCGCGAAACAAAACGCTGAAGAAAATAGCAAGCAGAAGTAATTTCATCAAACGATCCTCCTAATGCTTAACCGCGCGCGACGTGAAAGGTGACACTCGAACACCCGAAATCTCGCAATGGATTCGCGGATTCGTTAGCTTGTACCTTATGTCGGACGGCAAGGACAAGCTTTCCTTCAAATTCGATTCCTTTCCACTTGGATTTTTGGAACTGTAAGGCCCTGAAAAGTGAATCATGCTAGGTATGGAATTGCGGCCCGGAAAAGTTTGGTTATACATCCAACCCGTTCGTGATTTCTCTATGGTCTGGCTGACTCCATATCCTGAACGGCCGGACACACCGATTCGGTGCTCGTGGAGTCGGCCAGGACCGCCAGTTCGTGAAACAATGTCTGAAGTTCACGGTGTCGGATCGAGTGGCGACTCCTGTCCAAGGGTGGCCATAGGCAACTTTTTCGGTGGATAAAAGGGCCCAGTGCTGCGGACGAAACCTATGAGATCACCGGCTCGAGCGAAATCGAGTCGTTTGCAGAAATATGGGCTCTCGCTTCTTTTCCTATTTTGGTTGCTAATCGGGTCTCCCAGCCTAGCAGCGCAAGAGCCTCCCGTTTCGACGTCAACAGTATCTGGAATCGTTCGGACTACGGAAGGTACCCCCATCCCCGGCGCTACGGTGCGTTTGATCAACAGCGATACGAACAAAGTTTGGCTTAGCTGGACTGACGAATCCGGCAAATTTGAATTTCCCCAAATTGCAGCGGGACGTTACCGAATGGAGGGAAGCCAGCTCGGCTTCGCGCAAGCATCCTTGGTCATCGAAGTCCCCATAGTTCCGCCCGGACCAGTTCCAGTGGTCTTGCGTGTTGCGACTCTGGCTGAATTGTCCGCAGCGCCAGCCACTCCTTCGAATAAGCCCCATGCTCCGAGCGACAGAACTAACGCCCCGAACCCATCTGCGAACTCTGCGAACGCGCCCGGCCAAAGAGGAGCACGAGGGCAATTGCCGGCCGGAGCGGCTAATGCGGTTCGCGAGGGCCTGGCCGGCGGTTTCGAAGAGACGGAACTCACAGGTGAAGGCACGAACGCACCGGGCGCAGAAGCGAACGGGGCTCCCAACGCGGGACCGCAGGCAGGAGTTTCACTCCCGGCCGCTGCCAATTCGAACGCGACTTCTGACTCATTCTTGCTGCAAGGAACCGTGGGTCAGAGTCTCACATCCAACGGACCGGGAGGTTTCGGCGGCCCAGGGGGTATCGTGCCTAGCACTCCCGGCGACCAGGGAGGAGCCGGAGGTCGTGGCGGCCGCGGAGCCGGACTACTGTTTGGTCAAGGTGGTCCCGGAGGACCAGGAGGAGGCCCGGGTGGCGGAGGCGGTGGTCCGGGAGGAATGTTCGGCGGACGCGGGAGATTAAACCGCCAAACCGTAAATCGCGTGCGGTTCAGTTTTTATGATCGCTACGAAAATTCCGCGTTTGATGCCAAGCCCTATTCGCTCACAGGGAATCAGGTGCCCAAGCCCAGCCATTACGACGAACGCTTCGGTGGCAACCTCGGCGGACCGTTGAAGATTCCTCATATTTACAACGGCAGCGACCGCACATATTTTTTCATCAACTACCAGCATGAAATCCAATCCAGCGCGCTGGACACTTATTCCACCGTTCCCACCGCAGCCGAACGAAGCGGAGATTTCTGCGGTCTCGGGGTCACCATCTATAATCCGTTTTCAAATTTCACCGGACCACGCACTCCACTGGGTAATGGCTGTCAAATCCCTGCGATCAATTCCGCCGCAGCAGGACTTCTCGCTTTTTATCCTATGCCGAATCTGCCGGGAACGGTGCAGAACTATCTGCTGCAAACTACTGTGCCGATTAACAATGACATTTTGAATCTCCACCTGCTTCACACCATCAATTCCAAGTTCAGTTTGAATGGCGCCTACAATTTGAATTCGCAGCGTCAGAATACCTTCGGCAATTTCCTGAGTACCGCTGGAACTCAATCCACACTGAGCCAGTCAGTCACTCTCGGACTTTCTCACAACTGGACTTCGCATTTGGTGGAAAGCACGCAATTGAATTGGAGCCGCAGTCGCGTTCAAATCCTAAGCGATAACTCTTTCAAGAATGACGTCGCCGCAGATCTGGGAATATCGGGCGTATCCACCGAACCCCTCACCTACGGTATACCGGCGATCAATTTCAGCAGCATTTCCGATTTGAACGATCCGCTCCCTTCTCTCGTTCGCAACCAGACGCTCCGATTTGGAGATAATTTGAGGTGGGTGCGCGGAAAACACACCATGACTTTCGGTGGCGAGGTTCGCCGCATCCAACTCAACACCGACGCCAATCCTCAGCCGCGTGGACTGTTCAATTTCACCGGCGTCATGACTTCGCAATTGACTTCGACCGGCCAGCCCGTGCCCCCCAATCCTCAAACCGAGCCCTTCTACGAACTCGCAGATTTTCTCCTGGGCCTTCCTTACAGCACCACGGTGCAATTCGGTCCGAATGCTTATCTGCGCAGTTGGGATTTTATTGCCTACGCGCAGGATGACTGGCGCGTGAGCAAGCAGCTCACGGTCTTGTATGGCGTTCGCTACGAGGCGGTTACCCCGCCCGTGGATGAATACGACCGGATTGCTAACTTGGATTTGAATTCCACGGCCACGGCGGTGGATGTGGTCACGCCGGGTTCCATGGGAATGTTTGACGGCCGCTATCCCCAAGCTCTGATCCACGGCGATTACGACAACTGGGCACCTCGCATTGGATTCGCTTGGGTGCCACAAATGATCAAGCCGAAGACAGTTGTTCGGGGCGGTTTTTCGATTTTCTACAACGAAGGTATTTACAATACTCTGGCGCAACAATACCTGGAATACGAACCTCCCTTCGCCACATCGGAAAATCTCATCACATCTGGCGCGCAAGTTCTAACGCTTCAGAATGGTTTTCCCCTGACCAGCACCATATCCAACAAGGGCGGCGTAAATCCGTTCTACAAAAATGGATACGCAGACATTTGGACCTTAGGCACCGAAACATCATTCACTCAGAATTGGATCTTGGACCTCACCTATACCGGCACCAAAGGCACCAACTTGGATTTGCTTCGCGCACCGAATCGCGCTCCTTTGGGCACCAGCCCGCTGAACACACAAATTTCTTTGCGAATTCCCGACGCCAATAGCTTCTATTACGATCAATCCGGAGCGAACTCAATTTACAACGCACTCCAAGTGCGGTTGGTTCATCGCTTCACCCACGGTATTTCAATCCAAGGGTTCTACACCTTTTCAAAAGCGCTCGATAACGCGAGTACCATCGGTGGAACCACGCCGATCGTGGTGCAGCAGGATGGCAACTTCGCCGCAGAACGCGGACTTTCATCATTCGACGTCCGCCATCAGGTCCGCATGTTCTCGGTGTACGAGCTGCCATTTGGCGAACACCATCGCTATGGCAATCATGGCTGGGCGGAACACGTTCTTGGAAATTGGCGGCTGCAAAACATCATTACTTGGCAGACCGGAAATCCCTATACGGCTTATCTCGGCGGCACGGCATCCGATAACGGGACAGGAGCGAGTTTTTCCTTGCGCGCAGATCAAATCGGAAATCCAAACGTGGGCATTTGTGGCGGAGGACCACTCACTTTTTTCAACACCGCCGCGTTCGCTACTCCGCCTCCCACGGAATATGGCAATGAACACCGCGGCTCCATCGAAGGCCCTTGCAAGTTCAATTGGAACGCTTCTCTGGCGAAATCTTTCCGGTTCGGTCCGCAAGAGCGCCATCACCTGGACGTTCGTTGGGAAGTTCAGAATCTTTCCAACACTGTGAGTTTTTCCGGGCTTGCCACGCTGTTGGGCTCCTCAACATTCGGACGTGTTACTGGCGCGGGAACCATGCGAACCATGGATGTTATGATCCGGTATAACTTCTGATGAGACACTCCGCTCAAAAACTCGCGTTTCCGTTAGTGGCAGTGATCTTTTTAGCGAGTGTGGCCTTCGCTCAATCTCCACAGCAATCTTCCAATCCGCCCGCGCAGCAACCTACAAACCAACCAGCGCCGATCGCCGTACCCATGCCTGCCTCGCCTCAGGCTCCCAAACCCACCGTGCCTTCCGTGATCAGAGCCTCGTCCGATTTGGTGCGCATTGACGTTGAAGTGACAGACAAATCCGGCAAGCCTATCAAGGGATTGCGTGCGGATCAATTTACCGTCACCGACGACGGCAAGCGCCAGGAGATTTCCAGTTTCTCTTACTCCGACATCGAGGGCATTGAGTCTGCGGCAGCGGCGGAAGACAAACCCATCGTCGTGCCGGTGGACAACGAAGGACCAAACGCGCCGTCGGCCGACGCGATTAGCGATCAATTGCGCGATCGCCGCCTGCTGGTGCTTTTCTTCGATCTAACGTCCATGCAGTCGGACGACTTGATTCGCGCGCACGACGCGGCCGCGAAATTTGTGAAAGAGCAGATGACTAAAGCGGACCTCGTTGCAGTCGTCGCTTTTTCCTCGAAGCTTGTCGTGCTCGCGAATTTCACCAATGACCACGCAGCGCTCGATAAAGCCATCGCGCAGTTAACCGCCACCAGCATTTCCGATCTTTCTAATCCGCTCTACGCCGCGGCGGAGAACGGCGAATACGACGTGCAGGAGTATACCGGTGCGGCCTACACGCCGGATGAAACCGAATTTAACGTTTTTAATACCGACCAAAAGCTCGCTGCCGTAGAAGGCATGGCCAACGTTCTCAGCGCGTTCCCTGGGCGAAAAGCCCTGGTGGAATTCACCGGCGGCATCACTCAGACCGGCGAAGAAAATCGCACGCAGCTTCGAGCAGCTACCGATGCCGCGAATCGCGCCGACGTCTCAATTTATTCGATCGACTCGCGCGGATTGTTCGCCACGCCGCCCGGTGGGGACACCACCACGAATGCCGCCACCGGAACTTCCATGTTCACCGGTGCCTCGGTCTTTCATCAAACCGACCAGCGCGAAGACTCGCGCGATACTCTCGCCACTCTTTCCACCGACACCGGAGGAAAAGCATTCTTCGATTTGGGAGATTTGAGCCAAGCGCTCCCGAAAATTCAGCAGGACAATACCGGCTACTACCTCATCGGCTATCGTCTGGGGGCCGATGTGAAGCGCGATGGTCGCTGGCGGACGATTCGCGTGAAGGTCAACGCGCCCAACGCTCACGTGCGTTATCGCGAAGGTTATTATGCGCCACGGGATTTTCAGCATCTTCAAAAAGAAGATCGCGACCAACAGCTTGCCGACGCTGTGAACTCCGACAATCCGGTCGTCGAGTTGCCGGTGGCAGTAGAGACGGCCATGTTCCGGCTGTCCGATCAGCAGACCTACGTTCCCATCGCCGCGAAGATTTCTGCCAGCGCACTGGAGTGGGCTGAAAAGCATGGACACCGGCAGGCCGAATTTGATTTTGCCGTTGAAGTTCGCGCACTCCCTTCCCGCCAAGTGGTCGCGCAGTTACGCGACACTACCCAAGTGAACCTCGATCCCCAGCGTTTCCAGCAGATCAACCAAAAAAATCTGCTGTACCAAGGCGGCGTTGTTCTTGCACCCGGAAATTACCGCCTAAAATTTGTCGCTCGCGAAAATGAATCAGGAAAAATCGGCACCTTTGAACAGAATCTCTCCGTCCCAGCGGTCCAGCCGGGCAAGCTGGTGCTCAGCTCTTTGGTTCTTTCCAGTCAGCTCATTCCGGTGCAGAAATCATCCGAAGTTCAAACCAAAGGCCAGGGCTTACGCGTCAAGCTGCCGAACTCACCGCTCGAGATGAATGGAGAAGCGATTGTCCCTAGCGTGACTCGCTTGTTCGCGCAAAATCAAACACTGTACGTTTTCTTCCAGGCTTACTATCCGGAGAAAAATGAAAACAAAGAAACGATGGACGGAAATTCTCTCCGCGCCGCATTGGTTTTTTTCCGCAATGGATTGCAGGTGAACGCCACTCCCTTGCTCGCGCCTTCGGAAGTGGATCCGAAAAAATCCACGGCGTCGTTTCGCATCCGATTGCCTTTATCGAAACTGCAAGGCGGACGTTACACCGTTCAAGCCGTTGTAATCGCGCCCGGAACGCAGCACTCCGCATTCGGTCGCAGCTACCTCGCGTTATTACAAGCGCCGGGGGCCCCCGCGTCGACGCCTGCTGGTAGTCCCGCGAATTCTGCTCCAGAAAGTGCAGCCCCCAAACCACCTTCACCCTAAACGCCAGAGCGGTTCGTAAATTCCGGCATGTTTGGCAATTCTTCTTCAGATATGGCACGCTGGAGGGAGTGCCCACAAAAAGCATTACTCATATCCTGATCCACGATTCTTTTCGTGTAGGTATTACGATCAAAGGGATCGACGGCATTCTCGAAGCCCTCGGCGGTGTGCTGCTATGGTTTAAAGTCAACACGTTGAACTCCTGGTTGCAAGCGCTCTGCCAGCACGAACTCGCGCGCGACAAACACGATGTTATTTTTTCTCACCTGAGTATTGCTTCGCAGAAATTGGCTAGCGGCAGCCCGATGTTCGCCTCCCTTTATCTTCTCTCACACGGCTTGGTGAAGGCCTTGCTCGTGATTTGTCTTTGGTTCAATAGGCTATGGGCTTATCCGCTGACGATTGGCGTTTTTGCGGCCTTCGTGCTCTACCAAATCTACAGATTTACTTACACCCATTCGGTGGCGCTTGTAATTCTCACTCTCTTCGATCTGCTGCTGATATTTCTAACCTGGGAAGAATATCAAGATCAGAAATTGCTGCACCTGAAGAAGAAAGAATAATTAGAACTACCTGCGGCGTATGGCCTTGCATCGGCTTTTCGTGTAGATTTTCTTATCGTGACATCGCCGAACAAATTCAAAGTTGGTCTCGTTCAGATGGCTGTCAGCCCGAAGCCAGAGCAGAACCTGGCCCAGGCCATTTCCCGCATCGAAGAAGCCGCTCGAGGCGGCGCTCAAGTGATTTGCTTGCCGGAGCTTTTTCGCACGCAATATTTCTGCCAGCGCGAAGACACCGCAAATTTTGAATTGGCGGAGCCGGTGCCCGGTCCCACCACGGAAGCGCTAAGCCGCGTAGCGCAGAAAACGAAAACCGTCATAGTCGCGCCCGTTTTTGAGCGCCGGGCGCCCGGTGTGTATCACAACACCGCCGCAATCATTGATGCCGACGGCCGAATCGCCGGCGTTTATCGCAAAATGCATATCCCCGACGATCCCGCTTATTACGAAAAATTCTATTTCACTCCGGGAGACTTGGGCTTTCGGGCGTTTGAAACCAACGCCGGGAAAATTGCCACTTTAATCTGCTGGGACCAATGGTATCCGGAAGGAGCGCGCTTGGCCGCCCTCAACGGCGCCTGCATCGTTTTCTACCCGACCGCAATCGGCTGGCACCCCAGCGAAAAAAATTCCAATGGAGAAGCGCAGCGCGACTCCTGGCGCACCATTCAGCGCAGTCACGCGATTGCCAACGGCATTTACGTCGCCGCGGTCAACCGCGTGGGACACGAAAAGCCCGTCGAAGGTGGAGAGGGCCTGGAGTTCTGGGGCACTTCGTTCCTTTGCGATCCGCAGGGAGTGGTGATCGCCGAAGGTTCCACCCACGGTGAAGAGATTTTGTACGGTGAAGTGGATCTCGCACACCTGGAAGACGTCCGACGCAATTGGCCATTCCTACGCGACCGCAGGATCGATGCCTACGCCGGCATCGAACAGCGTTTCCTCGACGAAAAGCCTTGAAGCCCTCCAGCCGCAACAGCCGCCCTTCCGCAGAAAGCACTCCCGCAGCGCTAGGCTTCCGCATGCCCGCCGAATGGGAACCTCACGAAGCCACCTGGCTCGGCTGGCCGCACAATCGAACCGATTGGCCCGGTAAATTTGAGCCGATCCACTGGGTTTACGGCGAGATCGTTCGGAAAATAGCGCCCGGTGAGCTCGTGCGCATCGTGGTGAACTCGCCGGCACATGAATTGCGAGCGCGAAAGGTCTTGAAAAGCGTCGGCGTTAGCATGAGCCGAATCCAATTTCTCCGATTTCCGACAAACAGAGGTTGGACTCGCGATTTCGGTCCCCTATTTATCAAACGTAGGAAGCCCCGCCCGGAACTTGCCATCGATCGATTCCGGTTTAACGCCTGGGCTCGTTACCCCGACTGGAAAAAAGACGACGCGATTCCCGAACGCGCTGCTCGCCGATGGAAGATGAAAATGTTCCGCGCCCAACTCGGTGACCGCGATGTGGTTCTCGAAGGCGGAAGCATTGACGTAAATGGTTCGGGCACAGTGCTGACCACGGAAGAGTGCCTCCTCGATCAGAAACGCCAAGTTCGAAACCCCGGATTCGACCGCGGTCAGACGGAAGCAGTCTTACGAGAATATCTCGGCGTGATCAATGTCATATGGTTAGGCAAAGGAATAGCCGGAGATGACACGCACGGTCACGTCGATGATCTGTGCCGTTTTGTGAACCGCCGCACAGTTGTCGTTTGCCGCGAAAAAAACCATAGCGAGAAAAATTATCGCGCGCTCGAGGAAAATTGGGAGCGCCTGCGCGGAGCGAGACTCGAAGATGGAAGCAAATTGGATGTTGTAGCCTTGCCCATGCCGTCGCCTCTATTTTTCGACGGCGTGCGCCTCCCGGCCAGTTATGCGAACTTTTACATTTCCAATGCCGCCGTCTTAGTGCCCACTTTCAACGATCCCAATGACCGCGTCGCTCTGGGGATTCTCGCTGAACTTTTCCCCAAGCGCTCCGTGGTTGGAATCCATTCAGTAGATTTAGTCTGGGGCTTCGGCACCATCCACTGCTTGACGCAACAGCAGCCCGCTCGCGCCTAATTCACTTCAAATATTTTTCGCTTCTTTCCGAATATCAGGACGCTTTCGAGCTCTATCCATCCTGCCCGGTATATTCGAAATTTCCGAATTTACGTAATTCGCTGCTAGCAAACGCCTTATTTACACGAAATGCTGGCGACGAACGTGCCCTATGCGTTCGTGGGGAAAGTCAACTTCACGTTCGCGTCACCCCCTACATTGAGCGAAAACTGGAGATAAACATGCGATTGAACAAATTCGTTAGGCTAAGCGCGTTGCTGACGGCCTTGCTGCTCCTGCTGCCATCGCTGCTTTCGGCGCAGAGCGTGGTTACCGGAGCCATCAACGGCACAGTAACTGATCCGTCTGGCGCTGTTATCGTAGGCGCTTCGGTAACGTTGACAAGCAAGAGCACCGGAGCTTCGTTATCCACTGAAACCAATGCGAGCGGTGGTTATTCGTTCGGGCTTGTAAAGCCTGGGTCCTATACGTTGATTGTGAAACAAACGGGATTTAAGCAATCGTCCCAGTCAGTAGACGTGGCGCTCGGCGAGACGGGCGTGGCCAACGTGAAACTGGAACTGGGCAGCGGCGCGGTAACCGTCGAAGTGACCGGGCAAGGCGCTCTTCTCCAGACCGAGAACGCAAATATTTCGACCAGCATCGAAACGGCTGAGATCGAAAACCTTCCCAATCCTGGCGGCGATCTGAGCAACATCGCGCAGACCGCTCCGGGCGTTACCATGAACAGCGCCGGCGGCGGATATGGAAACTTCAGCGCCTTCGGCTTGCCGGGCACCGCGAACCTTTTCACCATTAACGGAAACGATTACAACGATCCGTTCTTTAATTTGAACAACTCGGGCGCCAGCAACCTTCTTCTTGGCTCGAACGAAGTTCAGGAAGTCGCGGTAATCAGCAACGCCTACACCGGCCAGTACGGACGGCAAGCCGGCGCGCAGATTGACTACGCAACGAAGTCCGGCGGTAATGCTTATCATGGTGACGCGGTGTACTACTACAACGCGGGCGGCATGAACGGCACCGACTACTTTGACGGCTATACCCCAGAAGTGAACAACCAATGGGCCGCCGGAATGGGCGGACCGATCATCAAGGACAAAATATTCTTCTACGCAAACACGGAAGGACTGCGCTATTCATTAGGAGCAGGAGCCGACGTAGCTTATCCCACGACTGCATTTGAGAATTACGTCCTGGCGAACGTCGCAACTTTGACTACTGGTCCGGGGGGCAGCGCACCCACGCCTTTCTACCAGAACATGTTCAACCTGTATAACTCTTCACCGCATTTCGCGGCCGCCCAAAGCACACCCGTAGCAAACAGTTGCGGATCTCTTAACGGCGCGAGCAATGGAATGATCCCGAACAACGCTTGCGTAGGCACTGTTTTTCAAAACAGCCCGAACGGGAACCAGGAGTGGTTGCTTTCCGGACGCGTCGACTGGGACATCAACGAGAATAATAAAATCTTTGGACGCACAAAGTTTGATCGCGGTACGCAGCCTACCTATACCGATCCCGTCGATCCGATTTTCAACATTCACAGTATTCAGCCGCAGGATGAGGGCCAACTGAACTATACGCACGTGTTTAGCCCCAACGTAGTCAACAATCTGGTCGGATCCGTTTTGTGGTATTCGGCGATTTTCCAGAGTCCCAATATCACTGCGGCCAACGCCGCATTCCCTGGAGTGTTCATACCCACTGACATTAGTCTCGCTTGCCTTGGCGCGGGTTGTGGACTTGACGCGGCAGGGGTGGCGGACGGCTATCCGCAGGGCCGCAATGTCACGCAATGGGGAATCGTGGACGACTTGTCGGTCACACGTGGAAATCACAGCTTCAAAATGGGAGTAAACTTCCGTCGCGACGATGTGAGCGACTATACTGCAAGCAACGGCCAGTATCCGGTCGTAGGCATCAACGCGCTAGATTTTGCCAACGATGTGCTGAACCCGGCCGGAGCAGGTAGTGCGGGCGATTCCCTGTATCAAGCTTTTGCAGTGAATCTGCGCCAACCCATCGCGGTTTACAGCCTGGGCCTCTATTTCCAGGATGAATATCGCGTCAATCCAAAACTGAAGTTGACCATGGCTTTTCGCGTAGATCGAAATTCGGGCGGCGTTTGCCAATCGGATTGCGGCGCGGCTCCATTTGTGCCGTTTAGTCAAATGAGCCACAACTCATCGTTACCCTTCGACACAATTACCAACCCCGGCTCGCACAGCATCCTGCCCGGCATCGAGAAGATTGTCCCTCAGCCGCGCTTTGGAATTGCCTGGACGCCGTGGGGAGACAAAACGGTTATTCGCGCTGGCGTAGGCCAGTTCTCCGATTTGTATCCCGGCACCATCCTGAACCTGTACACCAGAAATTTTCCGCAATGGACGCCATTCAATTACAACCAGACCAGCAATTTTGCCTTCACCGATACCAACTCTGCCGCTAACAACGTCGTGACCTGTAATTCGGCCTTTCAGTCCGCTTATCACTCCGGCGGAAACTTAGCCGATTTCAACAGGACCCCAGGCTGTTCCGTTCCAAACCTAAATAGCGTAGGAAATTTGGCCAATCCGAAGTACACCGAATGGAACGTGGAAATTCAGCGCAGCGTAGGTCCCAAGACGGCTATATCCGTGAACTATGTTGGCAATCGCGGATATGATGGACTGCTCTTCAACCAGACCGAGAATGCGTTCAATCCTGGAGGGTTCGGCGGCCTTCCCACGGCTCCCCTCGACAACCGAGTAGCGAACGTCGGAGAACTGACGAACAACAACACTTCCAATTACAATGGCGTTACGTTCTCCGTGCAGCAGAATAGTTGGCACGGTTTCACGGGCCGCCTGAACTACACGTATAGCCACTCGCTGGACGACATATCAAATGGTGGCGTGCTGCCATATCAAATCACGTTCTCTCAAGTCAGCCTTCTCACGCAAATCGATCCCAGCTGCCTGCGATGCCTGAACTATTCGAACTCAGACTATGATTTGCGCCACAACCTCACTGGGAACTACCTGTACCAATTACCATTCCACAGTGAAAATCGCCTAGTGGATGCGGCGCTAGGCGGCTGGCTGGTGTCGGGAACCGTGTATTACCACAGCGGCTTCCCTTTTACCCTCGTTGATGCTGGTGATTCCTTCAACGAGATTGCCGGGAACAACGGGGCTCTCGGAGTGGTGCTGGCACAGCCGATCGTGCCGGTGACCAATTCCTGCACCAGCCCCGGTGTGCAATGCTATTCACTACCCCAGTTTGCCGGCCAACAGAACCCGGCCCTAACCGGACCGTGCAATCCTTGCAGCAATCCCGCGCCGACTGGGTTCGGGGATATCCGCCGGAATAGCTATCGGGGGCCGAATTACTTCAACACCGACTTCAGCCTTCGAAAGAGCTTCCGGGTGACCGAGAGGATGGGGCTTGAGCTCGGGGCCAATGCGTACAACGTGTTGAATCACCCGAACTTCCAGAACCCCGTCAATTCCACCGGCAGCAGCGCGGTATTCGGTCAGATCGTTCAGACCACTAGCCCACCAACAACGCCGTACGGTGCGTTTGCGGGTTCCTTGGCCAGCGCTCGGATTCTGCAAGTAATGGCCAAGTTCACGTTCTAACATGAACTCCAACGTTGCCAGAAAAGGGCGACCCCGCGGGGTCGCCCTTTTTTCGTTTTTATGTGTTTTAGCGTTCCGAAATGTCTCTGTGCACCGTTTGCGGAGGAGGACTCCGAAAGAATATCGAAGATACTGGCTCTTCGGACCTAGAGTCCGGCGGGCCGACTCAACCCATCGTGAGACAGTCGTGTGTCTTGACTTCTTTTTCTTTACCTTCCTGGAAAATTCCAGCGGAGGTCCGTCACCCTCGACAGCTAAATTTCCCTTGCCTACGCGAGCTAGAATCCAGCTGAGCCTAGCCGTCGTTCCTCCGGGCCTAAGCTAACAGGGCGGGCAGTACGAGCAAAGCAAAATTGCTTCGTCTCGTGAATTCACTGCTTCTCTTGCAATCGCTCGGCTTCCTCTCCCCGTCTGCGAAGGGCCTCCCCGGGCCGCAGCACGGGACACCGAAAAGGTTTCGCGACAGATCTGAAATCTCAGTCATTGAATGTCACAATCGCAGCGGCGTGACCATTGGTTATCCGGCGCGCGCGAGACTGTGGGCGTCTACGTCCCCAGGCGCCGAAAGCGCCCGAAGGCAGCCGAGCTTTCCGAACGACCGTTGCGTTAAAGCCCTCGCGAGAATTGCGAGGAGCTGCTGGCGGCCGAGCTAACGGGAATACGTCGGCGTGACAAGGGCGTAGCCCCGCTGAGATAATCGTCTAGAGTGGGCTGGCCGCAGATTAGCGCAGTCGTCGCGTCTACTATGTACTCAACCCAGCGGAGTTTCTTGTGACTGAGGTAAGGACGAGGGTGGCGAAGGGATCAGAGCGTGGCAAATTGCGCATCGGCGATGATTGGAATGCAATCCGCATTATCGCGCTTTCGCAGAGCAATCCCCTCAAAGCGATTGCGGAGTTTGTCGAAAACAGTATTGATGCGCATGCCCAAAATATCGTTATCACCCGCGGCCGCGAACACGGTGAGCACTATCTAAAGGTCACAGATGACGGCGACGGCCTCCCGCGCGGTCCGAACGGGCTGCCTGACTTCAAGTACGTCGCGACGCATATCTGCGATTCGATCAAGCGGCACTTGAAATCGAACGGCGGTGGAAGCGGTATACAAGGGGAGTTTGGAATTGGCCTTTTGAGCTTCTGGACTGTCGGCGACACGCTGTCGATGACTTCTAAGGGTGCCGATCAGCGCGCCTACCAGATGACCATGCGCAGAGGGGATCCTCGCTACGCTGTGATTGCGCGGCGCGCGCTCTTCGCCGAGCAGGGCACCGAACTCCGGATCAGTCCCCTGCTGGAGGGTATTCGTACTCTGAGCGGTGAGAAGATCCAGTGGTACCTGGCCTCCGAGTTGCGTGATCGTATTCGCGCTGGGCAGCTTCGCCTAACAGTGGTAGATAGGCTCGCGCGCAAACAATATCAAGTCGAACCGCGTCAGTTCGAAGGCCGCTTGCTGCACCAACTACCGGCAGTTCGCTCATCCTTCGGCGAGGCCTACGCCGAATTGTACCTCACGGAACCAGCGGAGGATTCCCGTGTTGCCCTGACACGAGGAGGCACGCGCGTGATCGAGGATCTTAGTACGCTCCCCGGCTTGGAGCGTTCACCTTGGAAGTCTCGCTACATACAAGGTCTGGTCGACGTGCCGTACCTAAACCTCACACCCGGAACGCGTTCCGGAATCGTACACGACGAGCATTACGCTGCTTTTGTCGACAGTCTGGCTAAGCTCGAGGCTCACCTGACCGACCTGATCGACGCACAGCAGCGTGCCGAAGAGGAACAGGCCAATCGGGAGTCCCTGCGTGCCATCCAACGCGCGTTTCGTGAGGCTATGCTCATTCTGCCGCGCGAAGAATATGATTGGTTTGACATCCAGTCCCGCCCGCAGGATTCCGGCGCCGGCGAGACGCTACAACGAGGCGTCGATCCCACCGATTCAAATGAAGAGGTAGCCCCGTTGAGCGCGGCGGAACCCAAGGGAGAGACATCCCCACAACGTCGATTCTTTGACTATGCGGGGCCTTTGCACACAGTCGTGATTTCACCGACAACAAGCACACTCGCAGTAAAACAAAGTCGGCGTTTCCGCGCGCTACCTCGGGACCGCTCTCGCCGGCGCATCCAGGACGATCTCACCTTTGCCTGGCGGATTGTGGAAGGGGGTGGCACGCTGTTGTCCACCTCGGATCAGGAAGTTAGCTTTGAGGCTCCCGATTCGCCCGTTCTAGTCCGGTTGTCCGTCACTGTTTCACAACGCGATATACGCTGCACAACAGAGGCGTTGATCACGGTGACTGATAGCCTCGATATCTCCATGGGCGCTTCAGCCGTCAACGCTCGCGGATTGCCGGGTTACACCTTCGAACGGGCCGCTGGGGAGCTGTGGCGCTCGCGATTTGATGCCGACCGCAACTTGATCGTGGTGAACAGTGGCCACCGCGATTTTGTTTTCGCTACACGTAGTCGTGCGCTCCAGCTGCGCTATCTCGTGCGGCTCTTCGTCAAGGAGTTGGTGCTCAAGAACTTTGCCGGCATGCAGGCCGAACAGATCGCGGACCGGATGATTGAGCTCTCGTTATATGTGGAGGAGAAATTGAGATTCTCGTGAGGGCGGAAGCATCGGTGCTCCCATTGTTCGCTTCAAGGTGGTACACCACACAGCCTCATACCATACGTCGCGAAAGCGAGCGGAGATCAAGTCCATACATTCTCAGGCATCGCCTCGTCTTACCGGCCTCGTCTTGCACGCCTGCCACACATTTAATAAATTCAGCGCAAATCATTGAGGCGTAGCAGCTCGGCCAACCGGCGCGGGTTGATCTTGTCACTCTGATTGCCTTCCCTCATGCAGGCATTCTTTCGCGGATCGCACACCACCAATTTCGTCACGTGCGGTCTCAGCAAGTCGTACAACCAGGCGGCCCAGGTTCCTTCTTCAAACGTCACGTGCAAGTCTCCGCGCAGCCCAGCGATAAAATCCAGAATCACGTTGGCTTTGCTTTCGATCACGCACTCCATCACGATCTTTCCTGCACCATTCCTTGCCGCAATCGAAATGCTTTCCTTGTGCACATCCATGCCGATATACTTTCCGCTATCCATTGAGGGCGCTCCTTTCTGTAGTGGGTTCGAGCCAAACACTCAAAACCCTACTCCAAAAGGGGCGCCCTTTTATATTGCGTCGGATAACCGGACATCATTTGAAGTAATACTTCACGTGTCCGGTTTGCGCTGCTAGCTCAACCGGTCGATGCAACAGTGGTTGGAGAGGTCTGCTCAAAAAGTGTTTGCAGAGCCGACATCGTTAGAGATGCCCGGTTATCTGACTAACCTGAAGTTAAGAACCTCTCCAGTGCCGATGACTAGCAGAAAATGGATTTCCCAACAGCCTATTCAACTTATCGATGCTTAGCGATAATTTCCGAGTCGACGACGATCCGGGAGTTATCGCGGGGTTACGCGGTCAACGCGCTAAAAGCATGCTTGACTCGGGGAAGCAAGAGGTACGCCAGCATCCAAATGGCCGTCACCATTACAAGTAAATGGCAAACGATCGACGGGACGACCGGAAAGATTAAATAACCCTTAAATCCCAGGAGGCTGAGAATTGCACATCCGATTCCCGTGGAAATCGACGCGATGGAAACGATCCGAGCCCATTCGCGCAAATCCAACACTCCAATCGCAAGACAGACCGCGACACCAGAAAGAACCAGAAGCGAAAACCCTCCTGCGATCGCCATTCCGATGATTGCCACAGAGATCGGCTCTGCCGCATCTACCCCCGTCATTGCTATAAAGGCGACGACGAAGAAAGCACAGGAGCCAAGAGCCAGTATCGTCGCTCCAAAGAACGTTAGGATCGCGATCATTGTCACACCAATGGGACGTTTCACCTCTTACCTCACCTCAACTGTGTACTTGGCTCGGAAGCAAAGATGTCCTATACAGCACACCAACGTAGCAAAGATTCGCAGATTAATCGGCTAATAGTGTGCCAAATGGAACAGATTCACTGCTCGCCATTCTCTACAGTGTTGATTCTCCGTTAACGTCCGTTGCGAGGATTAATCAAGGGGAAGCCGGTGAATCGAAAAACCGGAATGAAAAGGGCAAATCCAAAACCGATAGATTCGTTTGAGAAAGCCCGGCTTGCGTTCTTCGGAACCGGAAACACAACAACAAGGGAGTGGGCATCTGTGGCCGGAATCCTCGAACCGCGAACCGATGCGGCCGCCCCGGAGTACCTCCAGAAACTACTATGTCGCAGAAGCAGTTGAAGCAGGCGTCTTAATTCGGTGATTCGACGCGGGTGAGCGATGTGACCCACTTGATCTCTGAGAATACAAAAGAACGTTCGTCCATCTATTCCGCCTGGTTCGGTAAATCGGTGGTTCTGCTCGTTGCAATCCGTCAATGCCGCGTGCCCATGCCTTGCAGCATCGTCGGTGAATCCGCCGTCGACGTACGAGTCCGCATCAAGCCTGGATGGGAGATGAATCTCCGAAAAGAATTGATTCTAGCTGTGGAAGAATACGCCGCCGCCCCGGACATCCGGATAAATTAAGACTCCGCCCAGGTACCCGATATGCGGCCATTGGCCGACAGTTGCAGTTACGGTGGAATGCAGTTCCGTTCTTGCGCCCTTCGCACTAGCCAAACGATCAGACAGATAATCAATAAGGTTCCCACCAGCCCATATCTAAACATTCTAGCCTCCTGTGAGTCCAAGATCCCCGGATTCAGGATCCCAATGAGTTGCAGTTTGAACCACCGGCTACGTGACTTCTGTTGGGAACATATCCCAGTAATTCGTGGAGCGGACCTTAACGAGGGGAAGTCATGATCCTGAAGCTAGCAATTTGATGTCGCAAAAAATGAGCGGCCCGTAGAACATTCTGCGAGCCGCTCATTTGAGTTTGCTCATGCGGTCCTACTGTCTGGGCTGTTCGGTTTTGCCGGATTAGGGCTTTTTCTCCCCGCTGGGCTTACTTTGATGCGACGGTTCGGACTTGGGAGTGGATTCCGACTTCGCCGCAGTCTGATGTTGTGCGGGAGCCTTCGGAGCGCTCTCCTCCCGAGGGGCCGCCTGATGCGACGGCTGTGAGTTCGCGTGAGCGGGTTTGGCCTCCGCTCGCGTCTGCTCGGTTTTCACATGTGACGGAGCGGGCTTTGCCGCTTTCTCCGTAGCCGCCTTATTCTCACTTGTGCGAGTCGCCGCCGCTTTCTCGTTCTCGGTGGCCTTATTCGCTGCCGCCTTGTTCTCACTCGTACGAGTTGCCGCCGCTTTGTTCTCCGCTTTCTCGTTCTCGGTGGCCTTATTCGCTGCCGCCTTGTTCTCACTCGTACGAGTTGCCGCCGCTTTGTTCTCCGCTTTCTTGTTC
>DATNLR010000101.1:0-6052 GCA_035602755.1 Binatus sp. (SeqCode) | reverse complement strand
CACGGACTTCGCCGGCAGTTCCACCAAACTGAGCGAAGGAAATCCCGACTACGACTCGACTGTTGGAGCAACCGCCAGGTTTCAACGCGACTACAACGGTAAGCAGCCCGGTGATCCGAAAAAGGCGGCTCAAGCGATCGTGCGACTGACGCAGGAACAGAAACCTCCTTTGCGACTGTTGCTCGGCAGCGATGCGTACAACGGGGCGGAGAAAAACGACCTCGCACGCCTAGAAGAAGCAAGGTCCTGGAAAGAACTCAGCCTGTCCACTGATTTCGAATCGAAGCCCCCACACCCGGAGCGACCAAAGTGAACCTACCTTCGCGGGCGTGCTCTTCGCTATGCGGAGGGGAACAAGAGCAACGCTGCGGAGCGTCTAGGTATTCATCGAAGGCTTCTTTACGAAAAACTCCGCGAGCTCAAGATCGAATAGTAGCGATAGGCGACAGGAATCTGGTTGGCCTGGTCAATAACGCAGGAATTGTGGTGAGTGGGCCACTGCTTTATCTGCGGCCCAGCGAGTACAGGCGGCAGTTGGAAGTCAACATGATCTCCCCGCTTGTCGTATGTCGAACGGTTCCTTTGTGCGATGCGCAGTCATTCCGTAAGACGATGAATCGCATCCTTCCGAAATTTTCCGAAAACGCTTACACTAGCCAGCCCTTTGTGTTTTCGGAGATCTACAGTGGCTATTGAACGGGCACTGATTAGCGTCTATGACAAAACTGGAATCGTCGAGTTCGCGCGCGAACTGGCCGCGCTTGGTGTGGAAATTGTTTCCACCGGGGGAACGGCACGGCTTCTACGCGACTCCGCGATTCGTGTGCGCGATGTCGCCGATCTAACTGGCTGGCCGGAAATGCTGGGAGGCCGTGTGAAGACGCTGCATCCCAAAGTTCATGGCGGGATCTTGCTCCAACGCGCAAAGCCTGGCGACCGTAAAGAAGCCGGAGACCATGGAATCGTCCCCATTGATTTAGTCGTTGTGAATCTCTATCCGTTCTCAGCCACCGCGGCGAAACCGGGCGTCACCGCCGGCGAATTAATCGAAAACATTGATATCGGCGGTCCTGCAATGCTGCGTTCAGCGGCAAAAAACTTTCAGAGCGTTGCCGTTGTTACTGACCCTGAAGACTATGCTCGGATCGCCACGGAATTGCGCGTCAACCGCGAGTTGAGTCTGTCTGCCAAATTAAACTTGGCGCGAAAAGCATACGCTCGCACCGCTCTTTACGATGGCGAAATTGCAACGGAACTCGAGCGTCTCTCGGCAAACGGCGAGGTCACTATCGGCACCAGAGAAAAATTGCCACAGCGAATCCACATATCTCTGGAGCGTACGCAAACGATGCGTTATGGCGAGAATCCTCACCAACACGCCGCGTTGTATGTACCTGCAGGACACCCCGTCGCCGGGCTGGCCGGCGCGAAGCAACTGCAAGGCAAGGAGCTTTCCTACAATAATCTTGTGGATCTGGACGCAGCGTGGAATCTTGTCACCGAATTCCAGCGCCCTGGTGTCGCAATCGTAAAACACAACAATCCTTGCGGTGCTGCTGAACAGGAAAGTTTGGCGGATGCCTATCTGAAAGCGCTGGCGTGCGATCCGGTATCCGCTTTCGGCGGTGTGTTGGCTTTCAACCGCGCTCTTGACGCCGAGACGGCCGAAGAAGTTGCAAAATTATTTGTCGAATGTATTGTCGCGCCGGGATACCAAGACGCGACGCTTCAGAAATTTGCCTCCAAGAAAAATCTGCGGTTGCTCGAAATGCCGCGCGACTCCGCCTCTGAAGAACTCGAACTCAAACGAATTTCCGGAGGCGTGCTGATTCAAGACGCCGACCGCCACGAGCTATCGGAAAGCGATTTGAAGGTTGTTACCGAGCGCGCGCCCACACCGGAAGAACTTCGCGCTCTGCTTTTTGGCTGGAAGGTTTGCAAGCACGTGAAATCCAACGCGATCGTCTTCGCTCGCGACGGGTTTACGGTGGGAATTGGCGCCGGCCAGATGAGCCGTGTTGATGCCGTAAAGATCGGGGTCATCAAAGCAGCGACGGCTGGCCTTTCTCTTGCTGGGAGCGTAGTCGCCTCCGATGCCTTTTTCCCCTTTCCCGACGGAGTGGAAGAAGCGGGAAAAGCCGGAGCCACCGCGGTCATTCAACCGGGCGGATCGGTTCGCGACTCCGAGGTGATCGCGGCCTCCAACAAACTAAGTATGGCTATGGTTTTTTCCGGTGTGCGGCATTTCCGGCACTAGGATTTTCCGCCGCCGGCTTCTGCCGGTGGTAGATAATTTCCACCACCTGAATTTCGCCGCTTTCGGGGATGATTTCGGAGCGTGCCACGAACGTATCCGCATCTAGGCGGGTCAAAATCGCGCGCTTAGGCATCCCGTTTGCCGGATTCTCAAATTCAAACTTCGTATCGCTATGGCTTGCGAGATGAAGCAGCGTCGCGTCTGACTTCTCCCAGGGGATTAGTTGTGGCGTGAAATGCCGCAGATAGAAATCTATGCCGCTTGAAGTTTCTACCAACGTAAACAATTCGACTACCAGCGTTTTGTCATTTTCCACCAACCTGAAAATCCCGAGCGCCACACCCGCTTGGGGAGCTAACCAGACCTGTTCTGCCGTTCTTGGTCCCCACTCGCCGCGCCAAGTCCCTTCCAGCCAGGAAAAATCTGCTAGCGAGGGACGGGTTGCTTGTGCTGTCGGGTTTGCGGACGTTATAGCGTGCTGTTGTGCTGAAACTCCTGGGCTTAACAGCCCCGGCAAAGTGCATAAAAAAAACGCCACAATCATTTGTCTGCTAATTTCAGTCATGAATTTTCCCTATTTCTGTGCCGAAGTCTCAGGGATGCTCGTACGACCTCGTGTGACATTTTTCGTCTTTACGCATCCAGGCGTCCTTTCCATACGTCTAAATGAATGGACCGAGGAACGCCGGTCAGGGGAATACTTTGACCGCGTTCGGCTTGCTATACGATAATGGAGTTTCACGGCTAACGCATGAAAACATTTTCGAGTTTCCTTACTTTATCGCTTTTTCTAATGGCGCCTGTTGTACAGGCGCAGGATTCCGTACCTGATCATTCGGTCGCACCGGCTCAGGGTTCATCCTCTGCGGTTCCCGCAAAGCAAGCTGACGCCGCAAGCACTCCCGCGCATTCAGATTCTTACTACTATTTCGCACTCGGCCATTTGGACGAGCAGCGCTACGAAACCACGCGCCGCCCTGAACTCGCCGCGCAGTCCATCGAAGCTTACAAAAAAGCGCTCGACTTGGCTCCCGGTTCAACCGTCATCATGGAGCGGCTGGCGGAAATTTATGCCAAGTCGCAGCGCATCCGCGAAGCCGAAGTTCAAGCCCAAAATGTTTTGAAGCTCGACCCGGACGATGTAAATGCCCACCGCCTGCTCGCACAAATTTACGTGCACGCGCTTGGCGATATGAGCGCCGGCGACTTACAGAAAGAAAATCTTGCCAAAGCGGTCGAACAATTTCAGGCCATTTTAAGAATTCAGCCGGATGATACCTATTCCGCGCTGTGGCTCGCGCGCCTCTATCGTTTTCAAAACAAGCACGAAGAAGCTGAGAAAGTTTTGCGCAACACAGTAAATCTGAACCCCGGCAACGGCGCCGCACTCGAACAGCTCAGCCAGCTGCTTGTTGACGAAGGACGTTCTCAGGAAGCTGTCACGCTGCTGACGCAGGCGGCTGGTGATTCCGCTTCGCCGGAAATCTACGATCTGCTCGGCGACGCCTACGCGCAGTCGAAAGAATACGCGAAGTCTGAAGATGCTTACCGCAAGGCGGTACAAGAGGATCCCGACGACCCCGCGCACGTTCATGGCCTCGCGCAAGCGCTGGTATCGCAGGACAAATACGCCGAAGCCCTCGAGCAGTACAAACGTCTCTCCGAGCTGGAACCCAGCACTTGGGAAAATTTCCTGCGCATGTCGGAGCTCTATCGCAGAATGGGAAAATTTGACGAAGCGGAGTCTGCCCTACTGCGTTCGAAGCAACTTTCTCCCGACAATCTTGAAGTCCTTTACAACGAGGCGCTGCTCTACGAAGATCAGGGTCGCTATGACGATGCCGTGAAGGTCCTCACCGACGCGATCAACGGCATGAAGAATCAATCAGGCACCTCCGGAAAATCTGCTGCTGCCGGAGGCGACACCCCCAACGCGAGCGCGTTAGCCATTCTTTACGAGCAACTCGGCCACGCCTACGTGGGCCAGGAAAATTATCCCGCCGCCATTCACACGTTTGAAGAAATGGGCAAGATGGGCCCAGACGCGCAGAAACGTGCGGAAATGCTTCTGATTGACGCTTACCGCCAGAACCGCGATCTTGATCGCGCCATTGCCGAGACCAAAAAAGAACTTCAGGCATCGCCGAACGACCAAGGCTTGATTATCACGCTGGCTATGTTGTATGGCGAGAATTCGAATACCGATCAGGCTACTAAGCTGCTGACCGGCTTGCTCCAAAACAACGACGGCGACGAAGGAATTTACGTGGATCTCGCGCAGGTCCAGGAGCGCGGCCGGAACTATTCTGACGCGGAGCAGTCCGCCCAGAAAGCCGATCAACTGGCGCGCGAAAATGGCGACAGGGAATCTGCCTGGTTCATGCTCGGAGCTATCTACGAACGCGAGAAAAAATTCGATCAGGCCGAAGAGCAATTCCGCAAAGTGTTGGAGCAAAATCCGAACAATGCCGCAGTGCTGAATTATTACGGGTACATGCTCGCCGATCGCGGTGTGCGTCTAACGGAAGCTACCGAAATGATTCAGAAGGCCGTTAAACTCGAACCCAACAATGGCGCGTATCTGGATAGTCTCGGCTGGGCGTATTACAAACAGAACAAGCTAGCCGAAGCGGAAGAATATCTTCGCAAAGCTTCCGAACGCCAAGCTCACGATCCCACCATTCTCGGGCATCTGGGCGATGTTTATATGAAACTCGGTCAAACTGAACGCGCCGCCACCTATTGGGAACGCGCACTCGTCGAATGGCGGAAAGCTATTCCCGCTGATTACGAAGCCGACAAAGTGAATGACGTTGACGCGCAGCTTAAGAATCTCCGTCGCCATACGGCGCAGAAATCCACTCCGGAAACGGCCAAACCGCAGTAAGCTCCCGGCGTGACTCGCGCGACAGCTAAGAGAAGATCGGTGCGCCTGCCTGCCTTTGCAAAAATCAACCTATGTCTGCAGGTAATGGGAAAGCAGCCTGATGGCTATCACGAGTTGCGCACAATCTTTCAAGCCATCTCGCTTCACGACACTCTAGAACTCTCCATCACTTCCAGTGCGTCAGCTAAGTTCGAACTAACTTCGAATGACGCGACACTGCCGCTGGGTCCGGAAAATCTTGTTTCTCGCGCCTTCGATGCAATCACCCGCGAAATCGGTTTTCGCGGCAGCGTCCATGCTCACCTGGACAAAAAAATTCCCGTGGCGCGCGGACTAGGCGGCGGGTCGAGCGACGCCGCAGCAACTCTCGTGGGTATGATGCGACTCACAAAATCGCAAGTACCGCTGCCGCGTCTGATGGAACTCGCCGCAAGCCTGGGCGCCGATGTTCCGTTTTTTCTGTTCGGCGGCCGCGCACTGGCAGTCAATCGCGGCGACGAAATCTATCCGCTTCCCAATGTTCCGAAACAGACCATCTTGGTTGTTTCTCCGCGCGATATCGGCGTGTCCACTAAAGACGCCTACGAATGGATTTCTGCGGAATTGACAAAGGCTGCAAAACCCCCTAAAATTTGGGGGTTCTGCGCTCTGTGCTGGAGCAGGCAGGGAGACGGTCTCTCGAATGATTTCGAGGGTCCTGTCTTCGGCCGTCATCCGCGACTCGG
Organism: Binatus sp. (SeqCode); assembly: GCA_035602755.1. Taxonomy (GTDB): domain Bacteria; phylum Acidobacteriota; class Terriglobia; order Acidiferrales; family UBA7541; genus Palsa-295. The sequence continues at coordinate 183 of DATNLR010000101.1, read as the reverse complement.
AGAAATCCGCGACGCATTGCTCAAGCGAGGAGCTGCAGATGCCGCGCTGGCGGGTAGCGGGTCGGCGGTGTTCGGAGTCTTCCGAAACCCAGCGCAGGCGCGCCGAACCGCTCGTGCATTCCCGGAAGATTCGGTTTTCGTCGTCGAAACTCTATCCAGGGAAGACTATGGCCGTTCGCTTGG
>DATNLR010000037.1:0-10170 GCA_035602755.1 Binatus sp. (SeqCode) | reverse complement strand
GGACTCCAGATATCCGTTGAGAAAAGTAGCATGACTGATTTCATCGATGGTGTTGCTGGTGATGTATTGCGGGCCATCGCCGTCCAGGTTCGACAAAGCGATCTGATAATTGTTCAACTGCTGGTTGGGGGCCACTTCAATTGGTGGATTATCACCGATGCCACCCAGTTCCGCGTATTGTGTCCAAAGATCGCTTTCGATCAGCTCAGCTGCAGCCAGGAATCGGAGAATTGCGATATCACCAGCGGAAAGAGAACCACTACTACTGCTCGACGTAGATTGAGCAAAGGTTGACATTCCGCGGGTCAATAGGCTCGCTGCCATGGTTGCTGCGCCTGCCGCCAACGCGCTTTTTTTCAAAAACGAGCGACGGTTGTTTCGAGCTTCAGATTCCGATTGTTTCATTTGTGTCTCCTTTATTTTGAAATCGTGGCTTGTGAACGAGACCAATTGCATTCACTGGCTACGGTACAGACCGGACACCTACGGCTTTTATTCCCACAATTTCTTTTGCCTTGGCTTTCAACTCTGAATAATCGCGGCTTCGACACTTGGCCCACGCACTCATGCGCTGAATGCTGGCGTTCGATGTGAGCTCGACATTGAATTCCCATTCATAGAACCAGCCAGGGCTCGACGAAGGCGACCGCGAGCACGCGACAAGCTCGACATCACGGTGCCCGCAGGCATACCGGTAATCTCCGCGATCTCTTTGTAGGACATTCCCTCAATCTCACGCAGAATCAGGACTTCGCGAAAACCGGTCGGAAGACTCTCTACCGCCTGGCGTACTGAACTGTCGCTATCATTTTGAAGCGCCGCTTGTTCAGGATTGAGAGCTTGGGAATCGGGTATGAGAACGGTCTCGTCAAATTCGGTTGCATCCTGCATCGTCCGGTTTGCGCGCAAAATCGTATAGCAGGTATTACGGACAATTTTCATGAGCCATGAGCGTCCATCGCCGCCTCGGAAGCCTGGAAAGAATCGGAAGGCACGCAGGTATGCTTCTTGGACGGCGTCCTGGGCGTCTTGTTCATTTCGCATTAGCCAGCGCGCAAGGTTGTAGGCGGCGTCGAGATGGGGTAAAACCGCCTGCTCAAAATTTGTAGTGTGGCCATGCTCAAGCATTGAAGCCTCCTGCGATCTGCATATCGTTCGCTTGTGGCCTCACTATGGTGTGCGCGCGTAGACCACACAATGGACGGGCAATTCTTTAGCACTGGAATGCACCTCCCCTAGTAAGCCTCTGTAAGCAGAGGTCTTACAGGGAAATGTCCTCCATCGTGTTCAACTAACTCCTGCTCGGTGGTACACTCCGTTCACCAACGCTTTAGCTTGCCATGTCAGAAAACCAACAGGTTGCCGGTCGGCTCCGGTTTGGAGTTTTCGAGCTGGATCTTCGCTCCGGCGAATTGCGCAAGCACGGCCTACTGATACGGCTGCAGGAACAGCCCTTCCAAGTCCTGACGATGCTTGTAGAGAACTCCGGTGAGGTCGTAACTCGCGAAGACCTTCAGAAAAAACTTTGGCCTGCAAACACCTTCGTGGATTTCGATCACGGGCTTAATAAGGCGATTAATAAAATTCGTGATGCCCTAGGCGATTCCGCCGAAAGTCCGCGCTTTGTGGAAACTGTTGCTCGGCGTGGCTACCGCTTTCTTGCCGAAGTCAAAGTTGCCCCTGGGGTACCGGTCCACTCGGAACTGGTAGCTCCTCTTCATCCGTCTACGGGAACTCGCCCGAGTCTCCCTCTGGAATCGGACACGCGGGAGAATCACTTGCCGTCACTCGCGTGGAAAATATTCGTTCCCGTGCTCCTCGTTCTGATTGCCGCATTCGCCGCTTGGAGGTTTCACTTCAGAAACTCCCCGTCGCCCAGCATTCGGTCCTTAGCAGTGCTTCCATTGGAAAGCCTGTCCGCGGATGCGTCGCAGGATTATTTCGCAGACGGTATGACCGACGAGTTAATTACCGACCTCTCACAGATAAGCGCATTGCGTGTAATTTCCCGGACCTCGGTCATGCCCTACAAACACGCGGGTAAGTCCCTCCCACAGATTGCGCGAGAGCTTGACGTTGACGCCGTGGTGGAAGGCACCGTTTTGCGTTCCGGGGACCGGGTTAGAATAACTGCGCAGTTGATCCAAGCTAATGCTGATAAGCACCTGTGGGCTGCCAGCTATGAAGGTGATGTGCGCGATACCTTGGCGCTGCAAAATCAGGTGGCCCGTTCGATTGCCGAACAAATTCGTATCAGTTTGAGTCCACAGGAACAAGCTGTGCTCAAAAGCGCGAAGGTAGTGAATCCAGAAGCCTATGAGGCTTATCTTAAAGGGCGCTACTTTTGGAATAAGCGAACCGCAAATAGCTTGAAAACGGCTGTCGATTATTTCAACCAGGCTATTGCAAAGGATCCGAACTACGCTCAGGCCTATACCGGTTTAGCCGATACATACGCCTTGTTGGGAGATTGGCAGTACGCGGTTCTGACCCCCAAGGAGGCATTTCCAAAAGCAAAGGCCGCGGCGATCAAAGCTTTAGAACTGGATAGCGCGCTGAGCGAAGCTCACAACTCTCTTGCATTCTGCTTCGATGCCTTCGATTGGGATTTTGAATCTGCCGGAAAGGAATTCCGGAGAGCAATTGAGCTGAATCCAGGCTACGCAACTGCTCACCATTGGTACGCCTGGCATTTGAGCCTAATGGGTGAGTATGAAGACGCGATCGCGGAAATGAGAAAAGCGAAAACCCTGGACCCGCTATCCCTCATCATTAACTCCGATTTGGCGGAGCTCCTGGTGATTGCTCATTTCTATGAAGAATCGATAATTCAGAGTCGCAAAACAATCGGAATGGACCCTAATTTCGCACTCGCACATAATCAACTCGCCCAAGCGTACCTCCAAAAACACATGTACGCAGAAGCCGTCGCAGAATTGCAAAAGGCGGTCGAGCTTTCTAACGGTAGCCCGACATGCATAGCTAATCTGGCTCGTGCCTATGCTGCATCTGGTAAGACGAGCGAGGCGTTGAAGCTATTGGACAATCTGAAGAAGAACTCAAATCGTAATTACTCAGACGCTTCTGAGATTGCCGTGATTTATGCGGCACTCGGGGATAGTGATCACGCCATGAATTGGCTAGAAAAAGGATTCGAGGAACGATTTAATCCGGGAGTCTTGTCGCGTCCAGGCTTCGATCCCCTCCGCTCGGATCCGCGCTTTCAGAACCTCGTGCGCCTTATCGGCCTACCTCATTAGCGGTTTCATGGGAAACGAGAGCAGAAGAAATGTGGGGAGTATGACCGAGGACGACTGTACGTGATTTCATTTGTCACTGGCGCCTGCCTCCCTGAAGGCGGCATTAGATTCCGAGAGTTGCTGGCGCACAGCCTCCACGGTTAATCGCGACATCGGGATGCCCAACGTTGACCTTGTTTGTGGCGAAATGAACAAAACGATCGATTCCATTCTCCCGGGAATTTCCTTCAGGACGCCGACATATTTTCCGCCTCCGGCCTCAACGATCGAAGACATTTCAGCTTCGTTCAAACTCGTATACATGGTGTTTCGTTCTCGTACTACCACAGCATCTGTTGCATGCTTGTTTCTCTATTACCTACGTCTCTTTGTGCGTTCCATCTGAACCGTCATAAATAAGACGATCGAACCGTGGCGGGAGAATGTAAACGATTTGTCAAATGCTTAAAATTCGAGCAATCCAGGAATACGCTCATTCATCCCGAAACACTGACAAAAAACAATTCACTGTTTTCGGCTCAAGTTATGCGAAAGCCGATAGGAACGAACAGTACAGCAAGCAACTTAGCGAATGCCGTGCAGACGCCTCAAAGATCCCAATGACTTGTCGCTTTTTAGCACTGTCCTGCAAAAGGAGTCGCGCCTCTTCTGGGTTCAGATGGTGGAAAGAAGAAAAGAGCGTCCTCAACCCTTTGAGGTGTCCCGGTATCTGAGTTGCATCCACCGAGTCGCGAAGGAAATGAATGCGATTCGCAGTGGTGAACTCCCAATTCATGAAGTTTTGTCGTGCTTGGGAATTTGTCAGTCAGGAAAACTTCGGGTGACTTCGCTCCCCGCATTTGGATCAGAACCGCACTCCTCCAGTCGTTTTCTCAGAAGTTGTGCGATCGGCTGATAGGTCTTCGTGACCTCCAGGATCATCTGCAGTCCGTCTACGAATTGATCCCGAAGGAATTGCGGGAACCATGGCTGTTCGTGAATCTCAAAGAGTCGTAATCGCATAGAAATCTTTCGCCGGATCTGTGTCAACGCTCCGTCCCGCAAATTGGTTCACGCTCGGAGCTTCGCGACAAACGCTAGCACAAGCACAATCGCGGTGATTGACGCTAAGAAGCTGCCGCTCGAAGGACTCTTAACCACAATTCCCGGCCATAGATCGTTGGGCGTGCGCTCCATACAACTGACTACTTTTCGGCGGATTTTATTCCGCCTTACTCATCGGACTCACGTACTGCAACTACTTCACGCGTTAACATATTCGTAGATATATTTCAGCCGGTTCAGCGCGACGGAGCTCACCGTTGACCTACGGTGACGATGAGCGCTGCGTCTAATTGCGCGTTGTAGCAGCTCTCGGAGTCGTAGTCGGGCCTTGTGCACTTGTGACTTTGAATTTCCCACCGAGCATCCAAACAACTCGGCAATCTCGTCGTGGTTGTATCCTTGGATGTCGTGGAGAATAAACATTGTTCTGTATCCAAGCGGCAACTCGTTAATAGCCGCTTGAAGCGCAATGCGATCAATGACGCCATTCAGTTGCAGGTCGGGCTGGCCAAATTCCTTGGGGAGTGTGTTGGACTCCTCCGCGGAGTTGGCGATTGTGTCCAAGGAAGCGTCTGCTATCGGCCTTTTGCGAAAACGCATCAGGACGATATTGACGGACATCCGATGGAGCCAGGTGGAAAAGGCCGATTCACCGCGGAACGTGTCGATCTTCCGCAACAACTGCAGAAACACATCCTGAGTCAAGTCTTCCGCCTCCGTTGGGTCGCCCGTCATACGAAGGCATAGGTTGTAGATCTTTCGGCTGTGCAACTGATAGATTCGTTCAAACGCGTCGACATCGCCCTGTTGAGCCAGTCGCACGACATCTGCGTCATTCAACTCTGTTAACTCGGATTGTCTCTGTACACTCATCGTATCGTCCCTCGATCCTTGCCGTTCGACTGATCTGCCCGTGCAAACGGGCAACGTGATTTCTGCGACTACAAACGCGCGAATGGTGAAAATCCTCCGAATATTCATTTGTTCTTCTCGCTATAACTGACTGGCCCGTCGCTCGTTTTATTCCAGACGTGAAGGTTTCGGAGATTCGGGCCGGTTGTTCGGTAACGTATTCCGCCGGTCGCCGATTGTAGTTTCGGCGCAGGAAGCTAGCGCTGAGGACTGCGATGAGGTGGCTCCGCGGGAATATTTTCGGATGGTCGCGAGTCTGGATGGGTGACTGCAGAGCCGAGAGAGACGGAAAAGCGCACGAGCAGTCAGGAGGATTGACCGATGAAAATCAATTTGCAAGACGAGATGAGCGATAGGGCTATTAAGTCAGTTTCGCGGGCGGCGGTCGCGTTTCTTGCACTCGGAATTGCCGCAGCGCCTTCGATGTTTGCCAAGCCGAAGGAAAAGAAGATTGCGGCCTCAAATTTGGGCGTCGTCGCGCACGTTCAGCTCGATGGCGGAGCGGCCACGCACATGGTTCTGATGGAAAAGAATGGTAAAGAATATCTGTATGTGGGGCTCGCGTCGTCATCCGGCGTTTGCGTTTTTGACGTTACGACACCGGCGGCCCCGCACAAGCTCGAAAGATTTGCCGAAGCTGGCGGAGCGCAGGCGACTGACTTCCAGCTTGTTGGGGACACGCTGGCGGTGAGCTCTCGCGGCGGAGAAGCGATCGGTTCGACGGGTGCGGCTCCGCGTTCAGTCACAATTGTAAACGTGACGAATCCAACCAATCCACAATCGATCCAGACGTTCGCCGGCGTTACGAGCGTTGTAGCCGATAATGCCCGCGGTCTGATTTATTTGTCCAATGGCGAAGGGCTGTGGATCGTACAAGCCAAGCAGATACAGAAGGCTGATGCGGTGAGCTTGTACGGCGGCTAGCGTGCTCCTTCATTAAATCCCCGCAGATACCGGGGCAGCGCGACATCTACGACCGACAATGCCTGCCCCGGTCTCCTCCAAGATCTATGGGAATGACGCCCGCTCAAGATGGTGCTTCCAAATGCGAATCTAATTTTTGATGACCTCGAATCGAAACCGTGACTTTTATTGAAGCGCTCTAACTCCCAGATGGGCGAGCGAATCGTTTCCAAAATTTGTGACCACCCTTGGATTCGCAGGACAGAGCTACACTGGCGGATATTAGCTAATAGTCTTTATATATTCGTGATGTTAGCTCACTCATGCGAATTCAGGCCGCCTCTCGCTAAATCGTCTGGTTTGCGTGCCACCCGTCTTTGCAAGCAAGGGTCACCGGTTCGATCCCGGTCACGTCCACCACTTTTTTCTCTGATTGCAAAACACTTACTGAATTCATCTCTTCTCCAGCCCCTCGTTTTTTGTGCACTGGAGTGAACCTCTAGAGTGAGACAGTTTTGTTGTGCGCACCTTGGGAAGCGCCGATTACCTCCGGCTTGCCGACAAACGGCTCGTTGCCCCGTTGCCTAAGGAGACAGCCGCTTTTCTCCTGGATTGCCGATAGATTTCCGATGTTTCGCTCCAAGCAATGCAGCTTGAGCGACCGCGGAATATTCCTCCCGCCGTTTGCCAACCCTACGCATAGGACGTCGCACGGCAGAGTCCAGCTCACGGTAGCTTGTCGAAAAAGAGATACACGGCGGCGATCCGGCCCTCCTGCGCAATGATGAAATCGGTCCCGGCGTAAGCTGGCGCTTCACCCGGGCGGCCTGATACCCAGCGGACCAGCCCGCCATTGCCCGATTCCGCGGGCTCGGTAATTGGCTGATAGCGGAATTCAGGGTGAGTAGATTTGATCGCACCCGCGATGCGGTCGATTTCGTCACGGCCACGATAGACTCCCTTGCTGGGGTCGTAGAAAACGCAATCTTCAGTGTAAATCTCGTCGATGGCGGCGCGCCGGCGAGCGGGATCGTTTTCACCGAAGACATCACGGAGATTGCGGATCAGCAAGGTCGATATGCTGTATGGCATGGCTTGTCTCCTCTCGGCATCGAGTGCGGCTTGCGATATCTCGACCCGGAGCGGCTCTTTCGTTTGTCTGAAGTTGTGTTGCGAAATTGCTTTCCACGTTCTTAGATGGCATACGACGATGTTCGTTGCAACCGCTGATGGTCGACCGGATGGAACAGATAAGCGACGAGCGGTAACGGCGCTAATGAAAACCCACATGATTTTGGCAGGTGACTTGGAGAGTCATCCGGGCCGCGAGCAAGGTACTAAGATGGGGCGGCGGAGCATACTGCATGTTTGCATTCAGGGTGAAAACGGCAGGGTTGGTATTGATGTCGGCGGATATGTGACGCCGCTGACGGAAGCTATGATGCGATTCTAAGTGGTCCGACAATTGGGATATCAGCTGCGCGGTCGGATGTTGCGCGAGTGACGCGTTCGGCCACTTCGAAGCTCTCATATCGGTGTTATTATAATTAGGGAGGTTCCTAATCGTATATATGATATCGACTCTCGCAATACGGGCTCTTGCGAACGAGCGCAGACTGCAGATTCTCGAGTGGCTTAAGAACCCGACCAAGCATTTCCCTCCGCAAGTCGACGGCGATTTGGTGAAGGATGGTGTTTGCGGCTGCAATATTGCGCGCAAGCTCCGCGTGAGTCAACCGACCACGAGCGAACACATGAAGATTCTGTGCCAGGCCGGGCTGACTCGCCCGAAGCGAATCAAGAAGTGGACCTTCTACAAACGCGATGAGGCCAAAATCCAGCAAATCAAGAAAGCGATTCTAGCAAAGGTGTAGAAGGCCAATAGGGAAGAATGCCGCCAGCGCCTATCAGCAGGGACAATGCTCCGCACTACGTTTGGGGAGACAACTGTGATGGATGGCATTTATTGCAGGAGTCGAACCTGAGCGTGATTGGAGAGCATATGCCGCCCGGCGCCTCCGAGGTGCGTCACTTCCACAGGAACGCCCAGCAGTTTTTCCTCATTCTGTCCGGCCAAGCCATCATGGAAGCCAATGGCGAGCAGATTATTTTGTTGGCCGGACAGGGCGTAGCTAGTCCGCCAGGGACGCGCCACCAATTTCAAAATCACTCCGAAGAACCTGTCCGCTTCCTGGTGATCTCGCAGCCGCCTAGTTATGGCGACCGGGTCACCGAGTAGCGGAGGGAGAACGCTTTTGGGCAAACTTCGCAGACCTCCTCGACAAGCTAGGTAAACCGGTCACGCTGAGATACGACCACCAGGCTATCCCGCAGAACGTCGCCCCGTCAAAGGCGCGAACATCATTATGATTATTGAAGGAACTCTCTCTTCTTCTGGTCGCAAGAACACGCCAGAATTTATCGAGCTTCGCGAACGCAAGTGGACCGCAGCTACTTTACGATCGCGCAAGGCACCTACGATCGATAGCGCCTAAAACAACTGCTTCCAGCCGCTTTCGGCCGCTGTTGCACGCGTTTTGGATCTTCACGCTCTCGATTTCCGTAGATCCGTGCCCCCGCCCATCGCAGCGCCTGTTGACAGTGCGCTTGGCTGAAATGGCCAGTAAAGTCGATGTCCCTCACGCGGCTACTGTCTACGATCTGCGGCCTTATACTTCGTCAAATAGCTAACTGTAGATGCTATAATCCGAGACGTATTCGTCCCGGCATCGGACATTCTAACTGCGGTGCCGCTCGCTATCTCACCGTAAGCCCTTACAAATGGACCTATTAATTGCGACGCAGTTTGGAACCGGACTTGCTCCATCAGCTCCTTTATCTTTGTTGGTAGTCCTGCCTGGATTGTGTCAGGTAGTGAAGTGAGGGCACATGAATTCGTTCCTTCAAGATGTGCGCTATGCCGCCCGCAACTTGCTTAAGACGCCTGGCTTCACCTTGGTCGCAATTCTGACCCTAGCGCTAGGTATCGGTGCAAATATTGCCGCCTTCAGCATTGTTGATGGTGTCTTGCTCCGCCCGCTCCCATTCCCACAACCCGGCCAGCTCGTGCGCGTGTTTGACGATCTGCGTTCCTCGAACACCAAGGACGTCGGCATGTCAGTCCCGCAGTTTTGGGACTATCGCGATCGTGCCGGTATCTTTCAAGACATAAGCGTTCTCTGGCCAACTCCCGCAAATCTCACCGGGGTTGATGTCCCGCAGCGCATCGAAACCCTGGCCACCAGCGGGAACTATTTCACGATGCTAGGAGTGCGGCCTCAAATCGGCCGCGTCTTCACACAGAAGGATGAAGTCCCTGGCTTCATCAATGCTGTCGTCTTAAGCGACGGCTTCTGGCGCCGCCAATATGGTGCCGATCCGAACGTCATCGGCAAGAGCCTTCGACTTGATGGCGATCTTTACCAGATCTTCGGCGTCATGCCTGCCGGATTTCGTCACCCAGGAAGAACTTTAGAAACAGTGGAGGACACATACGTCGCCGCCGGCTATAACGCGCCGCCATTTCCCGTGCCACCGCTCCGTTCCGTTCGCATGCTTCCAGGCGCCATCGCGCGTCTCAAGCCCGGCTTGAGCGTTGCCGAAGCGCAAGCTCGCCTCGAAACGTTCGACGCTGGCCTGGCTCGAGATTACCCCACCGACTATCCCCCGGCCGCGGGCTGGGCTCCGCGGCTTGTCTCCGTGCAGGAGGACCTTACCGGCAATGCCCGCTCCGAACTTTTCGTTCTCTTCGCAGCGGTCGGGTTCGTGCTGCTGATTGCCTGCGTCAACCTCGCGAATCTTCTCTTAGCCCGCGGCTCTGGTCGCCAGCGCGAAATTGCGATCCGCCTGGCTCTCGGTGCTGGGCGCGTTCGCCTAATCGCCCAGTTGCTCACGGAAAGCGTCCTCCTCGCTTTCGTTTCCGGCTGCGTTGCCCTGCTTACCGTCGTGTGGTTGAAAAGCGCTCTGTTGAAATTCGCTCCCCCCGATCTTCCGCGGCTGAATGAAGTGACGATCAGCGCAAGCGTCCTCTTCTTCGCGTTCTTGGTTTCGA
>DATNLR010000030.1:0-37548 GCA_035602755.1 Binatus sp. (SeqCode) | reverse complement strand
GCATCGGTTTGCAAAGAGTCGCGAGGTGGGTTGTTTTCTGGGGTTGCGCCCTGGGCGCAGGAACTCCGGAGAGAGTCAGCCGCAGATGCATATCAGTAAAGAAGGAGACCGGTATTTGAGGACCATGCTGGTGCAGGGGGCACACTACATCCTGGGACCCTTTGGAGCCGACAGTGATCTACGGCGATGGGGGCTAAAACTGGCGGCGCGCGGAGGGAAAAATGCAAAGAAGCGAGCGGTGGTGGCGGTGGCGAGAAAGCTAGCGGTACTGCTGCATCGGTTGTGGGTGACAGGAGAGGTCTACGAACCACTGCACAATAGCCACCAAGAGATGCGCGCAGTGGCCTAGAAGGAAGAGCTGCCCACAAAACCGGGGATGCTAGGGGTCGAGGGAGTTGGCGATCGTCGTTGCTAGGCCATCCGGGCGCGAAATTTCTCTGTGAAAAACTAGGAAAGGCAGGAAAAAAGAAAAAAGAGCAAGGAAAGAAGGAAAGAAAAAAGATGGTATCCCAACAGCCGAGCTCGACCGCCGAGATCAGGTGACTGCGATTAAGTCCTGGCCCAGTTTCCTTCGCAAGGAGGAACCGAGGTCGCTAATCAGGTAGCAGCACCTAATGAATCGAGTACACCCAACTTGCACCGAGCGATCATCGCTCAACCAAGAGTGCGGATGGAAGGGTGGCGACAGAGGCGGCTTGGCTCCAGGGAACAATCTGGAAAAAGAAGAAATGCAGAAGAAAAAAGAAAAGAAAGAAAAATGAAAAAAATGGCTTGACACTCACCGGCCTTCTCATGGAAGGACTTAGTGACGACCGGGATCGAGAGCTGCGTCGACAATTTCGCGCCGCAATTAGTTTGCATTGCTTCGGGATTTACTTGCGGCTCGGGTTTACTGTGACACCAGGCAAGGACTATTGAGAGAACTGTTTGAAGCGATTCTTGTCGATTTTCAGCGACCGGATTTTGGATTCAAGAGTAGAGCGCGGGATGCCCAGTCTAGCCGCGGCCCCCGTAGGTCCGAACACTCGCCCGCGACTTTCTTTCAGGGCAGCCTCAATCACGGTCTTCTCTTGTGCCACGAGCCTTACAGGGAGTTCAAGTTGGCCTCTCGGTTCTGCCAGTGTTGGCTGCTGTGGTAGCCAGCTTTCGTCAATCGAGAAAATCTCTGTTTCGCAAAGTATTACCGAACGCTCGATGACATTCTGGAGCTCGCGTATGTTTCCGGGCCAAGGGTAGGACTGAAGCAATTCGAGTGTCTTCTTGCTGATATCCGTTATCTTCTTTCCCGCTTTTCGCGCGTAGCGATCGATGAAGTATTCAACCAGGAGCGGAATGTCCTCTCTGCGTCCTCGAAGAGGAGGAATTTCGATCGGAAAGACATTCAGGCGGTAAAACAGATCATTACGGAAAGACCCAGCACTGATAGCGGCCTGCAAGTCACGGTTCGTGGCTGCGATCACTCGAACGTCGGCGTGGATTCGACGAGTCCCGCCAACCCGCTCAAACTCGTGCTCCTGTAAAACACGCAGGAGGGCAACCTGAGTCTCGGCTGGAAGATCTCCAACTTCGTCCAGGAAGATCGTGCCGCCATTTGCAAGTTCAAATCGGCCTAAGCGCTGGCGAGTCGCGCCCGTGAAGGCACCTTTCTCATGGCCAAATAGCTCCGAGGCGATCAGGTCACGGGGGGTTGCTGCACAGTTCACGCCAATAAATGCCTGCGAAGAACGTTGTGAGTGCCTATGGATGGCGCGCGCGACTAATTCCTTTCCAGTTCCGGTTTCTCCGGTTATCAGCACAGTCGAGTCCGCGGGAGCGACTTTGAGAATCTTGGAAAGGACTTTTTGCAGCGCTGGCGATGAGCCTACGATTTCCTCAAACATGAGGGACTGAACGATGTGCTCCCGGAGCGCAAGGTTCTCGTCGTATAGTCGGTCCTTGAGGCCCTTGATTTCCTCGAAAGCTTTCTGCAATTCAGAGGTTCTTTCGGTTACCCTGATTTCTAGTCCGTCGCGGGCCTTGCGAAGCTCTTGCTCGGTGGCTCGCAACGCTTCTTGCGCGCAGCGCAGCTCCTTGATAAGGAATGCGTTCTGAAATGCTGTCGCGGCAGTATTCGCAGCTACGGAGAGCAGTTGCTGATCAATCTGGTCGGGGAAATCGGAGCGATCGGATGCCGCCGCAACGAGACCGCGTTCGCTGTTGACACCGATGGGAATCACGATACCGCAGCAGGGTTCCTCGAGCCCGCTAACGTTGGTCACGATTTCCTTCCTGGAAATTTGGCCGAACGCAGCGAGGTGTTCTTGCAGCCATTCCGGAAATGCCTTCCAAGAATTCCCCCGCGCCACCTCGACTACCTGACACGCCTAATTAGGACTAAGTGTGCTCGCAAGAGACGTTATAGTTTGCGAGGATGCAGCCGCCGTTGAGCGTACGGCATTCTGCGAGTGTCAGTTTTATTCGATGTCCGAAATCGCGGAACGTGGGTATGCCTGAGCCGAGAAGAATCGGATGGATGTTCAGGCCGATTTTGTCCACCAGTCCTGCAGCTAAAAGTGACTGTGCCAATTCGCCACCACCCATGAGGCAGATGTCCTTCCCTGGTTCTTGCTTGAGACGTCGGACGAACTCGACCGCATCGCTCGCCACCAGTTGAACGCCGGGATCGTCGATCTCTTTGAGCGCGCGCGAGAATATGAAAGTTCGCATGGTCGGCTCGGTGCGTTTAGCGCGCTGGGATTTCTTTGGATTGTTCGCGAGCGAAGCTGCGTAAGTTTTTCGCCCCATCAGTATGGTGTCGACGTCCTTCCAGTAGTCCGCCATTACCTGCTGCACGTCCTTGCTAAAGTGGAGCCAGTCGAGTGACCCATCCATACCCGCTAGAAATCCGTCTAAACTGACAGCTCCGCCATAGGTCAAGGTGCGCATCGTCTCGCTCCTCTCCAGCCGATCTCCGCTAGTAAATATCTCAATACCGCAGTTTTCTCCAACAATTTCGGTTGGCCCCGATTAACGCTTTCTGACAATGTCCTTCGTCCGCCTCTTGGTCATTTGTCGGAATCTCATGGCCAGCTGTCGGGAGGCGGCTAGCGATGAGAAAAGCCAAATGGCGCGCTCGACTTAAATTCAAGCTCGGACTGCCCGATTTGCAGCAGGCAAGAACCGAAGTGCTAGTCAGCGTGCGGTCTCCAGAATCGCAGCGCAGTTATCAACATTCAATTGATGAATTTGTCCGCTGGTATTGCTCTGAGCCACGGCTATCTTTCAATAAAACCGTCGTTACTCGTGGAACAGCCGATACATAGACGCACCACCAGTGAACAGCAAAGAGCAACACAAACCTTCATTCACGGGCGACGAGGTTACGAGGGTCGTAGCGGCTGCAACCGGACGATTGCAGATGCTGTGCGTGCTACTCGCTGCCTCTGGATTGAGGGTGGGCGAAGCGCTAGCTTTGGAATGTCGTCACTTCGACGGGGCAGCAGTTGAAGTAGCGCAAGCGGCATATAGGTCTAAGGTCATCAAGCCAAAGACGAAAAATGCATATCGCGTCATTGACTTGAACTGGGATGTTGCCGCGCTACTCAAAACCTACATCGGCAAACGCACAACTGGATTCATTTTCTGCTCCAGTAGCGCCTTGCCTATGAGTCAATCTAGCCTTCTCCGTCGTGGGCTGCACCCCGTACTTGCCGCTCTAGGAATGTCCATGCGGGGGTTTCACAGCTTCCGACGATACCAAAATACATTCCTCCGCCAATCGCATTGTCCGGACGGACTGCTCAAATTCTGGATGGGGCACAGTGACGCGACCTTGTCCGACACGTACGACCGCTCAAGAGAAGATGAGCAGTATCGCAAGGACGTAGCGAAGGCGATGGGCGTGGGTTTCGTGCTCCCGGCAACAATCAGCGGGAAGGCAGGAAGCCCCTTATCGGGCGTTACAGGGCGTCAGACAGAAATCGCTGAGCATTGTGTAAACGCTTGATTTCATTGGGTAAAGTAGTAGATAGCGCAGTCCCGTTTATCAGCTAGAATAGCGCCGTGCGACGGCGCTTCTTCACTGATAACTTCGGGGCCAAGACTGCGGTTTTGCGCGGTGACACGGCTGAGCACCTGGGACGCGTGTTGCGCGCGGAGCCCGGGCAACTCTACGAGCTGAGCGACGGTGGGCGTGTTTGGCTCGCGCGGATCGAGAAAGTGGCGCTGTCGAAGCGCGGCGGAAATCGGATCGAATTTATTCTGGTAGAAGAAATTCAGCAGCAGCAGCCTGCGTTGCAAATCCAACTTCTGATGTCGGTAGTGAAATTCGACCGCTTGGAATGGTGCTTGGAGAAAGCAACCGAGCTGGGCGTTTCGGAAGTTGTTCTGTTGGCGGCGGCTCGTAGCGACAAAGCTCTGCTGGCGGCCGCGGGCAAACGGCGTGCGCGTTGGGACAAGATTCTGCTGGAGTCCGCGCAACAAACGCGGCGGCTGCGGCCGCCTATTTTGCGAATGGGCCAAGACCGAGCGCGGGGTCCGGGCGTTCATCAGGAGATTGCTCCGCAGGAAGCGTTCGCTCAGGCGGGTGCGGCTTGCAAGCTGGTGCTATCGGAGCGGCGCGAAGCGAAATTGATGCGCGATGCGCTGAGCGTTTATGCCGAACCGACCGCTAGCTTGGCGATCGGGCCGGAGGGCGGTTGGACGGATGATGAGTTGGATGCCGCGCGAGCGGCTGGTTTTGCTGAAGCGTCCTTGGGACAGAATATCTTGCGTACGGAAACGGCGGTATTGGCGGCGCTCGCGATTCTGGGATTCACGCTTGGTGATTGAACGCGAGTAGGCGGCGCAAGTCACCTGCGCTGCATATTTCTCCGTCTTACTCGGCGCGCATGCGCATATCTGCAATTTGGAGTGCGCGGCCTCGGCATGTTATAAACAATTAGGGGAAGAATGTTCGGTACACCCAATCCTAGTCCGATTCCAAGCGACAACTCGCGCATTCCCCAATTGCGGCGTGAGCTGCGAAGTTATACGCGCGATTTAGCCGTGGCGCTGGGCCTTGCGCTGGTAATCATAATTTTCCTCTACCAACCGGTAAAAGTGGAAGGCACCAGCATGGCGCCTCTGCTGAGCGATCAAGAGCGCATTTTTATAAACAAATTTGTGTACCGCTTCGAGCCGATTGAACGCGGCGACGTAGTTGTGTTCTGGTATCCGCTTGATAAATCGAAGTCGTTCATCAAGCGCGTGATTGGCTTGCCGGGAGAAACCATCGAGTTGCGCGGCGGCCGGCTGTACGTGAACGGCAAAGAGCAGAGGGAAATTTATATTCCGCCGAGTTATCTGGATGGCTCGAGCTACGGGCCGATTACGATTCCAACCGACAATTATTTTGTGATGGGCGATCATCGCGATAGTTCTAACGATTCGCGAGTGTTTGGGCCGGTGGGCAGACCGTACATTTACGGCAAAGCTGTGTTTGCTTACTGGCCCGTGGATCATTTTGGATCGCTCACCATGTCCTCAACGGTGAATGCGGCGTCGCGATGAACTTTGGAGGAGCCACTGACGCAAGACCCGGAAGCACGCGCTATTTTAGCGCTCGAAGACGGGCGAGTATTTAAAGGCCGCGCGGCCGGCGCTCGCGCGCGCCGCGGCGGAGAAGTCGTTTTTAATACGAGTATCACCGGCTATCAGGAAGTTTTCACCGATCCAAGCTATTCCGGCCAAATCGTCTGCCTGACGTATCCGCATATTGGGAACGTAGGCACGAATCTTGACGACGAAGAATCCGCAAAGCCCTATATCGAAGCGCTCGTGGTGCGCGAATTTTCGGCTGTGGGGTCCAACTGGCGGTCGAAAGAGTCGGCGCAAGATTATCTGGAACGTCATCATGTGCCGGTAATTTGGGATATTGATACGCGCGCGCTGGTGCGGCACTTGCGTGATGTGGGAGCGTTGCGTGGCGTAGTGGCGACCGACGGTACGTCGGCCGAGAAGCTGATAGCAGAGGCTCGCGCGCTGCCTACGATGGCGGGGCTTGAACTGGCGAGCCGAGTCACCTCACCGAAACAATATGAGTGGAAGCGGGGCTCCATCGAGCTTGGCGGTTTCGGCGCGCCGCTGGAGGCGAAATCGCAGACTGCGGCGACTTCTGAGGGCCAGTCACGCTATAAAGTTGTCGCCTATGATTTTGGCATCAAGCAAAACATTCTGCGCCTGCTTGTGGACCATGGATGCGAGGTGACGGTCGTTCCCGCGCAGACTTCGGGAGAAGACGTACTGGCCTTGAAGCCGGACGGCGTTTTTCTCTCCAACGGGCCTGGTGATCCTGAACCGATTGGCTATGCGGTGGCCAATATTCGAAAGATGCTGGGGCGCGTCCCGATTTTCGGAATTTGTCTGGGGCATCAATTGTGCGGACTGGCGCTAGGCGGATCAACGTTCAAGCTGAAATTTGGACATCACGGGTCGAATCATCCGGTGCAGAATCTGCGCACGAAGAAAGTGGAGATTACTTCGCAGAATCATGGATTTTGTGTGGATCCGGATTCGCTGCCTGCGAGCGACGTCGAAATTACGCACGTAAATCTGAACGACCACACGAATGAAGGCATGCGCCATCGTTCGTTACCGTTTTTCAGCGTGCAATATCATCCGGAAGCGTCGCCGGGGCCTCACGACGCGCGGTATTTGTTCAATGATTTTATGAACATGATGAACAAATCGGCCGAAAAGGCTTGATGGCCCTGGGAAACAAATTAATGGCCAGAAATGGCTCTGCAGACCCCAGGCGGAGCCCCGCACATGGGACGGTAAGTCTTCTCGCGATGGTTCTCGTCATTGCGTTGTGGCCCATGGTTTCGTTTGCGAATCCATGTGTTGGACCGAAAACGACGCCAGTGTTTGGAACTATGCGGGGCGTCGTATTGGATCCCTCTGGGGCCCGCGTTCCGAACGCGATAATACGCTTGAATAGCCCGACGGGACCGGACCATGCTGAGATCCACTCGGATGCCGAAGGACAATTCGAATCCCGCTTTTCATCGTGGCGCAAGGGCGCAGACCTGCTGACTACGCGCTCGCCTGGATGGCGCAGCGACGCCGCGGAACTGGAAGCTACAGGATGGAGACCGACGATTTGGAAGCGACCTCTCTTAGTGGAATACGAGTTTAGGTCTTGCCAGGGTGGGATTAGCCGCGGGAATACTTACCGCGGCCCGGAACTAGCCGTGGTTCAGAATGCCGAGGAATATAGGATTACTTAAACACACAATGCCGAAACGGACTGACATCAAAAAGATTCTGATTATTGGCTCGGGGCCGATCGTGATCGGGCAGGCGTGCGAGTTTGACTACTCCGGAACGCAGGCATGCAAGGCCTTGCGGTCCGAGGGCTACGGAGTGGTGCTGGTGAACTCGAATCCGGCGACGATCATGACGGACCCGGAAACGGCGGATCGCACATACATCGAGCCGCTGACAAAGGAATATCTGGAAGCGATTATTGCCGCCGAGCGCCCCGACGCACTGTTGCCGACGGTGGGCGGGCAAACGGGATTGAATCTGGCGGTGGAGTTGGCGGAAGCGGGAATCCTCGACAAATATAATGTGAAATTAATCGGGGCGTCGCTGCACGCGATCAAAATTGCAGAAGACCGGCTGCTGTTCAAGAATGTTTGCCGCAAGATCGGGCTGGAAGTACCGGCGTCGGAAGTTGTGACTACGATCCCGGACGCCGTGCGTCTGGCCGATGAGCTTGGCTATCCGGTGGTGATTCGCCCGTCGTTCACGCTGGGGGGAACCGGCGGATCGATTGCTTACAATCGCGAAGAGTTTGCGGACTTGATTGCGCGAGCGCTGGACGCGAGTCCGGTGCATCAGGCGTTGATTGAGGAATCCGCACTTGGCTGGAAAGAGTATGAACTGGAAGTGATGCGTGACGTTCGCGACAATTTCGTGGTGATCTGCTCGATCGAAAATTTAGATCCGATGGGAATTCATACCGGCGATTCGATCACAGTAGCTCCGGCGCAGACGCTTACTGACAAGGAATACCAACGCATGCGCGATGCGGCGGCGGCGATCATCCGCGAAGTGGGAGTTGAGACGGGCGGATCGAATATTCAGTTTGCCATACAGCCGGAAACCGGGCGAATGGTTGTGATTGAAATGAATCCACGGGTGTCGCGCAGTTCCGCACTGGCAAGCAAAGCAACCGGTTTTCCCATCGCGAAGATCGCAGCGAAATTGGCGCTGGGCATGACGCTGGATGAAATTCCAAACGACATCACCAAGAAAACGCCATGCTCTTTTGAGCCCACCATTGATTATGTAGTGGTGAAAATTCCGAAGTGGCAATTTGAGAAATTTCCCGGCAGCGACACTACTCTTTCCACGCAAATGAAGTCGGTGGGCGAAGTGATGGCGATTGGGCGCACGTTTCAAGAAGCGCTGGGGAAGGGTATCCGATCGCTCGAACCGCACACGCCGTGGTGCGCGCCCTCGGAGGTTTCCACTGCTCTGCTTCGCGAAAAACTTACTGTGCCGGGGCCGGACCGAATTCACTGGTTGTTTGAGGCGCTGAAGCGCGGGATCTCTTGCGAAGAGGTTTGTTCATTGACGAAGATCAATCCGTGGTTCATTCGCCGAATGCTGGAGAGCGTGGAAATCGATCGCCGAGTGGCTGCCACCGACATTAAGAAAATCTCGGCGGAACTGCTTCTGGAAGCAAAGCGCTCGGGGACTAGCGATGTGGAGTTGGCGAAGCTGTGGTTCGCGACTCCAGCGGAAGTTCGCGCGCGGCGCAACGAACTTGGGATTCGGCCTGTTTTCAAACGCGTCGATACTTGTGCAGCAGAATTTGAATCCTTTACGCCCTACCTCTACTCCACCTACGAGGAGGAGGACGAAACCGGCGCGGTTGACCGGCCGAAGATCGTGATTCTGGGAAGCGGGCCGAACCGGATCGGGCAGGGGATTGAATTCGATTATTGCTGCTGCCATGCGGCATTCGCTCTGAAAGAAGACGGCTATGAAACTGTGATGGTGAATTGCAATCCAGAAACAGTTTCGACCGATTACGATACTTCGGACCGACTCTATTTCGAACCGCTCACTTTGGAAGACGTTCTCGCGATCATCGACCGCGAGAAGCCGCAGGGCGTGATTGTGCAGTTCGGCGGACAGACTCCACTGAATCTGGCGCTGGATCTGAAGAAAAATGGAGCGAAGATTATCGGGACGGATCCTGAGTCGATCGACCTTGCTGAAGATCGGCGGCGTTTTGGTGCGCTGCTGAATGAGCTGAAAATTCCTCAGCCGCAAGGTGGAACGGCGCTGGCACCGCAGGATGCGGTGAAAGTTGCTAATGAGATTGGATTGCCAGTGCTTGTTCGTCCGAGCTATGTGCTGGGCGGACGCGCGATGGTGATCGCCTACGATTTGAAGACGGTGGAGGAATATGTTACGCAAGCCGCGCTGATGGGGACTGCGTCCGATCCTAAGCGCCCTATCTTGATCGATCAATTTCTCGAAGATGCGACCGAAGTGGATGTGGATGCGCTGGCCGACGGCAAAGATGTTGTGATTGCAGCGATCATGGAGCATATCGAGGAAGCCGGGATTCACTCGGGAGATTCTTCGTGCGTCCTTCCGGCGGTGACCCTGAAGCCAGCGATTCTGGAACGCATTCGCGATTACACGGCGCGTCTGGCACGCGCCTTGAACGTAGTGGGTCTGATGAACGTGCAGTACGCGATTCAGCGCGACAAAGTGTACGTTCTGGAAGTGAATCCGCGGGCATCACGCACGGTGCCGTATGTGAGCAAAGCGACCGGCGTGCCACTGGCTAAGGTGGCTGCGCGATTGATGACCGGACGCAAGCTGCGCGAGCTGAATCTGCCCTGCATCGAAACCAAGGGCGTGAAGGAACTCGCCGCCGGGAATTTCTATGCAGTAAAATCGCCGGTATTTCCGTTCAACAAATTCCGCGGCGTGGACACGATTTTAGGGCCGGAGATGCGTTCGACGGGTGAGGTGATGGGAATCGCGTCCACATTTGGACTGGCCTTTGCGAAAGCGCAGCTTGCTGCGGGACAGCGTTTGCCGCTGCAAGGCACTGTGTTTTTGAGCGTGAACGATCACGACAAACGGCACTTGGCGTTTGTGGTGCAGGATCTTCTGGCGGCGGGACTGAAGGTCGTCGCCACACGCGGCACCGCGGCGGCACTGGCGAGCGCGGGCATCGAAGTGGAGACCGTTTTCAAGGTGAATGAAGGCCGGCCGAATATCGTGGACTTGATCAAAACGGGCAAAGTGGACTTGGTGATCAACACTCCGCTGGGGCGCGAATCCTTCTGGGATGAAAAGTCGATTCGTCGAGCGGCGATACGGTACAACATCGCGTGCATCACTACTCTTTCGGCTGCGAGCGCCGCAGCGCGGGGAATTCGCGCCATGGCCGGGCATGCGGCGGAGGTGGGAGCGTTACAGGACTTGCTCCGCCACAAAAGTGCGGCGGTCGCAGAACGCTTCTAAGTACACCTGCGGTCTTTTTGTGAACTCGGCAGGTTAAAACTCGCTCGTTGATATAAAATAGCGGCGTGAAACTTCACGGAATATTTCCTCCATTAACGACCGCCTTCACCCCTGACGGTGCGGTGTCGTTTTCGAAGCTGCGCGAAAATATCGCTCGTTACAATAAGACAGGGCTTGCGGGATACGCCATCAACGGCTCCACCAGCGAATCGGTGCTGTTGAAATGGGAAGAGGTTTACCGCATTTGGGAAACGGCGCGAGATGCGGCGGCCCCGGATAAAATTCTCATTGCCGGCACGGGCGCTGAATCTACAGCGGAAACAATTGAGCACACCAACCGCGCTGCTTCATTCGGCTACGCTGTGGCATTGGTGCGAACCCCGAGCTTTTATAAGCCGGCCATGACCGAAAGTGCGCTTGCGGAACATTACCTGCGAGTGGCGGACGCTGCACGGATTCCAATTCTCGTATATTCAGTTCCTGTCTTTACGCATGTGACCGTCGAGGCGCCTTTAGTCGCGAGGGTTTCGAAACATCCGAACATTATTGGGATGAAAGATAGTTCGGGGAACGTGCAGGGAGTTGCCGAAATTATTGCCGCCGCGCCGAAAGAGTTCCAGACGCTGGTAGGCTCCGCGTCCATTCTGTATGAATCGCTCGAAAAGGGCGCGGTAGGAGCTATTCTTGCCGTAGCCTGCGCGTTCCCCGAATTGTGCGTTGAGGTTTATGAAGCGTCGCGCGCTGGTGAACCGGCGAAGGCCCATTCGCTGGCGCAAAAGTTGATGGCGCCCGCTAAATTGTTTGGCCCGCGATATGGTATTGCCGGTTTGAAGTATGCTCTGGATCGAATCGGATATTACGGCGGCCTAGCGCGCAGTCCACTCCTGCCACTGGATGCTCCCGGGCAGGCTGAAATAGACGCCCTGCTCTCGAATCTTACGGCTGAGACCGCGCATCAATTGTAGTGTCACCCTGCTCGCATGAAGAAAACAGTGCATAGGTCTGTCTGTTGCTCTGCTCGCGTTCGCGCTGCGTTCGATACGCGCAAGGGTTCCTTTTCTGCTAACGTTACGGGTTTCGGCGCGTCCCACCTGCATTGCTGTGCACATTTTGCGCGTGTATCATGAATGTCTCCATGGAGTCTCACTGTCTTCCGTTTAGCAAAATTCCACACACAACCAAGCTATTTTTCACGTTTGCCGAGAATTTCGACAAAGTAGCGGGCTACTACGGAGAGCCGCCGACAGTAGCGGGCGTGCTGGCGGCAGCTCGCAAGATCGAGCTCGCTGAAAAAATTCGGCGCGAAGTAGTGGAGATTCTGCGCGAGCAGAACGAAGCATTCGGGATGGGTCCGGATATCGTGCGGAATCTTGAACGGCTGGCCAAGGGAGCGGCGGCTATCGTCACCGGGCAACAAGTGGGACTTTTCGGCGGTCCGGCGTACAGCCTTTACAAGGCCATAAGCGCGGTTCGGTATGCGGAGGAAATAACCAAAGCTGGTGTCGACAGCGTGCCGATTTTTTGGCTGGCAACGGAAGATCATGATTTCGCCGAAATCAATCAGGTTGCCTGGAATTCAAAGCAGGGCCTCGCTGAATTTGAATTAGGTGAGCGTGAATCCGACGCCGGCCGTCGGGTGGGTGAGATCAAGCTGGGAGCGCCGGTCACCGCGCTGGTGGCCAAGGCTGTCGGAAGTCTAGAGGGATCTTTTGGAAAAGAAATTGCGCAGGCTCTTCGCGAGTCCTATACGCGCGAAGAAACGTACGGCTCCGCGTTCGGAAAATTGATGGCGCGGCTTATGGCCGGGCGGGGAATTATTTTTCTGGATCCGCTCGATCCCCGCTTCCACAGGCTGTGTGTGGGCGTTTACCGGCGCGCGCTCGATGAGGCTGAAGCCTTGCGAGCTTCGCTCATTGCGCGGGCGAAAGAGCTGGATAAGGCTGGATATCACGCGCAAGTGAAAGTCACGGGCGAGTCCACCCTGCTTTTCTACAATGTGGATGGGCGCCGACAGCCGCTTCGTATGCGCAACGGCAAATTTGCAGCCGGTCGCGCTTCGTTTACTTTAGCGGAATCACAAGCGGCCATCGAAAAAACTCCCGAGCTTTTCACGCCAAACGTGCTGTTGCGGCCGATCGTTCAAGACACGCTTTTGCCGACCGCCGCATACATCGGGGGCGCGGCCGAGATCGCCTACATGGCCCAGGGGCAGGTGCTTTACGACAGACTTCTCGGGCGCATGCCGGCGATTTTGCCGCGAGCGGGATTTACGATCGTTGAACCGCTGGTCGCCCGCTTGCTTGCGAAATTTGGACTCGAGATCAACGACGTTTTCCGCGGACATCAGCATTTGCGAGCGCGCATGGAGCAAAAGGCGCTGCCGCGCGCTTTGGCAAGCCGTTTCGACGCGGGCGAAAAAAAGCTGCGCAAACTGTTGAAAAGTTATCAAGCTCCGCTTACGCGGCTCGACCGCACGCTCGTCGGCGCGCTGGATTCGGCGGAACGCAAAATGCTTCACCAGTTCGCCAAGTTAAAAGGCAAGGCCGGGCGAGCCGAGAATTTGCGGATAGGCGTCCTCGATCGATACGAGCAAATCTTGCTCGATTCGCTGTATCCACATCGCGGTTTACAGGAGCGCACTCTTTCGACGTTGCCGTGGCTTGCGGAATATGGGCTTAGCTTCGTAGATAACCTTTCCAGACAAGCCAGCATAGAGTCGCGCCAACACCATATCGTTTACTTGTAATGTGGCGAGGTACGAGTTGTACAAGGGCAGGAGCAGTTGCAGTCTCTCCCAAACGCCGCAAATCCCGTGTTAAAATGCGCGGTCATTCTTTTACTCGCAATCTTCTGGAGGCAAGTTCGATGAAAATCACACCGGGAAAGCAGAAAGGCATGAAGGCGGTCTCGGACGCGCGCGGCATAATCGCGGCGGCGGCCATGGACCAGCGCGGCTCGCTCAAGAGCGCCATCGCTAAGGAAAAGGGGATCGACAAGAAAGATGTGACCGCCCAGATGCTGGAAGAATTTAAAACCACTGTCGTGAAGGTCTTGACGCCTCATGCCAGCGCGATTCTGCTGGATCCCGAATACGGACTTCCCGCGGCGAAAGTTCGCGCTCCGAATGCCGGTTTGTTGCTCGCGTACGAAAATAGCGGGTATGACAACACGCGTCCTGGCCGGCTTCCTGACCTGCTCGACATTTGGTCTGTGCGTCGTCTGGTTGCTGCGGGCGCGGATTGCATCAAGATTCTTTTGTACTACACGCCGTTTGATTCTTTCGAGATAAACGACATCAAGCACGCTTGGGTCGAGCGCATCGGGGGCGAATGCACGGCAGCGGACGTCCCGTTTTTTCTGGAATTTGTGGGTTACGAGGAAAATGGCGACGAAAAGAGCGCGGCATTCGCGCGCAAAAAACCGGAGATCGTCACGCGCAGCATGGAGGAATTTTCTAAGCCGCAGTATGGTGTGGACGTGCTGAAGGTAGAGGTTCCGGTGAATATGGCGTTCGTTGCCGGCTCCAAAGCTTGCAAAGGTGAGTCGGTTTACACACGCGACGAGGCCAAAGAGCATTTCCGCAAGGCTGCCGCGGCGGCGAAAAAGCCGTTCATTTATCTGTCTGCTGGCGTGAACAACGATGTTTTCGCCGAAACGCTTGAGCTTGCGGCTGAATCGGGCGTGAATTTTTCGGGCGTGCTGTGCGGCCGGGCCACCTGGAAGGACGGAATTCCGATTTACGCGAAACAAGGCGCGAAAGCTTTGGAAGACTGGCTGCAGGATCAGGGCGTGAAGAACATTAACAACGTGAATTCGAAGCTTTCGGCGGCCAAACCTTGGTTTGGTTTTTACGGCGCAAGCTCGGCGGCAGCCTTGTCTTAGCGAGCTTCCTAAACAACTGAAAATGCTTGCCATTTTGGACGCTTTGCCGCGAATTTGTGATTTTCGGCGCGCGGCGAGAGCGTTTGCGGAATGCGCGCGTTTCCGTTAGAATCATTGTTTAAGGCAGATGCATCGGATGCGGCTGTGCGTGCAATACGCGAATCTGCGGCCTCCCTGGCTCCCGGACACTCAGAGGTAATGACGGAAGAAAATCACGGTTTCAATCTAACTTTCGACGCAGCCGACGAATATCGCCCCGAAGCACCGCCTCCCCCTGAAATTCCCGCTTGGAAAAATGGCAGCACTCGAATTGGAATCCATACCTCCATTGCCGGAGATATTTCTGGGGCCCTGGAAATAGCTCACGCGCTGGGTGCCAACGCGCTGCAGATATTTTCTTCCAGCCCGCGGATGTGGGTGCGCGGTCCTTCCAGGATTTCAGAAGCGGACGCTACGCGATTTCGCGGCCGCCGCAAGGAACTGGGACTTGGCCCGCTGGTAATTCACGATAATTATTTGATCAACCTCGCCTCGCCGAATCCGGTGCTGCGAACGCGTTCCGTCCAAGCGTTTCATCAGGAAATCGTGCGTGCGCTGGCACTGGGAGCGGATTTTCTGGTGGCGCATCCCGGTTGTTGCATGGAAAGCGGAGCGCAGGCAGCAGTCGCTTCGATCGCCAGCGGGCTGAAACAAGCCACGCGCGGGCTGAAACTCGATGGCCTGGAAATCCTGTTGGAAAACACGGCCGGGCAGGGAACCTCAGTGGGCTCAAAGTTTGAAGAATTGCGCGCTGTTCTGGATGCGTCCTCGGACTTGCCGCTGGGCGTTTGCATCGACACCGCCCACACTTTCGCAGCGGGATGGGATATACGCACTGCGGAAGGTCTGGACAAAACTTTGCAGGCGATTGACCACACCTTCGGCCTGGAGCGCGTTCGCGTGATTCACGTGAACGATTCGAAAACTCATCTTGGTTCGCGTGTCGATCGCCACGAACATATCGGAAAAGGCAAAATCGGACTGGAGTCGTTTGGCAGGCTTTTGAATCATCCGCAGCTTGCAGGACGTGCCTTCATCCTGGAGACGCCCATCGACAAGCCGGGTGACGACCGCAGAAACGTCGCAGCGTTGTGGAAGCTGATGGGAGTGGTAATTCCTGTCCACGGTGCGCGCGACGGGATGAAGCCGCGTCGCAAGAAAAGAAGCAAAGTCAGTGCGCACGGAAATGGGAGTAAAAGAAAGACGGCAGCGAAATCGCGTCCACGCAGGATTGCACGACGAAAGTCTCGAGGGAAGTGACCTTGTTCGAATACGATCCGCGCCAGGTCGAAACGAAGTGGCAAAAAGTGTGGGCGGAGAAGAATGCGTTCCACGCGGTAGAAGATCCTGCGCGCCCGAAATATTACGTCCTTGAGATGTGGCCGTATCCTTCCGGAACTTTGCACATGGGCCACATGCGCAACTATACGATTGGCGATGCGGTTGCGCGTTACAAACGCATGTGTGGGTTGAACGTGCTTCATCCCATGGGCTGGGATTCGTTCGGCTTGCCGGCGGAGAATGCCGCGATTAAAAGTGGAACGCCGCCGCGCGAATGGACAAACGCCAACATCGCGCAGATGAAGGCAGTCTGCGAGCGATTCGGTTTCGGTTACGACTGGCAGCGCGAGATTTCGTCCTGCGAGCCGGAATACTACCGCTGGAACCAGTGGTTTTTTCTGCGCATGCTGGAAAAAGGCCTGGCCTACCGCAAGCGCAGCCGCGTGAATTGGTGTCCGCAGTGCGCAACGGTTCTCGCCAATGAGCAGGTCGTGAATGGATGTTGCTGGCGACACGAAAACACCATTGTGGAGCCGAAAGATGTGGAGCAGTGGTTTCTGCGCATCACGCACTATTCGGATGCTCTCCTCGATGGAACGATGGAGCTGGCGGGCGGTTGGCCGGAACGTGTGCTCGTGCAGCAGCGCAACTGGATCGGGAAATCCCATGGCACGCGTGTGAAATTTGAAATCTCGCAAATGCCGGGAAAATCGCTCGAAGTATTCACCACCCGCGTTGACACGATCTTCGGCGCTTCTGCGATTGTGCTTTCCGCCAATCATCCGCTACTGGAAAGTTTGCTCGAAGGCGTACCGGGACGCGGGGCCATCGAATCGCAGTTGAAAGCCATGCGGCATAAAAGCATGCGCGCCGCCGATATTGCCACGGCGGAAAAGGAAGGTTTTTTCACCGGACGCTTTGCGGTGAATCCGTTTTCCGGCGGCAATATTCCGATATGGGTTGCGAATTTTGTGCTCGCCGATTATGGGACCGGGGCGGTGATGTGCGTTCCCGCGCACGACCAGCGCGATTACGAGTTCGCTGAGAAATATCATTTGCCGGTGAAGATTGTGGTGCAACCGCTCAATGCCGCTCCGTTGCGGCTGGATCGCATGAGCGAAGCGTACACCGAGCACGGTAAGTTGGTGGATTCGGGCGCGTACACGGGCCTAACTTCCGACGCGGCCATACAGAAAATGTCGGCGGATGCAAAGTCGCAAGGCTTTGGCGATTCCGAAACTACGTATCGCTTGAAAGATTGGGGCATTTCGCGCCAGCGTTATTGGGGCACACCGATCCCGGTAGTGTATTGCGATCGAGACGGAATCGTCCCGGTTCCGGATGACCAACTCCCAGTTCGCCTGCCGGAAAATGTGAAGCTCACGGGAGAGGGGCAATCGCCGCTCGCGTCGGTGCCGGAATTCGTGAATACCAGGTGTCCGAAGTGCGGAGGTCCCGCGCGACGCGAGACCGATACGATGGATACGTTCGTCGATTCTTCCTGGTATTTTTATCGCTTCACGGATCCGCGCGATACGCGTGCGCCGTTTGAAAAAAACAAAGCGGAATACTGGTTTCAGATCGACCAGTACATCGGCGGCATCGAGCACGCCATCCTGCACCTCATCTACGCGCGATTTTTTTGCAAAGTGATGCACGATTTGGAAATGGTCCATGAGACGGAGCCGGTAAAGCGGTTGTTTTCGCAAGGTATGGTGCACAAAGACGGCGCGGTAATGTCGAAATCGAAAGGCAACGTGGTAGGTGCGCTCGACATGGCCGATAAATATGGCTGCGATACGTCCCGCATGTATACGCTGTTTGCGGCGCCCCCCGAGCGCGATTTGGAATGGAGCGAGCAGGGGATCGAAGGCTGCTCGCGCTTTCTGAACAAAGTCTATCGGCTGGTGGCCAAACATGCCGATCGCTTGCGAGAGGTGCGAAGCGATCAGGCGGCCCAGGCGGATTTCGCCACGGCTACAGCGAAAGAAAAAACGTTGGTGCGTAAGGCACATAAGACGTTGAAGCGCGTTACCAACGATTTCGAAGTTCGTTGGCATTTCAATTCGTCGGTTGCCCTGATTATGGAGTTGCTTAATGAGCTGCAAGGTCAGGAACCGCTCGACGTGGAAGTGTCGCCGGTCATCCTGAAGAGCGTTTTGGAGATCCTGTTGCTGATGCTGTCTCCGATCACGCCGCATATTGCGGAAGAGCTTTGGGAAAAGCTGGGGCACCCGAGCGATCTCTTGAGCGCGAAATGGCCGGCGTATCGCGAAGACCTGACGCGCGAAGAGCAGGTTGAGGTAATCATCCAGATTAACGGCCGTCTGCGCGGAAAAATTCTGGTGGACGATGGTTTTGGCGGCGATGAAACTATCGCTCACGCGCTGAAGGACCCGCGCATCTCGATTTTGATCGATGGAAAAGAAATCGTGAAAACCGTGGTGGTGCCGAAGAAGCTGGTGAACATCGTTTTAAGATAATCCGGAGAGGTTGATGACGCCAAACAGCCGCGCGGTTCCAGCCAAACTGGGGAACGACGAGCAAGCAGCGGGAGGCACGGTGAGCACACCACACGGAATCGTGGTCCTCGATTTCGGCGGGCAATATACGCAGTTGATTGCGCGCCGCATCCGCGAGCAGCAAGTATTTTCAGCCATTCTTCCTTGTACTGCATCGGCGGAAGAAATCCGCGCGCTGGAACCTGCGGGTATCGTTTTGTCTGGCGGCCCCAGTTCGGTTTACGACGCGACTGCCCCGCTCTGCGATCCGAAAGTGTTGCAACTGGATGTTCCAGTGCTCGGGATTTGTTACGGCATGCATTGGCTAACGCACACGCTTGGCGGAAAAGTCGAAAGAGCCGAGCGTAAAGAGTATGGCCCCGCGCAACTGGATATCGAAAACGGCTCCAAGCTTTTCTCTAACTTTCCTGGGAAGTTCAAAATCTGGAATAGCCACGGGGACCATGTCGTTGGGTTGCCGGAGGGCTTTAGGGTAACGGGGCGCACCGATAATGCTATCGGCGCCGTGGAGCACGCTGGAAAAAGATTTTACGGTCTTGAGTTTCATCCGGAAGTGAATCACACCGAACGCGGCACGGAAATCCTGAGCAATTTCGTTTTTCAAGTCTGTGGCGCGAAGCAGAACTGGGATCGTGCCGGATTTATCGCCTCCATGGTGGAGACCATTCGCAAGCAGGCGGAAGGCGCTCGGGCTATTTGCGCGCTGAGTGGAGGCGTGGACTCCGCAGTCGCCGCAGCGTTGGTGCATCGCGCCATGGGCGATGGTCTTACGAACGTTTTTGTCGACACGGGACTTCTGCGGCGGGATGAATTCCGCGACACCCTGGAACTTCTGCGTGCACGCCTGGGACTCAACGTAATTGGCGTGGATGCCTCGGAACGGTTTCTCGCGCGCCTGAAGGGAATCACGGATCCGGAAGAAAAGCGCAAACGTATAGGCGGCGAATTTATCAATGTGTTTGCGGAGCAGGCTCGCAAGCTGACCGCTTCGTCGCAAGGACGGCCGGTCAAATTCCTGGTGCAAGGAACGCTTTACCCGGACGTGATCGAATCTGTATCGGTCAAAGGGCCCTCGGCAGTCATTAAGACTCATCACAACGTTGGCGGCCTTCCTGCCGATATGCCTTTTAAGTTGATCGAACCTCTGCGCGACCTGTTCAAGGACGAAGTGCGGCTGATCGGCCGCGAGCTCGGTTTGCCGGAAGAAATCCTTACCAAGCATCCGTTTCCGGGGCCGGGTCTCGCTGTTCGGCTCGTCGGCGAGATTTCCCGCGAAAGACTCGAAACGCTTCGGGCCGCGGATGCCATCGTGGTGGAAGAAATTCGGCGCGCGGGCTTGTACGAAAAAGTGTGGCAGGCTTTTGCCGTGCTATTGCCAGTGCAGAGCGTAGGAGTGATGGGAGACGGCCGGACCTACGGATACACCATTGCAGTGCGAGTGGTGGACTCGCAGGATGCTATGACCGCTGATTGGTCGCGATTGCCGCGTGAAGTACTCGAGCGGATTTCCGTGCGTGTCGTGAACGAAGTTCCCGGCGTAAACCGAGTGGTCTACGACATCAGCTCGAAACCGCCCAGTACGATTGAATGGGAGTAAGGCCGACACACCGACGTCGAGTCCTCTCTAGTAACCGAGAAGACCTAGCGGTTGGCCATTTTCTGGGCCATGTACAGCAAAAGCCGGCGGTCGCCTTCGTCAACTCGACTTAGCAACCGGCGGAAGCGGCCCAGAAGCCGCGCTTCTTTCCCCTTGCTTCCCCACGCGATATCGTCGGCAGTCTTCCGTTTCGGAAGATTTGGCAGTACGGGTGGTTCCTCGCCGTCGTAGAATAGTTGGTAGAGCGGAACTTCCATGGCTCGAGCCAGCTTTTCCAGAGTCTCGATTGCCGGGACCGTGTGACCGTTCTCGACGCGCGAGATGTAGCAGCGAAGAAGCCCGGTGCGCTTCTCGATGTCACCTTGGGAAAGTTTTTTCGTGTCACGCAATAGACGGATGCGTTCTCCAATTATCATGGCAGGTATTGTTACATGAACCACTGTCTCTCGCAAGGGCCAATCGTTGCGTATTCGGGGCTCGCGAATAATACTGACTACAAGTCAGTGAACCGTTACGTCTGTTTCGAGAATCTGATCGGTTAGGGGAGCTGGAACCAAAAGTTGTCGCCGACGTAACCAAAACTGTATGGCAGACGTCCCAAAGAATATGGCAGCAAATGCTTCGGCCATCTCTCTTCCGGCCCGGGCGAGAAAACGGGATGAGGAAGCGGAACTCGTGCGCTTGGCCCAGAGCGGCGAAGAGGCGGCCTTTGAAGAGCTTATACGGCGGCACCAACAGCGGGTTTTCGGCCTGGTGAACGGAATCCTTCGCCGGCGCGAAGATGTGGAAGATGTGGTCCAGCAGGTTTTTTTGAAAGTTTTTGTTTCTTTGAAGCGATTTGATTTGCGCGCGGCTTTTTCGACTTGGTTGTACAAGATTACGGTAAACGAATGTTGGGATTATTTACGCAAGAAGAAAGTGCGGCCGCTGGTTTACGAGACGGACCTTTCCGAGGATCAGATTTCGCGGTTGGATGGCGCGGCCTCCGCCGAACGTCCGCCTGAAAGCCCCGCACGACGTGCTGAAGTACAAGACATTCTGGACCAACTGCTTGACGAATTGCCCGAACGTGACCGCGAGTTGCTGCTCCTGAAGGAAGTAGAAGGATTTTCGGTGCAAGAACTGGCAGAAATTCTGAACGTGAATGTAAATACGATAAAAGTGCGGCTGTTTCGCACGCGCGCGCGCCTGATGGATCTCTATCGCCACCGTCTGAACGCTGACTCGAATCATACAGTCGCAAAAGGAAGAGTGAAAAGTGATGGAAGCGGAATTTAACAAGCCAGCCTGTTTGGAATTCGAAGCATTGCTCGAGGATCACGTTACGGGCGACCTGGGAAATGCCGACGCTGCAAAGTTGGCGGACCATTTGGAAAGCTGCGTTACTTGCACCTCGGCTCTAGAAGACGCCACGGCGAGCGTGGATTTGTTGCGTACGCTTTCGCCGGCGGCAGACCCGGGTCCAGGTTTTTCGCGAATAATGATGGCTCGGGTTCGCCGGGAGTTGTCGATTCTGAACGAGCAGAAATCCGTCTGGCAGCCTTTTATTTCACTGGCTTGGCGCTTTGCCGCGACTGCGACACTGGCGCTCGCCATGCTGGTTACCTTTGATGCCGTCCGGCACAACAATAATTCGGAGATCGTGGATCTGCGCCCAGCGGGAACTCGGGAACTTTTCCCTGATCCGGGACGTCTTCCTGCGAATCGCGATGAGGTATTGATGATGGTGGCGGACACAAACCATGGAAAACGATAAGAAACGCGGCGAAGCAGCACTTCTCGTTTTGGTGGTGTTTCTACTGGGCGTGCTGCTGGGCGGAATCGGGAACCATCTTTGGGCCGAGAGGGTATGGGGCAAGCAGATCACGACCGGCCAACCCACCAAGGGACAGATCGTGGGTGATTTAACGAAGGAGTTGCAACTTACGCAGGAGCAGCAGAAGCAGCTAACCACGATCGTAGACGACACCAGAGCTCAGTGGCGCGCGCTCTACTCCACCATCGAACCACAGCATGAACAGATTCGCCAGCAAAGCCGCGATCGAGTTCGCGCCATCCTCACGCCGGATCAAAAGCCGAAATTCGAAGAGTTTATGAAGCATCTCGACGAGCAACGCCAGAAAGAGGATCAGCAGCAGGCTCGTTAAGTAAGCGTCCGGCCTAGAAGGGAATATCTTCGTCCGTAATTTCCGGCCCCGGAGCGCCTGGCTCTTCAAGCATCGGTCCACCTTCCAGGTCAGGATCAGATGGCCGTCCCTGGGCGCCGCCGTGACCAAAACTTGCGCCCGCACCTGCTCCCGCTGCCGCGCCGTCCGCTCGTCCGCCAAGCATGCGGAAATTCGTGGCCACGATTTCGAAGCTGGTGCGCTTCTGGCCTTCCTTGTCCTGCCATTCGCGAGATTGAATGCGTCCTTCGATGAATATCAGAGAGCCTTTCTTCAGATACTGCTGGGCGATTTCCGCTTGTTTGCCCCATACCACAATCTTGTGCCACTCCGTGCGCTTCTGGCGCTCGCCACTTTTGTCTTTGTAGGTTTCGTCCGTGGCCACGGAGAAATTGGCTACCGCCTGACCGCCGCCGGTATAGCGCGTTTCCGGGTCGCGGCCCAAGCGTCCCACGAGAATTACTTTGTTTACCGACATGAATGTTCCACCTTTCAGCCTAGTTTTAGTTTATGTCGCGAGTATAGCTGAAGTCAGCGATGGGAGAGACAAAAAGTATCCGCCGTGGCTAAGGGTGTCTGGGGCAGCGAAAATACGCGCAAGATAAGGTAGCACGGCGTTTGTGCAGAGTATTTCAGCGAGAAAATTCTGCTAAACTCGGCCGCCTACTAGGAATCAGAAGAAATTGGAGGAAGGCTATGGCTCAGAATTTCGAAAATCACGCCAAGATGGTTCCCGCGTTTCACTATTTTGTTCTGCCGGTTCTAGCGATCAATTTTGGCCGGTCTATCGATCGGGTAGCGCATCACTTCTCGGGTGATACTGTGATTTCTGTGCTACTCGCCGCGGCGCTTATATTGCTCGCGCTTCACGCGCGAAGGTTCGCGCTCACGGTGCAGGATCGGGTGATTCGCCTGGAGATGCAGTTGCGATTGCGTAATCTGCTGCCGCCCGACGAGCATCCCTGCATCGCGGATTTTACGGTGGGCCAGTTAGTCGCGTTGCGGTTCGCGAGCGATACGGAGTTGCCGGGGCTGGCACGGAAAGTGTTGGACGAAAAAGTGAACGACCGCAAGACCATCAAGAAGATGATTCAGAACTGGCAGACGGATCTGCTTCGCGCATAATCTGTGGGTACGGAGATGGCCGCGGAGCGGCCCTATTTTTGATCGGGTCTCTCAGTTACAGGCTGCTTGGAACCTTCGGGCAATGGAGTTTTGTGGCCGCCGCTACTTTCGCTTTGCAAGAGCGAGTTTAGATCGTGGTAGGCATATATCGTGGGCGCGTGATTTTGCATTAATCCGCCGGTGTCGGCCGTAGGGCCATAATTGCTATGGAGCCCGTGGCCCAACATGCGCAGCATGGCCATCTGCTGGCCTCGATGATGTGAGGTATGCGAGATTCTTCGGGTCACAATCCATGCCCGCGAGCGTCGCGTATCGAAAAATGTGGCTTCACCCTCCCACCACGATTCGTCTTTTTCTCTGAGCGTAGCGAGCCGTTTGCCACTGTCCTGTGCATAACGCTGGATGAATTCCAGACGTGTTTCCTGCCCGGGAAGCGGTGGCGCGCCAACATCAATTGCCAACATCGTGCGAAACCACAAATCTTCGCTGACGCACTGATGCACCATCTGCTCCCGGACACTGCGCCCGCGTGGATCACCTGCTCGAGGACGCATCGGAAGGTCTCCATCCGCGAATTCACTCCACACACTTAGGACTTTAATTCGCTCGGTTTCATAGGTTTCAACCAGGAAGTCGTATCTCATAGACGCCATCAGCCTTCTGTGCGGCCATTATAAGCAGGAACTAAACCAAAATTATTACAAAAGGAGATTTAGTGTGACGCGGCCGCGTGCGGTGTGGTGGATACGCCAAGCTCCTTCAGCTTTGCCTGCGCCCGGCGTGCTTCGTCCGACCCTGGGAAGCGGCGCACAAGTTCACGCAAATCGCGAATACCGCTGGATTTCATTCCCAATTCCAGCTCCGCGAACGCTTTTTTCAGCATCGCAGCGGACAGCTTGAAACTTTTGGGATAATTGCTCATCACGATTTCGTATTGCGCCAGGGCGTCCTGATAATTTCCCTGCTGGTAGGAAATTTCACCGAGGTAGAACTGCGCGTTCGAACTCAGCTCGTTCGTCGGGAAATTCTTGATGAAATCGCTGAACTCCTGCCGTGCCAAATCGTATTTGCCGGTGCTGAAGTCCCGCAACGCATTTTGATAAAGCGTGTCGCTGGAAGCCGAAGACATTTGCGAGGGCGCGGAATTGTCCGCCGCAGACGGCGCTGGTGCTCCCTGGTTCGCCGGCGCGTAATTCGGCGCCGGGCTGGAAGAATTCGCGCTTGGCGTGATGGGTGCTCCGCCGGAAATCTTCCCGTCGATGCTTTGCAGCAAACCTTGCACGTCGTTCATCTGCTGGCTCAACTTCGCCACGCGCGCCTGAATATCCTGCAAGTTGTCAGAGAGACCCTGCGTCTGCGTGCTCATGGTGTCGATTCGGGAACCGCTGTTCGCGGTGGCTTCCTGCACGTTCTTCTGCAGAAGACCCATCTGGGCGTTCAATTGGTTCGTTGCATCGAGCGATTGTTGCACCAGCGTCCGCAGCGTTGCGTTGTTGGTATCAATCGCGCTGCGGATGTCTCGTTGCCCCTGTAACAATTGAGACACCTGTTCCTGCAGTTGAATCATGTCTTTTGAAACTGCGCCGGTCGGCTTGGGCGCAAGCATTGCTCCACCCAAAGCGCCGACTAATACTGCCGCGAGTGCGAGCGCAATCCATCGTGTGCGCAAGGCATGCCTCCTATTTCTCATTTTTTACTGAATCAGGTTGTGCCGGACGACTGGGTCTTACACCAATCGCCCGGCCGTGATTCGAAATCGCTTTGTCCGCCGTTGTTTAGTGCGCTGCTACGAAATGCGCGCGCCGGTTTTGTTGCCAGCACGATTCGTCGTGTTCGGTGCAGAATGGCCGTTCTTTGCCCCAACTGACCGTATCCATCCTGGTCGCCGAAATGCCGAGCGAGATCAGATAGTTCTTGGCAGCCT
This sequence comes from Binatus sp. (SeqCode), assembly GCA_035602755.1. Taxonomy (GTDB): domain Bacteria; phylum Acidobacteriota; class Terriglobia; order Acidiferrales; family UBA7541; genus Palsa-295. The sequence continues at coordinate 12,495 of DATNLR010000030.1, read as the reverse complement.
GGGCGCGGCGTTCACCGAGACCAATGTTGTACTCCGTGGAGCCGCGCTCATCGCAATGGCCTTCGATAGTCACCCGGATTTGCGGATACGATCGCAGAAACTCCGCGGTCTTGGCCAGATTGTCGCGCGCATCGGCGCGAATGTCTGATTTGTTAAAGTCGAAGAAGGCATCTTTCACATTCTGCTCGAACAGTTCGCTCAAGCTTTGATTTCCGGTCGGAGCCTCCACCGGCGCAGCGCCAACGGTTACTCGTGCATCGGAAGTTGCCGTTCCGCCCGGACCGGTTGCCGTAATCGTATAGGTGGTCGATTCCGTCGGATTCACCGGAGTGGATCCTTGCGCGGTCACTTTACCAACGCCCGGCTCGATATCGAGATCGGTCGCATCCGTTGAGGTCCAGCTCAGCGTGACGGTGTCGCCGCTTTTGATCGACGTCGGTGAGGCGTTCAACGTGACGGTGGGTTGTGCGGCTGCTGGCGTTGGAGCGGTCTGTGCCGGCGGCTGGCCGGCTACTTGTTTCTTACAACCGCCTGCCAGAGCCATGAACGCGACAACTCCCAGCAATATCCCCAACCTTCTAAGACTACTGTCCTGCATTTATTGCCTCCTTCGACGTTCTGCGAAGGCTAAGCAGTTTACGTCGCGTATAATTTATGCAACTCGATCTACGATTTGGCCCGTACTAAAGAGCGCTATCCGAAAAAATGATGTTGGAGAGCGAATTATCTACGCGAATCATCGCGGCGACCAGTTCGGTGATTCGTTCTGTCCTTGATATGTCAACTGACGCGGTTCGCTTCCATCCGCCAGCATCGACCATATTTGCCGGGTACCGTTTCGCGTGGACTCAAACACAATGTGCCGCCCGTCGGGCGCCCAACTTGGGCGTTCGTTGCGTCCCGCGTCGCGCGTGAGCTCCACCAACTGGTGGCTGATTACATCCATAACATAGATGTCGAAATTGCCACTCGGGCGTCTCCAACAGAAGGCCAAAAGCTGTCCATTCGGGGACCAGGCCGGGTCCACGCTGTAGCCCATGTCCGGCAGCTCGATTCTGTGAACGTCCGAACCATCCGTATTCGCCAGATACAAAACTGGATCGCCCCCTCGATCGCTTACAAACGCAATTTGCTTTCCGGTCTTCGGATTAAAAGCAGGTGATGTGCTGACTCCGGCTGCGAAAGTAATACGTCGGAGATTTCCGCCGCCAACATCGGTCAGGTAGATTTCCGGATCGCCGTTTTGGCTCGACATGAAGGCGATCTGCGATCCATCGGGCGACCACGCCGGCGAACTATTCGACCCCCGGTAGCGCGGAAAAGAAATCAAGCGATCGGAGGCAGCGGAATAAATGCAAATCTGAGGAGAGGTAATGCCGCGAAAAGGAACATAGCATGTAAACGCGATTTTCGTGGCGTCCGGCGACCAACGCGGCGTCAGGGAGATGGATTTCAAATGGGTAAGCTGGTGCTGATTTCCGCCGTCGTAATCCATAGCCCAAATTTCTTTGTTTCCGGCCTTGGTGCTCACGTAAGCGATTTGAGTTAGCGCGATGCCGGGCAAGCCGCCGCTCAACCGTGAAACGATGTCGTCTGCGAATTGGTGCGCTAGACGGCGAGCATCGGCGTCGGTTGCCGCGCCGCGATAAATCTTCTGCAGCGCGATGGGCGCGGACGGGTTATGAACATCGGAAAGAAAGCCTGCCGCGGCGAGATTCGATCCTTCCACGGAGAGATTTCCGTAAGCGACCATGTAAGCGCTGGACGGCGCGTTTGCCCAATCGGCAAATTTCAGTTCATTTGGCTGGCTCGGCGACTGCGGTGGGTAAAAGCTTGGACTTACCAGATCGAGAATGCCGCAGTATTCCAGGTCGCCCCAGAGTACGTCGTGGAAGGTTTTCTCCAGTGCTGGTGGCGCCGGAGCACGCAGGCTAAATTCCGGAACGGCCAGGCGCACTTTTGAAACGCCGAGGCCAGTGCCGGTTTTGAACCAGTCTTGAGCCGACGCAGTTCCTGCGCAGAACAGTAAGGCGCTTGCGAGTGCGGCGTAGATTGCGATTTTTCTGGTCATAGGAGTCTTTCGATTCGTGTTCATTCCGTCCTTATCACCTTTTGTAGTCGAACCAGAATTCCACTCCCACCTTGGAGCCTGAATATTCTGCTGGCAGACGCCCGAGCGGGCTTGAATCTCGCACCGCGCGAACCGCCGACGTATCTACAGACGCGTTGCCGCTGGACTTGGTCACCTGCACATTCGTGATTGTGCCGTCTTTCAAAACATCAAAAGTAACTACCACCCTGGGGGCATACTGAATCCCGGGATCGACCGTCGCCTGGATCCAGTTGCTGCTTACGCGTCGCTGGACAGCTTCGACATACCACGAAAACCGAGCGCCGAAATTTCCGCCGCCTGCATCATTGCTAAATCCCATTCCGGCTTGCGTGGCCGTGCCGGTGCCCATGGCGAATGACGTGTAAGGAACGGTCGGTGTGCCACCGCCGCCATAGGGCACTGCGTTTTGTGGAGGCGGCGCCTTGTTTTCCAGCACTTTGGAGGGGCGCGTCACATACTTTGGCGGCTTCACGCGATCGAATTTTGGAATGGGAGTAGCATCTGGCTGCTTCTCGGGGATTTTAGGAGGCGGCTCGGTTTTGTACAGTCCTTTCGATTCGTCCACCACGCGATTGGGGCTGGCCAGTTCCGGGCGCGGCATCGGAATTCCCGGGACGCTTCCAACTACACCCACCGAGATTGCGCCGCCCGGCCCGCCCCAGGATTCCTCGTGGGGCGAATAATGCGCTGAAATATAAAGCAAGGCTCCGAGGACACAGTGGAACGCAAGCGACGCCGCAAAGAAATTTCCAAGCGGACGCGTTAAATTGTCAGGAATCGAATTTTCTGCGTAGGAAGCCATTTCACTGAATTTGTGAACGCTCGCTGAGCGGCTGGGTCACCACGCTTATATTTTGGATCCCGGCCTGCCTTAGCGCATCCACAACCGTGGCCCAACTGCCGAAGGGTACCGTTTCATCGCAACGCACGTACACCGCTTGATGCTGAATATCGTGGGTCTGCGACACAACTTGCTGTCCAAGATCGTGGATGTTGATCGGTTTATCATTTAGATAGACACGTTGTGCCCGATCGATGGTGACCACCATGCGAACTTCGGTAAGTTCTTTCACCGTTTTTGTCTTGGGGACGTCCACCTCGATCCCCGATTGCAGGATCGGCGCTGTGATCATGAAAATGATCAGCAGCACCAACACGACGTCGATGAACGGAACCATATTGATTTCAGAAAGAGTGGTTCCGGTTTCGCGTTGAATCTGCGGCATGGCTATTTTGTTATGCGCTGTACAGCGTTTCGATTTTCGCGACAAACTCCGAGGCAAAACTATCCATACGCGCTGCCACGGAGCGGATGTTTCCAACGTAGTAGTTGTAGGCAATCACCGCGGGGATGGCGGCAAAAAGTCCCGCAGCTGTTGTGATTAACGCTTCGGCAATTCCCGGAGCCACGGCGCGAAGACTTGCCGAGCCTGCGTCACCTAATCCTGAAAATGCGTCCATCACGCCCCACACCGTGCCGAACAATCCGATGAAGGGCGAAACCGAACCTGTAGTTGCGAGCCAGGGCATCCATTTTTCCAGACGCCGGACTTCTTCGCCTGCAGCCACTTGCATTTCCACTCCAACGGCATGCGCATTTCGCACTTTGGTGGGCGTTGGTGTTACGCCCGGGCGATTGTTGGGGCTTCCCAGCTGGGCTTCAAGTTCGCGGTAGCCTGCTTGATACACCACTACGAGCGGCGTGCCGCTTGCGCCAGCGCGTAACGTGTTTGGATCAGGAAGACCGCGTCCGGATCGAAACATTTGAAGGAATTTTTTGGTTTGCGGCTCGATCTGCCCGAAAAGCCGCGATTTTTGAAAGATGATTGCCCAGGAGAACAAAGACAGGACAAGCAGGATGCCGAGTACGACGCGTGCTACCCAGCCCGTTTGTTCAAGTAGTGCGAACGGGCTGGCCAAAATGATCAGCGCCAGACCAGAAATGATATCCCCCAGAAAAAAATTTATAAATCTTTACCAAACAACCGTAGCACACGCATACAGGAGGGTCAAACAATTCGCCCGGGGAAAGGTTTAGAGCAGGCACACAAGGGACGGGGCTGAAACGGCGCTAATGTAGCGCTACGGCAGAGCCGGGGCGTGGGTCGTTTTTTACCAGCGCAAATGAAAGCAAAAACATGCACGCGCAGCAGATGGAAAGAATCCAATAGGTATCAATGTAGGAGAGTGTGGCGGCTTGCGCCTGAAGTCCGACATAGATTCTCGCCAAGGCTTGCCGCTGCGCTTCAGGGAAGCTGAGACCCGCGTGGTTGAGCTGTTGCGTCAGGCCATTTAGTGTCTCGCGGAACAGTACGTTGTATGGGTTGACGTGGTCGCCGAGGGCGATTTGATGAAATTGCGAACGTCGCGCGATGATCGTGGTCACGGCCGAGGTGCCGACGCTGGAGCCGATGTTGCGCGTGAAATTTACCAGACCCGCGACGGCGTTGCTTTTTTCCCGTTGTATGCCGATATATGCCGCCGTCGTAGTCGGCACAAACACAAAACCTAGCGGCACATACTGGAAGATGCGCAGCCAGGTGGCATGTCCAAAACTCATTTCCTGATTGAATTGCAAGACGGAAACGTACATTCCGATGGCCAAGCCGAACCACCCGAAAGCGATCAAATGGCGCAGTTGAAACATCGAAGTGAGGCGGCCGACGATGGGCAATTCAATAAGCAAGAGTATGGCCGCTGCCGATAGCACCAAGCCCGCATTTTCGGCCGTGTATCCCAAGATTGTTTGGAGGAATTGCGGCATCAGAACGGTTGTGGCGAAGGCCATAGCGCCCACCATGAACAACATCATGTTGGCGGTGGCGAAATTCCGATTTTTGAAAAGACGCACGTCCACAATAGGGTCTTTGTGAAACCACTCATAGAAAACTAGAGTGCTCAGACACACCGCTGAGGTAACGGCAAGAGTGACGATGAAATGGGAACCGAACCAATCGTCTTCCTGACCCTTGTCGAGCATGATTTGCAACGCGCTTACGCCGAGCGCGAGCAGCGAGAAACCGATGTAGTCAAGCTTGATGCCGCCTTTTGCCACGCGCTTTAGATACGGCGGATCTTCCACCAGTTTGTAAACCAGGAACAAAGCGGCAAGACCCACCGGCAAATTGATAAAGAAAATCCAACGCCACGAATAACTGTCGGTCATCCAACCGCCCAAAGTGGGTCCGATCGCGGGCGCGCATACGGCTGTGATGCCATACAGCGAAAATGCCAGGCCGCGCTTTTCCGGCGGGAAGATGTCGGCGAGGATCGCTTGCACCATCGGTTGCAAGCCGCCTCCACCCGCGCCTTGCAAGACGCGAAAGAAAAGCAGAAGACCGAGGCTCGGCGCGATGCCGCAAAGCAGCGAACTCGCGGTGAAGATAGCAAGGCAGGTCATGAAGAAGCGTTTGCGGCCGAAGATGGTTACCAGCCAGCCGCTGATCGGCAGCACGATGGCGTTCGCCACCAGGTAAGAAGTGAGCACCCAGGTGCTTTGGTCGTTGCTTGCGCCCAGGTTGCCGGCGATATGGGGCAGGGCGACGTTGGCGATGGAGGTGTCCAGCACTTCCATAAAGGCGGCGAGCGAGACCACCACCGCGATGAGCCATGGATTGGCTTTTGGTTTCCAGTTTTCGTGCGGGAGAGCTACGGCGGCGGCACTCATCTCACCTTTCGTTGCGCGCGGTGGGAACAAATCATCTTACCGCGAGGCCTGACCATCCCCCACGAAAGGATAAGATGTTTTGAATTTTGAAAATGACTCTCTTAATTCGAGATTTAAATTCTATATTGTTTTCACGCCGTAGGGGACCATGGGCATCGAACGGAGGCGAACGCCGGTCGCGTTGAAAATGGCGTTGCCAATGGCGGGGGCGATACCTACGATGGGAGTTTCGCCAGCGCCTGCTGAGGGAATGTCTTTGCGGTCGAGAAGCACGACTTCGATTGCAGGGAGGTCGCTGAAGCGCGGGACGCGGTAGGTCGAAAATCGCGCGTTCAGGATTTTTCCATTTTCAAATTTCACGGATTCAAATAGCGCACCGCCCAGTCCCATGATGTTGGCGCCTTCGATTTGATTGCGCAAACCGTCTGGGTTGACGATGGCTCCGCATTCGAAGGCAGTGACGACACGGACTACGCGAACGTCTCCGGACTGCTTATCTACACGAACTTCGGCGCAGGTGGCAACGTTTCCGGCTTTTTCAAAACCGCCACCCATCCCAAAACCTTGGCCTTCTAGGGTCTTGCCGGTGCCCCAGCCAAATTTCTCGGCGGCCGCTTGGAAAACAGCGCGCAATCTTTCGTCCTTCAGATTCTTCAGGCGCAAGGCGAGCGGGTCGATGTTTGCGATGTGCGCGAGTTCGTCCATGAAGGACTCGCGGGCGAAATGATTGGCGGTGGCTGCGAGGCCACGGTAAGAGCCCTGTCGCAAAGGAGAACGTGAGGGATGAAAACCGATGCGCTGATTCAGAACATCGTAGCAAGTATTAATTCCGGATCCGCCGGAGTTGTAGTTGTGAAACTCCCAGGCGGCGATGGAGCCGTCGCTGGACATTCCGGCGGTGATGTCCATCACCCCGGCGGGGCGAAAATAGGCCCAGGTAAATTCCTCTTCGCGCGACCATTGAAGTTTTACCGGACGTTTCGCGGCGCGCGCGAGTCTGGCTGCTTCAACGGCAGCTTCGCCCGTGTGTTTTCCGCCGTAGGCCGAACCCGTATCCAGCATGATTACGCGAACATTCTCTTCGGGAATCTCGAAGGCTTCGGCGAGTTCACCTCGAACGCCGAAGGGACGCTGGGTTCCAGTCCAAACCGTTAATTTATCGCCGGACCATTGCGCAAGGGCTACGCGGGGTTCGAGCGGAGCGTGCGCGATGTATGCAACGGTGTAGGTCTGCTGCAAACGATGGTGGGCGGACTTCAGCGCGTGTTCCACTGAACCTTTTACGTAGGGCGCGAAATCTTCCGGTCCCGGACCGGCGCTGCGAGCAGGATGTTTCTTCAAAAAGTCGAACAAGTCGGCGTTGGAGGGCTGTTGCGGGGCAGGTTTCCAGTTCGCGCGGACAGCCGCAGCAGCTTGCGTAGCTAGCGCCTGATCGGAGGCCGCGACGCCGATAAAATCGCCATCGCGAACTACGGTTACTGCGGAAAGTTTTTCTGCTTCGCTCGTGTCAACCGACTCCAAGGAAGCGCCGAAAGAATCAGGGCGCACAATTTTTCCATGCAGCATGTCGGGAAGTTTTTGATCGATCGGATACTCATGCTTGCCGGTGACGAAGACTCGGCCATCGACTTTGGGCGCGGATTGTCCGGCGATTCGCCACTGCGCGGCTGGGATCAGCGGATCTTCGGCGGGAAGGTTTTGGGTGAGCTGCTTGCCCTTGACCAAGTCGGCGTATTCGACCGAGCGCTTGGTTTGCGGGTCGATTATCTTTCCGTCTTGCGCAAGCAGACCGGCAGGCTCGATTTGCCACCGTGCGGCGGCCAGGCCGATCAGAGAACTGCAAGCCGCGGCGGCTACTTTTCGCAATTGCAAATTCATGGTGGGAGTGGTGCGGCTGCCGAATGTTCCCATGTCGAATGGAGTGAGTTGCGTGTCACCCATCACCAGCTCAATTTCGTCGATAGGATAGTGCAATTCTTCGGCGACTCCTTGGCTTAGAGAGGTACGGATGTTTTGGCCGACTTCCACTTTGCCGGTGTACACGGTAACTTTGCCGTTTTCGCCGATGTGGAGCCAGGCGGCGATGTCTTTTGGCAAGTTTTGTTGGGCGGCGTGGCTACGGGAACCAGATTCTTGCGCTGCGGACGTGGCTTTCAACGCCATTACGACGAGCAGGCCTGCTCCGAGAAATTTGAAAAAGTCCCGGCGGTCGGTTTCGAAGTGGTAGGCCGGGCCAGCCCTAAGTTCGTATCGTTCCGGCTCGATTTCAAATGGCAAATCTTTGGTGGCGCTCATGAGCGCTGTTCCGGAGCCGGCATGGCTTTGGCCGCTTTCTGAATCGCGGAAACGATGCGGGGGTAAGTGCCGCAGCGGCATATGTTGCCTTCCATGGCTTGCAGAATGTCGTCGGTGGAGGGCGAGTGGTTTGAATTCAGAAGCGCGGCCGCGGACATGATCATTCCTGATGTGCAGTAGGCGCATTGCATGGCGGCTTCGTCTAGGAACGCTTGCTGCAGGGGATGCAGGTGCTCACCGACGGCAAGGCCTTCGATCGTGATTACCTCGTTATTGCCGACCAGGCCGATTTGCGTGCGGCAAGAGCGTTTGGCGACTCCGTCGATGAGCACGGTGCACGCGCCGCATTGGCCTTCGCCACAGCCGTATTTGGTGCCGGTCAGGTCGAGTTGGTCGCGCAGGACGGAGAGCAGGGTCCCTTGGGAGTAAGCGTCGATCTTGTGAAGGACACCGTTTACTTTTATTTGCGTGATTATTGCCATAAGAATTCCGTTTCGCAGGGAGATATTTGAAGATGTCTTCTGATGCCTTCGCGGGCGGTTGTGGCTGCGGGTAGAAAATTGCCCGTCGTTTGCATTGTGGAAGTTACGTTGCTTTCCACATTTTGCGCAGAACCGGACAGAAATTGTAGTTTTGTGGTGGAAATTGAAGGGTTCCGGCGCGATGAAAGAGGGATTGAATCATGGGGAAAGCGGTTCCTCATCGGCGGAGTATCACAGTTGTGGGCAAGGTGGTGCGGGGAGTTTTTACTTCTCGGATGTGCTCCCAGTTTCGCGAATCCAGCCACGAAAAAAACGTAGCACATTGCGCGAAGAAGGTCTAGCAGCGGGAGCCGTGCTTTTAATGATCCCGAAGATAACAGTCCCGGAGAAAACGGAGGAGCCTTTCCTGAAATGGAACTGCTTGTGATTTCGATTTGGGCCAATTCGATAGGCGCGTTTGTGGCGCAAGATTATCGGCCTAAGAGTCTGTGTCGCAAATTATGTCCCTCCGCGGCTGGGTCAGGTGTGGCAGGACTGAAGTCGATCCCTGACGAAAGGCGGAGTTGCGACACAGACTCTTGCGCTTCGCTAGCGATCGGTAGGGTAGCAGGTCCTCTTTCGAAGGGCAGCGTCAACGGCTTTCAAAACGGTTGCAGCGGGGTCGGTCTTGCGGATGAAGCCGAGGACGCCGATTTTTTCGGCATGCGCAATCAGTTCAGGCGTTTCGTGGACGGAGAAAAAGAGAATGGGTGTGTCGGGGCTGAGTTCACGTATCTTTTGCGCGGCTTCGAAGCCGGTGCAGCGCGGCATGCTGAGGTCGAGAATCACCAAATCGGGGTTTACTTCCCGCATCATGGAGACGGCCTCTTCGCCATCGGAGGCTTCGGCAAAAGCCTCCAGATCTCCCCGCAGCTCGAGGATTTTACCCAGGCCTTTGCGCACGGATTCGTGATCGTCTGCGACCAGGACTCGCATGTACGGATTGTGTCACTGGAGTCTGCGAAACGGCTATCAGGGGAGTCGGGTAGTTTCGTAAGGTTATATAGGCGAACAAAAAGCGAATATGGTAGGATAGCGATTATGCCTATGGACGAGGGACGGAAGCGAGTAATCGGAATTATGGCGGCGGTGATGGCGGCGCCGCGTTTGAAGGATTGGAACTGGGACGGGCGAGCTGGCGCGCCGGCGTGCGAGAGCATTGTGATCACTGCCATCGGAGCAGCCGAGCGGATTTTGGAGATCATCGACCAAAGGCAGGGAAGACCGATGAGCAAAGGCGCCGGTGTCCACTGAGTGGTCCATTCAATCATGGTGGTGTTCAGTCCATATTTATATATCCGCGAGGAACAGAACTAATCGACGTAGAACTCATCATTTCTAGAGGTTCAGAAGAAATTATGGATGCCGCTGACTCGGTGGGTTCGGAACAGTTTAACGAACGATGGGTTAATGACCGTGCCGGGAAAGTTGTTGGTATGGACGACCAGGGACGCATGAAACCGGGCGGGTATTGGCGCACAGCTACCTTCCCGGGTGGTGACATGGCGAACTACCTGCTGCGGTCGGGGAAACATCGGAATGCATTGGGCCAGATTATTGATTCTTCTTGCATCGCAAAACGATGACCTATCTAAGCGAACTTTAGGTAAGCCGGATAATCGAAAACTGATCGGATAGCGAACTTCCCGGGTGCGAGTCCGCGGGGGTGACGAGTTCAAACGTGCTAGAATTGAATTCGTCCATGAGCAGAACGTTTGACGTTGGGATTGAAACGCTCGCAGGGCCAGGCGTCGCGATTGCGCCTGTGCCTGCGGGTCGGCATGGGCACTTGGGATCTTTCGCTGCAAACGCTTCCAGCGTTGCAACTGCTCGGGACGCAGACCTTGCGAATCCTGCTATCTCCTCGGAACCGTCAGACGGGAAGAAATCCTTTTACCTCGAGACATTTGGGTGCCAGATGAATGCGCACGATTCGGAGAAGGTTTCGGGCGTGCTGCTGGGGCGCGGGTACCGGGCGGTGGAGAGTCCGGCGCTGGCGGATTTGGTTCTTTACAACACTTGCAGCATACGCGAGAAGGCGGCACAGAAAGTTTTTGCGCGACTGGGAGACTGGAAGACGGTTGCCAACGGGAAAATAATTGGCGTGCTGGGATGTGTGGCGCAGCAGGAGGGCGAAGAAATATTCGAGCGCGCCCCGTGGGTTAGTTTGGTGTGCGGGTCGGCGAGTTATCGGAAGCTGCCGGAGTTGTTGGCACAACTTGAAGCGGGCGGACGGCGTGTGACGGGACTGGACCTCGACACGGACGAAACGTTTGAGACTGAGATTACGCGGCGCGACAATTTAATTCGCGCCTACATCACGATCATTGAAGGATGTGATTATTCCTGCGCGTATTGCGTGGTGCCGCGCACGCGGGGGCCGGAGCGCAGTCGAGCGAGCGATGCTGTGATTGCTGAAGCGAGGCGGCTGGCCGACGCTGGTTACACTGAAATTCAATTGTTGGGACAGACGGTGAATTCCTACCGCGATCCTTCGGCGAGCAAATGGAGTTTCGTGGATTTGCTGCGTGCGGTGGCGGCGGTGCCGGGGATTCGGCGCGTCCGATTTACGACTTCGCATCCGAATGATTTTCACCGCGAGATTGTTCATGCGATCGATGAGATGCCGGCGCTTTGCGACCACGTCCATTTGCCGGTGCAATCGGGTTCCGATCGAGTGTTGCGCGCTATGCGACGCAGGTACACGCGCGAAGAATATTTACAGAAGATTGAATGGATACGAGCGGCGAAGCGGCCGATCAGCGTGACGAGCGACATTATCGTGGGATTCCCGGGAGAAACGGCGGCGGATTTTGAAGAGTCGCTGGCGCTGCTGGATGCGGCGCAGTACGATGCGATTTTTTCGTTCACCTATTCACCGCGGCCAAATACTTCGGCGAAAGACATGCCGGATGCGGTGCCGGAAGAAGAAAAGAGCCGGCGATTGGCGGTTTTGAACGAGCGGCAGCGGCAGATACAGATTGCCAACAACGAAAAACTGGTTGGCGAAGATTTTGAAGTGCTCGTGGATGCGCGACACGCAGCGCGCGGGCAGTGGACGGGACGTTCGAGCAGCAACCGACTGATAAATTTCACTTCAACGCGCGAGAATCTTCTGGGAGAATACATTCCAGTGAGAGTAATGCGCGGCGGGCCGAATAGTTTAGTCGGCGAGCACGTACTCTAGGACAGTCGGGGAGGCCACCATGGAACTCGAAGTAAAGATACGAGGTCTGATGATGGATCCTGTGACCAACATGCCTGTAGTGGTGTTGAAGGAAACCGCCGGCAACGGCGTGCTGCCTATCTGGGTCGGGATTTACGAAGCAAACGCGATTGCGTTGGAAATTGAGAAAGTGCAAACGCCGCGTCCGATGACGCACGATCTGCTGAAAAATGTGCTGACGGGACTGAATGTTCACGTGCAGCGGGTGGTGGTGTGCGATTTGAAGGACGACACGTTCTACGCGCTGATTTGGATGGAGCGCGACGGGCAGACCATGTCCATGGATTCTCGTCCGAGCGACGCGCTGGCCCTGGCGCTGCGCCTCGATTGCCCGATTTTCGTCGAGGACCAGGTGTTGAAAAATTCGAACAAAGCCGGCGTGGTTACCGAAAAAACCTCCAACGAAGAGTTGCGCAAATGGCTCGAGGGTCTGAACGACGACGATCTCGGCCGCTACAAGATGTAAGGTCGCGCGTGCCTTTCTTTTCACGTTTGCGTCGTGTCCTCCAGTTCTGCGCGGGCTTCACTGTCTTCCCGCTGATCGTCGCCGCTCAGATTTCCACGCCTCACACCAGCGGCGGTATCCCGATGCGCGAGGAAGGCCACCATCACCTCGTCTTTGCAAACCAGTATGTGAACGTCTTTTTCGTCGAGATTCCCGCGCACGAAACCA
>DATNLR010000028.1:0-7829 GCA_035602755.1 Binatus sp. (SeqCode) | reverse complement strand
CTGGGCCAAAGAAATATGACGAAAGAGAACACTCTTCGGAGTGAATGCGGAAGTGCGTTCAAAAAAAGATTGACAGGGCCGGCGTTGTTAGAGATGTCCGGTTATCCGACTAATCAGATGGGATGAGAAGGCCGGTCTCCAGCGGGATGCGATACGCTCCCAATGATCGACGCGCTCGAAGCGCACGAGAAAAGGAGACCGGCTATGAAAAAGACTAGCACTGTTGGGGTAAGAGGGAACATGATTTTCAAAGGACACAAGCTCACGATTGGTGTGGACCTCGGGGATCGTTGGTCGTGCTACTGCGTTTTGGATGAAGCGGGCGAAATCCTTCTGGAACAGAAAGTGGCGACGACAGCGGGAGGCCCACTCCCGTAGTCGAAACGGCGTCGCTTTTCTAATGAATTTGCGGATTCCTCAGTTTTGTCCCTGCGCTTGAACCAAAAGACATATTGCGGAAAGAAAATAATTTTCAGAAGAGAGGTTCGATGAGCCGGAGCCGTTGCATCCGTCGAGAAGAGAAACGTCTTGCTATGAAGGAAGCCAAAACAGCCGTGAAACAGGAGAAGGTTGCATTCAGGGCGCAGTCTCCTGTTTCCCGCGCTCACCTGTGGCTGACCTTAGCTTTCTTATTGCCCAATCTTGGTGCGCTCGCGTGTGAATTCGTGTGGGATGACACTACAGAAATAATGAAGGACGGGCCTCTGTGCCATATTCATTCTCTACGCCACGTTGTACAGAACGTCTGGATGTTTTGGAAATGGTCGCCGCGCGAAGTCTTGGTGCATTACCGTCCCGTTGCAGAAACGCTTTGGAGCATTCTTTGGGCGATAGGCGGTGGAAACACTACAAGCTCCGCGTGCGAGTTAAGCGGAATCGAACCAGGCAAGTGTTTTGCGCAGAACATGACTATCCCGATCTTGTTTCATGCTCTCCTTCTCGTCACAGGACTGGCCGTCGTGCTTCTGCTGTACCGATTCTTGCTCACGGTGAAAATCTTGCCGCGCACCGCGTTTATTGCGGCTCTTCTGTTCGCACTGTTTCCGATTCATACAGAAGCCACCACGATAGCGACATCGACGGAGCCACTGGCCGTAGCCCTCGGTTTGGGTGCTCTGATTTTTTACTATCGTCGTCGGCCAATTCCGGCCTTACTGCTTTTTGCACTCGCTATTTTATCCAAAGAAAACGCAGCCGCTTTCGCTGCATTGCCACTTGTGTTCCCGCGCGAGGATTGGCGCTCACGCGATTCGCTGCTGTTCGGTGCCGGTTCTGGAGCCATCATCGTCGCTGCGCTCTGGATACACCACGCTCTTTCGCGCGTAGCGCAAATCTCACCGATTGGTAATCCAATAGTGTCGGGCAGCGTCGTCGATGGCCTCCTGACGGCACTCTGGGTGCAGTGCTTGTACGTATTCAAAACGTTGGTGCCTATCACCCTCTCGGCTGACTATTTCTTCGGGCAGATCCCGCTAGTGAAAGGACTCGATGATTTGCGCGCGTGGGCGGGACTGATACTCGTTAGCGGAGCGGTTTTTGTGGCCCTGCGCTGGCGCGAGTTTCGTGCACCGATACTCGTTTGGGCCATTTTGTTTTCTTCGACAGCAAACATTCTGTTTCGAATCGAGGTGATTATGGGCGAACGGCTCGCTTACGGGCCAAGTATCGGGGCGGCATTGCTGTTGGCGATCCTACTCGCTCAAAGCCGCCGATGGAAGGTCGCGCTGGTTGTCGTTGCGCTTGTTTTTGGTGCTCGGTCTATCGTGCGGAATTCAGACTGGCTCGACGAAGAACGTTTCGTTACCAAAATGGCGGAAACCTCTCCGAACAGCACGTACGCACAATATAACTTCGGTCTCCTACGTTCGGAGAAAGGTGACGATGCAGGTGCGATTGAAGCCTTTGACCGCTCCATTGCCATTTACCCGGCCTTTTGCGAGGCATATGCCGCGCGGGGGGAGTCGCTATCAAGGCTTGGCCGGCAGCTTGAAGCTGCGGATAGCTACCGCAGATGCGCAGGCTTGGGCATTAAGGTGGTTGACGCTAATGGGAATCCGTTTTGACGAACGCATTCTTCCCAAGAGGGTCTTTTGCACTCAACTGTCAGGTATGTGGAAAGAACCCTATCCCAGCACCGGAAGGTTCAACATCCCGCACAAGGTTTACGTGCCGATTCTGTGTCGCGAGAATTTGGCGGCACAGGAACGAAGTGCGAATACGGCGTGACGTTGACAGTCCTGAGAGGTACCACAACTTAGACTCTGGTCTATCGGACCAAATTTCTTCGCAGTTGTTCGCGCAATCCAAATATTTTTACCCACAAGTTCGGTGACGGGCGAAGCCATACCGGGACCGAAGACATGAAATAACCGGTATCGCGCAGGAGCGGCAGTCGGGAACGGTCTTCGCGATGAACTGAGAAAAAAGCGGGGAGCCTAGGTTGCGCTCCCCTCTTTGTGTGTTGGGCTGAATCGGTTTTAGTCTTTAGCCGTAATCTTCACTACCTGCGGGCTGGCTCCGCCGTTGTCCGAGATGCTCATGGTTTCGGAATACGACGTTCCGGTATCCGTTGAAGTGAACTGCACAGTGATGGTGCAAGTACCGTTCTGAGCCACCGCATTTCCACTCAGACACGTGCTCTGGGCCGGAGAAGCGACATACGGAAGAACGGTAAATTGCGCAGAGCCCGTTCCTGCGATGGTCGGCGTGCCGTTAAACGTCAGTGGTGTGGTGCCTTTGTTCGTTATTGTGGAAGTTTCCTTCTTGAGCGTACCCGCCGGCCCTGACACCGTACCGAAAGCCATCGACGCAGGAGAGATGCTTACCTCAGTGCTGTTCCCGGTTAATGGAAGTTGCAAGGACGAGTTACCCGGGTCGCCGGTAAAGGTTGCTGTCACGTTGCCGGTGACGGTCCCAATCGTATTGCCTGGAGCAAATTCCACGTTGAAGTAGCAGAGTCCATTCTTCGCCAACATCGTCGTCCCTGGATTGCAGGCGTCGCTCGTGATCCCCGTCTCATTTACGACGAAGCCTGTGCTGGGAGTCAGTGCCGTTAGTGTGAGGGTGCTGCTTCCCGTGTACTTGAACGTGACCTTGGTGGCCTTGCTGGTAGTGTTCACAACCTCAACGGTGGCAAAAGTCACTGATGTGGGAGTGAACGATTCGTAGCTTGTTCCTGTTCCGGTAACTGAAACCACCTGCGGGCTAGTTGGATCGCTGTCTGTGATCACCAGCGTAGCCTTCTTTGCGCCGATAGTTGTGGGGTCGAAGGTGATGCTGATGGTACAACTCGAAGTGACTGCGCCTTTGCAAGTGCTGGTGCTCATGTTGTAAGTAAAGTCGGTCGTATCGCCTTCCAGCGCGACCGAGTAATAGGTAGTAGCTCCTTTTACTGTAATTGTCTTGATAACGGCAGTTCCGTCCACATCGCTGCCGAATGCAAGCGGATTCGGAGTGATCGTCAATCCGGTACCGGTTCCCCGCAAGCTGATCGTGGTGGTGGTGCTGAAATAACCATTGGTGTTGACGGTGAGCGTGCCGTAACGCGCCCCGGAGGCAGTCGGTGTGAAGTACACCGATACCGTGCAGTTCGTGCCGTTCGGCAAGTTGCCGACGCAGTCATCGACTTCGCTGAAATCTCCACTCGCGGTCAGACTGTCGATGACGGCAGGTCCAATACCGCTCAGCGTGACTGCAAACGGGTAGCTCTGGATGCCCTTAGGCTGCTCGCCGAAAACTATGCTGCCGGTCGAACGGCCTACCGCCGCGAACGCGCCAATCTCACGGATGCGGAAATTGTACGAATCGGAGATGAAGAAGTCTCCAGAAGCGTCCTCGAAAACAGCATTCGGCTGGTAGAGTTCCGCATCGATGGCGGGACCGCCATCCCCGCTAAAGCCGGCAGCAGTGCCGGCGAAAGTCGTCAGCGAACCGCCGCCGTCCACCCAACGAATTCGTTCGTTGGAGCTGTCGGCAAAGAACACGTTACCGTTCAAGTCCGCTCGGAGCCCCTCAGGGTAACACACGGTGTTTTCGAGGGCTGGTCCGTCTCCTGAAAACCCACAGTCACCGTTGCCAGCAATTGTGTTGATTATTCCGGTCGCCGGGTTTACTTCGCGGATTCGTTGGTTGTAAGTGTCGGCGATGTAGAGGTTGCCGGCAGAATCGGTCGAAGCGGAGTAAGGGTAGTAAAGCTCAGCGCTAGTGGCAGGACCGCCATCACCAGCGTACGCTGCAGTGCCGTTTCCCGCGACGGTGTAAATGTAGCCCGCTGTCTCGCCGGCCGGCGGAGTGCAAGAGTAAGGGGGCGTCGGCGTCGTTGCACACACTACCTCGCGGATTCGATGGTTGGCGTAGTCAGCTATGATCACGTTGCCGTAGCTGTCGACGAATACGTCCTCAGGGCTAGCGAGATATGCGCTGGTCGCAGGGCCACCATCGCCGCCGTAGCTGTAAGCCGACGGGGTCCCTGCAAACGTGCTTATGTTACCCGCGGTGTCCACTTCCCGAATGATTTGATTGTTCGTGTCAGCAAAGTAGATGTTGCCGCTGTAATCCCGTGAGACGCCCGCCGGATAATTAACCTCGGTGCTGGTGGCTGGTCCGC
Source organism: Binatus sp. (SeqCode) (assembly GCA_035602755.1). Classification (GTDB taxonomy): domain Bacteria; phylum Acidobacteriota; class Terriglobia; order Acidiferrales; family UBA7541; genus Palsa-295. Next base: position 3,223 of record DATNLR010000028.1, on the reverse strand, counting down.
CGTCGCCACCGTAGCCGCATCCTCCAGCTACATTTCCAGCAAAGATATTGACGTCGCCGCTGGTTAGGTCGCGGACCAGACAATTGTCAGTATCTGAGATGAACATGTTGGCAGCGGTCGGGTCCTGATACACACCGCCTGGATAATAGAGCGTCACGCCCAACGCAGGAACACCGTTTACAGGCGTAGCATCGTTGGTACTGCCGTTTCCCGCTACAGTGTAGATGTCGCCAGCAGTATCGCCCGACGGCGGTGTGCAAGTATCGCCTGACACGTCGCAAGCGATCTCGCTGACAGTAGTGGCGTTGTTATAATAATAATAGCCAGCAGTCACGAAGAGATCCCCAGCACTGTTCGAAACGTTATCCAGTGCGATGCCAATAGGGTAACCGATACAAGCACTAATCGCCGGTCCGCCGTAGCCAGAAATACTCCCGCCACAGGTGGCTTCTTGCCCTGCTACCGCAGTAATTTTGGCGCCTACATTGATCAGTCGGATCTCAACGTTATAAAAGTCTGCGAGCCAGACTTGCGTGCCGGCACTGTTCACAGCAAGCTGCCCGTAGGCGGACGGGTATATTTGTGCGCTAGTCGCCGTGATGTTGTCGTTGTTGTATCCGCATCCGAGGGCGTTATCGCCTGCGATGGTCTTGATCTTGCCCGTGGAGTTGACGACCTCGTAAACCACGCACGCGGAGTCATCTGTGAGGAAGATATCATCCGATGAGTCCACCGCCACCGAGGGGGTGTTGGAAAAGCCACAAGAGGTTGCGGTCGTGCCATTCGTACAATAGGCATAGCCTACGGTGGTATTGCCGGCCACGGTGCTGATGGTGTTAGACGATACTGTGAGTTTTCGAATTAGCGCGTCACTGGAGTCGGCAATGAAAAGGTTATTGGAAGAATCCACCGCCAACTGCTCGGGATAGTATAAGTTGAACGAAGTAGCCGGACTACCATTGCCGTTGTACCCGGCACTGCCTGCTATTCCTGCCACGGTCGTGATTGTGTTTGTCGTGTCCACCTTGCGGATTACTTGATTGTAGGTATCCGCGATGTACACGTTGCCGTTACTATCCACCGCCACGCCCCAAGGGCTATCCAGCATGGCCTGTGCTGCTCCGCCTGTAACGCCGTCGCCGCTGTAGCCCGCCAAGCCATTCCCGGCAACCACAGTGAGAAGACCCGAGGCGTTAACCTTGAAAACTCGGTTCTGGCCGTAGCTGGCAAAATAGTAGTTTCCCATACTATCCACGGCGATTTGGTACGGCTCATATATGTCGGCGTCAAGGGCGGGCATGTCGTTCGGCCCTCCGCCCACCACCGTGTTGATTTGATCCTGCTGTGCCGCCGCGCTGAAGGTGAATACGAGTACTGCAAAAAAGCTCAGAAGGAACGCGCGAAATGGACGCATCGATTTTTCTCCTCGGAATTTTGTCTCGTTCGCCAATTTCATGGTGTTGGTCAGACAGCGCCTACTCGGCTGTCACCGGCGGCAACATTGGTCGCCGCGATATCTGCGCGTGCTGGCGCAGTGTGCGGCCAGAATCTTCATAGATCACGACGACCTGCGGCGTGCCATGTTTGCTCCAGCTCTGAAATTCCATCTTCGACACGCTGAATTGCCCGCTGACGATCACGTCGTGATTTGCCGGCATCGTCTTCACCGCACTGAACTCGCCGAGCTTGGCGTGCGACCCTGCTTCCAGGAGCGCGATGACTGGCGTCTTGATGTCGCCCAGATCGCTGTGATTGAAAAGCTGAACGGTAAGGGTGAGCTCGACTTTTGCTGTTCTGTCCGCGGCAGGAGATTTGTCCTGCGGATCGCTCAGGTCGCGGACGTTGCTGAGTGCATAAAAACCCGCAAAGTCGCGCCCGTCTTTGGCCAGCGTCGCCAGCGCCAGGCATAGAAGAAGGCTGGGCACACAAATGTATTGAAACGCACGTGAACTGCGTCGCATAGTTCCTCCTAAATTATCGTCTTTGCTAAATCCGTTGAACGAAACTCGGCCACCGCTCAAAACACACGAGCGAAAATCCCCCCTCGCGTTGTTGAGCGTTCTTGTCTTCCCGAAGAGAAAAAGAACGGGAAGATCCCTATAGTCTGGCGCGGAATATACGCGGAGAAAAAGCAATGTCAAGCACTAATGTAATAAATTTGTAATTTTTCATCGCGTATTCACGGACGTGCGCAAATTTTACCGTTTTGTCACGTCTCGAAACATTAGATGAAATGACGATCAACAGCTCTTAGTGCGTTGGGAGCGCGAGATCGAGGCGGGCACATGCGGCTGTCAAAAAAAGACCATGATGGGAAAAATGCGAGGGGCCTTGCTGCTCCGCCGTATGATGTGAAACTACTTTCGTCTTAACTGCTGTGCGCGTCGCTACTTGCAACCCTCCCGTCCAAGCCCTGACAACTTGGTGTCTAACGGGGTTATGTCGAATCAGACCTGGCGGAATTAATTCGCCTCGAAGAAAAATTCGTTAGTTCTACAAGTCATAGTACGGATTAGTTAGTTCAGTGTTCTTGCTACGTGCCAAACATAAACGTATCTGATGGACACTCACTCAGATTGGTCATTCTGCTCCTTCAACCGTGTGGCTGCCTGTGAAGTCGTAAACTTCGCGGTGTGACGAGTTGTCGTACATGGTTCGAGTCACAGCGGAATTCGTCCAGGCCCACCGGCCTCCCAGGGCTTGCTGTCTTGTCTTTTGCGCGTAGCGACGCGCCGCTGCTTTAGATGCTTTTTGCAATAAGCAGCAGATTCTTCTCTATTTGCCCCGCAAATAATACACCGACCGCGATTCCTTCTTTTTTGCTGATATGCCAAAGCAGCCTTACGATGGGTTGCAATGTATTTGGCGTGATACTCCTCGTGGCGTGGGCCGAGCAGCCTCCGGCAGCTTAGACACCTCGGGGCTGCAACGTATTTCGCATGATATTTGTCGTGGCGTGGGCCGAGCAGCCTCCCGCAAATAGGACATTTAGGCTTCAATCTTTTCTCCAATATCGTTCACTGCCCTGTCACGTTACCGTTCCGCATCAATCTTCGGAATCTCTGAAGGGTGTAGAGGGCCTTTTACTTTTGCTACTTCGATTTTCAAGTGAGGATGAGGCACGACCGCGAATTGTTATCACATCTTCTATTCGCAATCAATCGTCGACGCACTTAACTTTACCGGTTGATGTTATAACGACTGTCATGTGGCACGGGATCGA
>DATNLR010000011.1:0-3742 GCA_035602755.1 Binatus sp. (SeqCode) | reverse complement strand
GAGTGCGCGTCGGATCTAGCCGTCGCGGCCGCGCAAAAGCTCTTCACCTCCGGTGCGTGCTCTCCCCAAGATATCGACTACGTTCTTTTTTGCACGCAAAGCCCTGATTACTTCCTGCCTACCACGGCGTGTCTCTTGCAGGACCGGCTGGGAATTCCGACGACGGCCGGTGCGCTCGACTTCAATCTCGGTTGTTCAGGCTTCATTTACGGTCTGGGGCTCAGCGAGGGACTGATTTCCTCTGGGCAGGCGTCCACCGTTTTGCTTCTAACTGCCGAAACTTATAGTAAATTCTTGCATCCGCGCGACCGCAGCGTACGCACGGTCTTCGGGGACGCGGCAGCTGCCACATTGCTAGCTGCCACTAATGTCGGAGAACCCTTACTCGGACCTTTCATTTATGGCTCAGACGGCGCCGGGGGACCGAATCTAATCGTTCCTACAGGCGGCTCGCGGCAACCACGGACGGAAGAATCTGCACGGGAATACGAGGATGCTACCGGTAATGTGCGGTCGGGCGATAGCCTGTTTATGAGCGGCCCGGAGATTTTCAACTTTACTCTCTCGGCAGTTCCAGCGAGCGTTGACCGGCTGCTAGCGAAATCGGGAAGAACACTGGGCGATATTGATCTGTTCGTGTTCCATCAAGCCAACCGGTACATGCTGGATCACCTGCGCAAGCGTTTGGGAATCCCGCCGGAAAAGTTCTATGTCTTCATGAAGAACTGCGGCAATACAGTCTCGTCGACAATCCCCATTGCCCTCAAAAGCGCGATGATGGAAGGCCGCCTGCCAGAGGGTTCACTCGCAATGCTGGTCGGCTTCGGCGTTGGGTACTCCTGGGGCGCAACACTCATGCGCTCATAGGAAATGAGGAGTGTGCTTCCTTCGAAGTCGCCGAGCTTAATCATCTTCATGATTGTTCGCCTTTTCGCTCATGCATCGACCGGATCAGAGCATCGAGCGCCTGTGTCTGTTTCTTCGCGTTAAAGTTCTCTTCAAACCAGGTGTTCGCTTCGCTGCCTTCTTCTTTTCGATTGAAAAAGCTCTCGACCTCGTCATCCATTTCCTGAAAAGAGTCGCCGGCGTAGACGCACCGATACGTCACTCCACTCTGCTTCAGAATTCTCTCAATCGGCGTGTCAGGAAGAATAAATGCAAGGATTGGGCGCCTAAGCCTCAAGTATTCAAACAGCTTTCCGGGAACTAGGACAGCGGTATGGGGCTGGACTAACAACAAGCCGTCAGACTCTTGTGCCATCCGCCGCGCCTCGTGATGCGGCACGGGATCGTCAATTATTTCGAGCCATCCATGACTTTTCGCCCGCGCAAGAAACTCGACCCCGGGAATACAATCCTTACTGATGGAACCGACCAACCGTATTCGTAAACTGCCGCCCGCTAGCCGACCTGTATCGATTAGGCGGGAAATTGATTCCAGCAAAGGGCTGATGTCACGACCTCCATATAGTGCTCCCATGTGAGAGAACAGGCGATAAGGGCGCTGCGGCAGCGCAGTTTGTTCAATCCGATCCGCCGGGTCGAACCCATTCCATATTACGTGAATCCGATCCCGTTGATCGGGATAAGCGCTCTTCCATTGCGCAGCTAGCGCGTCGCTATTAACGATCACAGTATCCGCTCTACTAAGAATAAATTGCTCGAGCCAGCCATGACAGCTTCGCTGAAACTTCGTAAAACCAACTTTAACCGGATCGATGCTCAGTGGATCTCGAAAATCGGCTATCCACTTTAGTCTTTTTTTTCGGGCAAGAAGCAGTGCTGCCAAATGCGCACCGAGTGGCGGGAATGTAGAATAGATCGTAATTTCGGCATTTTGCTTAGAAAGTAAGAATGCACCGGCCGCCTGGCACGCTAGACGACTCCACTGAAATCCGGCAACACCGGGAAAGAGCAGTTTGCGCACTGCGCGCTCCACTTGCCAACCAACGCCCCGTCGGTGAGTTGTTAGGAAGGGATCAGGGATGTACTCTATATCTAAACTCGGAACGTGGCCTTGGTCTGCCGCGGTAATGACGTGGCAACGATAACCCATCTCGGAGAGGTACTTATAGAAACGGTATGGCCGAGCCCCCCCAATCGCGTTCTCGGGCGGAAAATGGTAGGCGAACATCACGACAATTCGTTCCGTCATTACACCCCTTGACCATGAGCGCGATAAGATCCTTTATAAGACAAAACGCCGCTCTAATCAAAGTACCCTCCTCGTTCCTGTCGTCCGCCAATGCGTACGCAGTCTGATTATCGAGCCTAATGGTATGATTTCGACTGGCGCAATGAAGCGCAAATTCGCGGCATCAGGCCTTTCGTTTACAAATCCCTATCGATGCTAAGATTCGGTATCTGTACTCAAAATCAATTTATTGACGCAGGAGAGCGACGCCGTTTTTTAGGTTCGCGGGTCTCTTACACTCTCTTAAACATTGGGGAGAACCCCACAAAAGAACAGATACGAATATTCGAGGACATCAGCTTCACGTTACGCACCTCAAACGGAACCTGTCGCACAACCTTTCGTAACCGCTTACGAGATGTGGACGCCGCAGCGAGAGGTATTCTCGAACGACTCTATCCATCAGACACTGAACTTCTCGTCGAAGACCGCGCCGCATCGCATGGCTTGACGTCCTTGGAATGGGCGCAGCAATTGTTTCAGGCTTTCCCTCATTCACAATTCGAGGCTTCCGACAAGCTGCTTTATCTGATCCAGCTTTCGCTGGCGAGCGGTCGAACATACATCCTGGAACCTGAAGGGCAACCGCTGCAATACATCAAACCACCGTTTGTCGTTAGCCTTTCACATAAGGAATCCTCACTTTTACCGTTCAATCGATTAATTGCAGCTCAGGCAAGACGACGCTTGCGCCATCTTTTACTCCCAGATGGTTGGATGGAGTCTCGCGGAGGAGACGGGTACCAGGTCAGTGAGATCAGGTGCGTCCATCCCGAAGCACTCGCATTCAACAGGACCAACCCGCGATTTCAAATGCGCACCCGGTCCGTATTTGATGTTACGCCGAACGCCGTTCATGTCCTGCGCACGATGAATATCTTGAATAAAGATTACTTTTCGGATTCGCAATTACGGGAAGGTTCCGAGGCCGCATTTCGGAGTTTAATGCTAGGTGGTGTGTGGATTGTGGGCCGGACCCTGGAAAGCGATTTCAGTAACCACGCAACATTCCTGCAAAAACAAGAAAATGGATGGGCGATTCTTGCCCGCATTGGTGACGGATCGGAAATGGAGGGGTATGCTGGCCGGGTTCAGCCCAGCCCGTACATTCCCGCAGACCAATGAGCGACTCCCAGCGCGCAGCTCCTATTTCCCTACTTCTCGTGTGCCATTCCTATCCTCCAGTGATCGGAGGCTCAGAGCTCGAAGCGCAACGCGTTTGCGCAGCGCTTATCCGCCGCGGATATCGTATTACCGTTGTCTGCGCGGGCGGTGACCCGATGCCTGCTCTGCGAGATTGGATCGATTCCGAAGGGGTGCCGGTTAGGATCTACGCGGGCCACTGGAAAGGGGCCTTGAAAGACATCGTTTTCGCTCTGCGGGTTTCCGGCATGCTCATCCGAGAACGCCGGAACTACCAGTTTGTTTACTTTCTAATGCAAGGACTGCATCTGGCGGCGGGCCTACCCACCGCCCGGTTTCTAGGTAAGCCCATCCTCATGAAGATAGCCGGTAGCGGCGTAGTTCCGCTGATGGCCAAGTCACTAT
>DATNLR010000007.1:0-9588 GCA_035602755.1 Binatus sp. (SeqCode) | reverse complement strand
CAGTTCAGCACCATGGCAACCGAGGGATTGATTTGCATTTCTTCCATAGTCCAGCCGGCCAAATTGAACGCGGAAGCTTGGCCCGCAATGATTCCGCTGCTTTGCGAGTCAAAGCCGCCAACACCCGGCGCGGAGATCACTTCGGTGATGCCACTCGCGCGTGTCACCGGTATATGCGCAGACGCCGGATTCACCGCCGTCGCAGCGATCAGCTCGGGATTAAAATCACCAAGCTCGTTGGTATCCACGGTCGCGCTAACCTCTCCCACTTCGTTTAACCCAATCTGAGTGACGGGATCGAACATCCCCGGGTAAACCTCCAGTCCCGCTGCATCGATCACTTGGGCGCCTTCCGGAACTGCGATGTCTGTGCCTACGGCAGCAATTTTCCCGTCGCGAATGACCACCACGCCTCTTTCAATCGGCGGCCCGGCTAGCGTGTAAATCTTCGCGTTCTTGATCGCGTAAAGGTTGGCAGCCCGCTGCGACCAAAGCGGAAACGTCGACAAAAGCAGCAACAACAATGCGACTGCTTGATACCTGGCGACTCGAAGGCGAAGCGCTTTGTTCATCGGCCACCTTCTGCGACGGCGCCTGCATTGTCTTCGCTATTTTGAGGATGCTTTTTTTTCTGGTCGGGCTTTTTCTCCGGATTAGCGTCCGGTTTCTCGCTCGCTTTCTTCTCTTCCGAGGCTTTTTTCTCCTTGGCAAGTAAGTCTTGCTTTTCTTTTTCTAGCGCGGGACGCGCCGCGATATCTTTCTCCCGGTCAAAATAAACCTGTCCATCGATCAGCGTTTTCTGCACCACCGCATACACGCTTAGAGGATCGCGATTGAAGATGGCCAGGTCCGCATCTTTGCCCACTTCAATCGATCCCACTCGATTGTCGATTCCCAGTTGGATCGCAGGATTCAGGGTTACCAGCTTCAGTGCGTCATTCGCGGACAGGCCGCCGTATTTCATGCTCTTAGCAGCTTCCTGATTCAGGTGCCGCGCTTCTTCCGCATCATCGGAGTTGACGGAAACAACCACGCCGCGCTCCGTCATTAGCGCTGCGTTATAAGGAATTGCGTCGAAGGCCTCCATCTTATAGGCCCACCAATCCGAGAAAGTAGATCCGCCGGCGCCCGACGCCGCAATTTCATCCGCTATTTTGTAACCTTCCAGCACGTGTTGAAACGTGCGTACCTTGAAGCCAAATTCGTTAGCCACACGGATAAGCATCAGGATTTCGTCCGCGCGATAGGAGTGCGCGTGAACGTAACGCTTCCCTTCCATTACCTCCACCAGCGGCTCGAGCTTTTCATTCCTGCGAGGTGGGAGCAGATTCTGGTCCCCGGCTGCCTTTTTCCGATTGTAGTCGTCCCACTGTTTTTTGTATTCCCGCGCTTCGATGAAAGCTTCGCGAATGGTTTCCTCTACTCCCATGCGCGTCGCGGGATAGCGAGGCTCCACTCCGGGCGGCGGCGAAAAATTCGAACGTTTGGGATTTTCTCCCAAGGCAAATTTAATTCCAGGCAAGGCGCCCTGAAATGGCAACTCGCTCGCCGGTTTGCCCCAACGCAGCTTGATCACGATCGTCTGACCACCAATAGGGTTCGCGCTGCCGTGAAGGATGTTTGCGGTAGTCACTCCGCCGGAAAGATCGTCATAAATACTAATGTCATCCGGATTTAGGACATCCGCTATATTGGCCATGGACGAAACGGAAATGCTGCCTTCGTTCACGCTGCCGTCTACAGCGATGTGCGAGTGGCAATCGATAATTCCCGGCATCACGTACTGCCCTTGCGCATCGATTACGGTCGCTCCGTCGGAAGCTTTAACCTCCGTGCCGACTGCTGCAATTTTTCCATCACGAATCAGGATGGAACCGTGCTCGATGTTTCCGTGGGTAATCGTAAGGATGGTAGCGTTCTGAATCAAAATAGCATTGCTGGTTTGGGTGCTGTAACCCTGAGCGCGGAGACCAAGCGGCGCAAACGTCACAAACAGAATCAGCGCAAGCAGTAGGCGGACCTTCATCGGCCCACCCCCTCTTCGCTCGCTGAGTGTTTCGGCTGTGAACTGGGAGCGCTATCGGCTTTGTGGTCGCCAGGTTTTTCCGCGGGAGGTTCCTCGTGGACTTCGAACCAGCGTCCATCCACAAAGACATGCTTCACTTTCGTTTTTTCGTTGAAGAGATCACCGTCGGTCACCATCAGATTTGCAATTTTCCCCTGCGCAATACTTCCCATGCGATCACCGAGGCCAAGAATTTCGGCCGCATCCACGGTGAACGCGCGTAGCGCCGCATCGGGAGGCAATCCGGCATCGACTGCTTTCTTGGCGTTCTTGAAAATGTCCTTCGGCGTGGAAAGCCCGCCAGAGTAAAACGCAATCTTCACTCCAGCTTTTGCGAGCGCGGCAGGCGACGAAGGCGCACGGTCGCGGAATCGCAATTCGCGCAAAGTTTGTTCGGCATCGGGATCGGCATCCTTCGCACGTTCGGGCCATTTCAAGTTCACCAATACAGGCATCTTCTTGGCCGCAATCGCGCCCGCAACTTGGTATCCTTGCTGCCCGCCGTAAAGTACGGCCTTGATCTTCCATTCATCCGCCAAACGCAACGCGCGCATGATTTGCACCGAGTTGTTTGCGGGCAGCAAAACGATTTCATTGTCGCGCACTCCGCGAGCGATCACCCGCTCAGTGCGGTCGTAAGGCAGGCGCTCGAATTTCGTTACGTTGGATTCATAAATGGGCTCCGCCTGCGCGTACCAGTGGGAGTCGTCAAAAACTTGGCGAACGTATGCAATGGTACCCATCAACGAATCCGGAAATCCCCACCAAGCACCAATCGGTTTGAACGAAATCGGCAAGCTGGCCATCCCTTTTACAACGTAATCGCCTGAACGATCTCCGGCCAGGTCGATCACCGTCGCTTGCCCAGGGAAAATTCCTCCATCGGGGACAGACAGCGTGGTGGTGAAACCCGCGTTGCGCCAGGTTTCGATTCGTTTGTCGTCTGATTTTAATTCATCGGCAGCCACCCGCCAGGGGGATGATCCGGGCCGGTCTTCGGGGCTTTTCGCGATTTCTCCGGACGGCGCAGCTCGTCTTCTTCCAGGCCCGGTCGAGGTAGTCTCCGAACTTTCTTCCTTGGGCAGGCCAAGGTCCGTACCGGCATCGATCAGGCCGGGATAAACCGTCAAGCCCTTGCCATCGATTACCCACGCTTCCGGTGGAACCGTCAGGTTCGCGCCCACCGCTTGAATCAAGCCTTTTGCGATGACTACCGTTCCGCGATCGATCACCGGCCCGCTGCCGGTTACGATCCTCGCATTCACGACGGCGAAGTAGGGAGGTCCGCTTCGGTCACCTCGCGCGGAAAACACCGAACCAATCAGGCCCGCGATAGATAGCCCGACAACGACGGCACACACCGGTCGAAATTTGAAGCGATCCCGCACGTCACACCTCTCAGATAATTGCCCCGGTGAAGCTTTGTAACCTCGAGAAGAAAGCCACTGATGCTAATGGCAAGGGTGCACAAAATCAAGAAAACTCGCGCACAAAAAATCACATTCTTTTGCTATCGAATCGAAGAATAGCCGCCGCGCTAACGTCGTCCACGGTTTTTGCAGCTTGCCTTGCCACGGCGTACGGCTCACACGCTTTAGAATTGCAAAGCCATTGTCCCGGTCATCACGCGAAGAGGATCCATCTCGACTAGCAGCATGGTATTGGCGTCAACCACGTAATATGACAGGACGTTGGTCTCGAACTTATTAGCAAAAGTCAACGGATTGCCGCGACCGTCAATACCCACGATTGCAATCGCACTGGCAGATGTGAGCGGCTCACCGGGAATCAAATTCCCGCTATTGGCGACATCGTTGATGTCCACGGTCCCGGTAACCACACCGGCGCTGGCCGTAGTCACCTGCCCTTCAATGTCCTGCTCTCCGCCATCATTCAGTCCCACTCCGGTCAGGTTCATGGCGAAGCTTCCTTGCGGTACTGCAGCTCCCGTTTGCGTGTACGCTACTCCACTTCCCACGCCCACGTGCGAATCGGTTTCTAATAAGAAAGCGCCCGTCGATGGCAGCCCGCTTGCCGACGTGTAGTTGAAGAGATAGGCGGCAAATTGATAATCGGTGCCGCTGGTTAAATTAATAGCTAATTCAATTTGTCCCGTGTTCGCGTCAACCGAAGGACTCGCCGAAGAAATATTCGTGCCGCTGGTCGGCGGACTCGTCAGCGTGCCGTCGTCGTTCAGATCGAAGACGCCCGTCCCAGAGCTTCCGAATGCTCCACCCATTCCGTAGGTATGCCCGCTGGTATCAACTCCCTCTACAGTGAACGCTTGATTTCCGCTCATGTTCACCGTGGTAGCCGGGGCGGTGTAGAAATCGCCACCGAGCGCCGCAACCGAATCGCTTTCCACCACCTTCAAGTGCGTATTATCGACAACGTAGTAAACAAAATTGAGTGTTCCGGGAATCCCACTGTTGGCTCCTAATACATCTTCAAAGGATGGACAATTCAGCGTCAGGGTTCCGCGTCCGGTGGATGGATCTGGGGTAATGAATCCGCCCTGAAGTTCCGTGTCCGTGACGTTCGTGGGTGTAGTTGTGAAGCCGCTGTCATTCAAATCGAGTATGCCGCTGCCCATTGGGAATGTGTCGTTACCATTCGCAAACACTCTTCCGGCAGTTCCTGTGCGGTGGCCTTTTCCATCGACGCCCGATAAGCCGAAAGCGTAATTGCCCAAGGCGAACGCTTCGCCGAATTGCTCTGGATTCTGCTGATCGATGGTTCCACTTCCAGATGCGCTCTTATCGAAGCGAACCATTAAAGCATGCTGGTTTGACGTCAGCACGAACTGCCAGACGACTCCCGTTCCCTGCCCGGTGGTGATGTTTGCTGTGGTTCGCCCATCCGGACCAACGGTGTAAGTGCTCGGGCTGATGGAAGTGCTCGTTGGACCCGTTGCTCCACTGGTGTTGATGTCCTCCGTTCCTCCCGTGATATTTCCGTTTCCGTCCGCGACGAAACTTCCCGCCAGGAACATAAAACTTGATCCATTATGAGCACTATAAGAAATCGCGTAAGGTTGCGGATTCGCCGCGTTTGCAAGCGAATTCAAGGACGCGTTCGAGAACAAAATCGTCACCGTGGACGTTCCGGAATTTCCTCCCGACATCGCAGTGATCGTCACGCTGCCGGGCGGCGGAGGACTGAGTGGGGCGGTGTATAGCCCGCAGTTGGTAAGGCCGTTTGTAATAGTCCCGGGATTCGCCGACAAATTTGAGGTTACGGACCAAGTGGTCGAAGCGCAACCTGCAGGTGAAGTGAATTGCTGCGTTGCGCCGGCAGGTACCGCAACCGCAGCTGGGCTCACCGCGACAGGCTGCGTGGTCACAATGTTAATCGTAATCGGAGGGCTTGCGTTCGAGCCGGAAACCGCCTGAATGGTGTCGGTCTCCGTGCTACCGGGAGCGGTAAACAATCCGCTGCTGGAAATGGTGCCGGTGCCGCTCACTACACTCCAGGTCGGTGCAAGAACCATGGCTCCGGAATAGGCCGTAAATTGCGCCGTAGAATTTTCAGATATGGTGGCCGTCCCGGGATAAACCGTGATGCCACCGACGACAGGAGGCGTAGGCTTGCTACCTCCGCTGCTGGAACCGCACGCCGTGAGCAGAACAGCCGCCGCCACAGCGGCCACAAAAACCGAAAACGTCACAAATTTCTCGCTCTTTACAAAACTCTTCATCATTTTCCCTCGATCCTTACTCCTATTGCCGTTCTCGCCGCAGAGAGTTTCAGGTGGGTGGCCACAGCCCGTTTTGAATTCCAGGTAATGTCCTGGCGTTAGATTCCGTCAGCCACGAACAGGTTTCCCGCCATTTCTGACAAACTCCGAAAGTAGCTCGATGTTCCCGAGCGATCTGATTCGCTCAATTCCGCAAGGGTTTCCCGGTTTTCAAGGTGTGCGCTACGCGCTCCTGAGTTTTGCGCTGGCCGCACAGGCTCAGGAAAGCTTCCCGCTCAAGATCGAGAATGTATTGTTCGGAAACGGTTTGCGGCGATGTGATTCCGCCGCCTGCCAGAATAAAGGCAAGCTTCCGCGCGACTAGGCCATCGTATTCGCTGGCATATTCTCCACGCACGAGCATATGAATAGCGAGCTTCGCAGCCGCAAGAAACTCCTCGCCAAGCACCCGGATTTGCGCGGGCGGCGGTGGATGATAACCGGCGCGGACCATCGCCAGCGCGGTTTGTTTTGCGTCGGCCACTTGTCGGTCGCGATTCATGGCAATCAAGTCCGACGGTCGCAGAAAACCGAGCGAGCGCGCTTCTTCTCCGCTGCTGGACACTTTGGCCATCGCGATCGTTTCAAACACTGGCTTGAGCGCATGGAACAAATCCAGATTCTCGCCGCCGGCGGAGTGCTCGTTCGCGCGAATCAGCATTTCCTTGGTTCCGCCACCGCCCGGAATTAATCCGACGCCGGCTTCTACCAGACCGATATACGATTCGGCCGCTGCGTGAATCCGCGCGCCATGCAAACTGATCTCGCATCCTCCGCCCAGAGCCATGCCCTGCGGCGCCACTACCACTGGGCGGGACGCATATTTGATGGCCATGTTGACGCGTTGGAACTGGCGAACGGCCATGTGAATGTCGTCCCATTCCTGCTCTTGCGCGCTGATCAAAAGCAGCATTAGGTTCGCGCCCACGGAAAAGTTGAGCGCCTGATTCGCCATCACCATCGCGTCGAACTCTGAATCCAGCCGTGCGATTCCTGCGTGAATCATGGCCACGATGTCTCCACCGATCGAATTCATCTTCGAATGGAACTCGCAGCAGAGTACTCCATCACCCAGGTCGATCAGGCTCGCCCCGGAATTGCTTTGCACTACTGGCGTGCGCTCTTTCAGCGATTTCAAAATAATAATTCCCGGCGGCTCCTCCACGGACCGCAGCGAGGACGATGCGAGATCGAAATAAAGCGTGTTGCCTTTTTCCGATTCGTAAAAAACCTTCTTCGGAAAATTTAATGCTCCGGCAACCAGCGGCGGCATTTCTTTGCCGTCGCGTTCCATGGCTTTCGCCATTCGCTCTACGCCAATCGCGTTCCACATTTCGAACGGACCCAGCTCCCACCCGAATCCCCACCGCATCGCGCGATCTACATCCAGGATACTGTTTGCAATTTCCGGAATTCGCCTTGCCGCATACAGGCAGGTCTCGCTTAATCCGTTCCATAAAAACTGATTGGCCTTGTCGCCGGTTTTGCCTTCGAGCGCCGGGCTTACCAGCGCGCGCAATCTTTCGCGCGTGTTCTCGATTCCCTTCCCGGCTTCGATGGAACCGAACTTCGCTTTTTGGCGAGGACGGTATTCCATCTTGTGCCAATCGAGCGTGAGGATTTCCGATTCACCGCCTTTCTTCACGCGCTTGTAAAAACCGCTACCTGTTTTTTCGCCAAGCCAGCCCCGCGCGAGCATGTCTTCGACTAGCTTGGGGACTCGATACATCTGGCGCGATTCGTCGTCTGGAATATTTTCATAAATATTCCGTACCACGTGGACCAGAACGTCCAGCCCCACCAAATCCGCGGTGCGAAACGTAGCCGACTTCGGCCAGCCCACCGCGGGCCCGGTACACGCGTCCACTTCCTCAATCGTCAGGTCCAGCGCTTGCATCTGGCGAAGCGCATTTAGCATGGAGAAAGTGCCGATGCGGTTGGCGATGAAATTCGGCGTATCTTTCGCCACCACCACGCCCTTGCCCAGCCGCAGATCGCAAATCTCGTCAAGCGCTCGCAAAACTTCAGGCTTCGTCTTCGGCCCTGGAATTAATTCAACCAGCTTCATGTACCGCGGCGGATTGAAAAAATGCGTCCCCGCCCAATGCTGCTGAAAATCCTCCGAACGCCCTCCGGCGAAGAGCTTAATCGGGAGACCGGAAGTGTTTGACGACACGATGGTGCCCGTTTTCCGGACGGTTTCGACGCGCGAGAAAAGATTCCGCTTGATCTCCAGATCCTCGGCGACTGCTTCAATTATCCAATCCACTTCGCCGCACCACGGCAGGTTGTCTTCTAGATTTCCCGGCGTGACCAGTCGTGCTGTTTCAGGCGTGAAAAATGCCGCCGGGCGCGACTTCTTCGCAGCTTCCAGACCGGCGTTAACAATCCGATTGCGTACCGCGGGAGAGTCCAGCGTCCATCCCTTGCGCTTTTCTTCCGCTGTCAACTCTTTCGGAACAATGTCCAGCAAGAAACAAGGAATTCCTGCGTTCGCCAGATGTGCCGCGATACGAGCGCCCATCGTTCCGGCGCCCAGCACGGCTGCTTTTTCGATACGCTGTCTCATGGGTCTTCGCTAGCTCCCCAAATGCGAACTTGAGGTTACAAAGCCGGAAACCAAGGGTCAACCCAAAAACCCCGGTGCCCAATAAGTGCGCTACAGTGTCCTATAGAAGTCGGGACGCTACAAATGGGAACCACTTCCAAATGGTTTGGGAAGGCCATTCGCGGCCTGCGTTCATTCGCCTATAACACCGGGCGCCGTCCCAAGGTAGGGGTCGCGCTAGGGGGCGGATTCGCTCGCGGCATCGCGCATATCGGCGTGCTGCGCGTGCTGGAACAATACGAAATTCCAGTCGACTACATCGCGGGGACCAGCGTCGGGGCCTTAATCGCTGCAGCGTACGCCAGCGGGACTTCCCTCGACGAAATGGCGCGACAAGGCTCCCTTACTCGCTTCCGCGATTTTGGCCGCTGGACGCTTTCCCGCATGGGCATGGCTTCCAACGAGCGTCTGGTAGATTTCCTCCACCGTTTCACGGAAGCGAAAAATTTCAGACAGACGAGAATTCCGCTGGCAATCGTTGCTACGGATCTGCTCACCGGCGAATCCGTCCATTTCACCAAAGGAGAAATTAGCCCGGCGCTCCGAGCTTCTTGCGCCTATCCGGGCCTTTTCCTTCCGGTCGAACACGATGGTCATTTTCTAGTGGATGGATTTTTAACCGAGCAAGTGCCCGCGTCGGCTGTCCGCGAGATGGGCGCTGAAGTAGTTATCTCCGTGCACCTGGAACCCGGCTTGCTTGATACCAAGCCGCGTAACACCATTGAAGTCATCAGCCGCGCTTTCTCGATCATTCAGACCGTGGCGAACCAACCCTGGCGCGGCATGACGGACGTGCTCATTGAGCCCGGCGTCCACCACGTCCTCTAGGATGAATTCGCAAAGACGCCACAGCTGATTGCCGCAGGTGAAGAAGCCACTCACGCCGCCATGCCTCAGATCAAGGCGGTAATGGAAGGCGACCCCGTGAAGATCGAAGCCGAGCGGGAGGCATCTCGAGCGGCCAAAGAGATTTAGGCCGTTCGTGAGGCCAGGCTTGTTACGGGGACTTCCCACTTCAAACCCTGCTAACTATCCCTACGATTTCTCGTCAAATTAATTGTGAAGAGCCGAATTTCTAGTGCGGTGACCGCTGCAACGCCCCAGTCATACGTAAGAGAGTTCGGCTCTTCTTCCTCAGGAAAATACTCCTTAATTTCATAGTCCGCAAATCCGAATTTC
>DATNLR010000003.1:0-2129 GCA_035602755.1 Binatus sp. (SeqCode) | reverse complement strand
AGCTTGCCGAGTTCTGTTTTGGTCGAATCAAAAGATGACACTAGAATCCGTCCTATTGTGCTGGTCCGATTATGTTCACAAGCATTACGCTACGCTCGATTCCCTGAAGCCGAGTCTCAGCGGTATGCCATCTCATGGATGTGTGCTTTCGCCCCGGCATCGTCCGACTAATTATTCCGGAATGCGGCTTATCGAGGAATGCTAAGCATGAGGACGTCAGACATCGAACCGTGGCGTCCATGGCGTGCTATGGGTTGAGTTCCAACAGTTCTCTTGCTCGTTCGATAGCTTGGTCAAATGCTTGATCCAGCTTGGCATTTGTGTGCCGACAACCAGCTACAACCTCCTCGCTCCATTTTAGATATTCAGCGCGACGCTCTAGCAGGCTGCGGAAAAATTGACCCGCAGCGTGTTTTTCTTTCTGTTGTTCATCGTGGATGATGTCGAACGGGTTGATTTCCGGTACTCGCGTGGCCTTTGGTTCTAACTCGATGCGGTTACAGACACACGTTGGCCCCGGCTTACACCACTGGAACCACGAGGGCCAGATTCCGCATGCGCACCAGGTTGTAAGCGGCGCAGGCGAAGGTGAAAAGCCAGTCCACTTGGCACACTCCGCGATGCCGCAACTTGCGCATGAGGGCAATCGTCTTCAGCCAGCCGAAGCATTCTTCAATCCGTTTCCTCTTTCTCTGGCTGACGACATAGCCGAGATGCCGCGTGGTGCGACCATCAATCGCGCTGCCGCCGCGCCGTCCCAGGTTCTGCGCCACATGCGGCGTCACTCGCAAATTCCGGCACTCTTGCACGAAATCCCGCGTGTCAAACCCTTTGTCGCCGCCTACCGTCACCGGTCGTATGCCGGGAAGCTTCTCCAACATCACCAGCGCCGCGTCGCGTTCCGCCGTGCCGTTGGCCTGAAACACTTCGGCGTCCACGATCAGTCCGTTGCGGTTCTCCACCAGCAAGTTCCCGCAGTAACTCAACTTCGACTCTTTGCCCGCGCCTTTGCGCGCCAGCCGCGCGTCGGGATCGGTTTTCGATGCATGCGTCTCATTCGACCTCTGCTCTCCGCGAAAGTTCACAGTCGGATTGCCGGGATCATCCGGCGGAGGCGTAGGCTGCTTGTCTTTCGGTTGAAAACTCTTCGCGCCCGCCCAGGCTTCCAGGAGCGTGCCGTCCACCGTGAAATGCTCGTCCGAGGTCAGACCCTTGGTCCGCGCTTGCTCGACCACCCGCACCAGAAACTCCTTCGCCACATCCGCCTCCAGCAAGCGGTCGCGATTCTTGGTGAACACGGTCGCGTCCCAGACGGCATCGTCCGCATTCAGCCCCACAAACCAGCGGAACAGCAGGTTGTAATCCATCTCTTCCATCAGCAAACGCTCGCTGCGGATCGAATACAGCATCTGCAGCAGCTGTGCCCGCAACAACTTCTCTGGCGCAATCGACGGACGCCCCACCGTGGCGTACATGCCGTCGAACCGCCGCGACAACTGGCTGAGCACTTCGTCCACCATGGCCCGAATGGCGCGCAGCGGATGATCCTTCCGCACCCGCGCTTCCGGCGACAAATAACTAAAGATGTGATTCTGCTGCTGATCGTCTCCGCGCATGCCTTCTGTTATCACAGTCGGCTGTGGATTAGGAGTAGTTTTTCAGCAGCCTGCCGGCTAGGGAATAAAACCGCGCGAGCACAGTTATCAATAGTGAAAGTCAAAACAATCTAATCAGGATAAATCATGAAAACATCGTATTTCACAGCCGTACTCACTCTGACTTGCCTGCTTGGGTTAGGCATAAGTGCCCGCGCTCAGGACACCGAAGGAGTTCGTGTTAACGTTCCGTTTGAGTTCGTCGCTGGAGGCGCGACCCTGCCTGCGGGCACTTACACCGTTGGCCGTGTCTCTCTTGAGCCATATTCAACCATAGCGATCACCGGCTACGGCCATGGCGCGCTTGTTCTTCCCATCGCTATCGAGGGGGCTCGTTCTGAGCAGCCAAAGCTCAGCTTCGAGTATGTAGGGAGCAAGCACTTTCTGAGGGAGGCTGCCACATCGGGAGGCATCTATACCTTTGCGTTGCCGCGGGCGATGGTCGCAGTAGCGCAGGCGAAAGATCAAGGTACA
>DATNLR010000125.1:0-101445 GCA_035602755.1 Binatus sp. (SeqCode) | reverse complement strand
TCAACCAAGAGTGCGGATGGAAGGGTGGCGACAGAGGCGGCTTGGCTCATGGGAACCATTTGGAAAAAGAAGAAATAAAGAAGAAGAAAGAGAAAAGAGATAAAACGCTTGACACTCACCGGCCTTCTCATGGAAGGACTTAGGACACTCGACCGATGTCATGGAATGCCGGCTGGCCAACTTCCAGGTCGCCGGCCGTAGCGCGACAGACCCGATTCAGAGGTTGTGAGTGCTATGGCGAGTTTCACCAACAATCGTTCTTTGAGACGCTGTTACCAATGACTCCAGCGATAGCTGCAAATTCCGGCCGAAGGACGTGGTATCCGTTCGCCAGCATCATCCCGTCGACTGAACGCACGTTGTATCCGCGGATTTTCCCGAAGTCACTGAATGTGTCGTATTGGACTGTAACAAGCTGGCCATTCTTGGGCGATAAGCGATCGTGCAGTTCCTTTGAGCGAAACGCGTCGTAACAAATGACTCCATTTCGCCCGTCACGGTACAAGATCACGATGTCTGCGGTGTTCGGCGGATACATCTGATTAAAGGGCTCTTTTCCATCTAGAGCGACGCGTGCCTGATACGTTCTTGTAGCGAGCTTATCGATGAAGAGCAGGTAGACGACGAACGCGCACCCGATCACCGCGGCAATCACGGTCCCCGTTATGTTAGAACTTCTACTCATGCCGACATTGTGAGCGAGTGACTGGACGGTTGTAAACGGGCCCGATTGTAACCGGACATGGACGCATGTCTAGCACCCAAGCTCCCGATTAGCTCGTGCGTTAACCAGGCGATGGCAACAGTCCCGGATTATTGGTCAGAAGGCGATTTATCGACCTTTAACGCAAATATCGTCATATCCTTGCGGTCAACTAGTCCCGGGCTCGTCGTCCACCGAGACCGACAACATGCGCAACAAGGGAGGAAGGTCCTCAGTGCAAGATCTCGACGGTCATGGGCCGCCACCAGCCATCGTAGCGGTCGCCGTGGTTCAATTCCTCGGGTCTCTCCCGTTTCTCTACATATGTGGCATTACGCTGTGGGGAGCGGTTTGGGTTACCCATGAGCTCGCAGAGTCGCCGATGTTAGTTGTCATATTGGGACTTCCATTTCTGTTCAGCCTAGTTGCCGTCGTGACATCATGATCAGGAAAAAGTGGAACAAACGGTTTTGGCATTACTTTATCTTACCTCCTTCAAGGACAGATTCGGACTGCGGTCGTGGAAGGGCCATGATTGGCAAATCATGAATTCCTTGCACGACAAAGACTACATCTCGAATCCGGCTAGCGCCCAAGGCTAGTGTTCGCCTAGGTCCTTTAGGGTCTCCAGCATTGTTCACACGCCTATAACATTCCATTAACAATCACTCGGTAGCGTCGGGTCTACTTTCATCGAATCTAAAATCTCAAATTGCAAACTCTGCGAGGTGAGGGATGAGCACGACGGCGCCAAGCGTCCTGGATCAAAAGATCGGAGCGGGACCAGGCCGCATCGGAATGCTCGTGTTTGGAGTGGCACTGGTCATCGGCCTGATCTACGCAGGAGGGCATCTGCTGTCGGACCTGTCGCAAATGCACTCTGCGTCAGTCGGGCCTTACGTTTTGCTGGGCGTCGCTCTTCTCATCGCACTGGGTTTTGAGTTTGTGAACGGCTTCCATGACACGGCCAACGCGGTGGCAACGGTGATTTATACGCACTCGCTGGAGCCCCACGTGGCGGTGGTTTGGTCCGGAATGTGGAATTTCCTGGGAGTGGTTCTATCCAGCGGCGCCGTCGCGTTCGGCATCGTTTCGCTGCTACCGGTGGAATTGATTTTGCAGGTCGGGAGCAGAGCCGGATTCGCCATGGTTTTTGCTCTGTTGGTTGCTGCGATCATATGGAACTTGGGAACTTGGTACTTTGGTCTGCCGTCTTCGAGCTCGCACACTCTTATCGGTTCGATCATCGGCGTGGGAATTGCAAACCAATTGATGTCGGTGAAGAGCGGAACGAGCGGCGTGGATTGGGGACAGGCGGCTAACATCGGAAAATCGCTCGTTCTTTCGCCCATAGTGGGATTCGTCGTCGCAGGCGGATTGCTGTTGCTGATGCGCAAACTGATTCCGAACAAGGCGCTCTATGAGGCTCCCAAGGGAGATCAACCGCCTCCCTTCTGGATTCGCGCGCTGCTCGTGACAACTTGCACGGGGGTCAGTTTCTTCCACGGCTCCAATGACGGCCAGAAAGGAATGGGGCTCATCATGCTCATTCTGATCGGCACTGTGCCGACAGCTTACGCTGTGAATCATGCCGTTACCTATTCTCAGTCCCAGGACTTCGTAGCAGTTTCTACCCAAACGGCAGGGGTCTTAGACCATTACGTCTCCCCAACCTCGGTGATTGGTGATCCGCGAGATGAAGTGACCGATTACATTCGGTCAAAACAATTTACGCCCAATACCATGCTTGCGCTGCGCAGCCTGGTGAACGGAATAGGAACGGAAATTTCGCAGTATGGGGAACTCAAGGGCGTCCCGCAGGACAAGGTTCGCAACTTTCGCAACGACATGTACGTGGTGAGCGAAGCACTGCGGCTTATGAAGAAGAGCGGCCAGCCACAATTTTCAACAACCGACGCCGCCGTCATAGAGAACTACAAGAAACACATCGACAACGCTACGAAGTTTATCCCCACCTGGGTAAAGGTCGCGGTAGCTATCGCGCTGGGCTTGGGAACGATGATCGGCTGGAAGCGCATCGTGGTGACCGTTGGCGAAAAAATTGGCAAGGAACATTTAACCTACGCACAAGGAGCGGCCGCAGAAATCACCGCGATGGCGACGATTGGAGCTGCCGACGGTTTCGGACTACCCGTCAGTACCACACACGTGCTTTCTTCAGGTGTGGCCGGCACCATGGCGGCCAACCATTCGGGTTTGCAGTGGGGTACAGTAAAAAATCTGTTGATGGCCTGGGTGCTCACGCTTCCTGCATCCATATGCTTGTCAGCGATTCTCTTTTGGACGTTTACCAGACTGAGCCGTTAGCTGCGTCCGATTGTACTTAGCTAAAACGATGTCTCTGTGATTTCTGTTTGGGAGACCTCTTTACCAATCCTTAGGCCACAGGATGCGAAGACTGTTTTTCCTTATGTTCGCGGTTTCCTGCCTCGCTTTTTTCCCACAAAGCGCTTTTGCGCAGAAAATGCCGACTGATATTTGCGCTCGTCCGTCCCTGGGAAGTGTCGTTCCGGAGCCTGAGGATTTGCGAAGCCAGAACGGCATTCTGAAAGTAAATTTGACGGTGCGCCGTGTGAGCGAAGCGGGTAAACCTGATCGGTTTTGCTATGTGGCGGAGGACGGAAGCGAGTCACCAACGCTTCGGTTACATCCGGGCGATCTTCTAATCTTGAATCTCAAGAATGATTTGGCGGACGCCAGTCTCCTAGCCGCCGCTGACGCACACGCTAACAATCACAGAAGTAGCGCGAAAACATCAGATCCCTGCACAAGCGGGTCCATGACTTTGACCTCTACCAATCTTCACTTCCACGGCTTGACGGTGCCAGCTAGCTGTCATCAAGACGAAGTCTTGAAAACCTCCATTCAGCCGGGCGACCCTCCGTTCGAGTACCGCTTCCGCATTCCAGAGAATGAGCCGCCCGGCCTTTATTGGTATCACCCGCATATTCATGGATTCAGCAAAGCGCAAGTGTTGGGCGGATTGTCGGGCGCCATGATCATTGAAGGAATTGAGCGCGCCAACACTGAGGTCGCGGGATTACCCGAGAGGGTGCTGGTGATTCGCGATCAGGACTTGATGAATCCGAATGCTCCGCCCAGCAAATCGGAGCCTGTGATCGGACGAATGCTTATCGATCACGATGGAGACGCGGCGAACAACGGCACGGGCTTCGGCAAACCTGCCAAAGACCTTTCTATTAATTTCGTGCCCGTGCCTTACCCGGATTATCCAACCTCGCAAATCAAAATAAAACCCGGCGAACGACAATTCTGGCGCGTTTTGAATGCCTCGGCGATCACCTATCTCAATTTGGCTGTGCTTTATAAAAAAGTCCCGCAGCCGCTCGGAATCGTGGCGCTCGATGGCATTCCGCTGAATAGCAGCGGAATGATCGGAAATTATGTAGATTGGGAGAACCACATCGGTGTGCCGCCCGGCGGTCGCGCAGAATTCATAGTCAAGGGACCACCATCGAGCGTAGTAGGATTATTGGTAACTCGAACGGTGGACACAGGCGTGGGAGGAGAAAACGATCCGAACCGGGCCCTCGCTACAATCATATCTTCCGAAGATGCCTCGGAGCCACGCTCCACTCTAGACCCTTCGCCTCAACCACTTCCACCACCCAGTTTGCCATGGCTAGGCAGCGTAATCCCGATTCGAACTCGGCGGCTGTATTTTTCAGAGAAACTGCTGGATCCCAACGACCCCAATAGCGCGACTACGTTTTACATAACCGTGGAAGGACAGACTCCCGCGCCGTTTAATCCAAGTTCCGGCATTCCAAATATAATTGCGAAGCAAGGAGATGTAGAGGATTGGATTATCGAGAACCGCTCGACTGAACTACATGCGTTCCATATTCACCAAATTCACTTTATGCTGCTCGACTGGTTTGGAACTGCGGTAAACGAGCCTTTCCTGCGCGACACGATTAATGTGCCATATTACGATGGCAAGACGCTTCAATATCCGTGGGTAAGAGTGCGCATGGATTTTCGCGACCCAAACGCAGTCGGGCTATTTCCCTATCACTGTCACCTTCTCGAACATGAAGACGGAGGAATGATGGGGCTTATACGCGTGGAACCCGCGGGGCAGAGTGCAGCGAAAGACCGTTCTCCGATAAACGACTCGACTGGTCGCGCGCTCGCGAACAAGTAAGCTTTGCAAGAACAAAAAACTCCCGCTCGATCGCGCAAGTATCATTCGAGCATTTTTTCGGTTAACCGCGTGTTACTCTAAGGCTAATTAATAAAAAAATAAAAATTCTGTTTCTCATCTGTATCTTTTCCTCGCGCAATCGTTCGCCTTTATCGCTCATTCACAGAAGAAAAATCCTGCTGCAACACAGAAAGACTACTACTTACCCCCGCTGGAAACTTGCAGAAATAAACAGGAGGGTGAATGTCCTACAAGCAGGCCATTGCAAAGTCTAAGAAGTATTTCCGTATCGGATTGACGTCTCTCGCGATGTTCCAATTTACACTTGGTGGCCCTTTGGCCAGTTCCGCGCAGGCTCAGCAGAACAATGACGGCAACACCAAGACTCCCATCAAACACGTAATTGTGATCATCGGTGAAAATCGCAGCTTCGATCACGTATATGCCACTTACCAACCACCCGTCGGACAGAAAGTTAACAATCTTCTCTCGCAAGGGATCATCAACGCCGACGGAACTCCAGGACCGAATTTCTCTGTCGCCACCGCTTTCCATGCGGTGGACAAGCAGCCCAACCCATTCTTGCTGAGTCCTATGGGCAAGTCCCTTTACCCAGTGCTGCCAACTCCTTTGACCGCGGGCGCGCCGACCGATCCCTATGTACCGACCGTATCGGAAGCGCAAAAAGACGAAAATGGATTGGTGGGGGGTTACTACAAGTATTTGACCACCGGCGGCACCGGTCTCCCGCAATATTCACCCGACACGCGTATTCCCGATGTATTTAATCTGCAGCCAGGCCCTTTCCAGCTTAGCAATGGCATGCCTTACGACGCCTACACCGCGAGCCCGGTGCACCGCTTCTACCAGATGTGGCAGCAACTGGATTGCAATATCGAGTACGCAACTGAGACCAATCCAGTCGGATGCAAGGCAGACCTGTTCCCATTCGTCGAAGTTACCATCGGAGCTGGTTCCAACGGTTCGCCCGTGCCCTCGCCTTTTACAGAAGAGACGACCGGCGAAGGCTCGGCAGCCATGGGCTTTTACAACGTGCAGAAGGGTGATGCTCCCTACATGCTCCAACTTGCGCAGCAGTACACTCTGGACGACAATTTCCATCAGTCGATCATGGGGGGGACCGGCGCAAACCACATCGCACTCGGCTTTGGCGACGCGATTTACTTTAGCGATAGTAATGGGAACCCTGCCACCCCTCCGGAAAACGTAACGGTGTGGAAAGGTTCGCCCGATGCTGGCGTTGTGAACGAAATCGAAGATCCAGACCCGGCAGCCAACTCGAATAACTGGTACACCGAAGATGGATACGGTGGCGGCGGATACGGATCTCCTGTGTATGGCGGCGGTTCTTACGTCGGATGCGCGGATATCACTCAGCCTGGAAATCCCGCCGTGCTCCAATATCTGAGCACGCTGCCTTATAACGTAAATCCCAACTGCGAACCAGGGCACTATTACTTGGTTAATAACTACAACCCTGGGTACTTTGGGGACGGCAGCAATGCTTACACCGACCGCTACGTTTACAACACTCCGTTCACCATCCCTGGTACGACCGTGCGAAGCATCGGCGACGAGCTCCTGGACGCCAACATTTCCTGGAAGTATTACGGCGACCAGTGGGATCGCTACCTCAAGGACAAGTACCAACTGAACTACGGAGACTTCGGCACGGCAAGCGATGAATACTGCAACATCTGCAACCCGTTCCAATATTCCACTTCGATTATGACCAACGCAGCGGTGCGCACTGCACATCTGCAGGATACGACCAATTTGTATCAAGACATCAAAAACGGAACGTTGCCGGCCGTTTCATTCGTCAAACCCAGCGGATTCGTTGACGGGCACCCGGCGTCGTCCAAGCTGGACCTGTTCGAAGGATTCGTGCAGAAGATCGTGGACGCAGTTCAAGCCAACCCGACGCTCTGGCAAGACACTGCAATCTTCGTGACCTTTGATGAAGGCGGCGGTTACTACGATTCCGGTTACGTTCAACCGCTCGACTTCTTCGGGGACGGCACGCGTATTCCTCTCCTCGTCATTTCACCGTTCACCCAGGGCGGACACGTGTCCCATCTCTACGGCGATCATGTTTCCATCCTGAAATTCGTTGAACGGAACTGGGGACTCGGCCCGATCACGAAGCGCAGCCGCGATAATTTCCCCAATCCGAAAGTGACCGGCAGCAACCCCTATGTACCGACTAACAGCCCGGCGTTAAGCGATCTGTTTGATATGTTCAATTTCAACACTCCGACTGAAGCGGCAGCGGCCCCGGGCGGTGGTAAGTGAGAGCTTTTTATCTACCTTGAGCGGCTTAGGTCGCTCAGCCCAAGCAAGGACTGGCGCCAATCTCCTCAGGATGGCGCCAGTCTCTTTTTTTGGAGGGATTTAAGGATTAATGCTGGGCTGCGGAAACGAACTGGCCGATGACGTGGATTTCAACTTCCACGGTATCCCTGGCACGCAGCAAAAAACTGCTGGGATTCTTAAGACCCCATTTAATATACGGAATGGAAATTTTCCCGTCGGCCTGAATCGCCCCGCCCGGCTGGCGCTGAACGTTAAGAGTCACGCTGGACTCGTGGTCCTGCCCGTGAATTCGAAAGACGCCCGACAGTTCTACCTGCGACGCGCCTTGCGGATTGATTGAACCCTTCAGTTGTTGCGGAATAAAAACAATCTCGGGATATTTCTGACTCTCTAAGACTTCCTGATGCATTTTCTTATCGCGACTTTCGTTGCCGGTGTTGGCGCTGGTGGCGTCAGCGGTAATCTGCCCGTCCGCTTTCCCCGTCGGCGGGTCAAAACTTAGGTGGCCGCTCTTGAATTGGAATGTTCCTTCAACGGCGTGGAGAGTGGTGTCCAGAGTAAATTTAATCGTAGATTGCGCGGGATCTAATTTGAATTCGCTCGACCCCGTCGATTGCGCGCGGATGGCGGAGGCCAATAAAAGAAAGCTCGCAAGAACCGCGACAATGTATTGCGCAGCAAAAAGTCTAACGATATTCGACCGAAGAAAGCTCGCTCGAATAGCATTTCTGGAAGGATGATCGGATGCGTAAGGGGACCTTGGTCTGTGCACGATCAAGCTCGCAGCACTTGCCAGCCGAGACCTAATAACTCCGTGGCATGTAGGGTCTCACTCGCGGTTTGCGCTAAATGTGCGGACATCATTCTTGAGAACATTGCCGGGTTGCGCGCAAATAGACGAAGCGCTTTTCTCCGCACCCACGTGCTCTGATCCATAAGCAGTAGCAGCCGAGTCATTCGCCACGGCGTCGCTGAGATTTTGCGATGCGCGGTCTCGTAATAGGTCAAATCCTCGTGCGCAATTGCATCCGCCACCAGAATGGCCTGCTCGAAAGCAAGACTCAAGCCCAGCCCGGCGATGCCATCCACGGTAAACGATGCATCTCCCACCAGGGCTACGTTCCTGCGGACCACTCTGCGAGCGCGGCCGAGCGCCGTCACACTTCCCAATTCCGCTGTGCGAGGTCGCGCCTGCTTCAAATGCTCGGCGATGACCGGAAAATGAACTAGGGCGCGGTCGATTCGCAACTGTGGATCGTGCGATAGAACCGCAACGCATACTTCGTCGTTAGCGGTAGGAGTGACGAACATCTGGCAGCCCGGACCCCAGTGAACTTCAACCAGATCGTTCCAGGGAGAGGCGGCGTAGTGCCGAGAGAATCCAAACCGGGAGAACCGCGGAGGTTTAGAATTTAGATTAGCCCATTTTCCCACGCACGAATTTTGTCCATCGGCGCCAATGAGCCATTTGCACGGCATATACGCGCCATCGACAAATGCGCCTCGCGTGTCAAAACCTGTAACTCGAATGCCCCAATGAAAGACCACGCCGAGGTCGCTTGCACGTTCCACCAACAACGAATGCAGCGTGCTGCGTCGCACTCCGTATCCGGTGCCGCCCGAAATTCTTGCACTAGCAGAAGATTCTTGGTCTGAAAAAGAAATGCCACGGAATGGGTATCCGTGGCATGAATCCAATTTAATACCGAGATGGACTAAATTTGAAACAGCCTCCGGAAGTAACCCTTCACCACAGGCTTTCGCAATCGGAGGTTTTCTGCAATCTAAAACTTTTGCGCGGAGTCCCCTAAGATTTGCTGCAATCGCAGTTGCGATTCCAGCAGGTCCTGCTCCAATAACCAGGACATCTGCATGATTGGCCAGAACAGGCCGCCTTTCACCATTTCAACAGTACCAATTCTGAGCAGAAACCCGGCCCCATGGCGGCGAGAATGCTCAGCGACCCAGGTTCCGGGCGCCGATTCATATAAACGTCCTCAAGCACCAGAAGCACCGAGGTAGACGAAATGTTGCCAACCTTGCGCAAACATTCCCAAGAAGCGGCTAGGTCTTTTTCATTCAAGCCCAAAGCTGTGGCCGTAGCCTCTAGCACTTTTGGGCCGCCGGTATGCATTACCCAGGTCTTGATGTCGCTTCTCTTGTGGCCCTGCTCGGCCAGAAACGTATCTACGTCCTTGCCCAGGTGCTTTACAACGGTGTCTGGAACCTCCGGCGATAATACGATGCGGAAGCCTTTTTCGGAGATGTCCCAGCCCATCACCTTCTCGGTGTGTGGGTAGAAGATGGATTTGGTAGCAAGAATTTCTGGGCCGTCGGATTTCCTGTTCGATCCAACTACGATCGTTGCCGCCGCGCCGTCGCCGAACAACATGGCCGAAATCAAGTGAGCCATGGAAAGATCGTCGCGCTGCAGAGTCAGCGAGCACAACTCGACGGAGAGCAAGGCTGCCGCTTGGTCCGGATAGCCATGTACGTAATCCGCGGCGCGAGCGATGCCTGCGGCACCGGCTACGCAACCCAATCCAAATATGGGGATGCGCTTAATGTTTGTCGAAAGGCCCATTCGATTCACCAGCCTCGCATCGATCGAGGGAGCGGCGATGCCGGTGACTGAGGTTACAAAAATGGCACTCAGCTCTTTGGGTTTCATGCCGGCGGCGTGAAGTGCCTTGCACAGAGCTTCTTCGCCCAGCTCGAGCGCGTGGTCGATCCATGCGTTATTGGCTTGACCCCAGGTGGTTAGGTTTTCGTAAAAATCGAGCGTGTGAACAAGGTAGCGCCCCTCCACTTTCATGCTCTCGTCGAGGCGATCGAGAATATCCGGATTGGCTAGCCGGTGCCGCCAATCGTTTTTCAAAGCGTCCGTCAAAACTTGCTGGTTGTAGTAATTCTCAGGAAAAGCACTCGCAACGCTCGCAATCCTCATCTATTCTCCCCTCAATTTTTGGCGTGACTGCGCATAATACCCCGAGTCAGAACAATCTCCCACGTCGATTTGGAACTTTTTAGCGCTTCTTATAAAGACTGCGAACACATGCCGGGCCGGGCCTTTCCACCACAATGCAGGAAAAGACCGGCTATGAATAGGGTTGATTCAGGCTCCGATAGATGAATGCGGCGCAAGAAATCGATACTACTGCGAACAGAGACCCCTGCCAGAATTCCAATATACAAAATTTCCCCACGCCGAAAAGTGCGGCGTAAATCATGCTACAGCCGATCATCCAGTCTACCAGATTTCGGCCCAAGTCTTTAGTGGGCGATTCATCTTTTACAAGAGCGGCAATGGGCTTCCAGCCGGATACATCCGGCCTGACCCGGCGGTAAAACCTCACGAGGGTATCATCAGGCTCGGCGCGCGTTAGCAGAGTTATGAGCACCCATACCGTCGTAGTTATCAATGTGGTCGCCAGAGTCTGTTTGGCGAAAACTGCCGGTTCCGACCCGTGGAACGGCGCGATTGCGCGAAAGGTAACGGAGACGATTAACGCAGTCGTCATCGCGGCAATCTCGCTCCATGCATTGATCCGCCACCAGTACCAACGCAGCAAATACACGCTGCCGGTTCCGGCCCCCACTTCCAGCAAAATCTGCCAGCCCGCGCGGATCGAACCCAGCTCCCAAGAAACGCATGCGCCGGCAATCACTAGAAGAGCGGTGGTCCAGCGCGAGACAGAAACATAATGCTTCTCGGTCGCGTTGCGCTTCACAAACCGCCGGTAAAAATCGGAAACAAGATACGAGCTGCCCCAGTTCAGGTGCGTCGCGATCGTAGACATAAATGCCGCAAGAAATCCCGCTATGAGTACCCCACGCGCCGCTCGCGGGAGGTGGTCAACCGCCAGCAAAATATATCCCGATTCCGGCCGGGCAAGCTGCGGATACAAGACCACCACGGCAAGAGCACCTATGACCCAGGGCCACGAACGCAAGGCATAATTCGCGAAATTAAACCATAAAACCGAAAGAAGCCCTTCGCGTTCATTGCGTGCGCTCAAAATCCGTTGTGCGATATAGCCTCCTCCTCCCGGCTCGGCCCCGGGATACCAGAAGGCCCACCACTGCACACCTAGATATACGCAAAAAGTGATCACAGGGATTGTCCATAATGCTTCGCTGGCGAAACCCCGCGAAAAATCCGGGAAAAACGAAGTAATGTTCGCTGCGCCAGGACCTGCCGCCTTTTGCATCGCTGCAAGCTGGGAGAGTAATTCGGTCATCCCACCGGCAGCGCGCACACCATACCAGGCCACCGCGATTACCACGCCCATTTTCAGAACAAATTGAAACAAATCCGTCCACAACACGCCCCAGAGTCCGCCAAGCGAAACGTACAACCCGGTAAACGGAATGAGAAAGAACACGCAAAGAGCGAGCGATCTGCGATCATCCAGTCCCATCACAACGCTGACAATCGTAGTCATAGCTTTTGTGACCCAGCCCAGGATCACGCAGTTGATCAACAGACCAAGGTACAGGGCGCGGAATCCGCGCAAGAAAGCAGCAGGCTTGCCGGCATAGCGTAGTTCGGCAAATTCAACGTCGGTCAGAAGTCCCGCGCGAACCCATAGCCGCGCGAAAAGAAAAACCGTCATCATGCCAGCCGGGAGCATGCTCCACCAAATCCAATTCCCGGCAATTCCAAATCTGTAAACCAGTCCAGTAACTACCAGTGGAGTGTCTGCAGCAAAGGTCGTCGCCACCATCGAGGTGCCAATCAACCACCACGCCGCGCGGCGCCCCGATACAAAATAGTCAGCCGTGCTACCGCTCGAGCGTTTGCGAAAATACAATCCTTGCAGAAGCGTGAATAAGAGATAGGCCGCGACCACGGCCCAGTCGGCGAGAGTTAGTCTCATGTAGGAACGGAACCGGCCTAGTCTTATAGAGGATGACAGAGAGAGTCAAAGAAAATCCTGCGCGCGAACTCAAAGCGGCACCATACTTAGCCCGGGAAAGAAAACGAAATTACCGCCATAAAAGAAGAACCCCAGGCCTGGGGGCACAGGCCTGGGGCGGGGGGTTGAGGGGGGGCCGGGGAAGCTAGTTGAGTGACCTGGGCTTAGTAGTTCCAGCGCCGCATAACCAAGGTTGCTCGAAAAATTATCTGAAGTGCCACCACCAATATTGTGTCGCGTAAGGTCTGCATCCGGGCGCGCATATTCCTATCCTCCCAAGAACTGGGGAGCGCCATCACATCCTCTCTGTCGCTTTCCGACGTGAAACCGTTGCTAGCCAGTGCGCTCACGCTTCCCCCTTAATTAACTAAGTAAACCGGATTGTCGTGCTCCACCCCTACGACCATTGATTTAAAGATGTCGACGTCCCAGCTATCGGCAATTCGCAATCTCACAATCTGGTTTGTTTCAGACATCAACCGCCCGCGTAACGGGACTCGCAGGTTGCCTGCTACCACTCGAAGAACCACCGGCTGACCCATCCAGGCTGCATATCCACCTTCCATGATCTGCCCCCTTCCGGTTCTTCCCGCGTACAGCTGCATCTTCGTACAGGGCTCCGGAGTGGCCAATGGTACAGGGGGCTATCGGTGGTAGGAGAAAAGTACTAGCCGGGGGGGGACCGCGTCTGTGGTGTTTAATGTTATTGTGTTTAGAGGACTTGCTGCCCGTTTGGCCGCAGAGGGGTTTCAAGAAAGAAGCTAAATGATCGAATTCCTGAGACAAATTCTAGCCCGTCTTTACGACATTCGCGGCCTGCTCGATTGGGGCGGGACCCTGATGGTCTGCATCATCGTCTTCGTCGAAACCGGAATGTTCGTAGGCTTTTTTCTCCCGGGCGATTCCCTGCTGGTCACCGCCGGAGTTTTTGCGGGCGCGGGGAAACTGCATCTGGCATGGCTGCTATCATTGGTCACCCTGTGCGCCATAGCCGGCGATCAATTGGGCTACTTCATTGGCCGTGAGGCAGGTCCAAGCTTGTTTCGCCGCGAGGATTCCAGGTTCTTCAAGAAGCGGCATCTTACCCGGGCTCACGAATTCTACGAGCGCTACGGTGGCAAGACGATTATCCTGGCGCGCTTCGTACCCATTATTCGGACATTTTGTCCCCCGGTGGCTGGCGCTGCAGGAATGAAGTATTCGCGCTATCTCGTGTATGACATTATCGGAGGAATTTGCTGGGTTTGGGGAATGATCCTGCTTGGGTTTACGATCGGCAAGTCTGATCCGCGCATCGACAAACATATTCATTACGTAATCGCCGCGGTTATCGTCGTTTCTCTTCTTCCAGCTGCTCATCACGCATGGAAGGCGCGCGGGCGTAAAAACAGCACTCCGCTCCATCCGGCGGAATCAGCAGAGGATTAACATTCAAAGCAACCTGACTAGACACCTACTTGAGGAAAAGGCCTTCGCGCACTTGATCGCGCCCTACAAAGGTCTTCGACGAGCGGAACTTCCCGAAAATATCCAAGATTTCGCGGTTCTGAAAAATCCGCGCGTGAACGGAAAGCGTGGACGCCGGCAAAAGTTCAATCGTCTGCGGATCCGATATGCGATATCGCGAGAACCTTTCCGGAGTCCGGCTGTGAAAGAGCGAAAGGACCGCGCCGCCCGGTTGCAAGATCGAGTACAACCTGTCCATCACTTTAGGCAAAAGCTGCGCATCCAGGTAATCAAAAATGTCCCAGGCGAGCACTCCGTGAAAATGCTCGGCGGGGTACTGTACTGCTGTCTCAAGAAACTTATCCGCGAAGATTGTCGGCGAAACCTCCGTGACGCTATTTCCCACCGGGGCTCTTCGGAAATTCTCCTCTTCCGCGACCAAAAATTCCTTCCACGAGCGCAACAAATCTTCGGTGGAAACGCGGAATCCCTTCTCGATGAAGAAAGTCAGAGTGGCCTGCGAAACTTGACCGAGATCCAGAATCCGCCCTTGTTTCGAATCGCTGAGCAGCCACAAAAATTCCTTCAGACCGTTAGAGACGCGAACGTTTGCGGAAGATGTCGCCACCGCCGATGGCCCAGGTTTAACGCGCGCGTCAGACACCGGCGTCGCAATCAGGCGAGGTTTGGCTTGCCAGCTCATCGTGGTTTACTCGTCCTGGCCGCTTGCGGACATGGCTCTCGCTTTTCCAACTTCCATGCCGGTCTCCAGGCTCGAATTTGCCTGCGAGCCGCTCGCACGAACCATCTCCACCTTGCCTCGCAACCGCGCCCCGTCCTCGATCGCAATCCGAGGGGTTAGAGCGCTGCCTTGCACTCGACTGGCTGCGCCAAGGTGCAAGCGCTCGCTGGCTTTAAGGTTTCCTAGCACCGTTCCCTCGATAATAATCTCCCGCGCTTCGATGTCCGCCTGAACGCGACCATTCGGACCCACCGTCACCCGAGCATTTGGAAGCCGGACCTTTCCTTGCGTTTCACCATCAATGTACAGGTCCGTAGTCCCCGAAATCTCGCCGCTGATTTTCAGCCCGGCCGCAATTGTGGTCAGGCCGTTGGAACTAGAAACGGGCGTTGGATTCACCTGCGCGGAAGCCTGCGGCGCGGGCGGAGTTGCAGCAGCGTTGAGCGGTTGAGATTGCGTTGGCTGCGTGTTTGCCGTCGGTGCTGGTATTACTGGAACTGAGGTCTCGGCCGCCTGCGAAGACGGTTTGGCCTCGGCGGATTTATTCCACATTAGATTTCTCCCCCAGAATGCTTAGGTTCTCTACGCCGGGCGGCCAGGGTCCCAAGCGATGTCCAAACTATAGTACAGAGGCGTCTCTGAGT
Organism: Binatus sp. (SeqCode); assembly: GCA_035602755.1. GTDB lineage: Bacteria > Acidobacteriota > Terriglobia > Acidiferrales > UBA7541 > Palsa-295. The sequence goes on along the minus strand of DATNLR010000125.1, from coordinate 86,465 downwards.
AAATCGCGGCGTTGGGATAAGTGACGATTTGGTACGGGCTGCTGCCCGCCCAGTCATGAAACCTGGTCTAACGGCTGCTCGACCCGATGAGCGATCCCGCTACTCAAGAAGTCTGCACCTCGTTGTGACGCAACTCCCATAAACAGACGATGTAACTCGCCGTTTCACAAAGAAATCTCTTGAGCCCCGCGCGATTTTCCCACCAATGGCTCGGATCGTATTCCGAGTCAGGCGCCGAGACGATTCGAAGCTCGGTGCCCTTAGGCAGCGTGCGAGCGAAAATATAATCCGCCTGGCGAGTGTGATAGTTCGAAGTCACCAGCAAAACTTTTTTCCAGCCGTGCAATGCGACTTCCTGCGCATCGGCTACCGCTTCCTCGCGCGTATTCGTCCCGCGATGGGCCAAGGCCACAATCGCATTGGCAGGCACTCCTTGCGCTTTCAAATCGTGTTCCATTAACTCGGCAATGCCGGCGTAGGGACGCAGCAAACGTCCACTGGCTAAAATGTGCGGCGCCATGCCGGACTTGAAAAGCTGCGCCGCTCTCATTGCTCGGGCCGCTTCGTAATTATCATCGCTGAGAATCACGATCACGTCGGAAACCTGCGGAGTTTCGTCTACCACCCAGAAATCTCCGGCAAAACGCAAAATCGGGTACCGCGCCAGATACAGGATGGCCACAAATACGACCAGGAAAATCAGAAACAGAAGTTTTGAGAAAATTCCGCCGCGCTGGCCAACTCGTTTTCTCAAAAGATCCGCTCCCATTTCGTCATTTGCCTGGCTCGATCTTGCGGAGGCTTTCCGCCGCTTCTTCGGGCAGCGTCCCATTAAAGTAAATTTCCTTGATGCTGTAGGACTTGCTTCTCTGTTCCACGATGGGAAGAATTTCGATGTGCCAGTGGTAGTCGCCCGCAATCGTGCGCCAATAGTCGCTTAATTCCCCTTTGGTTTGCAGCGTATTGGGAGCGGTGTGAATCACCAGGTGATAGTTTTCCGACAATTTCAGCAGCCTTCGCAGTGTCCTTCCCAGCAAGTTGGCCAAATTACGGCGATTTTCGCCCGGCTGCGGGAGCTCGAATTGGTGAGTATGAGTTTTCGGCATTAGCCACACTTCGTAGGGCACGCGGGATGCGTAGGGGCAGAACGCATAGTAGTCGCCCGCATTATCCACCACGCGCTTGGCTTGCCGAATTTCCTGCCGCAGAATGTCGCAGAAAACGCAGCGCTCGCGGTCCCGGTACCATTCGCGCGCGGCGCGCAATTCATACAGAATTCGACGCGGGACAAACGTCGTAGCCGTAATCTGGGAATGCGCGTGCGGCCACTCTTCTCCCGCCTGCGCTCCTTGGTTTTTGAATACGGTAACGTACTTGAATCTCGCGTCTCGCTTTAAATCTGCGATACGCAGCGCATAAGCCTCCAGCACACGCTCGATCTCTTCGTCGTTCATCTGAGAGAGTTGGCGCGTATGCTCGGGAGTCTCAACGATAATTTCGTGGGCGCCGGTTGCCGCCATGCGATCGTAGATTCCCTCGGCTTCGCGTCCCGGCTCGCCCTCAATTCGATAGAGCGGACGAAAATGCGGATATACGCGCACCTGCCACGGTCCATGCGCAGGCAAATCCAAGATTGTGCCCGTCTGCGTGCGATTCTCTCCGCAGAGTGGACAGGGATCCAGGCGAACTTTTTCGCGTTCCGGATGGCCCGCTACAACCCAGCTTCGAGTGATGGGATCTTTACGTAGTTCCATTTTTCAACATGACACAAACGCAGATAACAAATTCGACGCGTCATCTTATTACAATGTCGGATGCTGACGCGGAAAACAAACAGCGCTGTCGCTCACTTGTAAATCGCTTCGGAAAATGGACTTAACTTCCGCGAACGGGTGCGCTAGGTCTTCCGCGCCGGGCATTGCAAAGGAATGGTGCTCAAACATAAGCCCTCGCGTCGCAAAAGAACGGTCAGGCAGGAACTACTCTTTCGAAAGTTTCTCGATCTTCTTCTTAACCTTGGCAGCGTCTGGCGCGTCCGGAAAAACTTGCAGGTATTCCCGGTAGTAATGCAGCGCTTCAGACTTATCACCTTTTCTCTCGTAAATCTCGGCGATGAGAAGCCGAGGCTTTGCAAAATTCGGCCGCAAACGGATGGCGTCTTGAAATCGCCCGATGGCTGCGTCCATATCACCTTTGTGCATGTAAAACGTGCCCACATCGATGTCCTGCGCTGCATGGAACGGGTCCCATGCCGGATTATCCTCGGGCGCCAACACACCGGGTTTTGCGGCATTGGAAGGCGTCGGCTTCGCGCCAGGAGGGGGGGGCGTGGCGGGCTTTTCCGGCGTCGGCTCTGCCTGCGGCGCGGTCGGGTCTCCAGTTTGCTCCGGCTTCGCCGAGGAGGATTCACCCGGGCCTATAGGCGGCGCTGCTGGTGGGTGCGACGAAGCTGACGGATCAGCCGGCTGTGGCTTCTGTTGCTGTTGCGGGTCTTGCCCTTGCTGAAAAGAGCACGCCGGACCTGCGCAAACAGCTACCAGTAGCGCCAGTTTTAGCATCCCATCAAGCATCGGCCTGCTTGATTTTGTTGCGTTTGTTATCATTAAAGTTGTACGGCGGCTGGCGACTCAAACTCGCTGCCCGCTTTGATCCCGGTAATATTGTAACGCATCGATGGAACTCCGCGAAAAAGTTGCCAATTTACCCCTGCAGCCGGGAGTCTATCTATTCCGGGATGCCTCCGAAAAAGTGCTGTACGTGGGAAAAGCCCAGTCCCTGCGCAACCGCGTGCGTTCGTACTTTCTGGACAAGAGCATACAAGACCCCAAGACCAGCTCTTTGATGCGCGGAGTTGTTGAGGTCGATTACATCGTCGTCGATAACGTGAAAGAAGCGCTGGCGCTGGAAAACAATCTGATTAAACAGCACCAGCCAAAGTTCAACATCCTGCTTCGCGACGACAAAACATATCCTTACATTCAGTACACCGCTTTCGAAAAATATCCTCGCGTGTATGTCACCCGCCGCCTGAAGAAAGACGGCTCGATTTATTTCGGGCCGTACTTCCCTGCCGGCCTCGCTTATCGCTTGGTGCACTTGATTCACAAGCATTTCCTGGTTCCTTCCTGCACCGTGGACCTCTCGCGCAATCATCCGCGTCCTTGCCTGCAGTATTACATTCATCGCTGCCTGGGTCCTTGCGTGAAGGAATTAGTCACCGATGAACGATATGCCGAGGCAGCTCGTGACGTGCGCTTATTTCTGGAAGGCCGCCGCAGCGATCTCGCCAGCAGCGTCGAAGAACGCATGCGGATGGCATCCGAGGAAGAGCGCTATGAAGAGGCGGCCGGCTATCGAGATCTCCTTCGCACTCTCACGGAAATGGAAGAGCGCCAGAAAATTGCCGCCGCTTCCGGAGACGACACGGACGTTCTGGCTTGGTACGCCGAACCTCCGCAAGTTGCCGTAAATCTTTTCCACTTGCGAGGCGGACGCGTTGTTGACCGCCGCGATTTCTATTGGGAAGATCTGGAGGAATTCGATCCCGCGGAATTTCTACCGTCGCTGCTGAAACAGCTCTACCTCGACGCAGCCTATTTGCCGCGTTACATCAATACGCCCATGGCCTTCGAAGATTGCAAGTTGCTCGAGGAAGTTCTCACCGAACGCGCCGGCCATCGCGTGGAAATTATTGCTCCGCAGCGAGGTCCCAAACACGCGTTCCTTGAACTGGTGGAGAGAAATGCCAAACAATCCTTCATCCAACGTTTCCGCGTTCTGAAACCCAGCTCAAAAGCGATTATTGAAGCGGTGCAGTCCGCGCTCAATCTGCCGACAGCGCCGCAACGAATCGAGTGCTTCGATATTTCGCATATCCAAGGTTCGGATACTGTGGCCTCCATGGTCGTTTGGGAATCTGGCCGCATGAAAAAGTCCGATTACAGGAAATTCATCATTCGCGGTGAAGCCATGCGCGACTGCGAAGAAAAATCCGAGGGCCGCCTTCGCGACGATTTCGCCAGCATGCAGGAAGCCGTCGAGCGCCGTTACCACCGTTTGCAAAATGAAGGAAAGCCGCTGCCCAGTTTGATTTTGGTTGACGGTGGAATCGGCCAGCTTCACGCCGCCGCCAAAGCGCTGGATAAACTTGCCATCATCAATCAGCCGCTTGCCAGCATCGCGAAAAAAGAAGAAATTCTCTACGTTTTAGGCAGAGAGGATGAACCCATCGTGCTCGAGCGCCATTCGCCGGTCTTGCACTTGATTCAGCAAATCCGCGACGAGACCCATCGCTTCGCCGTCACCTTTCACCGGCAGCGCCGCTCCAGAGGGCGGCTGCGCACATCGCTCACTGAGATTCCCGGCGTGGGCGAAAAGACGGCGCGGAAACTCCTTCGCCGCTTCGGCAGCGTCGCACGGCTGAAACAGCTCACGGTGGGCGAACTCGCCTCCGAACTGCCACGCTCGCGCGCCGAGCATATTTACGCCGCGCTCCGCGCAGCAGATGCCCCGGTTGCAAACCGGCCAGCTCCGGAACCGCAGACTTAATTTCGGGGCCAAGCGTCGCAGTCGCAGGCCCTCCATTTCTTTTGAAATTTTCGTTACCTTTGAATCGTTATGAGACGAATTACTTAAGGGTGAGTTCCTCAACTAGCGGCAAATCGTGCGACGATCCACCAACCAGGAAGGTATAAGTCCCGGGCACAAGCTTCCATCCCGCAACGGACTCATCGTAAATCAAAAGATATTTCTTATCGATAGTGATAGTCGTTTCCTTGCTTTCGCCCGCATGCAACGGGACTTTTGCCCAACCTACGAGTCTGTGGAACGGCTCTCCGGCCTGCGGAGGCAGCGAGACGTACACTTCGGCAATTTCCGATCCAGCGCGCCGCCCAGTATTCTTCAAAGAAAAAGCTACGCTCGCTCCTTCGCTTGTGGAATGAACTTTTAAATCAGAGTAACTATAGTTGCTGTACGACAGTCCATATCCAAATGGAAACAGCACGGTTTTATTCTCCGCGTCATACCACTTGTAGCCCACTTTAAATCCTTCCTCGTAGCGAACGCTGAACGCAGGCTTGGCCTCGGGATCCGCTACCTCAGGCGGCTGTTCGTCAGGCGGCGGAGTAGTCCGCTTGGGATGAGGCAAATCCGCTTCGCTGCGCGGAAATGTGAGCGGCAGTTTCGCGCTCGGATTCACATCGCCAAATAGAACGCGCGCAACGGCATCAGCGCCTTTGCTCCCCGCGTACCACGCTTCCACAACGCCCTTCACGTTGTCGATCCAGGGCATCGCTGCCGCAGAGCCGGTCTCCAACACGATAATCGTATGCGCATTCGCGCCCGCTACCTGCTCGATAAGTGCATCCTGGCCACCGGGCAGCGACAAATTTGGCAAATCCATGTCTTCGCTCATCCATTGGTAGGCAAACACAATCGCGACATCGGAATCTTTTGCCAGCGCCGCCGCAGCCGCCGGATTTTCGCCCGAATCAAATCGCACGTTTATGCCCGGAACTCTTTCTCTAATCGCCTTCAGCGGCGAAGTCGGAAACCAGACTTGCGCTTGCCAGTCCGCCTCTGGCTTTCCGGGTGCATCCACCTGCGCGGATCCAGCCCCAGAAATCATGCCGGTATCCGAATGCGCTCCGAGAATTGCAATCGAGCGCACCAACGCTGGATCGAGCGGCAACACTCCGTCATTCTTCAGCAGAACGATGCTCTGTTCGGCAATCGCGCGCGACGTTTCGAGCCCAGCTTCCACATCGACCACGCTCTTTTGCGTCGGAAAATCCACAATCCCGCTGGCAAATTCCGACCGCAATATGCGACGCACATGTCCGTTTAGCTCCGCTATCGGAATTTCCCCGGACCAAACCATTTGCTTCAGCCTCTCTCCGTAGAAATCATCCATCGGCTCTTCCTGGTCCAAACCGGCCGCGGAGGCCTTTGCAGTGCTGTGCGTTGCACCCCAGTCTGAAACGACAAATCCTTTATAATTCCAATCCTTCTTCAACACCTCCATCAGCAAGTATTTATTCTCACAAGCGAAATCGGCATTGACAGCGTTGTACGCGCACATCACCGCGCCAGGTTTCCCGATCTCAATGCCGATATGGAACGCGAGAAGATCGCTTTCCTGCATAGCTCGTTTGCCGATAATTACGTTCACTTCGTCGCGGCCGCTTTCCTGATCGTTCAACGCGAAATGTTTAATGTCGCCAATCACATGCTGCGCTTGCTCGCATTTGATTCTGTTACCGACCATGGTTCCGGCAAGAATGGGATCCTCGCCCTGGTATTCAAACGTCCGGCCGTTGCGCGGTTCGCGAGCCAGGTTCACTCCCCCGCCCAGGGACATATTGTAGCCTTGTGCGCGTAGCTCGCGCCCGATCAACGCGCCATATTCGCACGCGGCTTGCACGTCCCAGGTCGCGGCCAAAGCGATGTTCGCCGGCAAGGCCGTGGAATAGCGCCCGTTCTGGGCGCTCGCGCGCACGCCATACGCCGCATCGCTCATTTGAATCATCGGAATCCCCAGCCGAGGTAGCCCCCACACGAAGCCAGCTCCGCCATTGCTCGAACTCAAGTTCGGCATCGGCCGACCCCAACCCTCCATGCCATTGCCGTGCGTTAACGCAATTTTCTCATCGAGTGTCATCTCCTTCAGAACCATATCCGCGCGCTCGTCCGGTGAAAGCTTTGGGTTCATCCAAGGACGCACTTCGAGTCGATGAGCGCGAGCATTTGCAGAGGAATCTTGTGGGTAAACTGGACTGCAAAAAAGGACCCATGCAATCGCCGAAAAAAGAGCGGTCTGCGCAAGTGAAAACCGAGTCTTCGTCTTTCGCATACGGGCTTACTAATCTAATCCATCAGCCGAATTCGGACTACTAAATCCGCAGTCATCTCAGCCGTAGGCATGCAAAAAACTCGCCCTTTACGGTCGCGACTACAAACATCCCCCGCCTTTTCTACTGCTTTCGCGCCATTGCTTGTATTTAGGGCCTATGCTAAGGTCAAATTTACCGAATTTAACCTTGGAGGTGCTCTGTGGGTGACAATGGCGGCTCGAAAGTGAGCTATTTTCTGGCGGGATTGGGAATTGGCGCGCTGGTAGGTATCCTTTTTGCCCCGAAGTCTGGCGAAGAAACAAGAGAATATCTAACCTCGAAGGCCGATGAAGGGCGCGACTATGCCCAGCGCAAAGCGCGGGAACTTCGCGAACGCGCCGAAGATTTGATCGAGCGCAGCAAAGAGATCATGGATCGGCAGAAAGAAGGCGTGGCGGCGGCGGTAGAAGCGGGCAAAGACGCCTACCGGCGCGAAGCGAAAGCGTAATTAGCAGTTGCGAGGCATTCCATGAACGTCTGGGTTGAAGCATTTATTGTGATTGCGGCGGTCGCCATCGTTATTCAAATGGCAATTCTTTTGGGCATGTTTATCCAGATGAAGATCGCCATCGAGAAGTTCACCACCATCGCCACCGAGGTAAAAGTCCGCGTCGACCCCATCCTGCTTCGCGTAGATCGCATCCTCGAAGACTCGGAAGACAAGGTTGCCAGTATCACCTCCGATACCGCCGAGATTACTCGCCTGGCGCGTGGGCAAGCTCAGAGAATTGACCGCGTTGTGACCGATAGTTTGGAACGCTTACGCGTCCAGGTAATCCGCGCCGATCAAATCCTCACCGGCGCACTCGAAGTGATTGAAGACACCGGTACGAGGGTTCGCAAAACTTTGTGGGCTCCGGTGCAACAAGTGTCCGCAGTGTTGAAGGGCGTAAAAGTCGGAATCGATGTGCTTCGCGGCTCTCAAGGCCGTCGAGGCGAATCGGACGGGACTACTCAAGACGAAGAACTTTTCATCTGACGCGCTTAAATCTCAGCGAATCCAGCCGCCACCTAACACACGTTCCCCCGAATAAAACACAGCAGCTTGGCCTGGTGTGACGGCCCTCTGCGGTTCGTCAAAAACAATTCGCGCGTCAGTGAAACCGACCGCGGTGATTTCCGCATCGGCAGGTTCGTGGCGATTTCGAATTCGAACCTTTGCGCGGACCAGGCCTTCTGGAACAGCATACGGAATCCAATTTACGTCGCGAACTCCGCACGTCGTGCTCCGCAGTTCCCGATCTTCGCCCACCACCAAACGGTTCTTTGCGCGATCCAGCGCGACCACATACATCGGGCGCCCTTCTGAAATTCCTAATCCCTTTCGCTGGCCGACGGTATAGCGGTGCAATCCGTTGTGCTGACCCAGCATTTCACCGGCTGTAGTCACGATGTCGCCTGCCTCCTCCGGCAGCCTGCGTCCCTGTTCGTGAAGATAGCTTTCGATGAAGCGCACGTAATTTCCCGTGGGCACAAAACAAATTTCCTGGCTTTCCGGCTTTTCCGCCACTGGCACTTGCAGGCGCCGCGCAATTTCGCGGACTTCGCCTTTGGAAAGTTCCCCCAGGGGAAAATCGGTGCGCGCGAGTTGCTCCTGAGTCAGGCCAAAAAGAAAATAGCTTTGATCCTTGGATTCATCCACGGCGCGCAAAAGTTCATATCGCCCCGATTCGGGATTGTGGCGAACACGCGCGTAATGCCCAGTGGCCATGCGCTCGGCCCCAATTTGTCGAGCAGTCAGCAGTAACTGATCGAACTTCACGTGATTGTTGCAAAGCGTGCAAGGAATCGGAGTGCGGCCTTCCAGATATTCGTCCACGAAAGGACGGATGACGTTCTTTTCGAACTCGCGCTCGAAGTTGACCACGTAAAACGGAATGCGCAGATGTTCCGCGACGCGGCGCGCGTCATATACATCGTCCATCGAACAGCAACGATGTTGTACGGGCTCAGCGCTCTGAAGCTGCGGCAAGCGCCGCTGATTCCAAAGCTGCATCGTCAATCCAACGATTTGCCGCCCGCTGGCGCTCATCATCGCCGCCACAGTGGAGCTGTCCACTCCGCCACTCATGGCCACGGCGACATGCGCAACGCCGCGGGTGTCCCCACGGTGCCCACTTGGTTCCGCGATGGCAGGAGCTTCCGCCACCGTTGCCTGTGTGGAATGGCGAGTATCCGCAGAACCGCAAAAAGGTTCGAGTTGGACTCGTTGGTTTGGCATGGGAAATTTACCGCGCGTGCACCGCATTCAAGGCCCGGGGTGATAATGCGCGCAGTCGTTCGACCGTCCGGGGAATGATAGCAATGGTGCGATCGATCTCTTCCGATGTTGTCCCGCGGCCCAAGCTGAATCGCAAACTCGATCGTGCTTCGTCAGGCGAAAGCCCAATCGCGAGCAGCACATGCGACGGCTCTACAGCTCCCGAAGAGCACGCCGCACCCGTCGAGCACGAAATACCTTGAAGGTCCAACGCGATGACCAGCGCTTCTCCGCCTGCTCCTGCAAAAGTCAGATTCGTAGTGTTCGCCACACGCCGCGAACCATTACCATTCACGCGCACCGCTGGCAATACCCTCGTCAACGCTTCTTCCAAACGGTCCCGAAGAATTTCAATACCTGCGGTGTCCGCCTCGCGATTTATTTCCGCCAGCTCGGCTGCTTTGCCGAAGCCAACAATTCCGGGAACGTTTTCAGTGCCGGGACGGCGGTCGCGCTCATGATGTCCCCCCTGAAATTGGGGCTCGATCGAAGTTCCTGCGCGAACGTACAGCGCACCCACTCCCTTCGGTCCATAAATCTTGTGCGCGGAGATGGAAAGCAAATTCACACCGAGACCTTCCACCTGGAGCGGCACCTTTCCGGCCGATTGTACTGCGTCGCAGTGAAAATAAACGTCCGCCTCCGCTGCGATTCGGCCAATTTTCTCAATGGGTTGGATCGTGCCGAGTTCGTTGTTCGCATGCATCACACTAATCAAAATTGTTTCCGGCTTCAGCGCGCGACGGATGTCCTGCGGATCGACGACTCCATCGGAACCTACCGCAACGTAGGTGACTGCGATTCCCTGCTTTTCAAGTGCTTGCGCAGCGTTCAAAACAGCATGATGCTCGATCGCCGTAGTAATCATGTGCTTGCGAGACCGATGGGAGGCCGCTACCGCGCCAAAGAGCGCTAGGTTGTCGGCTTCTGTACCTCCGCTCGTGAATACAATCTCCGCCGGCTTCGCGCCGATAAGCGCTGCGACCGAATCGCGAGCGGCATCGACGGCTGAGCGCCCGCGCTGTCCACAGGAATGAATCGAGCTCGCATTTCCAAAGTTTTCGGCAAAACACGGCAGCATCGCTTCAAGGACCTCGCGGTCCACGGGTGTCGTCGCGTTGTAATCAAGATAGATATGCATGGCTGCAGCGTGAAGCATTCAGAATAGCGGCTGCGCGCTCCTGTAGCAAGCAAGACCTGATCGCGACGCGCGCGGAAATGCGTGGGTAGGCCCTCAAAAGGAATTGTGCTTACTGGCTTACCGGAGTTTCATCCACGATCTTGTAGCCGGACGGGATCTGGAACATCGTTTGGTCGGGCTCTGCCCGATTCACATGCGTGACGGTGACCGTCTGCTCGCCGGTGCGTGGGTCGTTGTGTTTCACCAACATGTTCAGATGCAGATCCTCAGAGTACCAGTATTCGTCGGTCACGATGATTGCTTGTCCCGTGCCGCTAAACTGCGCAGGGATCGTTTTGCTTTTCCGCGTTCCATGGACTTCCACGTTTTCCATTGTGTCGCTGCCCAGGTCTTCCCCTTGAGCGGAAGAGCTGGTGACCGGTCTCGAGGGGTCCACTTCTGGCATCGGCAGAACGGTTTCCCGCGCGATGTGTGTGAAAGGATCCATGAAAGTACTGAGCCGATTCTGTGGATCGTATAAGTGCATCGAAACAATGCGCGGAGTTCCGTTGAATGATGGGGGCACCAGAGTCCGCCGTTCGTTGTAAATGCGGCCCGCCGAGTCACGCGCGATGTTGTTATACGTTTTCTTCTGCTCGGTCGAACCGTCGGGCAGCACTTGCGAGCTTTCCACCTCAGCTGTGGCCGTGAAGGGAACATTCGGCACAGGAGTAACGAAAACTCCGCCAATATGCTGTTCTACTCCACGATAGGGAGGCGGAGTGGACGCCGTTTCCTGGCAAAACGCTGTCGGCGAGAAAAGAATGGCGAAGGCCAGCAATGCAGAAAACTTTGTCATGCAGTCACCTTAGCACGGCTATCTCGGCAGGCTCCATGTTAACTCAACCCTAAAGAAAACTGAAGCTCTCCCGCCCGCGGAAGTCTCTGCGGCTCAACCGCAGGTCGAACGGGCTAAACCGTGCAGTTCGGATAGACCAGAAATACAGCGTCTACCCGATACGTGGCTCAGACTCACAGCGATAACCTGTAACCTAGCACTGTCTGCGCCGGGGTGATCCGAGAAGAAGATTTTAGATGCCGACTCGAATTCTAATAGCCGATGATCACGAGGTAGCCCGTGCCTCACTGAAATTAATGATCGGAAGCCGAAGCGACTGGGAGTTGGTGGCCCAAGCCGCGAACGGCGCTGAAGCGGTCGAAAAAGCCAAAGCGGAATGCCCCGATGTAGCCGTGTTAGACATACAGATGCCGGAATTGAATGGCCTCCAAGCCGCCCAGCAAATTTTGGTGGCCTGCCCCCGCGCCGCTGTATTAGCGATCAGCCTACACGAGCCTCAGCCATTAATCGACAAGCTCAAGCAGATCGGCGTGCGCGGCTTTGTTCCGAAGCGACGAATCGGCAGCGAGCTTGTTCCCGCGGTTGAAACCATACTCAAGGGCGGTCTGTGGTTTAAAGCTATTTCGGAAGAGAATGCGCTACAGCGCGGAGCGACTCAGCGCTAACCAAGACAGTTCCTAGACGCCGCCTATTTAATTCCCCCTAAGAAAACTCCCGCGGAAACTTAGGTGCCTTATACTTTGGTGGTGAGAAATCGGAACCAACGACGAATGGCGGTGCTGCTCGCACTCGGCGCTTTGGCGCCGGCTGCCAATTTCGTGCTAGCTCCTAGTCGCCCTACCCCGATCCCGGCGAAGGTCTGGGCCATTCAAACTCTGGAAAAAACTGAATTGGGAGAATTTTATGTCGTGCGCCAGGCCGTTTCCAACAATGGCCCCGGGTGGTCAGATACAATCCTTGACGTTCGCGATGAAGTCGGTAGCGTTCGCGTACGCGAAATCCGAATTACGCCATGGAACCGAAATTGCGCGCGTATCGTTACCGTCAAGGCTGTGGAAACCGTGCTCCCCAATACGACCGCGGCAAAAGTAGCCGGAAAATTTAGACTCTGTTCTTACCCCGAAGAGGATTTCGCCGGCGTGATTCAAGTGGCCAAACGGAATGACATCGAACCGGACAGTCTCGAGTCGGCGGCGAATCAAACCATCGTTGCGAAATGTGGCGCTAAAGAAATTTTGTACGAGCTTCCCGACCAGGATTTGCTGAAATTCGAAGCCTTGAAAAGAGCGGATGCCCGAATTGCCGCGCTATGGGACTTGAAAGACGACGTCGAGGATCGTGCCTTCGGCAAGGATTTTGCCTTCGCCAAAGCCTCCACCAAGCAGAACAAAGAGCGTCAAGAGCTCGGTGCGAAATTTGTGCCCGAAATCCTAGCCGGCAAGTTCGACTCGGGTTTTTCCGATAGCACTTGCGCCTTCGCGGAATGCCGTGACCATAACGCGAAGTCCGCGCTGCAAGGCTACAAAGGCCCCCTCGACGATAAAGACCCGGCAACCGTAGAATTGCTAAACGCCCCATCGCTCCATCTCGCGAAGTACGATCTTCCGTCGTATCCACGGGAGGCGCAACGCACGCTTGCGCAAGGCGAAGTGGGCCTAAGAATATTCTTCGACCCGGCCACCGGACTGGTCACCAACGCAGAGCCTTTGTCGGGCGACGACAAATTGCAAGACGCCTCCGTGAAAGCTGCGCAATCCTGGCGATTCGAAACCGGAGCAGCGTTGAAGTCCCCGATTGAAGTGACGCTGCGATTTGGATTTCGCTGCCCCGCAAAGTAATCATCAGGCGCTACTAAGAAGTATGTCCCGGAGCGGATAAGCTGGAGCGAATCAACGACTCTACCTGATTCCACACCTGCGGATCGCACTCAATTTCCGTGTGTGCTTTGGTCAGATGTCGATCCCACCACGGATAGTCACCGTAGCAATCCACCGGCATGGTTTTGTAGTCGAATCGATAATTCCCGATGATGCGCGTGCGCGACGGGTCCGCGGCGCGAATTTCAGCGCGGCCATGCAACCGTCCGTAGGGCTGATAGAAATTGGCGGCTGCTTCCACGTTGGACGGAATAAGCGAGTCATCCTCGTGGAACTTAGCAACACTGTCGATCTGTATCGTGAGCAGTACCGGAATACCGGCTGCGCCAAGTTGGCGGGCTAGCTTGACGGCCGCCGAGCCTCCCCAGCTATGTCCATAAATGATGATCCGAGCATTCTTCTTTTGGTCATCCGTCAGCTTTCCGCTGTGGCGCGTGTCCAAGAGTTCTACAATTTTCTTGGAGGCTTCCCCTACGTGACGATTGTCAAAAACCTGCACGTAGACGCCCGAAGGATATTCACGGCGCAGTCGATTGGCCAGTTCCACTTCGCTATGCACCGCATCATTAGGGCTCACAAATCCGCCAACAAATGCGATCACGATAGCTGGCGCCGATTCTGAATCGGAGGCCGCATGGGCAAGTTGCGCTTCGAAAGAAAACATCGCCAGCGGCAAAAATAACAGAACTTGGAATAGTCTATGGGTTCGAAACATTACTTACGCTCATGGTAGCAAACTGCCTCGACCACACGAAGTCCCCCAAGCAAATAGCGGGCAGATTCATCGGCTATTCCGATTTCGGCAGAGCTTCGGGCCACACAGCAGTCAATGCCAAGGCCACCGCGATGCCTAATGAAACTTCAATGAAACGATGCAAGGAGATTATCCAGGCTGCCTTGGGATGAGCGACCAGCATGGTAATCGCTAGCGAGATTCCGGAAAAACGATAAGCCGCTCTATCGAGGTTCAACGCGGAACACAGAATTCCCAGGGTAAATGCGCCAGCCGCGAAAATGAACACGTTCTCCCCAAAGTAGGTAGCTAGCAATGCTCCAGCCGCAGCCCCGATTGCCGTACCGACAAAGCGATGCCACGAAATTTTGAAAGAGGCTCCGAAGGTGGATTGCGTAACTACCAGTGTGGTGATAGCGGCCCAATAGGACTCCGGCAGCTTGAACAGTTGCGCCATCAACAGCGAGATCAGTGCGCCAATGGTGATGCGCAATACGTGAATCACGCCCTGCTTATCGAGCTTCATGACATCTGAGCTATCCTGGGCCGGCATACCGCCTCCTGGAAAAACGCGTTGATTGCCATGGATCCCCACGGGCAAGAAGAGCTTCAAACCACTTGTTTGACGCTCAGGGCGTCATGAGCGGCTTATCCTATAGCGCTCTTGAAACATTTCCCGCGCGCTCGCGTACTATACGACAAGAGAGGTGCGACATGGACCCAAGCGATCGACCCAGGCACTTAGGCTCAATCACCGGTGCGCTGTTCCTGATCGGCCTCGGAGTTTTCTTTCTCTTAATCAACTTGATGCCGAATTTCGACCCCTGGTCCGCGCTCTTCCGATACTGGCCGGTTGTGCTGATACTGCTGGGCCTCGGGAAAATGTGGGACGCCTATCGAGTGCGGCAGAATCCCGGTACGCGAGACGCAGGATCCTCGGGGACCGTAGTGGCGCTACTGGTTTTCCTGGCCATCATCGGGTTTGCCGTCCTGGTCGGAAAAGGCGGATCTGCTGCCACCGTTCATGACATTCAAGCCGTCGAGTTGCAAGGCGCAAAATCCGTGAATGCCGATATCGAAATGCCCGCCGGGAAACTGTTGCTGTCGGGAGGCTCTAGCCGCCTGCTCGATGCCGACTTCAATTATCGAACTGCGGAGGGAAAACCCCGCGCCGTATACACCGTGAGTGGCGATAGGGGCCAGCTCGATATAACTCAAGAAGAAAAACACATTCATTTCGGCGGCCGGCGCAACGATTGGACCCTTCGCTTCGGCAACGCAATTCCTCTGGACCTGAAACTCGAGCTGGGCGCCGGCCAGAGCGATCTAAATCTCAGCGGCATGGATATCACCCGCCTTGAAGTCAATATCGGCGTGGGTCAAATGAACCTGGATCTCACCGGCGACCGAAAAGAGGATCTATTAGTGGATATTCAGGGCGGGGTCGGTTCCGCGCGAATCAAACTGCCGAAAAATATCGGAGTCCACGTGGACGCCTCCGGCGGCATCGGCAGCGTCAACGCCCACGGCATGCGCCGCGAAGGCGACGCATACGTGAATGACGCCTACGGCAAGACCCACCCCACTATTCAAGTGAACGTGCAAGGCGGCGTAGGCGAAATCAGCTTGGTCCCGGAATAGGTTCAACCGAGTCCTGCCTGCCAGATCCTTTAGGCCGCAAAAGAAAACGCTATTGAGGTAGGGATTTCTCCATAAAACTCACTTGGTCGCTTTTCATCCTCTTCAAACCATCCATCGGCAGATAGATCATGTGCCCGGCTTCGTACGTAGCGTAAGAAACGTTATTGCGATATTTCTGCGGCAAATCCAGATGATCAATGGTGTAATTCGCCGCAAAATACGGAGTGGCCAAATCGTAGTAGCCCTCCATTACCAGAACTCTTAAGTAAGGATTCTTAACGATGGCTTCGCGCAGCGCAGAAGCCGTGTCCGGAAATCCACGAATTGCCGATCCCCAGTCCCAGTTGTCGAACCCCGCACCCGCCGCAAAGATGTAGTACGGCATATCGGTCTTGTAGCCCAGCTCCGAACGAACGTAATTATTGAAGACAGAAGTGAACGGCGGCTCGGTGGCCGAACCCGTCGGATCGTAAAACTGCGTGTCCAGGAGTCCGTTGGGATCAGGACCCGTGAAGCGCCCGTCCAACCGCCCCACACGCAGCTTCTGATCGATCAGCAGATAATGCGTGAACTTCGCCACGTCGATGCGCAGATTTGCTTGGTCGACTATTTCTTTGCTGATGCCGGTGAATCGCGACAATTGTTCGATCACTTTTTGCCGCTCTTCTGCCGTGAGCGCATCGCCCTTCGCTAGCGCCGGAGCATATTCTTCGTAAGACCACTTCTCCGATTCTGCCCGCGCTTTGGCCATATCTTGCGCGAGATCGGGCGCAAGCTTGTGGTGGTATCCGGCGATCATGGTGAAAGACGGCACCAGAAAAATGAACGGTTCGTCATTCGTCTTGTTGTCTTCCAATGTCTCGAAATTCAGAACCATTGAAAGCAGCGTGATCCCGTTAAAAGAAATTCCTCGATCCGCCAGATAACCCGCCACTCCCGCCGACCGCGTGGTGCCGTAGCTTTCACCCAGCAAGAACAGCGGCGAACTCCAGCGCTCGTTACGCGTGATGTAAAGGCGAATGAATTCACTGAAGGATTCGATGTCACCTTTCACGCCCCAGAACTTCTTGAACGTTTCAGAGTCCGCGGCGCGGCTGAATCCTGTGCCGATCGCGTCAATCAGGACCACATCGGTTTTATCCAGCAATGTGTACGGATTGTCTTCCATACGATACGGCGCTGGAGGCAGAAAACCTTCCGGTTGTAACACCACTTTTCGCGGACCTAGCGCTCCCATGTGCAACCATATGGAAGCCGAACCCGGGCCGCCATTAAATGCGAAGGTTAGCGGCCGCTTGGCGGCATCCTGGCCATCCAGCGTGTACGCGACAAAAAACATCTCCGCTTCGATCTTGCCATCAGCGCGTTTGATCGGAAGCCGCCCTGCCGCTGCTGTGTATTTCAGTAGTTTGCCGTCCACTGTGATTTGGTGGTGGGTCGCAACCGGCGGCACTTCGGCCATGTCGAAGTGCTCTTCGTTTTCTTTATCCTTCTCCCCACCCTCTTTGGAAGTTTTTTGTTCAGGCGCCGCGGCGGTCTCGGGATTCTTCGCGGCGTTTTCCGGCGGCTTGTTCTCGGGAGTCTTGACCGCCTGCTGCTCTGACTTCTTAGCGGGAGGCGCCTGATTTTGAGTCGCGTTGGATTGCGCAACTACGGCCTTAACCCAAAAGAACGAAAACAAGATTGCCACGATTAAGGGACGCACTTCGGCCTCCAAAAAGAATTCTTCTTGGGTCTGAAAAACGCCGACAGTCTATCTCACTTTTTCCTGGTCACCAAAGTATTGCTCCTTCGCGCATCTCTCAGAGATGCGCTGCACCTGAGGTTACTGAATGGCGCACGCTGCCTTGACACGCCTGCAAGTGGGCGTTAGCGTCGACAAGAAGCGCATGCATCAGCCACAGCGCGGAAATCACGGGAGCAAACTTTGGCGCGGCCCATCATCACATTAACCACAGACTACGGCACCAACGATCATCTGGTCGGAGTCCTCAAAGGCGTCATTCTCAATATCAATCCGGACGTGAACATCGTTGACATTACGCATAGCGTCCTGGCGCATGACGTTCTCGACGGCGCGCTGACCATCAGCCAAGCCTATAAATATTTTCCCGCCAAGACGATTCACTTGGTGGTGGTCGATCCCGGAGTAGGCACCGCGCGACGGCCCATCCTGGTCGCCGGCGACACGCACTATTTTGTGGCGCCCGACAACGGAGTGCTCTCGGCAATCTATGACAAATCGGAATCGCTCTACGTATGGAACATCACGTCGGAACATTATTTCAGGCAGCCGGTTAGCAACACTTTTCACGGCCGCGACATTTTTGCGCCGGTGGCCGCTTGGCTTTCGAAGTCGTGGCAGACGGCGAGCTTTGGCGAAGAGGTCACCGACTTCGTTCGTTTTGCGATTCCTAAGCCCAAGGTTTCTGGTAACACAGTAAAAGGAATCGTCCTGCGCACAGATAATTTCGGCAACCTTATTACGAATTTAACTCCCGAAGATGTTCCCGCGTTGGTTGCCCCCGACGCCAAATTTACGATTCGCGTCGGAAACGCCGCAGTAACGAAGATGGTTCCAACATTCGCGCAAGGGACCGGCACCGAACCCTTCGCAATTATAGGATCCAGCGGTTACATCGAGATTTGCGTCAATAAAGGTAGCGCGGCCAGGACCATTGGCGCAGGGCGCGGTGCGGAAGTCACTGTCGAATTAGCTTAAGTAGGAAACCCCCGCGGCTTCTGGCGTCAAACCTAGCGAGCCAGTGTGGTAACCACAAGATACGCGCGCATCCGCGGATCCATCCAATCTCGAAGCGCGTCGCCCAGAAGATTGAACGCCAGCACGGCCGTCATGACCGCCAGCGCAGGAAAAATTACCAGATGTGGCGCGTCGAACAAATGACCACGCGCGTCGTTCAACATGGCGCCCCAACTTGGCATGGGCGCTAAAACTCCCACACCTAGAAAGCTCAACGTGGATTCGGCAAGTATCGCTCCAGCCATCGCGATGGTCGCTTGCACTAGAATCGGCTGCAAAATATTGGGCAGCAGGTGACGCACGAGAATGCGCGTGTGGGAAGCTCCCAGGGAGCGCGCCGCCAGCACGTACTCCATTTCCTTCGCCTGCAGAATTTGTGCGCGAGCCAGCCGAGCGTATCCCGCCCATCCCGTTATCACCAGCGCCAGAATCACTTTTCCCAGCCCCGGACCCAGAAAGGCAGCGAATGCAATCGCTAGTAAAATACCAGGGAATGAGAGAAATGCGTTGATCAACACGATGTTTACAAAACGGTCAAACCAGCCACCGAAATAGCCTGCCAGCGCACCGATTGCGAGCCCCACAATTCCCGCTCCGAGCACTACACCGACGCTCACGATCATCGAAACGCGCGCGCCATAAATGATCCGCGAAAGAATGTCGCGCCCAAGTTCATCGGTCCCCATCCAATGCGCCGCGCTGGGAGCCATCAGGCGCGCAGGAAGATTTTGCGCCGTGGGATCCGCGGGAGCGATCCACGGCGCAGAAAGCGCGATAACCACAAGAAACAAAGTCAGCGCTAGCCCTACTCGTCCAGGCCCGCTTTGACGGAGAAACTCGTGCAGGCCGTTCATTCGAAGCGCACCCGTGGATCCACAAACGCATAAACCAAATCGGTCAGCAAATTCACGAAAACGTAGGAAACCGCAATCATCAAGATGCAGCCCTGCAGTAACGGATAATCGCGCGCACCGATCGCTTGAACCGCAAGCCTTCCAATTCCAGGCCACGAAAAAATTGATTCCGTGACAATGGTCCCCGCAAGCAGCGTGCCGAATTGCAATCCCAGAATGGTAATAATCGGAATCAGCGCGTTGCGAAATGCGTGGCGAAACAAGACCGCAGATTGGGAAAGTCCTTTCGCGCGCGCCGTGCGCACGTAATCGCTGGAAAGTTCTTCCATCACCGAACTGCGCACCATGCGCGTCAGGATGGCCGCAAGCGCCGCCCCCAGGGTGACCGCCGGCAGAATCAAATGCGCAGGTCCGCCGCGTCCTGAAACCGGAAGCCAGCCGAGAATCACGGAGAAAATAAGAATCAACACCGGCCCCAGCGCAAAATTCGGCAGCGAAAGACCGAATAAGGTTAAAACGCCAATCGCGTGGTCCGTCGAGGTCCCCCGTTTTTGCGCAGCCATCAATCCCGCCGGGATCCCCAGGCCGGCACAAACGAGCAAAGCAACAAAAGCCAACTCCAGCGTTGCCGGATAATGCGAAATCACAACTTGCAGCACCGGCTGCTGAAAACGAAAGGATTCCCCAAGATTGCCGTGGACAATTCCCGCGAGATAACGCCCGTATTGCACCGGAATTGGCAGGTCCAATCCCAATGTATGGCGCAGCTGCTGCAAATCGTCCGCTCGCGCGCCTTCCCCCAACATTTGTGCCACCGGGTCTCCCGGCACAATATGCGCGAGCATAAAAACCATGGTCACAATTAGCCAGAGCGCAGGCAAACCAAGTAGAAGGCGGTAGGAAATATAGCGGATCATTTCGCGCGCCGCGCCTTGGCGGCAACTTTCTTTTCGATGGCCGGATCGGTGTCCGTCTTCGCCGGCGTCGCAAACATATTCCTCTGCTCCGCCGCTGGTGGCAAAGCGTCCGCAGGCGCCACACTTGCAGTCGCGGACGACCCAGCCAGGCCGG
The DNA here is from genome assembly GCA_035602755.1 of Binatus sp. (SeqCode). Taxonomy (GTDB): domain Bacteria; phylum Acidobacteriota; class Terriglobia; order Acidiferrales; family UBA7541; genus Palsa-295. The sequence goes on along the minus strand of DATNLR010000125.1, from coordinate 66,396 downwards.
CCGCGCGAAGCGGTTTGATTTTCACCCGCGAGACGCGACGGTGTTCCATCTCCATCACCGTGAAACGATATCCATCCGCTTCAAAACTTTCGCCGCCGCGCGGAATAAATCCGAGCCGGTTCAGCACGAATCCGCCGATCGTTTCGTACGATGGATCATCCGGCAAAATAATGTTGTATTGTGTCTCCAACTCGCGCACGTTGATTGCAGCGTCAAAAATCATCCCGCCGTCCGGCAAAACCAATGGATGCTCCACCACGTCGAACTCGTCGTGAATCTCGCCTACCATTTGCTCCAGAATGTCTTCCAGCGTGGCAAGCCCGAGAATGCTTCCGAATTCGTCCACCACCATCGCCAGCCCGGTGCGCCGCGAACGAAACTCTACCAACAGTTCACTCACCGGTTTTGTTTCCGGAACGATCAACACATCTCGCAGCATGTTTCGCAACTGGAATTCAGGCGTCGAAATTTGTTCATCCGCGCGGCGCGCACGTTCTAACAAGACCCAAATCATATCCTTGATATGTACGAAGCCGAGAATATGATCGAGCGTGCCTTCGTAAACAGGGATACGCGACCGCTGCGTCGTAGCAAACATCTTCATCGTGTCTTCCAGGCTGGCGTCCGCCGGAAGCGCATGCACGTCCGGACGCGGCACCATCACCTCGCGCACCTCGACCTGATGTAACCCCATGGCTGCTTGAATGAATTTCACTTCCGGGGCGGGCAACAAACCGCGGTCCTGCGCCTGCTGCATCATCACTTGCAGTTCCTCGGTGGACCGCACCAGCGTATGGCTATGCGGAGAAACAATTCCGAGCGCGCCCACAATTTTTTCAGCGAAGCCATCGAGCAAATCGATGGCCCAACGAAAGGTGTTCAAGAACCAGTGAAACGGTCGCGCAATAATCAAAGCAACGCGTTCCGCCCGCGCCAGGCTCAGACTCTTCGGCACCAGCTCGCCTAAAACAACTTGCAGCACGGTCAGCAAGGCGAACGCGGTTGCTAACGCCACTCCATGTGCAATCACAGCGGCCCACGGCCGCGGAATCGCCTGCACCAGTGGACTCAAAATTCCCGACAGCGTAATTTCCCCAAGATATCCGAGCGAAAGACTGGCCAGGGTGATTCCCACTTGCACGCCCGAAACCACGCGGCTCAAATCGGCAAGAAGCGACTCCACAATTTTCGCCCGCGCGTCCCCCTTTTCAACCAGTTGCCGCACACGCGAGAGACGCACGGCCACAAGAGAGAACTCCGCCGCAGCGAAAAATGCGTTCACCGCCACTAGAGCGAGTACCGCGAAGAGGTGTAGAGCTACCATCTGCGCGCGCCCTCAGCTAAGCGCGGAAGCCACCCTTGTTCCGAGCAGAGCTCCACACTCAGGTAGCCACAACATAAGGGAGGGAGAGATGGCCCAGCCATCCGGGAATTTTACCAATACCAGCGGCTCAGCGGGAGAATTCCAAGCCTCCATGCGCTACTCTGACAAGCTGAGAATTTACTCCTTGAAAGCGGTCCTGAATCGAATCCTCACTCCTCTACCCTGAAAGGGCGGTTGCGCGCTTCTCGTTCGCTGCGCTAAACTCCGCCGCCAGTTGAGAGCAACAAAAACAAGTAAAATAACGCGCACCTACCGAATTTTCCGCGGCATCGTCGCGGTACTCCTCCTGTTCGCCGGAGTCACGCTGATTGTGGGCTGCTGGATCATGCACCACTCGCTTCCCGCACTCGATGGCAGCGTCCAAGTCCCCGGGCTGAAAGAAGCCGTCATGATCGACCGCGACCATTGGGGTCGTCCCTGGATCCGCGCGAAATCGGTGGACGATTTGGTTACCGCGCAAGGCTACGTGCTGGCGCAGGATCGCCTGTGGCAGATGGATTTGCTCCGCCGCGCAGCTGCTGGCGACCTGGCTGAAATCTTCGGCGAAGTCGCGCTTTCGTTTGACGAAGAAAATCGCACGCTCGGTATGCGTCAAGCGGCCGAACGCGCCGCCGCAGATTCTCCTCCCGACATTCGTAATCTTCTGGATTCGTACGCGCGCGGCGTAAATCAGTACCTAGACCAGCATCGTTCCCGCCTGCCCATGGAATTTGCTTTGCTGCGTTATCAGCCGCGTCCCTGGACCCCGGCGGATACCTACCTCATCAGTCTGTACATGTACAAAACGCTCACCTCCACGTGGAAGGAAAAATTGAATCGCCAGTGGGTGATTCAAAAAGTAGGGCCCCAACGCGCGCAGCAAATGTTTGCTAGCTTTTCCCCACAGGATCATTTCATAGTTGGCGGCTTCGTGTTGCGTCGTGCGGAGGCGTCCAGGATCCCACCAGGTCTCGCTCCGCCCCAGGCCCCGCCTTTCATCAGGCAAGAATGGGATTCCGCCCGCGCGGTCCTGGCGCAATTCGAAGAAGAATCTTCCCAGATCATCGGCAGCAACAATTTTGTGGTCAGCGGCGCCCACACAGCCTCGGGAAAACCGCTTCTTGCCAACGACACACATCTTCAACTCAGCGTGCCGGCGCTCTGGTACGTTATCCATCTAACCGCGCCGGGATGGAATGTCGCAGGCTTCGCCCTGCCCGGCGCACCGCTCGTGATCATTGGGCATAACGATCGCATCGCGTGGGGATTCACCAATAGCAATGCTGACGTGCAGGACCTCTACGAGGAAACTTTCGATCCCGCTCACTCTTCGCAGTACCGCGCCAACGGGAAATGGCTTACCGCCAGTATTCGTTCAGAAATAATTCATGTGCGAGGCAAGCGCGATCGAGCGATTGCCGTGGTCTCCACCCGCCATGGCCCTATTGTGTACGGAGACTCGAACTCTCCTTCCGCCGTGCGTTATGCGCTTCGCTGGACGGCGCTAGAACCCGGTGGCCTGGATTTCGGTTTTCCGCTCCTGGGGCAAGCGCAGAACTGGCATGAATTCTTGGCTGCCACGCAGCGAATTGCAGGTCCCGCGCAAAATACGATTTACGCCGACGTGGATGGCAACATCGGGTTCACCATTCCCGCGCACATTCCCATTCGTGCAAATGGCAATGGCGCGCTGCCCGTTCCAGGGGATACCGACCAATTCGAATGGACCAGCTACATCCCGTTCGAAGAATTACCGCGCGCCTTGAATCCTTTGGATGGAATCATCGCCACCGCAAACGCGTATACCGTTGGCCCCAGCTACAAATATTTTTTGACCGATCGCCAAGCTGGCCCGTATCGCACAGGGCGAATATACGAATTGCTGGCAGGACGTACTGGTTTGCTCCCAGCGGATTGCAACGCTATCCAAAACGACGTTCTCAGCCTTCCGAACAAATTTCTTGCCAGCCAGCTAATCGCCGCGGCTAGCAAGACCCAACCAAAGGACCCGCGAACGCAAGAATTAATTGCCGCTCTGAACAATTGGGACGCGCACGCGACAGCCGGCTCGGTCGAAACCTCGTTCGTCGAATACACGCGTCACGCTTTGTTGCATAACTTGCTCGCTCCCTATCTCCATGACGAAATCTCAAAGAAATACGAGCTCTGGGAACCCCTGAGCGTTTACAACGACGTCTGGTGGCGCGACAAAGTTTTTCTGGAGAACATTTTGCGCCAACGCCCAGCGAATTGGCTCCCCAGCGATTTTAGCAGTTACGACGATCTACTCTCGGCCAGTGCCGAGCAAGCCGCCGCCAATCTCGAAAAGCACACCGGCAGAACCGATTCCGCCAGTTGGAATTGGGGCCGCCTGCATACCCTCGACATGGCCCATCCGCTCGGCCGTTCCGGAGCGCTGCACTGGCTGCTGAGTATCGGGCCTTACGAGCAAGGCGGCACGCTCGACACCATCCGTGCCATGGGTATAGGACATGGTCCCGCCATGCGATCGGTCAGCGACCTTTCTAATTTTGACAACTCGCTGATGGAGATTCCCACCGGGGAAAGCGGACAGTACGCCAGCCCGCACTATCGCGACCAATTTCCTGAATGGTTCGCAGGTCGCGGGATCGCAGCTCCCTTCAGCGAAAGCGCCGAAGAAGCTACGCGCGCACACCGGCTGACTCTGCTGCCGGCCACCAATACGCAGAATCGCTAGCCGTAAAATCGACAAGAACTTGTTGGCATTCTCTTACGTGCGCTAGAATGCTGCCTGGCGAAATCTAAAACGCGCTCTTGGCGCAGCGCGACGAGGAAGAATGAACCCAGCGGGGAACAAACCAGCACCTACAGAGCCGCCGCGCAAAGGCGATTTCGAAAAATCACTCACGCGGCTTGAAGAAGTCGTGAAGCGCATGGAAGGCCCGGACCTCTCGCTCGATGAGGCCATGAAGCTCTTTGAGGAAGGAGTTACTCTGTCGCGCGAGTGTCAGAAGCAACTGGAAGAGGCCGAAGGCCGCGTAGAAATTCTATTGAAGAAAGCGGACGGCAAAATTGTGGCCGAGCCTTTCAATCCGGACAATGGCCCGTCCCATAAGGCATAACTTGCCTCTGTTTTTTCATCGATCTTTCGGCATCGCACCGGTGATTGCGTGAGCACGCCGGATTTTTTCCAGCAGGACCACGCTGCAATCGAGGCCGCGCTCGAAAAACTCTTGCCGGCGGAGTCCACGCCGCCGGTTTCCATCCACCGCGCCATGCGCTACAGCGTTTTCGCCGGCGGCAAACGTATTCGGCCCCTCCTTTGCTACGAGTCGGCAAAACTTTTTCCTTCCGATCCCAGCCCCGCGATTCCCGTTGGCTGCGCCCTCGAATTTATTCACACATATTCTTTGATCCACGATGATCTACCCGCGCTCGACAACGATGACCTTCGCCGCGGAAAAGCCACCAATCACAAAGTGTTCGGCGATGCCATAGCCATCCTGGCCGGCGACGCGCTACTCACCCTTGCTTTTCAGACGCTTGCAAGTTCCGCAATCGAACCAGCTCGCCGCGTGCGGGTCATTTCTGAAATCGCCGCTGCTGCTGGAACCGTCGATGGCATGGTTGGCGGACAAGTGGCGGACATCGAGGCGGAGAAAAAGCCTGCCGACGGCGCCATGTTGGAATACATTCACCGCTCGAAAACGGCGGCGTTGATTTGCGGTTCGATTGTCGCCGGCGCGATTGCTGGTGGAGCTAATGACGAAGACGTCGAGCGCTTGCGGCGCTTCGGCCAGCAGATCGGCTGGGCCTTCCAGGTAGTTGACGACATTTTGGACGTCTCTGAATCCTCTGCTGCGCTCGGAAAAACCGCGGGCAAAGACCAAGCCCAACAAAAAGCCACCTACCCCGCTCTATATGGTCTGGAAAAATCTCGCGAGATTGCCAACGACCTGGAAACCAAAGCCCTGCTTGAACTTGATTGTTATGGTCAACGTGCAACGCGGCTTCGTCAACTCGCTCAATTCCTGGTCGTGCGTCGGAACTAAGATCGCTAGAAAACCCGCCCATGAAATCGAATCCGCCCAACGATGATGCAGCTCCCAACGCTTCCCAGAAGCGAGCGCGTCCAGGAAAGTCGCGTATTGATGTCCTGATTGTCGAACGCGGTTTGGCTCCTTCGCGCGAGAAAGCTCAAGCCATGCTTCTGGCAGGAAACATTCTCGTCCACGGTCAAAAAATCGAAAAGCCCGGCGCGCAAATCGCAAGCGACTCTCAAATTGAAATTATCGGCGAGACTTTGCGTTTCGCAAGCCGTGGCGGTCTAAAACTTGAAGGCGCGTTGGAAGATTTTGGCGCCTCCCCCCAAGGGAAAGTTTGCCTGGACGTCGGAAGCTCCACCGGAGGTTTCACGGACTGCCTGCTGCAACAAGGCGCCCTGCGCGTTTACGCCGTGGACGTCTCCGCGGACCAACTGGACTGGAAGCTGCGCAAGGATCCCCGGGTAGTCGCGATCGAACGCAACGCGCGCTATTTGCGAGCCCAGGAACTTCCCGAGCGGGCTTCCCTCGTCACCATGGACGTGTCGTTTATCTCGGTCACAAAGGTTCTTCCGGCAATTGTTCCGCTGGCAGTCGGAGGCGCCGATTTCCTGATACTTATCAAGCCACAATTTGAACTGGAAAAACGCGAAGTCGGTAAAGGCGGCATCGTTCGCGACAATCTGCTGCATCAGAAAGCAATCGAACGCGTGACCGCCGCAGCCGCCGAATTATCTCTGGACATTCTAGGCGTGCGTGCAAGCCATTTAACCGGAGCCGAGGGTAATCAGGAGTTTTTTCTCCACGCCCGCGTGCGCGGGTAGAGTAGAATTTCCCTCCAAATGATTCGCGCCGCCGGCATCATCTGCAAACCAGTCAAAGAAATGGTCTCGTCCGTCGTTCCTCCTCTAGGGGAATGGCTGCGAGCGCGCCAAATCGAAGTTTTTGTGGACCTGGAAACGGAAGCCTGCATCCACACCAATTTCCCGGCGTTAGCGCGCGAAGCGCTGGGCCAAAAAGTTGATCTCATCATCGTTCTGGGCGGCGACGGCACGCTTCTTTCCGCCGCGCGCGCTCTGCATGGCCAGAACGTCCCCCTTCTCGCCGTGAATCTCGGCGGCCTAGGTTTTCTTACCAGCGTTACTCTCGACGAGCTTTATCCTCTTCTCGAGCAAGTTATAAAAGGCGAGCACCGTATCGGGGAACGCATGATGCTGGAAGCCGAAATTCTGCGCAGCGGGAAAGCTGCCGAGCACGAGCGGGCATTGAACGAAGCGGTGGCCAACAAAGCGGCTCTTGCGCGTATGCTGGATTTCGACGTGTTTGTGGATTCACGCCACGTCGGTCGCTACCGCGCGGATGGAATTATCGTGGCCACTCCCACGGGCTCCACTGCTTATTCCCTCGCCGCAGGCGGCCCGATTCTCCAGCCAGACTTGGACGCGTTCGTCATCACGCCGATTTGTCCGCACATGTTGACCAACCGGCCGCTCGTAATCCCCGATACCTCACGCGTGGAGCTGGATTTCACCGCGGCGCACGAGCCCGTGTACTTAACGCTCGACGGTCAAATTGGATTTCAACTCGAGCCGCAGGATCACGTGGTCATCACCAAATCTTCGTCCAAGGTTAAGTTTGTGCGCCCGCCGCGGAAGACTTACTACGAAGTATTGCGGAACAAACTTCGCTGGGGAGAACGCTGAAAAACGTTAGAGGCATTCAAGGGAGATCCCTCCGGCGCGTTGCGCCGTTCGGGATGACGATCCTCGCCGGATGGTCACTTTACTTTCAACACCACCAGCGTGCGATCGTCAAACGCATGCCGCCCATCGGAAAACCCATCCACCGCTTCCAATATACGATCCGCGATGTCACCGGCCGCCTGCATATGGTTTTCGACAATCAGAACTCCGAGCCGGTCGTGGCCGTAAAACTCCATGGTCGTAGGATTCTGCGTATCGCCAATGCCGTCGGAGTAGAACACCAGTATGTCGCCGGAGTTGAGAATGTAGCTTTTCTGATCGTACGTAGCATCTTCAAACATGCCCAGCGGAAATCCCTCGAGCGGAATTCTTTCGCACTTGCCGCCGTGATAAAGGAACGGCTGTTCCTGTCCCGCATTGGATATACGCAGCTTATGACGCCCACGATGCCAGGTCGCGATACACAGCGTCATGAATCGCCCTTCGATCCGCCGTTCGCCCAAAAATCCATTAACTGCTCGAAGCATTTCAGCGGGAGGAAGTTTCTGCGGACCCAAACTGCGCAGCGTCCCGATCGCCACTGCGCCATACAGCGCCGCCGCGCTTCCCTTTCCGCTAACGTCGCCCATCGCAATCGCCAATTCCTGCGGCCCGTAGCGCAGAAAATCGTAGAGGTCGCCACTTAACTCGCGCGACGAAACGACTCGCGCTGCAATATCGAGCCCGTACTCGGGTCCCGGCAATCGAGGCAGCAAGGCACCTTGAATGCGCCGCGCGGCGCTCAAGTCTCGCTCCATGCGCGCTTCGTCTCGCGCTACCTGCTCGTAGAGTCGTGCGTTTTCAATGGACACCGCCAGATGCGCCGCAAGGATCGAAAGCGCCTGCACGTGGTCGGGAGTGAAATAGTTTAGCTGCGGACTCTCCAGGTCCATCACGCCAATCACGCGGTCCTTGTAAAGCATCGGCACAGCCATCTCCGAGCGTGTCTCCGGATTGACCATTAAATAGCGCGGATCGGCCTTCACGTCCGGAACCACCACAGGACGCCGCGTCGAAGCAGCCGCGCCCACAATGCCTTCGTGCCCAGGCACCGCATATTTTTCCTGCGTACGCTGCCCGAATTTCACCGTGACGCGATGACGAAAAACCTTGTCATTCTCGTCGTACAACAAAATGGAAAAAATCTGGTAATCGATCAGCCGTTTGGTAAGTTCTGCCGCCCGACGCAAGACTTCTTCCACCGAGAGAGAAGAGTTCGCTTCGCGCGCCACCTCGTTCAGCAGTAACAACGTCTCCGCTTGATTCTTCTCATGCTCGAATAGTCTGGCGTTCTCAATGGCGCCCGCGATGCGGCTGGCCACCAGCGTCAAAATGTTCTGCTGATCGGTCGTGAAATAATCAGCCTGGCTGCTCTCGATGTCCAGCACGCCAACCACGCGCCCGCGCACAATCAGCGGCACAGCCAATTCAGATCGCACGGCGTCCAGCGCATTCAAATAACGCGGGTCGTTTCGAACGTCACCCACGCGAATCGATTGGCCCGTTGCCGCGGCCGAGCCAATAATTCCCTCCGCCATGGGAATGCGCCAGTGTTTCACGACTTCCGGCCGATGCCCGATCGCAAAACGAAAATACATTTGGTCCGTGCCTTCTTCAGGCAGCACGACCGCAAAAATTTCGTAATCGATCAGGCGCTTGATTTGTGCCGCCGCGCTAGCCAGCACTTCGTCCAAATTCAGGGACGCGTTGATTTCCTCGCTGATCTCCGCAAGGATGGCAAGAGTTTCAGCCGGGATTTCCACTTTCGAGTTGAGTCCAAGCGAATCCATAGTAAGTAAATCGAATGCCCCGGTCCCCGCCGAGGCTGATTTTCGGCCCGCGCGAATCGAAACAATCTCGTCGGCCGCCAATTTTCGGCTGATTATAACAGCCGTGCGTTAAAGACCGCGGGGGAATCCCAGGAAAATTCAGCGAAGTTAATATTTGCCGCTCGCGCCAGCCGAACTTGCGGGAGTCGCGCCGCGAAATTCCTCCACAATTTTCACGCCGGAGCTCGAACCAACTCTGGTAGCCCCGGCCTGCACCATTTTTTGCAGGTCGCTCAACGAACGCACGCCTCCGGCTGCTTTGATCCCCGTGCCGCTCCCCACGGTTTCACGAATCAACCGCACATCCTCCACCGTGGCTCCGCCAGGACCAAATCCCGTTGAAGTCTTCACGAAATCCGCGCCGGCTTTTTTCGCGAGCAGAGACCCGCGAACTTTTTCTTCATTGCTAAGCAGCGCCGTCTCCAGAATCACTTTGCACAGGGCGCCGGCGCCATGGCTCTGTTCCACAACGCCCCGAATATCCGCTTCCGCCAGCGCATCTTGCCCGGATTTCAGCGCCCCAACATTTATGACCATGTCAATTTCTTGTGCCCCGGCCTTGATTGCCTCGCTTGCTTCCAGAACTTTCACAATCGACAACGTTGCGCCAAGCGGAAATCCAACTACGGTGCAAACGCGCACCTCGCTGTCGCGGAGCAATTCCGCCGCCTGCGGAACATTCCAGGGATTCACGCAAACCGACGCAAATCCGTAATCCAGCGCTTCGTCGCAAAGCTTCTGAATGTCGTCGCGCGAAGCTTCCGGCTTCAGCAGCGTGTGATCGATCAACCTGGCAATTTGGGACTCGGTAAGTGACAAATTCATTCCCCCGGCAATTTCAGGACGCAAACGTCTTTCAAATTCCGATAACGCTCCGCATAATCCAATCCGTACCCCACCACAAACTGGTCAGGAATCGTAAAACCAATATAGTCGCCCTTGACGTCCTTGATCCGCCGCGAAGGTTTATCCAACAGCGCCGCAACGCTCAATGTCTTGGGCTTTCTTTGCCGCAGAACGCGCAATAAGTAACTCAACGTCAGCCCCGTATCCAGTATATCTTCCACCACCACAACATTGAGCCCCTGGATGCTGCTATCTAGATCCTTCAGCACGCGTACTTGCCCGGAAGATTGCTTCCCTTTGCCGTAACTAGACACGGCAATGAAATCGATCGAAGTTTCCAGGCTGATCTCGCGCACCAGGTCGGAAAGAAAAATGCACGCCCCCTTCAAAACTCCCACCAGATGTACGCGCTCTCCCTTGAAATCTCTGGTAATTTGATGGGCCACCTCGCGAACGCGCTTTTGGATCGCAGCCCGGCGAATCAAAACTTTAAGTTTTTCGTTTTTCGCCGCGACCGGCATTTCGGTTTCGCCCCGCTGGAAAGGCGGCTACTCTATCGCACAGGATTGCGTATGACAAGACAGCTCTCCACCGATAATCGCGAAGCATTGCAAAGATATCCGTTCGCACGAGTTTGCGCAGGAGGATTTCCTAATGAAGCCGAATCAATCGCCCGAACCGTGGCTGCGCGGTACGCTTAGGGACGTTCCAGCCGTCCCGCGAGCCGTATTGCATGCCCTGGAACTCGCAAAAGAAGACCTGGATCGCTGGTGCCGCTCGCTAAGCGAGGCGGAACTAAATGCTCGTCCCGCGGGTCTCGCTCCGATTGCCTTCCACGTTCGTCACATCGCGCGCAGTCTCGACCGCCTGCTCAGCTACGCCGAAGGACACCCACTCTCCGCGGATCAGTTCGCCAAGATGAAATCGGAATTAGATGCATCTGCAAAACACGAGGAGTTGTTTGAAGAATTGAATGCCGTGCTCCGAACAAGCGCCGAGCGAATTCGCGCATTCGATCTAACTCGGCTCGACGACCAGCGCGAAGTAGGCCAACAGAAATTGCCAACAACTTTGGGCGGCTTACTGGTTCACCTAGCCGATCACACCCAGCGCCACGTGGGACAAGCCATCACTACATCGAAGATCGTGCTAGCGCAACGAAGCTAGTCGGCGGCGGTAGCAGACGCCTTTGCCGCCATTACCGGAACGCGACGCTCCGAAGGCCTCGGCGTATTGGCAGGGTTCGTCTTTACCTTGGGCGAGTGTTCGAACTGTTCCGCCTCCGTTGATCCTTCCATCGCCGTCGTGGAAGCCGTCCCGCTCGTAATGACCTGCTGCACCGCATCGAAATATCCCGTGCCGACGAATCGCTGATGCTTCACCGCCTCGTAATCATGCGCTCGTTCCGATTCGAATTCTTTTTCCTGCAGCTCGCAATAAGCCGTCATCCCACTCTGCTTGTACGTGCGCGCCAGATCGAACATGGTCAAATTTAGCGCGTGGAATCCGGCCAGGGTTATGAACTGGAATTTGTATCCCATCGAAGCCAGCGCATCCTGAAAACGCGCGATCGTAGCGTCGTCCAGGTTTTTCTTCCAGTTGAACGATGGTGAGCAATTGTAGGCCAGCATTTTGCCGGGATATTTAGCGTGAATGGCTTCCGCGAATTCCTGCGCTTCCGCCAAATCGGGCTTCGAAGTTTCACACCAAATCAAATCCACATAAGGCGCGTAGGCCAGCCCGCGCGCGATGGCCGATTTAACTCCGCCGCGAATGCGGAAAAATCCCTCGGCCGTACGCTCGCCGGTGATGAATTCCCGATCGCGTGGATCGTGATCGCTGGTCAAAAGCGTGGCGCTATCGGCGTCCGTTCGCGCCAGAATCAAAGTGGGCACGCCCAACACATCCGCAGCCAGCCGCGCCGCCACCAATTTGTGAATCGCTTCAACCGTCGGAACCAGAACTTTTCCCGCCAGGTGCCCGCATTTCTTGGCCGAAGATAATTGGTCTTCAAAATGTACGCACGCCGCCCCCGCCTCAATCATGGCTTTCATTAATTCAAAGGCATTCAGATTGCCGCCGAACCCCGCCTCGGCATCAGCAACCATAGGAGCGAACCAATAAGTGTCGTCTTTTCCTTCCGCGTGATGAACTTGATCGGCGCGCATCAGCGCCTGATTAATTCGCCGCACAAGATTGGGAACGCTGTCAGCCGGATACAAACTTTGGTCCGGATACATTTGCCCGGCATTGTTCGCATCCGCCGCCACCTGCCATCCACTCACATAAATTGCCTTCAGCCCTGCTTTCACTTGTTGCACCGCTTGATTACCCGTCGTCGCACCCAGCGCGCGAACGAACTGTTCTTCGTGCAGCAGCTTCCACAGCCGCTCAGCGCCTAGCTTTGCCAGGGTGTGCTCGATAGGCACCGAGCCGCGCAATTTTTCCACGTCCGCCTGCGAATAAGGACGTGTCACGCCCTTCCAGCGAGGATTCGTTTCCCAATCATTCTGTCCCGGTGAGGAATTGCCGTTCGAGGAGTTTCCGTTGCTGGCCATGGTGTCGCCTCTCTATAGTGGAATCCGTGTTAAGTCCTTGCCCAAGCTGGGCCTGGAAAGCTATCTGCGTGGGCCGGGACGTCGCCGCGAACTCTCGAGTGGCAACGTTCGAGCGATTGTGCGCCGCCACCCCTAATCAGTCAAACTGATTGTCCTTATCATCTTGATAGAATTGTGTTATCGGTTCCAGTACAATGGTTCTACGGTAGAAACTGTAGTCGGAGGTGGCGCTTGGAAATCGATCAAATCGAAACTTTCTTAGCCGTGGCCAGCTATGGCGGATTTCACCGCGCCGCCGGAGCCTTACGCGTCAGCCAGCCCGCCATCAGCGCGCGCATCCGAGCCTTGGAAGAATCTCTAGGCGTAAAACTCTTCACCCGCGTGCACTCCAACGTGGCGCTTTCCCCTGCCGGCAAAGCTCTTCGCCCGGTGGCCGAACAATTGCTGCGCACCGTGGCGCTCGCCCGGCAAGCCGTCCACGTTCCGCAGCCCGCAGCGGGCGGTGTGCTTAACATCGCCGCCGCTCTTTCGATTTGCACTTATTTTCTGCCGGACGTGATGAAGGAGTACCAGTCCAAAAATCAGAAGGTACTGGTTAATCTTCGCTCCGGAAATTCCCTGCAGGTTTTAAAAATGGTTCTGGATGGTGAAGCCGACATCGGCGTGGCGCGTTCCCTGCATCACCCGGGAGTCGAAACCACCACCCTGCGCGATGATCCTCTAATACTCGTAGGCCATCCCGCACACGCGGCCGCCCAACAAAGGCAAGTTCGCTTGGAAGAGACCGAATCCTGGCCACTCATATTTTTCGATCGGGGTTCCAGCGATTGGACTCTCAGTCAGGGCCTTTTCCGCCGCGCCGGTTTGCTGCCAAACGTCGTCTTGGAAGTGGAAACAATCGAAGCGGCTAAAAAAATGGTGGAGCGCAAACTCGGTCTCAGTTTCCTTCCGCAAATTGCGGTCACCACTGAATTGCGGCGCGGCAAACTGGTCGCCATCGAAATCATCAACGCGGAACCGTTGCGGCGAAACCTCGATGTGATCCATCCCCGACATCGCGCCCTTTCGCCCGATGCGCAAGCTTTTCTTCTGCTATTGCAAAACGCTGCCGCCACTCCCGTCCCCCTCAATCGGAAGCCAACAAAGCGCCGGCGCGCCCAAAAAAAACGGTAATGAATGATCGCTCATCGCCGAAGGCCTGGTCGCTAAATTTCAGTCCGCTTCAGGTACCAAGGCAAATTGGCGATTACAACGTTGTCATTTCCTCGCAGCAGCATCAGTCCCTTCAATAACTCCGCGCGATTGCTTTGTAAAACGTAATGATACCAATGCTGCTCGATTAACTCCGGAACTACTAACACAATTTGGCACGACGGGTGTTCCGCCTCAATCTTCAGCACGTACTCCACGATGGGTGTGATCACCAGGCGATACGGCGATTGCAACTCCACATATTTCGGCACTGGTAATCCGGCCCGTTGCGCCGGCTCTTCTACCAGCCTCTTCCATTCATCCTTTAACTGTTCCTTCTGTTCTTCCCTGCACACGTGCACAGCGTGAATGTCGCTTGTGATGGTTAGAGCAAATTGCAAGGCTCTCTGAGTCAGCTTGCCCCACGTCTGGACGGGTAAAACCACGACCGGCGGTTTGCATTTGGTCGTGTCCAGTGGCTCCTTGCTGAACAGCTCCAGTTCCACACCCACAAAATATCGTCTCACCCGGAACATCAGAAAAAGCAAAGCGGGGATGAGCAGCGCCGTGACCCACGCTCCCTCCACAAACTTCGCTACTAGCACGACGATCACCGTCACGCCCGTGGCAAAAGCGCCCAAGCCATTGATGAACATACTCCGTCTCGACCCCGGGCCTTTGTTCTTCTTCCAATGCGCCACCATCCCGGCCTGTGAAAGAGTGAACGCCAGAAACGCACCCACGGCATAAAGCGGAATTAACCGATCGGTGACGCCACGGAACAGAATCAAAAGCGAGCCGGCCAGGATGGCCAGCACATAAATTCCTCGCGAGTACACCAGCCGGCGTCCGCGAAGGCTGAAAGAATCGGGAAGATAGCCATTCGACGCGATCGCGCGGCACAATCGCGGAAAATCGGCAAACGCGGTGTTGGCGGACAACGCCAGCACCAATAGCACCGACCCAATCGTGATGTAATAGAAAACGCCGCGCCCCGCTACCGCCGCGACAATCATCGAAAGAATGCTCTGATATCCATCTTTTCCCGGATCGGTCGCAACAATATGGTAAGCGCGTACCAGATAAGCGATTCCTGCAAGCATCACCATCAAAAGGCCGATGATGATCGTAAGCACGCGCCTTGCGCTATCCACCACCGGCTCGCGAAAGGCGCGCACCCCGTTGCTCACCGCTTCCACGCCGGTCATCGCCGTGCAGCCACTGGAGAAAGATTTCAGTAGCAGCCAAACACTAACCGCCGCGATCGCCGGCCCCGGTGCCGGTGGCGCCACCACCGGTACTGGATGTCCTCCTGCCATCACTGACTTAAAAACCCCCAACCCAAGCGCAGCCAGCAAGCTCACGATAAATATGTAAGTCGGAAACATAAAAACGATTCCTGCCTGTCGCGTCCCTCGAAGATTAATGCCGGTGATCAGAAATAAAATGATCAAACAGAAGAACAGCGTGTGCGGTAAAAGTTTTGGTACCGCGGAAACAAGCGCGCCCACTCCGGCGGAAATTCCCACCGCCACGGTGAGAATGTAATCAATCATTAAGGCCGCAGCCGCCAGCAATCCAGCAAAGGTCCCAAGATTTTCCGAAGCGACGGTGTAGGAACCTCCTCCTCCGGGATACGCCGCAATCGTTTGCCGGTAGGAAAAATAAACGATACCCAGTAGCACGATGATGCTGGAGCTGATTGGAATAATGTAGGCGACGCTCGCCGTCCCTAGCCCAATCAACAGCGTCAGCGCCGCTTCCGGGCCGTATGCCGCGGAACTAAGCGCATCCAGTCCGAAAATTGGAATTCCCGCGGCAATACCCAGCTGTTCCGCTCTTTCGTCGGAAGCCGCCAGAGGTTTTCCAAATAATAGGTCCAGGATCTTCATCCGCCCTCGAATCCGCCCCAACCGAGGCATTACTAATTAGCACACTAATTTGTTTAGCTTGCGAAAGGAATCCTAAACATGTACGCTCTTGCGGGGTTATTGCTGCGCACATTGGTGTGCGGCAAAATCTATCAAATATTGTTGAACCTTGCTACGAAGTCCCAGAGAATCGCGTTACAAACCCAGGTAAGAGATTCTCTTTGTTGCAGTGCAGACGACAGTTAATTCCAGCATGGAAATACAGGAATTACCCGATGCGGGGGTTAATTGAAAATTGCATCATAGTGGCGTAGGTTAAAATTTCCTGAGGAGGATTTTTACGTGCGCAAGAAGATTCTAGCTTTGGCAGCTCTGCCATTAGCATTAGCTTTTCTCGGAGGTTGCGGTGGTAGCGGTCACTCCACTCCTCCGCCGTCGAACAATGTTCCTGTAGTCGTGTCAATATCGGATACAACGCCCGCAGCAGGCGAAGTATTGCCGACAGGAGTAAATTTGGTTTCGGTGCAGGCGACGGTTACCGGGGTTTGCCTTTTGACGTCGTCCGACACGGGTGACACTACCTGCCCGACAGGTCAAACCATTTTCCCAGCCAGCGGTGGGGGTCCCAGCACCGTCCAGTTTTCGGCTCTCTCGAACCCAAGTCAGCTTGACGTGGTGGCGAACGCAGCCGTGACGGCAAATACTTACGTCGGCGCTTTTATCACTTTCTCGTCGCCGATATCAGCCACCGTCAGTGTCGATCCCGGTGCCAACTTCACAGACGGCACGAACTCTTGCGACAATACGAATGCAGTTGGCACGCCACCCATCTTCTGTCAGCTTTCACCGGTGGTGAGCGCCACGTCGGCAACCGTTACGTTTCCGAGCGCAATCACACTCACCGCGGGAACTCCAGCATCGTTTATCGTCGGGTTGGACGTGACCGGTTCGCTAGTGTCCACCGGGTCGGGTCCAGCAACTTTGTCATTTAACCCGATCGTTTCCGTTACCCAAGGGGCCGTCGGTGCAGATGGCAACTTGATTGACGTCAACAACGTGTCAGGAACCGTGAGCAGTATTAGCGCGACTAGCATCACCCTAACTGACAACGCCACCGGTCTGCCTTTGACTCTTAACATTGGCTCCAGCACTACCGTCACCAACTACAACACTTGCGCCACCCCGAACACGATTGCATGCGTTCAGCTGGGCGACTTCGACACACTTTCGTACAGCGCTTCTAACACCAATCCAGTCCAATTCACCGCCGACAACATCGCTGGCAACCCCGGCATCACCTCTGCAGGTGCGTTCCAAGGGACCATCGTTGAAACTGGCGCAACTCCTGAGGTGGTTGTAACTGCTGTACCCGCAGGAAACATCATTGGCATTAGCGTTGGACAAGTCCTCGGTCTTGGCTTCACCGGGACTGCGGTATTCAGCAATTCGACTGGCGCCGCACTGCCGGCCGGATCGTCGTTTGCCGCCCCAGGGGACTTGGTAGTGGGCCAGAATGTCTTTATTGACGCGTGCCCACTTGTTGCCGGCGTGGCAACCTGCGCGTTCGTTCCGCCAGTCGTCGGACCACCAGCCGTGATTGGCTCCGTCACGGCAGACGCGATCGAACTGCTTCCAGGTAACGTCTCCGGTACCTTCACCGCCCCTGCAGCGCCGAACTTCACGGTCACGGGCCTGAATTCGTTCTACACGGGCAATGGCGTTACCTCGCTTACCGGAACGACGAGCGCCTCTACCACATATAGCGGCACGGTGAGCGGAGGATTCAGCAGCCTGACAGTCGGCAATACGTACTTTTATACCGGCTACCTGGCGAATTCTGGCACACCCGCAACCCCCAATCTGCTCACTACGGGCATTTTCGGGACGGAGTAAGTAACCGCTAAACCTTAACCGACGGCGCACCTTGCAAAAACAAGGTGCGCCGTTTTTTTTGCCTTCTCACTTTCACCCAGCCCACCGAAACCGACTGTTGCGCTGACTTCCTGGAACATCCCCAGCCGGTTAAGTCGCTTTTTCGGAGCATCCGTGTTCAGACAGGTGCGGATTCCCCTCCCGTTAATGCATCCTAACTCGATTTCCTTGCGCAGGTTTGCCTTTGCCGAATGCTGAGACCGCGGCGCTTATCATTTCGCTATGAGTATCAGAGTTGCGTGTAACCAAATGACCGTTTGGATCGTCGGAAAGTAATGCACTTCTTTAGTTGGACTTATGCGTGAGGCTATATTCGCCGGACTACCTTGCTGCTGCGCATCAAAACGGCTGGGAAAGTGCCCGTCTCGGTTAATATCAGGGACACGCAAATATGATTCGACAGAACTTCACTAGCAGGGCCTGAACAGTTCAAGATCCTAATCCTAAAAGAGGAACCACAAATTGGCTGAGAATCCCCCGAACACTCCTAAGGCGCCAGGTCCTGGCAACAACCCCAACGTTCCCGGCGCGCCGAGTGCTCCGGCTGCTCCCAATGCGCCGGTCACTATAAGCACCAAAGACTCTCCCAGCACTACGGCCACCGCGCCGCCGACTCCAGCTCCGCCGCCTACCAAACCGCCCGAAAGAAGGGATGCTCGCCCGCGCACGGGCCACACGTGGGTATGGATCGTAGTAGTCATCCTTTTGTTCCTCGCGATTTTCTACTTTTACAGGCAACACGAGAAGGCAGCAGAAGCCGCTGCAGCCAAAAAGCCTGTTCCTAGCGCCCCCATTTCCACCACGACTGCCCGAAAAGGCGACATCGGCGTCTACATCAACGCCTTGGGAACCGTCACCCCCGTTTACACCGCAACTATCACCAGCCGCGTGGACGGCCAAATAACAAATGTGGCCTACACCGAAGGCCAGATGGTGAAAAAGGGAGATCTCCTGATTGAGATTGACGCGCGCCCCTACCAAGCTGCCCTCACCCAAGCCCAAGGCGCGCTGGCAAAAGACACGGCTGTGCTGAGCGAAGCGAGAATTGATTTAACTCGATATGAGCAAGCCTACGAGCGCAACGCCATCGCCAAGCAACAACTCGACGACCAGGCGCAGGTTGTGCACCAGGATGAAGGCACAGTTAAACAGGACGAAGGCACCGTCGCCAGCGCCGCCACAAACGTCGACTACACCCGCATCACCGCCCCCATTAGCGGCCGCGTGGGCCTCCGTTTAGTCGACCCCGGCAACATTGTCACATCGGGCAGCACTACCGCGCTGGTAGTTATCACCCAACTTCAACCCATCACCGTTATTTTCAGCGTCGCCGAAGATTATCTGCCCCAGATCCAAAAGCAGTTGCGCAACGGCTTGAAGTTGCCCGTGGACGCGTTCTCGCGCGATCAAACCACAAAACTCAGCTCCGGCTCCTTGCTCACCCTCGATAATGTCATCGACCAGACCACCGGCACCGTGAAGCTGAAAGCTATTTTTGATAACAAGGACTTCGAGCTGTTTCCCCAGCAATTTGTGAACTCCAGATTGCTGGTAGACACTCAACACGGAGCCACGCTGGTTCCCACTGCGGCCATCCAGCGGAACGCACAAGGTGCCTATGTTTACGTCATCAGTTCCGACAACATGTCAACGTTACAAACCGTTACGGTAGGCACCACGGATGGAAATACGGCAGCCGTGCAGGGTGTGAACCCTGGGGAAGTGCTCGCGGTCACTGGTTTCGACAAATTGCAGAACGGCGGCAAAGTAACCATAGTCAAAAGCCCCGGCACTGGAAGCGGTGGAACTGGCGGGAACGGCACTAATCCCAACAGCAGCAATCCCAATCCC
The DNA here is from genome assembly GCA_035602755.1 of Binatus sp. (SeqCode). Classification (GTDB taxonomy): domain Bacteria; phylum Acidobacteriota; class Terriglobia; order Acidiferrales; family UBA7541; genus Palsa-295. The sequence goes on along the minus strand of DATNLR010000125.1, from coordinate 47,188 downwards.
AGTGGTAGTAGTGGCAACCCGCCTAACCAGCAAAGCCCGGGACCGGCAAACTCGAACTCCAAGGGCCATAGCAGCAGTTCAGGCGGAGGCACTCATCCGTGAGTCCGTCTCGTCCATTTATCCTACGGCCAGTGGCCACCTCGCTATTGATGGCTGCCATTTTGCTTGCTGGAATGGTTTCGTTCTTGCAACTCCCAGTTTCTGCTCTTCCGGAAGTTGATTATCCGATTATCCAGGTGGTCACGTTCTATCCCGGAGCCAGCCCCGATGTGATGGCCTCCGCTGTGACCGCGCCCTTGGAGCGCCAGTTTGGTCAAGTCCCCGGCCTGAACCAGATGACTTCCACTAGCTCTGACGGGAGCTCGGTCATCGTTCTGCAATTTTCTCTCGACCTCAACATCGACGTCGCCGAGCAGGAAGTGCAAGCCTCCATCAACGCGGCCCAAACCTATTTGCCCGCCGATCTTCCTGTTCCTCCGGTTTACAGCAAGACAAATCCCGCGGACGCGCCGATTCTTACCTTAGCTCTTACTTCTTCCACCATCCCGCTGTCTCAAGTGGAAGATTTGGCTGACACGCGCCTAGCGGAAAAAATCGCCCAAGTAACCGGCGTTGGACTTGTGAGCATCAGCGGCGGACAAAAGCCCGCTGTCCGAATCCAGGTCAATCCCACGGCGCTGTCTTCCTATGGCATCAATCTGGAGGACGTCCGAACCGCCGTTCAAAGCACCAGCCTCGATTTAGCCAAAGGCAATTTCGACGGCCCGCATCAGGATTATCAGATCGACGCCAACGATCAGCTCTTAACCAGCAAAGATTTTCAGAATGTCGTGGTGGCCTATCACAACCAAAGTCCCGTGTTTCTCTCGGACGTCGCGCGTGTAATCGACGACGTTGAGAACACCAAGCAAGCCGCCTGGATGAACACCACACCCGCAGTGATCATGAACATCCAGCGCCAGCCCGGCGCCAACATCATTCAAGTCGTAGATCGCGTCCAAAAGCTGCTGCCGCTGCTTAAAAGCAATCTGCCTGCATCCGTGAACGTGATCGTTCTTACCGACCGCACCACCACCATCCGTGCTTCCGTGCAAGACGTGGAATTCGAGCTGATGCTCACCGTCGGCCTCGTCGTGATGGTTATCTTCCTTTTCCTCCGCAATCTTTCCGCCACCATCATTCCCAGCGTCGCCGTGCCTCTCTCGCTGATCGGCACATTCGGGGTCATGTATTTAGCGGGCTACAGCCTGAACAATTTAACTTTGATGGCTTTGACTATTTCCACCGGCTTCGTGGTGGACGATGCCATCGTCATGATCGAAAACATCGTTCGTTTCATCGAAGAGGGCGATCCCCCGCTGCAAGCTGCCCTAAAAGGCTCCGAACAAATCGGATTCACCATTGTTTCGCTCACCATTTCCTTGATCGCCGTGCTTATTCCTCTGCTTTTCATGGGTGATATCGTCGGCCGATTATTTCGGGAGTTCGCCGTCACGCTCAGCGTAACCATCCTGGTATCCGCGATCGTTTCTCTAACTCTTACGCCCATGATGTGCTCCAAGCTGCTCAAACATCAGCCCGAATCGCAACGCGGGCGTTTCTACCAGATTTCAGAACACGCCTTCGAAAGCGTTATCGCCTTTTACGGACGCACGCTGAAGTGGGTGCTGAAATATCAAACCGCCACACTCTTTGTCGCCTTGGCCACTTTGGTCCTCACGGTGGTCTTGTACATTATCGTCCCCAAAGGATTTTTCCCCGTTCAGGACACCGGGATCATTCAGGGTATCTCCCAAGCGTCCCAGACCATTTCGTTTCCGGCCATGGCCGAAAAACAACAACAGCTGAGTGAAGTGATTTTGAAAGACCCGGCAGTCGATAGCCTTTCCTCCTTCATAGGAATCGACGGAACCAACCCCACTCTCAACAGCGGCCGCATGCTTATAAATCTCAAGCCTCTCGACGTGCGCAAGATCAACGCGTCTGACGTCATCCGCCGCCTGCAGCCCAATCTCGAAAAAATCGAAGGAATCACGCTTTACATGCAGCCGGTTCAGGACATTACGGTCGAAGACCGCGTCAGCCGCACGCAGTATCAGTACACCTTGGAAGATCCCGACATCAACGAACTGAATTTGTGGACCGCCAAGCTTGTGGACAAATTAAAGCAGATCCCCGAATTGACCGATGTTGCCACTGACCAACAGACTCAAGGATTGGCGGCCTCTTTGGTGATCGACCGAGTAACGGCTTCCCGTATGGGTATCACGCCCAACATGATCGATCAAACCCTCTACGACGGATTCGGTCAACGACAGGTGGACACCACTTACACCCAGTTGAATCAGTACCACGTCGTGATCGAAACCATGCCGGACTTTCAGAAAAATCCCAATAAGCTCCAGGATATTTACGTGCGTTCCGCTATCGCGCCGTCGGCTACAACCACGGGACCCAGCACTACGAGCTCCGGCAGTGTAGTCACAGCCACATCCTCTACGGGAGGCGCTACAAACTCGACTCCAAGTCCCTCTGCTTCGTCATCGGCATTGCCGAGTTCTGGGTCGTCTAATCCGACGGCCGTGACTGGCGCAAACGGAAGTGCCGTTCCACTGAGCACTTTCACGCACTTCGAATCCAAAACCGCGCCCCTCTCGGTAAATCACCAAGGACAGTTCCCCGTCGTTACGCTCTCATTCAATTTGGCGCCTAACGCTTCCTTGGGCGAAGCCACCAAGGCCATCGACAAAGCACAAAAAGATATTGGCATGCCTCTCAGCATCCAAGCCGCGTTTCAAGGCAGTGCCGCGTCGTTCCAGGCTTCGCTCAGCAACGAGCCTATTCTGATTCTGGCGGCCCTGGTGACCGTGTATATCGTGCTGGGCATTCTTTACGAGAGCTATATACATCCGCTCACGATTCTTTCCACTCTTCCGTCCGCGGGAGTTGGCGCGATCCTCGCTCTCTTGATTTGCGGCAGCGAACTGAGCGTTGTAGCACTGATAGGAATCATCCTGCTCATTGGAATCGTGAAAAAGAACGGCATCATGATGATCGACTTTGCTTTGGAAGCGGAACGTAAAGAAGGCAAAGGTTCGGAAGAAGCGATTTACGAAGCTTGCTTGCTCCGTTTTCGTCCTATCATGATGACCACGATGGCCGCGCTGTTGGGCGGTCTGCCGCTCGCTCTCGGCACAGGAATTGGATCTGAGCTGCGCCGTCCTCTGGGCATCTCCATGGTGGGCGGCTTGCTTCTCAGCCAGGTCCTCACTCTTTACACCACGCCCGTGATTTATATTTATTTCGACCGGCTTGCAAAGAAAGCCGCTCATTGGCGTGCGGGCCGTGCAGGTCGACCTGCCGCGGAGGCAGCCCCCGCGGATTAGATATGAGCCTATCTACTCCATTTATTCGACGCCCTGTGGCCACCGCACTTCTCACCGTGGCTCTCGCGCTCGCTGGCGCCGTCGCCTTCAAACAGTTGCCTGTCTCCGCTCTTCCGCAGGTGGACTTCCCCACCATATCGGTAGCGGCCACTTTGCCGGGTGCGAGTCCCGAAATCATGGCTTCCTCGGTTGCCACTCCGCTCGAACGCCAGTTTGGTCGCATCGCTGGCGTCACGGAAATGACTTCTTCCAGCAGCCTCGGTTCCACCAGCATCACGCTCCAGTTCGACTTGAACCGCGATATCAACGGCGCCGCGCGCGACGTGCAGGCCTCCATCAATGCCGCGCGCAGTTATTTGCCCGCCAATTTGCCTGGCAATCCCACCTACAGGAAAGTAAATCCCGCCGATGCGCCCATCATGATTCTGGCGCTAACTTCCGACGTTTACGACCGCGGCCCCATGTACGACGCAGCCTCCACCATCATCTCGCAGCGGCTTTCCCAAATCCAAGGCGTCGGGCAGGTTACCGTCGGCGGCAGTTCCCTTCCTGCCGTGCGCGTGGAAATTAATCCCACTCAATTAAATAGTTACGGATTAGGTCTTCAGGATGTCGCCACCATGCTGAGCTCGCAGAACGCCAACGAGCCCAAGGGGCAGATATCCGATGATCGCGGAACTGCTGACATAACCACGAACGATCAACTCCTCAAAGCCCAGTACTACAAAGATCTTGTAGTCGGATATCACAACGGTGCCGCTGTAAAACTATCCGATTTTGCCGACGTTCAGGACTCCGTCGAAAACGTCCGCACTACTGGGTTCGTGAACGGAAAAGCTGGCGTCTTGCTAATTATCTTCAGGCAGCCTGGCGCCAACATCATCGACACGGTGGATCGCATCCGCGAAGCGATTCCCTCGCTGAAGGCTTCCATTCCGGCGGCCATGGATTTCACCATCATGCTCGACCGTACCACCACCATTCGTGCCTCCGTCAGCGATGTGGAACGCACCCTGGCCATATCCATCGCCCTGGTAATCCTAGTAGTCTTTCTTTTTCTGCGTAACGTGCGCGCCACCCTTATTCCCAGCGTCGCTGTGCCAGTCTCTCTGGTCGGCACCTTCGCGGTCATGTATCTGTGCAGCTATAGCATCGACAACTTATCGATGATGGCCCTCACGATCGCCACCGGTTTCGTTGTGGACGACGCCATCGTGGTCATTGAAAACATCTCTCGCTATCTCGAACAGGGCTATTCTCCGATGGATGCCGCCCTCAAAGGCGCCAGTGAAATCGGCTTTACTGTTCTCTCCATCAGTATTTCCCTGGTCGCCGTATTTATTCCCATTCTGATGATGAGCGGCATCGTGGGCCGCTTGTTCCGCGAGTTTGCCGTCACCCTCTCGGTCGCCATCATGATCTCGCTGGTCATTTCTTTAACCACCACGCCCATGATGTGCTCCCGACTTTTGAAACATATGGACGAAACCGCGCACAACAAACTGTTTCAAGCCAGTGAGCGGGCCTTTAATCGAGTGCTCGCGATATACGAAAGATCTTTAAGCTGGGTGCTCAATCATTCCGGGCTCACTCTGACTATCTTGCTACTCACCATAGCTCTGAATGGCTACCTCTTTTACGTCGTCCCCAAAGGTTTTTTCCCACAGCAGGATAACGGAACCGTTTTTGGCGGTATTCAGGCCGAGCAGGATATTTCGTTTCAGGCCATGCAGGCCATCACCAAGCGCTTTGTCGATATTGTTGCGAAAGACCCCGCCGTTCAAAACGCAATGGCCTTCAGCGGTGGTGCCGGCGCCGTGAACACCGGCTTTATTTACATGGCGCTAAAGCCGCTCGACGAGCGCAAAATTTCTTCCAGCGATGTCATCAATCGCCTGCGCCCAAAACTTATTTCCGTCCCCGGCGCTACCGCCTTTCTCCAAGCCGGACAGGATCTCCGCATCGGCGGCCGACAGAGCAATGCGCAATATCAATACACCATCCAGAGCGACAACTTGGACGATCTGATCACCTGGGGCCCCACTCTTCTCGCCCAGATGCGCCAGCAGCACATGTTGACAGACGTGAACACCGACCAGCAGAACAGCGGCCTTGAAACCGAGCTAGTGTACGACCGCGAAACTGCATCGCGGCTAGGTGTAACCCCCAAGCAGATTGACACCACACTGTACGAAGCCTTCGGCCAAGCCCAGGTTTCTACCATGTATACCCCTTTGAACCAGTATCACGTGGTTATGGAGGTCGCGCCGCAGTTCTGGCAAAGCCCCGAAGCCCTGAACGATGTTTATGTGGAGGCTTCGCAGGGAAAGGAAGTTCCCATCAACGCCATCGCACACGCCGAGACGCGGACTGCCGCCCTAGCCGTGAACCACCAGGGTCAATTCCCTTCCGTTACCGTCTCATTCAACCTAGCCCCTGGTGTTTCGCTTAGCGACGCGGCCCAAGCCATCACCGGTATGGAACAAAAAATCGGTATGCCCAGCACCATTCACGGAATGTTTTCCGGCACGTTGCAGGCATTCCAAGCCTCTCTGTCAACACAACCTCTTCTCATCATCACTGCCCTGATGGCCGTTTACATCGTGCTCGGAATTCTTTACGAAAGTTATATCCACCCCATCACCATTCTCTCCACACTGCCTTCCGCGGGCGTGGGCGCGGTACTCGCGCTGCTGATCTTCCATATCGATTTAAGCGTTATCGCAATAATTGGTGTCATCCTTCTCATTGGCATCGTGAAGAAAAACGGTATATTGATGATCGATTTTGCTCTGGCCGCTGAACGCATCGAGAAAAAGGGCCCGGAAGAGGCCATCTATCAGGCTTGCTTGCTGCGTTTCCGTCCCATTTTAATGACCACTATGGCCGCGATATTCGGCGCACTCCCTCTGGCCCTGGGAACTGGCACAGGTTCGGAATTGCGTCGGCCTCTTGGTATCACAATTATCGGCGGCCTGATCGTTAGCCAAATGTTGACCCTCTACACCACCCCAGTCGTCTATCTCTTTATGGACCGGCTGCGTATTCGCTGGGCGCGCAAACACCATAAGTCCGTCGATCAGTTACCCGGAGAAGAATTGGGGAACTATGCAGACTAACGACACAATGGAGTTGAAGTCTTGAAACTTCCCATGAATGCAGCTCTTATTTCCAGTCCACGCCAGGTTCTCGCCGGTGCTCTTGTTCTCGCTATTTTGCTTTCCGGCTGCACTGTAGGCCCGCACTATCACCGGCCTGACGCAACCGTTCCTGAATCCTTCAAGGAACTCACTCCCGCCGATTACCAGAACACCGATGGGTGGAAAGTGGCGCAGCCGAAAGATTCTGCGTTGAAAGGCAAGTGGTGGGAAATATTTAACGATCCGGAGCTCAACACCCTCGAAGAGCAGGTAAATGTCTCGAACCAGAGCATCGCTTCCGCTGCCGCAGCCTTTTTAGTCGCACGCACCATGGTAAAAGAAGCCCGCTCGCAATATTTCCCAACCGTCACCGTCGGTCCCTCCATCAATACCAGTCAGCAGTCAGGTACAATAACCAGCGGTTTCGCAACTGGCACAACCAGCGGTACCGGAACCGGCGTAATCGTCTCGCCGCAAGTGATTACCGACTATACCTTGCCCTTTGACGCCACTTGGACGCCCGACCTCTTCGGCCGCGTCCGAAATAACGTGCGCGCAAATGCAAACGCAGCGCAAGCTAGCGCGGCCGACCTCCAGAACACTCGCCTGATGATTGAAGCCGAAGTCGCCGTCGACTATTTCAATGTTCGCGGCCAGGATGCCCTCAAGAAATTATTAGATGACACGGTCGTGGCCTATCAGGAATCCCTGCGTCTCACCCAAGCCCTATACGAAACCGGAATCGATTCCGACGAATCCGTCGCCCAAGCCGAAACCCAGCTCGAATCTGCGCAGGCCCAGGACACCAACCTCGGTATTCTTCGCGCCCAATACGAACACGCTGTCGCAATGCTGGTCGGCCAGCCCGCATCCACTTTCTCAATTCGAACGCTGCCGCTGAAGACCAGTCCCCCGGCCGTCCCCTACGGACTGCCGTCGCAACTTCTTGAGCGCCGCCCTGATATCGCCGCATCCGAAAGATTGATGGCTCAAGCCAATGCGCAAATCGGCGTGGCCGTCGCAGCCTATTACCCCACGGTCACACTCAGCGCGTCAGCGGGCCTGGAGAGCAGTTCTTTTACGCAGTGGTTCACCTGGCCCAGCCGTTTCTTCTCCGTGGGCCCGGCCGTGTCAGAAACGCTTTTCGACGGCGGCCTTCGCCACGCGACCGTCCAACAGTATAGGGCGAATTTTCTAGAGACCATCGCGAATTACCGCCAGACTGTCCTGGCCGCCTTTCAACAAGTCGAAGACAACTTGGCCTCCATCAGAATTTTGTCTGTCGAAATCGCCCAGCAGGACACCGCCGTCGGTTCCGCCGAACGCAATCTTAAGATCGCCACCGACCGCTATAAGCTGGGCATCGACCCTTATCTAAACGTAATCACCGCGCAAACTACCTTGTTCAGCAATCAGCAAACGGATGTCAACCTGCGCATTCAACAAATCACGGCGAGCGTGCAGCTAGTGGAAGCGATCGGAGGCGGTTGGGACGCCTCGCAACTCCCCTCCGTGCCCGGCCTGGTCAGCGGCCCGCTCATGATTCCGAGCCCTCCGCCACCACCGGCTCCGTTAACCGAGTAGTGAAGGCGACGTCACGATCCCGCTCGGATCGAATATTTCTCCGTAACTGTTTCTGGGTCTGCCCGCGTCTAACGGATGATGGAAAACAGTTCGGGTTGTTTCCGGCAGTAAGCTTGCAGCTAGGGTGAACGATGCTGCCGTTTGTAGAATTTCAGCATCGACGTTAAGGAACTTTTATGCGCTCGAAAATGAATAGAGTTTTGGGATCCATAATCTATGCTGCCCTTACTATCGCAGTTGGCAACGCAGTCTCTCCGGTGTTTGCCGCATGGCCTTCGCAGGCCAATCAAGCCGACCAGCAAAGCGCAATTCAAAAGCAGGTTGGCGCCATTAAATCCATTGTTGGAACTACCGTCACCATTACCACCGACTCCGCAGCCACTGCCAGCGTAAACGTTACACCCGCGACTAAAATTGTCCGCGTCGAACCTGGCCAGACAGATTTAAAGAACGCCGTCCCGCTCGAATTGAAAGACCTGCAAGTCGGTGACCGTGTCTTCATCCGCTGGAAAGCTTCCGACACCGCCCAGCCGGTCAGCGCCATTGGCATCATCGTAATGAAACGCGCCGATGTGGATGCCAAGCAACAACACGAACGCGAAGATTGGCAGAAACGCAGCGTAGGTGGCCTCGTCACCACCGTGGACCCCGCGACGAAAACCATGACGCTCTCAGTCACCACTACTGGCGGTAAAAAATCCATCACTATCAACACCACGCCCAAGACCGTTTTTCGGCGCTACGCTCCTGACTCGGTGAAGTTCGATGAGGCCAAGGTCAGTTCTCTCGATCGAATCATGCCTGGAGATCAGCTCCGCGCCCTCGGCGCGCGCAATGCCGACGGAACGGCAGTCGATGCAGAAGTAGTTGTCACCGGGTCGTTCCGCAATATCGCCGGGACCATCATCTCCGTCGACCCTGCGTCGAATACGATCACCGTGAACGATCTGATCGCCAAAAAACCCGTCGCGGTTAAAGTTTCCGATCAAACGCAACTCCGCAAGCTTGCTCCTGAAGTTGCGCAGCGAATTGCATTTCGCTTGAAAGCCGCCGCAGGCGGAGCAACGCAATCCGGTGACGCCTCGGCAGACGCTTCAAACGGCAATCGCGCCCCAGGGAGCGGCGCATCCGCTTCTACATCTCCAAACGCACCGCAAGGTGGCCCGGGCGGCGCAGGTCGTTCGGGCGGCGGTCAGGCCGACCTCCAGCAAATACTCAACCGCATGCCCGCTTCATCGCTTGCCGATTTTCAGAAAGGCGATGTCGTAATGGTTGTCTCGACGGAAGGAACAGAATCGGGCGGAGGCACTGCAATTACCGTGGTAGGGGGAGTGGACCCGATTCTAGCCGCCTCGCCAAGCGCGAGTCAGGCCATGACTCTTTCGCCCTGGAGCCTCGGCGGCTCCTCGGCAATGGACGCCGCAGGTAACCCATAGAAAGCTCGCAACTGCCATCAACGACCTCCATGTCAGGGGAAAGAATGAAATTTCGGCGCCTCAAAATTTTTCTACAGTTCGCAAGCATAGCATTGCTGTGTTTAACTGCCGCTCGTGCGTATAGCCAGTCGGCCACTGCCACCGCCGGCGCGCTTCACGGACAGGTGCTCGATCCTTCCAATGCCGCCGTCGCCGGCGCTACCGTCATCCTCACCGGTGCCGACGGGGCCTCCGCCGGAGCCAGCACCAATCAACAAGGCGCCTTCGATATAAAAAATCTTGCTCCCGGCAAATACACTCTGGAAATCGTCGCCAAAGGATTCGCTCTGTATAAAAACGAAGGCGTTGAAATCGCGCCCGACCAAACCAAGAATCTGAATATCCTTCTCACCATTGAAGAACAGCAGCAGCAAGTGACCGTGGAGGGCGAAACGCCCACGGTGGATGTGAATCCGGCGAACAATGCCGGCGCCATCACCATTTCGGGAAAAGAACTTGATGCCCTTCCAGACGACCCCGACGAATTGCAAACCGATTTAGAAGCGCTGGCAGGCCCTTCGGCCGGCCCTAACGGCGGCCAGTTCTATATCGACGGTTTCACCGCCGGCCAGCTCCCTCCGAAATCTTCCATCCGCGAAATTCGCATCAACCAAAATCCTTTCTCCGCCGAATATGACAAAGTGGGCTACGGCCGTATTGAAATTTTCACTAAGCCCGGCACTGACAAATGGCATGGCCAAGTCTCGGTCAACGCCAGCACCTCCGCGCTCAACTCCGAAAATCCTTTTTTCGACAAAAGCGCTTCCGCCACGCCGTATCCCGGCTACTACAGCACTCAGTACACCGGCAATCTCGGAGGCCCGCTCGGCAAGAAGGCATCCTTCTTCTTCACCGCCGACATTCGCGATATCAACGACGTTGAAATTGTCGACGCGCAAACCGTCGACCCCACCACTTTTGCCATCACACCTTTCAGCGCCGCCATTCCCAATCCGCGCACACGCTACAACATTGGACCGCGTGTCGACTATCAGCTCACCAAAACCAACACTTTGTCCGTACGGTATCAGTATTACCGCGACAATGAAACCAACGAAGGGATTGGCGGCTTTCTTCTCCCATCTCAGGGCTATAACGCGCTGACCACCGAGCAAACTTTGCAGGTCAGTGATACCCAAGCCTTCGGGACCAACATCATCAACGAGATCCACTTTCAGTATCTTCGCGACGAAAGCAACCAGCTTCCGCTAAGCAGCGCTCCTACCGTCTCGGTTGGGGGCGCTTTCACCGGCGGCGGGAATAACTCCGGAACTATCAATGACAACGCGAATCACTACGAACTTCAAAATTACACTTCCATCCAATTTTCAAAACACTTTCTAAAATTCGGCGGTCGCTTGCGCGGGCTTACCGACTCAAATTTCGCGACCTCGGGTTTCAACGGCGCATTCGTTTTTCCCTCGATCCAGGCTTATCAAGCCACCCTCGAAGGCACCCAGCAAGGCGCCGTGCAATACTCGGTGACCGGCAATGCGAATCCGAATCTGAACTTAACAAACTTTTCCGTTGGCCAAGTCGACGTCGGCCTTTTTATTCAAGATGACTGGCGCATCAAACCCAATATCACTATCAGCCTCGGCGCGCGCTTCGAAGCCCAAAATGAAATCAGCGATCATGATGATTGGGCTCCGCGCCTAGGTTTCGCTTGGGGAATAGGCGGCCGCGGAAAAACTCCGCCGAAAACTGTTTTGCGCGCCGGCTTCGGAATCTTTTACGATCGCTTCAATGAAACCTACGCTCTCCAAGCCGAAAGATTGGCCGGCGGAGCCGATGCGCTCACCCAATTCGTCGTCACCACTCCCGGTTTTTTTAACGCCACCACTCCGGTTCCTATCTCTTCGCTCCCCGCCAACCTCACCTTGCCTTCCACTTATCGTTTGGAGCCAAATCTGCGCTCGCCTTCCACCACGCAAACGGCCGTCAGCTTTGAGCGTCAGCTCACAAAAGTTGCGAATATGTCCGTCTCCTATTTAAACTCGCGCGGCGCCGACCAACTCTTCACTAACAATATCAACACGCCTTTTATCGGTGAGTACATCCCCACGCAGCCGTTGCTGAATCGCCCACTCGGCCCCATTGGCAACGTTTACGAATACGAATCGGAAGCTATCTTCCGCCAGAACCAGCTTTTCGTGCAGGCTACCGTGCGCGCAGGCTCCAAACTGCTCATCACCAGTTATTACACTTTGAACTACGCCAAGAGTGACACCTCTGGCGCAAATTCCTTTCCATCGAATCCCTTCAACATCCTCGCCGATTACGGCCGCGCTTCCTTCGATATTCGCAATCGCTATTTCATGTTGGCTTCCATCGCTCTGCCCTACGGCTTCCGCTTCAGCCCGTTTATGATCGCCAGCTCAGGCATTCCCTATAACATCACCTTGAGCCAGGACGTCTTAGGCAGCTCGCAATTCAACTACCGACCCAACTTCGCAACGGCGTCCACTCCATCACAAAATGTCGTCACCGTTCCCGGCTTGCCCGCGTTCAACACCGTTCCGTCGCCGGGCGAAGAAATCCCGGTGAATTATTTAACCAGCGCCGGGCGCTTCACACTCAATGTGCGCCTCAGCAAAACGTTCGGTTTCGGTAAAGCTGCGGAAGGCCCAACCGGGGCTGGCGCTGGGGGACCGGGTGGCGGTGGCGGGCGCGGAGGTGGTGGCGGAGGCGGCCGTGGTCCCGGCGGTCCATTCGGAGGAGGCGGCGGCTTCGGCGGAATAGCCGGGGGAAGCAATAAACGCTACAACGTCACCTTCAGCATTAACGCCCGGAATCTGTTGAATAACGTGAACTCCGCGGTCCCCAGTGCTGTCCTATTCGCTCCCACCGCCACGTCTCCGGCAGAAGCCTCGCCGTTCTTCGCCAGACCAAACACCCAAGCCCTCGGTCCCTTCAACTCCAACTCCGCCAACCGCCAAATCTACCTCCAAGCCTCCTTCAGTTTTTAGTAGTATGTTTCTCGGCTGTACCGGCGAAAAACGCAGCGTAATGCTGGCGGGGGAAGTGTGGTCAGCGACCCTCTCGACGCCGCCAAAATATTCTGAGGAGATTGCAATGCCGCGAAAACTTCTGCTCTCCATATTGCTTTTAACAATATTCGTCGCTCTTGCCGCTCCAGCCCTGGCTCAATCTGGCCAAACAATCTCGCTCACCGTCGACGCCACCCAAGCCCCCATAAAACTGGTCCGCTCTCACATCGTCATGCCCGTGAAGCCCGGCCCGTTAACGCTTTACTACCCAAAATGGATTCCCGGCGAGCATGGCCCCGACGGCCCCATCGCCAATCTCACCGGTCTTAGGTTTTCTGCCAACGGTAAAACGATTCCGTGGCAACGCGATTTACTAGACAATTTCACTTTCCATGTGGACGTTCCCGAAGGCGTCGATCACCTCGACATCAATTTTGATTACATCGAGCCCTCCGCTTCTGGCGCTTACACCGCCGCTGCTTCGGCCACTGCCAAGCTCGACGTCATTAGCTGGAATCAGAATGTCTTATATCCTGCCGGGACTCCCGCCGATCAGCTCACCTACGAAGCGAAGCTAATTCTCCCCGACGGCTGGAAATTCGGCACCGCGCTCCCCATCGCCAATCAATCCGGCAATCAAGCTACATTCAAGCCCGTCTCCCTTGAGCGCTTGGTCGATTCCCCGGTTATCGCCGGCGAATACTATCGCGCAATCGACATCACGCCGCCGGGCGAGCCCATCCATCACGAAATCGATCTCGCCGCCGACAGTGAAGCCGCGCTCGCCATGCCTCCGGAACTTAAGGCCGGCTTGATTAATTTGGTCGCTGAATCCGGCAAACTTTTCGGCACCCGCCATTACCGCGATTATCATTTCTTGCTCACGCTCAGCGATCACGTCGCGCACTTCGGTCTCGAACATCACGAATCAAACGATAGCCGTTTACCCGAGCGCGTCATGCTGGAGCCCAGCGGCGCCTTTTCCGTCGGCGGCTTGCTAGCTCACGAGTTCGTGCATTCCTGGAATGGAAAATTTCGCCGCCCTGCTGACTTGACCACCCCAGATTACGAAGTGCCCATGAAAACCGATTTGCTCTGGGTCTACGAAGGTCTCACAGATTATTTCGGTCCCATGCTCGCAGCCCGCAGTGGCCTGTGGACTCCCGAGCAATATCACGATGTCCTTGCCTCCATCTCTGCAGCGCTGGGTCCTGGCCGCCCAGGCCGGACCTGGCGTCCTCTGCTCGACACCGCCGTCGGGCAGCTCGGCTTCGGGCGAGGCTGGCTGAATTGGCGTCGCGGCTCTGACTATTACGACGAAGGCGATTTAATCTGGCTCGAAGTTGCCACCATCATCAATGGCGAAAGTCATGGGCAAAAAAACATCGACGATTTCGCACATTCATTTCACGGCGGCCTAAACAACGGTCCGGAAATAAAAACTTACACCTTTGAAGAAGTTGTCTCCGCGCTCAACAGCATCGCGCCATACGATTGGGCCGGCTTTTTCCATGAGAGGCTGACCTCCACCTCTCCCGACGCGCCAGTCGGAGGAATCCAAAATGGCGGATGGAAAGTTGTTTACACTGACAAGCCTTCGAAGGTGCCCGGACGCCGTGGCAGCGCCGGAGATGCCTATAGCATCGGCCTTCAAGTTGGCGAAGATGGCTCAGTAACAGATTCCATCGTCGGCGGCCTCGCGTTCAAAGCCGGCATTACCTCGGGAATGAAAGTAGTTGCGGTGAACGGCCGCGTCTATACTCTTGAACTTCTTCAAGACGCAATCAAAGCCAGTAAAGACTCCGCGAACCCCATCGTTCTGCTGGTCATCGTCGACGACTATTACAAAACCTGCACTATCGACTATCACGGCGGCGAGCGTTACCCGCATCTGCAACGCGACGAAAGCAAACCCGACTATTTGGACGACTTGATAAATCCCCATGCATCGAAATAGGTCTAGCTAAATCTCGGCTGGGGATTCTTATGAAAATAGAAATTACAGGAACTTTTAGTACCTGCACAAAATCTCAGGAAGCCGTGCGCGAACTGGAATTCGCCGGGATCACCGCGCAAGAAGTGGAAGTAATCACCGACGCCGAACACCACGCCCGCGATCCCCAATGCATTTCAGTGCCACAGCCTTCGGCCTCGGCACACCCGGGCGTTACGACGGGCGCCGAGGACACCGATCTGGAAGCCCGCGGCAAAGAATTCCGCACCCCGCGCAAGTAGTACTCGGTGAGGTTGCCACCAAAACGCTGATTATTTCATCAGAGGATGCATGAGCGACGGACAACAAGCAAATCAGCCAGCCGTTAAAATTATAGGCCGCAGCGATTCGGCCCGGGCTTATGCCATTCGCGACTTCCTCACTCGCGGCGATATCCCGTTCGAATGGGTGGAACTAAAAACGGATGAACAGGCTCGCCAATATGGCGTGGTCGGACGCAACGATCCCAGGTTACCGATTAGCATTTGTCCCAACGGCACGCGCATGGAAAATCCCACCATCCGACAGATTGCAGAAAAACTTGGTTGGTACCACACCCCGTCACAAGCCGAATACGATCTCGCAATCTATGGCGCGGGTCCGGCGGGATTAAGCGCCGCCGTGTACGGTTCATCGGAAGGCTTGAAGACCGTTCTGGTTGAACGCTCCGTTGTGGGCGGGCAGGCCGGGACTAGTTCGAAGATTGAAAACTACCTGGGATTTCCAGACGGGATCAGCGGCGCCGACCTGGCGAAACGTGCCCGCGAGCAAGCTTGCCGCTTCGGAACGGAAATTCTGATGCTACGCGAGGGAGTGCGCGGCGAATTTGAACCGGGCAAAGGAACAGGCTATCTCGCGGACGGCACAAAAATTGTCGCCCATGCGACCATCTGCGCCACCGGCGTGCGCTATCGTAAGCTCGGCTTGCCGAACGAAGATAATCTCTATGGCGTAGGCGTGTATTACGGCGCGGGAGCCAGCGAAGCGAAACTCTGTTCCAACGAGCACGTATTCGTCGTAGGCGGCGGCAATTCGGCAGGACAAGCTGCCATGCACTTTGCAAAGTTCGCGCGAAAGGTCACCATTGTGATTCGAGCTGATTGCTTGCGTCGCACTCTGTCGCAATATCTGGTGGACCGCATCCATTCGTCTCCGAATATCGAGGTCTTATCGCGCACCGAAGTGATTGCTCTCCACGGCGACGATGTCTTGCACTCGGTCACACTGCGAAACAATCAAACAGGTGAGGAAACAACCTTCCAGACGCGCTGGCTCTTTTTGTGTTTGGGCGGCGAGCCGCAGACCGACTGGGCCAGAGACGTTGGGATCTGCCGCGACTCCGACGGTTATCTTGTTACCGGCCCGGACTTGTCGCTCAATGGCGTTCGCGCGCAAAACTGGCCGTTGGAACGCTCGCCCTACTACCTGGAAACGAGCATGCCTGGACTGTTTGCAGCCGGTGATGTGCGGCACGGTTCGGTGAAACGGTGCGCTTCGGCTGTAGGCGAAGGCGCCATGGCGGTTACATTCGTGCATCGCTATTTAACTAGCACCTAGGTTTTGAAGCTCGGTCCCGATCGTAAAGGAGGATTTATTTATGGCGGCTTGTACACATATGAATCAGATTCGAAATGTAACACCGCGCACTCCCAATGGCTGCGAGGAATGCTTGAAAATGGGCGATACCTGGGTTCACTTGCGCCTCTGTTTGGAGTGCGGGCACGTGGGCTGCTGCGATTCGTCCAAAAACAAACACGCGACCAAACATTTCCATCCTACCAAGCATCCCATCATGAAGTCGTTCGAGCCCGGAGAGACTTGGGGCTGGTGCTATATAGATGAAGTGGAGCTGGACCTCTCTGCGCTTCCCTTGGCCGCACTCAGCCACAGCGCCTGAGCTGCCGAATCTGGCGTGCGAATCGCCGCTGGACTTGCGCGGGTTCGAATCGATTTGTAACGGAACGCTTCACAACTTTTTACAATCGAACGCTTGACGCGTTTGCAAGGCTTTGGATATAGTTGCCGCTCGGCTCCGCGAGTGTGTTAGCCGAAAGGAAAACTGGAACCCGCGATGCGTCTGTTTTATTACTGTTTCGCCTTTACTTACCGCTTCTCCTATAGGGGAAGCGGCCCGGCGAGACGCGCGCGGATGATCTAAGAAAATAGCAGCAAACACCGCAAGAGGTCTTAAGAACCGGCCGCGACCCTCCGAAGAGGACGCGGCCTTTTTTGTTTTAAGCAAGATTTGGGGCGCGAGATTTTGTAGCTCAAAAGTTTTGACGATTTCACGCCACAGGCTTGGAAATTGTTTTCGATATTCCGAGGAGGCCGGATGCGAGGATTGAAGATTGGAGACTGGCGCAGGAAGATCGATGCGATCGACACCACACTGCTGCATCTCCTGAACGTGCGCGCGGCCTTTGCGCTCGAGGTTGGAAAGCTGAAGGGACAGGCTGGCCTGCTGCTTCGCGTCCCGGCGCGCGAGCGGGAGATTCTCTCCCGCATGAAGAAACGGAATCCGGGGCCGCTCGATAGCGAGGCGGTCGGAAAAATCTATCAGCTTATTTTGGATGAATCGATTCGTATCCAGAAAAGTCACGGTTACGGCGCCGCAGCGAAATCGAAAAACGTTTCCGCATCCCATGGCAACCGAACAAATCCGGTTGCAATTCGACCACCGCGGCGAAAGCCGGGGGTGGCATGAAGGTTTCCAGGGACAAGCGCGTGGCCTTTCAAGGCGAGCGCGGTGCCTTCAGTGAAGAAGCGGCGATAAGGTTATTGGGAGGCGAAGTTTCTCTCGTGCCGCTTCCAACCTTTGAAGCTGCTTTCAACGCAATTGCGCAACACAAAGCGGAGTACGTTTTGGCGCCTATCGAGAATAGTTTGGCCGGTCCGGTTCAAAGGTCTTTGGATCTATTGGTGGAGAGCGATTGCACGATTATCGGCGAGGTGATTATTCGCGTGCAGCACAACTTAATCGGCCCGCCGGGATCGACTTTTGACGATGTAACCGTCGTGGAATCGCATCCCGTAGCTTTAGCGCAGTGCGAGCAGTTTTTCAGCTCGCGACCATCCTTGAAAAGAATTGCAACCGACGATACGGCGGGAAGCGTTCGCGAGATCGTCCAAGCTGAAGATCGCAAGCGAGCTGCCATTGCCAGTAAACGCGCCGCGCAAATATATGGTGGACACATTCTTTGCGAGAACTTGGAAGACGATCCCGAGAATTACACGCGGTTTGTCCTGCTGGCGCCGGCGACGGAGACGGTGCCAGAGCGAGCGGACAAAATTTCTCTGGTGTTCAGGCTTGCACACCTCCCCGGCGCGCTATTTTACGCACTAGAACCTTTCGCGCGTCGAAACATTAATCTGATGAAGGTCGAAAGCCGGCCCGTTCGCGGGCTTCCCTGGCAATACCGCTTTTATTTGGACCTGCAGGCGTCTGCGAGCGATCCGGAGGTTCAAGCGGCGTTAGACGAACTAAAAAAGCTCGCGGTAGACCTACGGATTTTAGGTTCTTACGTTTCTGCGAAGACTGAAAACAGCAACGCATCGTAACTTGGGAGACTAACGATGATCGTCAACATGGCGCAGGGCGCAACCGAAGAACAAATCAACCACGTAGTGGAACGGATCAGAGAGTGCGGCTGCCAGGCGCATCTGAGCCGCGGCGAAGAAAGAACCGTGATCGGCGTAGTCGGACGCAGCGCGCAGCATCAGAGCCAACTCGAAGCTTTACTGGCCGCGCCAGGCGTGGAGGAAATCATACGCATCACGCACCCCTTTAAGCTGGCCTCCCGTAATTTTCGGCCGGAGGGCTCGATCATCGAACTGGGCAAAGGCGTCTCGATGGGGGGAACAGAAGTGATCGTGGCCGGCGGGCCATGCGCCGTAGAGTCGCCTGAACAGATTCATGAAATCGCCACGGCTGTAGCACACGCCGGCGGGAAACTGTTACGCGGTGGCGCATTCAAACCCAGAAGCTCGCCCTATTCTTTTCAAGGCCTGGGCGAAAAAGGACTGAAGCTATTGCGTGATGCCGCGGATAAGAACGGCTTGTTGGTCGTCAGTGAGGTGATGGATCCTTCGCAAATTGAGCTGATGCTCCCGTATGTCGATGTGCTGCAAGTAGGCGCGCGCAACATGCAAAATTATTACCTGCTTCGCGCGCTGGGAGAAACCAGCAAGCCGGTGCTGCTGAAGCGTGGCATGTCGGCGACCATTGAAGAACTGTTGCTCAGCGCGGAATACATCATGTCTGGCGGAAACTACAATGTAATTCTGTGTGAACGCGGCATTCGCACCTTCGACACGTACATGCGCAACACCATGGATATTGCGGCGATTCCCGTGATCAAGCAGCTTTCCCACTTGCCGGTGATGGCGGACCCATCGCACGGCACAGGACGTCGCGACAAAGTTCCGCCCATGGCTCGGGCCGCGGTTGCAGCGGGTGCCGACGGATTGCTGATTGAAGTTCATCAAGACCCTGAGCGCGCTCTGTCTGACGGAGCGCAATCAATGTACCCCGAACAATTTGCCCGTCTGATGGATGAAGTGCGCATGATCGCGCCAGCCGTGGGACGCCGAATCGCGAGCGCCCTACTGGAGGCGAGATAGCCGGGCAAAACGCTTAGCGCGATTGCACCGCCTGCCGCATGGCCTCCAGCGAGTTTCTGGCGAATCGTTTTTGCAGACCCCTGGAAAGAGGATAAGCCAAACGCGTCAACATGCGAGGCCGTGAGAATGCGTAAATGTCATACCAAACCGTTTGATCATCCGGATTGAATTCAACCGTGAAGCGCTCTTCTCCTATTTCCGCGTGGTCGGGTAACGTCCCATAAGCGAAGCCATATCTTTCAGGCGCAGCGTCATCTTCGACTACATAAACAATTCGACAGGCATTCATGGACCAGAATCCGAAATGCGAGACGAGAACGGTAACCGTGGAACCAGGTTCGATAGAGGTCTTCCAGCATAATTGAATCCAAGGCATTTCAAACATTTTCCACCCTCTGATGGCAGATTTGGCACGCTGGAATGCCTCTACTCCATGACCCAGATTCATTCGATTATGGTCGATGGTATATCCCGGAGGAGCTTGTTGTCGGGAACTGCCAACTTCAAGGTATGAAAACGTCCCATTCTGCTGTGCGGATATGAACGCGTTAATGGAATCCACAGAAGGTTTTGAGCAGCACAACATATTCGTGAGCTTACTTCGCAGGGATTATTTCTGCGCAGGAAAATCTTCGGAGGCAGCTTGCGCGGTAGGAAACACCTGAATCACGCGATTTACCTGGGTCATGTTCAGGACCCCTTCCACCATACCTCTTACACGTGCAAGGCGAAGCGTACCGCCGGATTTTGACAGGCGCGTAAACGATTTCACGATTTGGCCGACGAACGCGCTATCGATGTGATCCACATCATGCATATCAAAAATGATGCGTGTCTCTTTCTTCTCGATGTGACTGTCCACTTCCTGGTCCACACGTTTGCAATCGGCGCCCATCTGGACGCGTCCGCTCATTTCGAACACCCAGATTCCCGGCTTAATCTCCTGCTTTTTTAGCATCACGCGATTTGAGCCTCTCTTGCGAGTTTTTTGGCGGGAAGCGTCGAAAAGCCTCACGGACAGGTGACCGAAAGCCGCCGTAGCAAGCCGCCCTTCCACCCATCGCTCGGCAGAAAGGTGAAGTATACGTAAAAATTTTCACCGAGGATATGGGGATCCTCTCCAAGTCCGACGGCGGTGGGATAGGCCGCGATGGGCCCGAAGGTTCCAAGCGCCGTGGGCCAGGTCCAATGCAGGGCGTCGATGGACTCCGAATAGCCGAACGTGGTGTCGTTGGAAATGATCATTATGTAGCGCTGAATCGCGCTATTAAAGTGGATGTCGAGGTAGCCCTGATAGGCAGATTTTGGATTGAGATCGGTCGAGGCTCCCCCGATTGCAGGTTGGAGATGCCAATTGCCCTCATAAAACTTTTCAAACGGAACGGCATGCGGGCGTGAGGAGCCAAATGCCGCTTCGAGCACCGAGGCAACTGGCGCACGCGCAACCGAGACTTTCGTACTCGTAGAGACACCATTCGCACTGACGATGTGAAGTGTACCGTTGGCTATCCAGTCCGGGAAATAAAGATAAAAGTATTTGCCGTCGGGCGACAGTACGAGCGGGCCATCGCCAATTTCGAAGCCGTCGAGTCCCGCCGCGTAAGCCTGGTTTAGACGAATGATTTCTCCCAAGTCCGTCCAGTCGAGGCCGTTATCGGAAGAGATGGCCAACCCGAGAGCGGCGTAGAGCGCGTCGTCTGGTAACTCGGCGTGATACGTGACGAGCAGGTTGCCCGCACCGGGCATGCCCGACGGAACTTGAAATACCGGGCCGCCGCCCAGGTAGCCATAGCTCACGTAGTTCGAGTTGACGCCGGGATCCGGGTTCGGTGAGACGCTTACATCTTCCGGATCACCAGACCCCAGCGGGTTGTCTAGCGTGCCCAGAGTAGTGACAACTGAGCCGGACTTGTTGTTACCAACATATTCTCCCTGCCACAACTGCCGATAGTGCGCGCCCCCGTCGCTGCCAAAGAATTCGTAACCGTTGGCAGTCTTCAGCACACCGAGCGGCGTGTCGGGCCAAGCGAAGCCATTGTATGTATCGGTAATCGGAGGTTGGGCGCGCTGCCCTGCGTCATAACCCTGTTTTGCCGACGCGACTACAACGTTCGCAGTCACCTTAGGCATGCAAACCTGCGTCAGAGTGGCTGAGTCGCTTTGAGCAGCAGCCATCTGTGGCCAAAACGTTAAGAAATTACAGAAAATTAGAATCCGGAAAGCAAAAGCCAGCTGGGGATGCATCCGTTTACCTCCGAGCGATAAAAACACAACTCGCCAGCTAAAGTTCTTGCCTGGCAGAATTTTGACAATGGCGAAACAATTGGCTTGGATGCGGGAATGCAAGACTAGCTCATGATCATCGCAAGCGCAAGACAAGCTACCGCAAATGCGAGGCCGCGAAACCAGTCAGCCAAAAACGGGGATTTATCCTTCGAACGGGAACTGTCGGATCAATCGCATGCAGTCGGCTAGGGCTTTCAACGTGGAATCTCCCCAACCGGAAGGGACAAATGGCGCGTTTTTTTGATTCACCCGTTTGTCTGCTTCAGCGAAGAAGCGAAGGTGCTGTCCTTTCGGCGGCACTGCAAACTCTTTTACGGTGATAATGAACGGAATGTCGCGGCCGTCCTCCTGCTTGGTCATCGTGAAATAGTGCAGCTGAGCCAACTCCTCTACCGGGGTAGCCTGGGCGTACTGCCAATCCTCCACGAGCGCCTCCTGAGCGACCACCTAACTAAGTCCCGACGAATCAGCGGCGAGAGACGAAATAGTAGGATGCGACGCGTAGCAAGTCAAATACAACATCCTAACTGTAAAAAAAAATGCGGGAAGCACTAAGCTTCCCGCATTCGTTGAGTTAGGTTTCAGGACTCTATACCTCTACTGGCACTGGGCCACAGTATTTTCCGCCGATTCCGTGGTGCAGTAAGGAAGCCGAAACGTCTCGTAATGTTTGATGATCCACAATCCTTCACTGTTAGTCACGTAGATCAACTGTCGCCCGTCATCGGAGTAAATACTGGTGACGCCGTTGAGCGTCTTCACTACACGCGGATTCTTCGGATCGCCCAAATCAACTAGCCTCACCGTCTGTGTGGGAACGCTTCCTTGTGCCGATTGGTCGGATTGCACAGAGATCGCAAGTCCCGCGCCTACCTCAGCCAATTTTCCCTTCTCCGCCACACGGTCAACAATCTGTGGATTCTTAGGATCAGTCACATCCACTACCGTGAAATGCACGTTCTGCTGCAACAGGAGGTATTGCTTGCCCTTTTCTTGTTGCACAAGAATTTGCCGCACTGCTGATCCAGGCACCGGCACGTGCGCTAATACAACAACCTTGTCTTTCGTCACCTGCTTGCTGTCGTCTTGAGCTGCCGCGCGGCCGCAATTCGCCAAAAAAGAAGGCGACATAGCCACCGTTGCAGCGATTGCGGCGCTTTGAAAGACCATCTTGCGAACCCAACGCGCTGCGAAATATTTCGTCATTTTCTCGCTCCTTTGAACTCAAACCACGATTTTGCCGAGGCCGTTGATGGGAATGGATAATAGCCGAATTCGCGGTTGGCTAGCAACGCGCTTGTGACAATTTTCATATTTACGCCAAATATTTGCTATCCGCCAAACCCTGTAAAATACCTCGCTCTCGCCCTTACGCTCTAAATCATTCATTAATTAATGGCCACAGGTTGATTTATAATCCCGGCCATCTAACCTCCCGACGGGGAGAAACTCAACGATCTGAAGGAGATACTGCCATGAATCGGAACCGAAGGGATTTCATGAAGGATACCGGCACGATCTGCGCTTTGGCAGTGACTGGCGGGTTGCCCGCCGCATCCTCGCAACCGAGGCCTACCCCCACAGACTCGCGCGGCATGGCCCATGGACTCACCTTGCTGAGTATTCGTAGCGGCTCGGAATGCCGTCTGGGCGTGAAGAACGAAAAAGGAATACTCGATGTAGTCGAAGCGTCCAAGATTCTGCGTATGCATGCGCCAGCCACCACCGACGATTTGCTTCAGAACGAAGATGGACCGAGCCTAAACGCCTTGGTGGACGCGGCCGCCAAGACGAAGGCTGTGCAAAAAGCATTCCTTAGAGAAGACTCGGTCGAGTACGGCCCGGTGGTCACGGGCCCGCAAAAAATTGTCTGCGTGGGCTTGAACTATCGCCAGCACGCCATGGAGATTGGCGCGCCAATTCCCAAGCAACCGGTGCTCTTCAACAAGTTCAATACCACGCTTAACCATCACAACGGCACGATAAAGCTGCCGGTGGATTACGCCACGAAATTCGATTACGAAGTGGAACTAGTAATGTTGATCGGACGCGAAGCGAAAGTGGTGAGCGAAGCCGACGCTCTCTCCTACGTCGCTGGTTATGCCACCGGCAACGATTTCACCGCTCGCGATCTTCAGCTTGAAACCGGCGGGCAGTGGATGGTGGGCAAGACGCCGGATCAATTCGCGCCGATTGGTCCCTACATGGTTACCGCTGATCAAATCGATCCCGACAACCTGAAGCTGGAGTGTCGCGTGAACGGCGAGACGCGCCAATCTTCCAACACGAGCGACTTCATCTTCAATACGCGCAAGATGATCGCCTATATTTCCCGCGTCATCACTCTGAAACCCGGCGACATCATTTTCACCGGCACTCCGCAGGGCGTGATTCAAGGCAAACCCAAGGAACAGCAAGTGTGGCTCAAGCCGGGCGATAAAGTCGCGTGCAGTCTGGAAAAGCTCGGCGAATTGAAGTTTGACCTGGTCTAAGGACAAACAATCTACTCATCCACGTTGCAGCCCTGAGCAACGGGCGCCGGATCGGGCATGTCAAACTTCATCACTACAGTCGCTCCGGTGTCGTCGTTCGTGGTTAAATCAACAGTTTGAGCCCGAAGCAGTTTCTTCATCGTGTCTTTCGTGATCAATGCTGAAGCCTTGTCGCTCCCCGGCGCCCACTGTTCTTTCACATCTTTGCCGTCATTAATGCGGTATCGGACGAAAACCTTCGGGAAATAAGACGTTCCATGTATCTCCGCAGGCTCTACGTAATGAATCTTCAGGCCTGTACCAAGTAGAAAACTCGCGGATTCGAACTTGCCTTTGCCGTTGCGAGTTTCCTTGGGCGGGTTGCAGTCGATCACCAAAGCGGGACGATTGGAGAGGTCTCCATTCTTGGGCGATTTAAGGAACTTGCCCGTCAGCGTGTATTGATCGTATGCCGTCCCTCGGGAGGCGTCCGTCTTTAGAGATTGCCGCCACACATGGTCTGGCTGTGTTTGAAACGGCGGCGTCGCTGGCAATCCGAATGACACTAAGGCAAGCGGCAAGAATAGAAATAGTAGAATTGGCTTCGTCATTTAATCTCCTTGGACTTGCGCGAAATGACCGTCCTAAGCTGTGTCAATGTCCCGAATTTTAAGGCATGGTCACGAACTTCCACCCTTTCATACTAGCCAAAAGATATTTACGCGACAATTTGACTGTTGCGTCACAAAGTAAAGCGCGCATGCCGAAAACTCTGCTTTGACTGTAAAGCGACGGACTTGTAAGATTCGCCACGTTCAATCGAGGAGAAAAAAATGCGGAATTGCATTCTTTGTGCATTTATCGCGCTTGCGCTTCCTTGTTTTGCATTCGCACAGCAACCCCCGGCGCCGGACAAGCCCCCCGCGTTCGTGCCGTTACAGAAGCTGGACGCCGCTCAGTCCAAGCTGGCCGAATTGCTCGAAGCAAAAATACGAGCGGCCTGGGCGGCGTTCAAGAAACGAGATAAAGACGCCTACGCACTTTTTCTAACCGATGACTTCCAGGCCGTCGAGTCCGATGGAGATGGTGAACGCAATAAATTGCAGACGGTCCGCGAAGTGGAACACAGTATGTACACCGATTACATTCTTCAGATGTTCCAAGTGCAGCCCCTCGGCCCACACTACGCTTTCGTAACCTACGAGAGCACCATGCAATTCCCTAAGAGTTCGTCCCTGCATTTCCGCAGGGTTTTCATCGGCGAGCTTTGGACCAACCGCGATGGGGACTGGAAGATGATGCGCTACCAGGAAACTATGGTCCGCTAGCTTTGCCTCGAAAAACGAAGGCCCGAATCCACTAAAGTGGAACCGGGCCTTCGATTCAAAAAAACTCGATCAACTACTGGGCCGCGTACACGCCGACGCAGCCATCCGCTGCTACTGATTGGCAGTTGGCACTGCTGCCAGACGGTAGCGGCACGTAAATGTGATTGTTAATCGGATCCGCCGCCACGCTGTGGGCATTGCCGTTGGTGGGCACGTTTTGCAGCCACAGTCTGGTCTTGGCATTGATCACTCCAAGAACCGGACCGGTCGGCATGTCTCTCGATGCTAGGTAGTAGTTGCCGTCGCCCGGGTTGTACCAGGTCTCGTCAACGAAACCGACGTAATTGATAGTGGTAAGAACTTCGCCAGTCGTACCGTTGATGATGACCGTAGAGGGCGCGAACGCGCGGCCATCGTGATCGGCGCAGCCGACCAAAACATCCGTGCCCGGCCCGAGATTCAACCCCGTCGGCATGCAATTGTAAATCGGATAACTATTTACGATCGCAGGTACATATTGAGTGACGCCTCCGACCGTGATGGGGTGGAGCGGATCAATCACATCCACGCTGCCGACCGTGATGTCGCCGATCTCGTTTCCATTGGTTATAAAAAACATGTTTAAGGGCGGATAGTAAATCATTCCGCCCAGACCTGCCGGCGAAACAGTTCCGGCGCAGTCAGGGAAGGAAGTCGGAGTCGAACAGTATATGCCATTGGTCGGAGTGTTAGGAGCCGAGCTGCGGACGATAGGCCCGTGATGGCAAGGAACGGTCGGGTTAAAACCGGCCGCGTCCCCAGATACGCCCGATGGGACAGGTGGACCAGGAACGCCTGGCGTGCTACCGAAAAATTGGAGCGAAGGATCGGGACAAGAGAAACCATTGTTCTCATCCACTACCACCGTGTTGTCCGTTGGGTAGGCGCCATCGTAGTAAATCTGCCCCACAACACAGGAGGAGAAATTCGCCGGAAAAGTTGTCGTGATTGTGGCGCCTCCGGGACCCAGGACATAGGTACTGATACCGGGACTAAAAGGATCCTGAGCCAGCGGGTTCGTAACTTGGGAATAAGCGAGACAATGCTGTTGCGCGTCGGTTCCCGTTCTGGTTACAACGCCCGTAACGTCAATAATAGTGACAAATGGAAGTCCCGGGTCTCCGTTAATGATCGAAACGAGGTAGCGACTGGAGCCGTCTTGCGGAAAAGTCACGACGCTGCCGGTTGTCGCAATTTCATCACCGCGCAGATCGCCACAGCTCGGGTCGGAGAACGCTCTTCCATTTGCGGACGCCATGCACCCGGAGATTCCGGTGGGCCCATCATAATCGGGAGAGGAGCCTGTGGGTATCACAGCTGTTAACAATGGAGCAGAGGTATAGCCGCTCGAAATCATCGTGGTCAAATCAAATATCAACATTTCCGAACTGCCATTGCCGACGAACAGGAAGTTCCCGTCCCCCGATATTTCCATTCCGTTCGGACCGGACAAAGGATTCAGGTTATTGGCGCGGGAGGCGCAACACTGGCCGCCTACGAAACCACCGAAGTGACCGTTGGGCCCGAAGAACCCGGGTAGGCGAAATCCGTCCGTTTTGCATCCGAACCGCGTGAAGTTACCCTGCGCCGTTGTGATGGGAGGAATTGTTGCAACCGGACCATTTGGCAAACTGAGCGCGGGATCGAACCAGCATGCGCTCGCGTTATTTCCCGCCTCGGCGACGGAATTGTCCCCGCCGATGGCCCACAAGGCGATGTTCGAAACAGTGTTGAACACCGGAACGTCGAGACCGATGCGGTCCGACACCACATAATTGCGGTTCACCGGATCTACCCAGCTAATGTCGAAGATGTTGAATGGTCCGCCAGGCTCGCCGTTGGGGTTGTGTTCCGGCACGAGCATGACGTCAATCAATCCAATTGTCCCATTCTTATCCGTACCGCAGACCGGACAATTGGCCTCGCTGTTGCCGCAACTGTTCAGGATGAACACAGCCAACAGCGCGACGAATGCAAGAAGGGGAAGCGTTTTCGATTTCATCGAATTTCCTCCAACGATATTTGCCGGGGGCCGAACTACTATTTCAAGCAACCTGCGCCTCGAATTTGCAACGCTCTCGGGTTCGTTCATGCCGGCCCCCTTGACAACCAGCAGTCAACGCACCCCAGGCGGTTGAACTTTAATTAGAACCGGAACTGAATACCTTCAATGAACACGTAGTAATTGCGCGGCAGAATACCGGCCACGCTTGGGTCATGGAGCTGGTTTAAGTTAAAGTCTGATTTCACCAGAACCCAGTAATTCAGGTACCAGTTAAAACCAAACGTCCATTGCGTGGTGTGGTCGCTGTAGGTTGGTTCTATAACAGGCGTAATGGGGCAAGCCGGCGTAGTGGTAGCGTCGCAGGTTGCACCTCCCGCCCGCCCTTGCAGCCACGCATAGCGTGCCTTCAGCGCCCACGCGCCCCAACCCGGGCCACCGGTTTCACCCGGAGAATTGGGACCAATCACAGGATGCTTTACGCGTGGGATGGCGTTTTCCGGCTCCTGTTCGCCCGTTAACAAATATGTCGCTGATAGATAGGTTCCCTTGCCCACAACTCCGGGAAGAGTGTTGAATCCAATGCCGCCCGGCGTAAGTGATCCGATGTCGCTGCGCTTCTGTAGCAGCTGGGTGTACTCTCCACGAATACCCAACCCGCCACGCAGCCACGAGAAGTAGCCGTTATAACGCTCCACTCCGCCATTGATTCGGAACTGCGGAAAGAAAGTGTAGGTACCGTCGGTCAACAGTCCGCTAAAGCTGAGTTCGTTTGCGAGACCCTTGGATCGGCTATGCTCTGCGGAACCGCCAAACGAAAAGCCCTTCAGAAAGATACTGTCGGTATCCTTCCAGGGTGCGAAGCGAACTCTCCCGGTAACTTCCACTTCGTTCGTGGTGGAAGCCGTGAGTAGTCCCTGGCCGTTGAAAATTCCGACCCAGTACTGCGCACGCCCATCGGACAAATCGCCGTGAACATCAATACCAGGCGCTCGGAAAGCTCCTCCAGCGTCGGGGTACAATACGGTGTTGATAGAACGTTCTGCGAACTCGACGTTCGTGTCACCCGTTCCAACTTCCATCGAAAACGGCACCTTGTATTGGCCGCCCATGATCTTGAACCAATTCCAAGGCTTAAAATCGATGTAGGCGTCACGAATTGTAAGGGAGGAGGCCGTCTCGAACAGGAATGCGTAATCCAGTTGGCTTCCGTAGTTGCCTTGCACGCCAAATCGTGCGCGTCTGATTGCGAATGTGTCCGAAGGCGCGCCGTCGCCATTGTAGAAAGTATATTGCGCATTCAAATAGCCGACCGGCATGATCGTAAACTGGCCGTCAGGGCTCCTCAGGAAGAAGTGCTCTCCGTTAAATCCGGCGGTCGGGGTGGGCGTGCTGTTAGCCTTGTTCTGAAGAACGTCGATCTCTTTTTGCAGAGCGTCGATGTCAGCGGGAGTGGCCGCGGCAGGCGAAGAGGAATCAGCGCTCACGGTGGCATCGCTGCTAGCCGCGGGCGCAGCAGTCGAGGCATTGGCATCGGGGCTGGCTGCGGAGGTGGCCTGCACCAGGTGCGCGCCACCAGCCGGCGCGGGCGAGCTCGCCGCGACCAGGCGTTGAATCTGAGCTTTTAGCTCCGCGACCTCGCGGCGCAATTGCTGGACCTCCTCCTCGGTTGCAGCCTTCGGCGTTGGGTTGGGCTGCGTCGAGTCGTCAGCGGGTTTAGCGCTCTGACCAAAGGCTACCGGACCAGTTACGGTGAAAAACAAGGTCACCAGCAGGAACGACCACTTAAGCGAGCGCATAATTATCCCCTCCGCGGAGATTTTTCAAACCGAACTCCAGGTTCGCGACGACCTTTTTCCCGACCAGCCGGTAGTTAATTCAATCCAACAATTGGGAATATGCGCGGGACCAACAGAGGAAGCTAGAGACGCATCCATAGGCATACCTCCGCAATCGCGCGCTATACGTAAACGACCACTTGGCGACCTGCTCCCCCCGCAGATCGTCTCGTTCACCTGCGTTGCTCAACTTGAATTGTCTCGGTTCGTATCGAACTTGGCAGACTGGTCCGCTAATCGAACCAGTCTTTTTACAAAAAGCAGGCAGGTCTTAGCATAGGGTTTGGGGCGTGTCAAGGGTATTGTGACATTTACCTCTTTTGAGCTTTCTGCTGCTGCGTATGGACTACACGCAGCGGGGGTTTTATCAAATTGAGAAAACATTTTGCGGGACGTGTAGTTGGTTTCGCGCCGCGATGCCCTAACGCGCACCGCTCGGCGGCCTGAAAATTTCCGGATAAACGTGAGGTCTTTATGGCTAGGCGGGATGCTTGGATCGAAAAGCGTGCAGCGGTGATGAATGGCGGCGGAAGGAATTCTTCGCAGATGTACTTTGCGCGCAAAGGCAGGGTCACCGAAGAGATGGACTAGGTCGCTAAACGCGAGAAGCTTGCTCCTGACATCATTCCTGCCAACATCCATCATCGCAGTCTCGAGCCCATAGGCATCGGCGTGGCGTTTTTCTGCAAAATCGATGCCCGCATCGGAAATTCCGCCACTACTTCCAAGGTGAGCGAAGAACTCGAAAAGTTGCACCGCGCGGAGCACTGCGGTTTCAACGCGGATGATGGACCTTTCCACCGGTCGGGACATTCCCATGATCCGCAACGCGATTAGGTGAGGCGGAGAATTAGGGACGGGAGGGAGATTCCGTCGACTTCGGCGGTCCAGAGGTCGCCGGCGGCGGTTGGGTGGCCGGCGGTTAGGGTGCCGGAACTGACGATTTCTCCGGCGCTCAAAGGAGTGGTCGGAAAGCGGCGGGCTATGGCGGCGCCGAGTTCGGCCAGGCACCACGCGGGACTTTTCAAGGAATTCATGCCGGATCCTTCCTCTACAAATTCAGCACCCCTCACGGAATTCTCAGCGGAGCCTTGTTCAGCGAGTTCCCCACCCTTGGAGATACGCAATTTGAAGCCGCTAAGTTGGTCAAGTAAGTTGACCGAATTGTTGGGCTGCACGGGGATTTTTTGGCCAACTACTAGAGCGGCGTGAAGTCCGAAGGAGGCCACGAAGTCACTGGGCTGAAATTTCCAATTTGGGAAAGGGCAATCGATGATTTCGAAGCCTAGGGCAAGCCAGGCGACGCGTGCGAGCGCCAAACCCGCGTCAGCGGGCTCTTCGGTGACTGACTGTTTCAAGCCGAAAACAATTTCCGGTTCAATTTTCAGGGAACGTGGATGCGCGATAGACAGCATGAAGGAATTATTGTCAGCGTAGTGGACGGTGTCGTCATACAGGTGGGCCCAAACAAGGGTTGCAAGTTTGAAGACGCGCCACATGGCCTTGTTCGCGTAGCCGACTTTGCGGCCGACGGGTTTGTGTCCAGCGGCTTCGCGTAACTGTTTGAGTCTGGCTTCCACTTCATAAGCGGTGTTGAGGTCGAAACCGGGGCGCGCGGACGGAGGAACAGCGATCATCTGGCCCGTCTCGGACGCGGACATAAGTTCGCGAGCCAAAGCTTCAACTTCATTGTGCGACCAAGATTGGTTTGGCAAATGTCGATTCCGTTTTGCTACTTGCTCCGCGGAACGCGAGTGTATCGTGCGACGCGCGGGTTCGGGAGTCAACGGCGAAAAGAAGGATGCCGGCAACCGAGCCGAGAATACTTTATCCCAGACGGCGGGTGGCATCGACCTAAGTCGTGCTCACAGTGTAACGTCGGTGCGGAATTTCTCGTTCCCAAAGGGATTGACGAATGGTATGGTGAAACTGAAAACTGTTATGGTAAAACTCGCTCGTAGCTTCGCTCCGAACTTCTGTCTATTTCCGGCTCTAAGGCACAGACTCTCGAGGAGTTGCTCGCTCTTCTTTCGCTTTCTATTTTTAGCGTCGCTGCTTAGCCTCCTCGGCGGCGCCGCAGGAGCAAGTCCGTATGATCAAAATCCGCCACCTAATACCCTTGCACCGGGCCTGCCGTTTGCAATCGCGGATTTCGACGGCGACCTTCATCCCGATCTGGCCAGCATTCAAACCGGACCAGACGACTCCGGCACCACCGACTATTGGATCCAACTGCAGCTTTCAGCCTCCGGGCGCCAATCGATTCGACTTGCTGGACCATCCGGCGGACTGCTGATCGAAGCTCGCGATGTGAACGGAGATCGTGCGGTGGATCTCGTTCTCGTCACAGCATGGTTCAGAAAGCCCGTGGCGATATTTCTCAATGACGGCCACGGCCGTTTTTCACGAGCTGAACCGGCTGCCTTCCCTGCAGCGTTCAGTGCACTCGCCCCACGGTGGGCTTCAACTTCCGGCCGCGCCACGGACTGCGCTGGCGTTCCCCCGCAATCGCGAGCTGGGCTCTGCTCGCAAGTTGAAGTTCTGGCGCTCTTCCGGCAGCGCGCGAATGCGACCGCCGTTTCGAATGCGGGATTTCCTCTCAGTTCTTTCGTAATTTCTCACGCGGGACGCGCGCCTCCCTCCCAAGTTCAGCACTCCTAATCGCTCGGCTTATCGCTCCGTAGATCCGCACTCTTACACCTTTTCGGTGTAGGTTTGCCGAACGAAGCCGCGCCTTTTCTCCAATTCCACATTTCCCGAAAGGGTTCTGCTTTTCACAACAATTATTTCCGCAAATCGGCTGCACCCGAGCAGCCAGGCGTGAGGTCATTTATGAAATGTACGAAGTGGAAGGTATCTGCACTCGCCTTTGTTGCCGCATTTCTTGCAGCAGGTTGTGGGAACAATAAAGGAGAGGAATCGGAGGGAGTGCCTGCTAACGTTTCTGTCGAACAAGAGCAGGACTCCAACGTCGTCACAGTTGTGCATCCCGAACAATTTCCGGTTGTCGCGGCGGTTGAGCATGCCGCTCCTTGGTGGTTGGAAGCCACCGGCAGTGTGCTGCCTGATATTTCACGCACGGTGCCGGTCATCTCGCTGGCCAGCGGCCGAGTGGTAGAAATCCGCGCTCGGCTGGGCGACCGGGTAGAGAAGGGCCAGCTATTGCTTCGAGTTCGGAGCGACGATGTTTCAAACGGCTTTTCCGATTACCGCAAGGCGGTGGCCGACGAACTTCTCGCACGCAAGCAACTAGACCGAGGTAAGGATCTCTTCGCGCATGGAGCAATCGCGGAAGCGGACTTGGAAACCGCGCAGGATGCGGAAGACGATGCGAAGGTTACCCTGGAAACCACTGCGGAGCATCTCAGGCTTCTCGGCAACGATCCAAAACATCCCACCGGAACCGTAGATATATATGCGCCCGTCTCCGGCGTGATCACCGACCAGCAAGTGACCAACGCCGCGGGTGTACAAAGCCTGTCCTCCCCAAATCCGTTCACCATTTCCGATCTGTCTCGCGTCTGGGTGGTCTGTGATGTTTACGAAAACGATCTGCCCGGCGTGCGTCTTGGTGACCTGGCAGACATTCGGCTTAGCGCCTATCCGAACCAAGAGCTGAAAGGAACGATCAGCAATATCGGCGCCTTGCTCGATCCCAATATCCGAACGGCTAAAGTTCGCATCGAGGTCAGCAATCCCGGCATGTTGCGTCCGGGCATGTTCGTCACTGCTGTCTTTCACGGATTGAAAAAAGAAATGCACGCGGCGGTACCGGCATCCTCCATTTTGAGCTTGCACGACCGGGATTGGGTATACATCCCCGCGGGCGCTGGCAAATTTCGCCGCGTGGAAGTGAAAAGCGGAGACATGTTGCCAAACGGAATGCAGGAAGTGATGTCTGGATTGCGACCGGGACAGCAGGTTGTGGTGAATGCACTGGAATTACAAAACACATCGGAGCAGTGATGATTAGCAAGTTTGTCGATTTTGCTCTAGAGAATCGGTTTCTTGTACTAGCGGCGGCGCTTGTGCTGTTCGGATGGGGTGCAGTTTCGTTCCATCAACTTCCGGTCGAAGCATATCCTGACGTGGCGGACAACTACGTAGAAATCATCACCCAGTGGCCGGGGATCTCGGCGGAACAAATCGAGCAACAAGTCACCATTCCGCTTGAAATTGTGATGAATGGTATCCCTCACGTTGTCCATTTGCGCTCGTTCTCGCTCTTTGGTCTCTCCGACCTGAAACTAATTTTCGATGATCAGGAAGCTAATGCCTGGGACCGGGAGCGAGTGCTCGAAAGGCTCTCACAAGTCACTTTGCCGCCCGGCGTGCAACCTCAGATGGGGACCGACTGGAGCCCGGTCGGCCAAATTTATTTCTTCACCCTGCACAGCACGAACCCCAAATACGACGTGATGGAGTTGAAGTCGATCGAGGACTGGGTTATCGAGAAAAATCTCAAGGCGGTCCCCGATATCGTTGACGTTTCCAGCTTCGGCGGCCCCACACGGGAATATCAGGTTCGCGTCGATCCTAATAAGTTGATCGCCTATGGACTCAGCCTGGCCCAGCTCGAACAGCAGCTCACCAACAACAACGCGAACGCTGGCGGCAGCTTTATCGAAAACGGTATGCAGCAAGTGAATATTCGAGAAGTGGGCCTGGTCAAGAATGTCCGCGATATCGAAAACACAGTAGTCATCACCAAGGTTGGCACACCGCTGCGGATAAAAGACATCGGCGTCGTTGCACAAGGACCGAAAGTTCGGCTCGGTCAGTTTGCGCGAGCTATTCATCGTGAAGACGGCAAGATCATCGATAACGGCGATGTGGTTTCAGGCATTGTCCTCTTACGGAAGGGCGCCAATGCAGACGAGGCGCTGCGAGGAATTAACGCGAAGGTCGATGAGCTGAACGATCGCATTCTGCCACCCGGCGTGAAGGTGATTCCGTTCATCGACCGCAGCGATTTACTGCACTATACCACGCACACCGTGCTTCACAACCTGACGGAAGGCATCATCCTAGTCGTAATTATCTTGTTTTTGTTTCTCGGAAATATCCGTGGGGCGATTATCGTCGCCCTGACCATCCCGTTTGCACTGTTGTTCGCGGCAACCTGCCTCAACCTCAAGGGTATTCCAGCAAATTTGTTATCTCTCGGCGCTTTGGATTTCGGAATGGTGGTGGATGGGGCGGTGGTGATGGTAGAGAACATCGTTCGCCATCTCGCTGCGCGTGGCGAAAAAACGACCATGCAGTGCATACGGGATGCTGCGCATGAAGTGCAGCGCCCGGTATTTTACGCAATTACCATTATCATCACGGCTTACCTGCCTGTCTTCACGCTACAACGAGTGGAAGGACGACTCTTCAAGCCCATGGCCTGGACCGTAGCCTTTGCGCTGCTTGGCGCACTGCTGTTTTCCATGCTTGTCGCTCCAGTTCTATCGAGCCTGCTATTCGCCAAGGGCGTGAGCGAATGGCGCAACCCGGTAATGGAATCCTTGAAAAAAGAGTATCGCCAGGCTGTGCGATGGGCGATTGAGCATCGTGTTATCACGGTCGGTGCGGCGCTGATTGGTTTGGTGGTGACTATCTATCTCGCAGTGGGTGGCCTGATCGGGTCTGAATTTCTGCCTCATCTGGACGAGGGCGCGCTCTGGGTACGCGGCACCTTAGCTCCGAGCACGGGACCCAGCGAAGGTATTCGCGTGATGAACCAGGCCCGAATAGTACTGTGTTCCTTTCCTGAAGTGCCTCAATGCACGAGCCAAGTGGGACGCCCAGATGACGGAACGGATACGACTGGTTTCTTCAATACCGAATACTTCGTGGATTTGAAGCCAAAAGAACAGTGGCGGCCTGGATTCCACGAAGACAAGGAAGCGTTGATCGCGTCCATGAATCGCGAGCTCAACAAGATTCCTGGCGCTGTATGGGGCTTCTCCCAGCCTATCGAGGACAACATGGAAGAAGCCGTCAGCGGCGTAAAGGGCGAGCTGGCCACGAAGGTGTACGGCGATGACTTGAAACTCTTAGAGGAAAAGGCCGATCAGATTGTCAATACCATGCGCCGAGTCAAAGGAATTGAAGATCTCGGCGTATTCCGCGCCCTCGGCCAGCCGAACATCAATTTTGAAGTAGATCGGGATCAGGCCGCTCGTTACCAGATGAACGTGGCCGATGTTCAAGACGCCATCCAAACGGCTGTCGGCGGAAACGCTGTTACGCAAGTGCTGCAAGGCGAAGCGCGATACGACTTAGTGTTGCGCTACCTGCCACGTTACCGCACAACGAAAGACGCTATTGAGAACATTCGCTTGTTGTCTCCTTACGGCGAGCGCGTCTCGCTCGCACAACTTTGCAAAATCCAAGAGCAGGACGGCGGCTCGGAAATTTACCGTGAAGGCAATCAACGCTACGTCGCGATTAAGTACAGCGTGCGCGGCCGCGACCTGGGTGGCGCAGTCGAGGAAGCAATTGAGAAGGTAAACGCAGCGGTTCAGCTGCCGCGTGGGTATCACATCGATTGGGAAGGTGAATACGAAAGTGAAAAGCGCGCCGAAGCACGCTTGCTTATCATCGTTCCATTAACGGTGCTGGTGATTTTCATCATTCTCTACACGATGTTTCGGTCCTTCAAATGGGCGGCGCTGATCCTAGCGAACGTGGCGTTGGCACGCATCGGCGGCGTGCTCGCATTACTGGTCACCCACACCAACTTCAGCGTTTCTTCGGGCGTGGGATTTCTGGCGCTCTTCGGCGTGTCCGTGCAAACCGGCGTGATCATGCTCGAGTACATCAATCAACTCCGCGTCCGAGGCCACTCGATCGAGGAATCGGCGATTGAAGGAGCGGTCCTGAGGCTTCGCCCGATCATGATGACGATGCTGGTGGCCACGCTGGGCCTGTTGCCTGCCGCGTTGTCGCACGCTATCGGTTCCGATTCACAACGCCCTTTCGCCATTGTCATCGTCGGAGGTTTGATTGCCGATCTAGTGATGAGCGTTTTCATCTTGCCGACCCTCTACGTGTGGTTCGCGCGCGAGGGAGACAAACTTCCCGATCCGGAGGAGTCGTTTGAGACCTAAGCTTCATTTCATTCGACGACCGAAATGCGATTTCTGATCCCCTGGGGGCAGTTATCTGACGCCGGAGATTGGGTG
This sequence comes from Binatus sp. (SeqCode), assembly GCA_035602755.1. GTDB lineage: Bacteria > Acidobacteriota > Terriglobia > Acidiferrales > UBA7541 > Palsa-295. The sequence continues at coordinate 10,864 of DATNLR010000125.1, read as the reverse complement.
GTCGTGGTGTTTGGAATGTTGCTCTGGGCTTGCTGCTTATTCAGCCTGTTTGGCTTGGGAGTACGCGTAATCTCCACTGTCCGTCACAAAGGGCGAAAGCGCAGAAGCGCAAGGCAGGCGAGACATTGACTCGACCGGCGTTAACAACTGAGGCTAGGCGAGATCTCCCATGGTCCCGAATCGTAGGTAAGTTTGTGGAAACGTTCGGCCACGTTATAGTTCTGACAACACAACTACTTTCACTAACCTTTACGTTCGCTCAAGGATGTTAAGTTACGGTGTTAGCTGCCTGGGGGCCCCGCTGGCCAAGAGCGTAGGTTTGCTCGAAACGCTCGGCTACGATCAGGAGGAGTACGCATGAGGTGGTTCGAAACATTCCTGGGATGGAGAGCTGCGCAGCGGCTCTGCAGCCGTCATTCACTTTCGCTTGCCGGGCTGTTGTTGATTCTCTTCCTCACACTTTGCAAATTTTCGGTGCGTGCGCAAGAGGCACTGGTTCTGGTCGGTAGCGGGTCGAGTGTGCCGGCGCCGCTTTATAACCGCTGGACGCAAGAGTACGGCAAGCGCAGCGCAAAGACTCAATTTCGATACGTTCCTATTGGTACGACCGAGGGTATCAAGGAAATTACCCGCGGAGGGAGCGATTTTGGCGCCGGCGAAGCGCAACTTACGGAAAAAGAGAAGAAAGACGGGGGGCTGATCGAACTGCCGGTGGTGATCATCGGAATCGTCCCCATTTACAATCTTCCAGACGCGCACCAGGAGCTGAGACTTTCAGGAGAAGTGTTGGCCGGGATTTATCTCGGCGATATTAAGACCTGGAATGCGCCGCAACTTGCGAAGCTGAATCCGGATATTACCTTGCCCAACACTCCGATCCAGGTAATGAACCGACCCGCAGGGAAGGGATCGAACTACGTCTTTACGGATTTCCTATCGAAGGTCAGTTCCAAATTTCGCTCGCAGGTGGGAGTGACTCCATCACCGAAGTGGCCAGTTGGCGAAGCCGCGGAACGCAGTTCCGACATGGCCGACAAGGTGAAAAATACTCCCGGCGCCATCGGCTATGTGGAATATCAATATGCGGTGAAGAACGGGATTTCACAGGCGGCGGTATCGAATTCCTCCGGCAAGTTTGTGAAGGCTTCGATGGAGAGTATCGTCGCGGCGTGCAATGCGGCGGAGGAGCCACGGTGGAATAACTTCTCCGCCTCGCTGGCCAACGCCTCCGGAGGCGATTCTTTTCCCATCACCAGTTTCACCTGGATTTACGTGCGAACGTCGCTGAGTGATAAGGCTCGCGCTGCGGCGTTGAATGATCTGCTGGAATGGATATATACCGATGGCCAGCGATCGGCGATCCAGGAAGGCTACGCTGCACTGCCTGCACAACTGCTCACCGCAGTAAGAAAGAAAGCCAAGGAAATGCAATAGCCGGTCACTTCACGAGCGTTGGAAACCCACGCAAATTGCTGGGAATATGCCGGCGTTGCGTGCGTCTGCGTGGTCGCCTGGTAATCTGATATCTGATGAAACTCCAAATCGGCCAAGCGCTCTTTCTGTTTTTCGTTGCTGGGATTGCAGGAATTCTGAATGCGTTGGCGGGCGGCGGAAGCTTCCTCTCGTTTCCAGCACTGTTGTTTACAGGTGTGCCGCCGGTGCAGGCCAATGCTACGAATACCGTGGCGCTCTGGCCGGGGTTGGCGGCCAGTAGCCTCGCCTACTTAAAACGGTTGGACGTACCGAAGCGTCTTTTGATCCCGCTGCTGGTGACCAGCGTTGCCGGAGGTTGGGCCGGGGCGCTGCTGCTGCTGAAAACTCCGCAACGCACTTTTCTTCATTTTGTTCCCTGGCTGCTGCTAAGCGGTACGTTGCTCTTCGCCTTTGGCAATAAGATTCGGTCATTCGCCGGGAACAGCGCCGTGAGTGATGATCTTCAAAATGCGTCGTGGCGGGCGATTACGGTGTGTTCCATTATTGAATTGTTACTGGCGGTTTACGGTGGTTATTTCGGCGCGGGGATCGGATTTGTGATGTTGGGAATGTTCGCAGCCTTGGGAATGCGGGACATTCATGCCATGGGCGCGATCAGAACGCTGCTGGCGGCAGCAATAAACGCTGCGGCGGTGGTGACATTTATCCTGGCCGGGGCTGTTTTGTGGTTGCAGTTTGCGGTGATGGTAGCGGGCGCTTTAACCGGCGGGTGGTTCGGAGCGCATTACGCGCAGAAAGCGGACCCCCAGAAGGTGCGAGCGATGGTGATCGGAGTTGGCTTGGCCATGAGCGCGTATTTTTTTGTCACAGCGCGGTAGATGCGGGTGCCGTCTCCGTCCGCGAGCTTCCTCGTATAACTAGAGAGAAACCGGAGCGAGACGGCGGACTGGGTCTTTGACTGCCGGCGAAGTTGGGCGTTTGGGTACTTTTAGATGTTTGACTCTGCATTCGCGTTTTGCCATGATGACGCGATACCGGGCTTATCGCTCTGAACCGCTCGGCACTACAACTCACGCCTCACCGCAACTCATGAACTACGCGCCGAGTGATTTGAATCCCGACAGGGACCTCCCGAAAGGCTTCTTTGATTTTCTGTTGCCGCTGCACAAGGAATTTACCCCTAGACAGCAGAAGCTAGCCGAAAAGCGCGGAGAAGTTTTGGGCAAGTCGCATGGCGGAAAGCCACCGGATTATTTGCCGGCCTCGGAGGCCACCACCAGCGATTGGCGAATTGAAGTCCCCGCCTGGTGCGCGGATCAGCGCAATCAGATGACTGGTCCGGCGGACGACGCAGAGTTGACGGTGAAACTGCTGAACTCGGGATCTCCCGCGGTGATGATCGACCTGGAAGATTCCACAGCCAACAAATGGGAAAACATCATGTTGGCGATAAAAAACACGATCGCCGCGTATAAATATGAGCTGAGTTACGACGACAAGAAGCGAGGCAAAAAGGTAGCGGTGAATCGTTCGAAGACGGTCACCTGGGTGCGGCCCCGCGGGCTGCACATCAGCCAGGGCGGCGTGATTAAGGACGAGCTGATGTCCGCTTCCCTGTTCGATCTGGCGCTGATTTGGTACCAAATCGATCCGGCCACGTTGCCGCACAACTTCTCGGTGTACATCCCCAAGAGCGAGTCTGCTGAAGAAGCATTTTGGTGGCGCGATCTGTTCCAGGCTCTCGCGAAATCCAAAGGACTGCCCAAAGACTACATCAAGTGCATGGCACTGGTGGAAGCGCATCCGCTGGCCTATCAGATGGAAGAATTTCTTTTCAATCTGCGCGAGCACTGCCTGGGATTGAACCTCGGGCGCTGGGATTACATGGCGTCACTGATTGATTTTATGATCGAGGACCCCCGCTGGATTTTGCCGGACCGCAATACTATCCCGCACGATGTGGCGTTCTTTCAGAATTTCCGGACGCTGATGCCTGAAATCTGCCACAAGCACGGAGCGCATGCGATTGGCGGAATGACCGCCCTTTTTCCCAGCCGCACGGACGCGGAATTAAACGAACGGGCGATGAAGGTTTTGAAACAAGACAAGCAGAATGAGGCCAACTGCCTGATGGATGGGGCGTGGACAGGCCACCCGGATCAGAACGAGATCGCCGTGGCGCAATTCCCTTTTCCGAATCAAATTTCAAAACGACCGAAGCTGGCGAGCGTCCATCCTGACTTGCGGCCGATCCCGAAGAGTGTTGGCAAAATAACCATGGACGGTACGCGCGCGGCAGTGCGCACGGTGATTCGTTATCGCAATGGCGTGCTGAACGGAAAGGGCGCGAGCTTGCTAGATGGCTATATGGAAGATTTGGCTACCGACCGAATCTACCGGCTGATGATCGCGCAGCGCGTGCGGCACAAAGTGAAAATTTCTGGCGACGATGGCAAGACGGTGGAACACGCTCCGGCTTTAGTGACGCGTCTGTTTGACGAAGAGCTGGCGAAGATTCAGCACGATTTGCCCAGCGAAATCGATCGCCAGGCGGCGGCGACACTCCCCGAAGCGCGCCGAATTGCGGAGGAACTGATTGTGCAAGGACGGCATTCACCGCTTTAGCTCCGAATGTCTTTGCCCGGGTAATACAAAAAGCTTATTACGGAGATAAAGCGAATTTGTTTGACAGCACGCGAGCGATGGGCGCTCAGTGTCAAACTGCTGGGAATGCGGACGTTAAGCGCGGGATAAGGCGGAACGGGCGAGGCCGCGATTGCAGGACGGGGAATAGAAGTGCAGGTAACTGCGGGATAGCACAAGCGCGCCCGATTCGATTACTGAAGGACTGCGCCCGAGGCGAAAACGAATGAGACTAAAGTCAGCTGACACCCTGTTGGAAGTTCTACAGTTCGCTGACAGCCACACGGCGGTGGTGGTTCCCGAGCTTGGCATTCGAGTGACTTACGAATCGCTGCGGGAGCAGGTCCTAGACATGGCAAAGGCGTTGGTTTCGGTGGGGATCGGTCGCGGGGATACGGTAGCGATTGCGCTGCCGAATGGGCTGCCGTCTATTGTGAGTTTTCTGGCTGCGTCGATTGCCGGAACAGCGGCACCTTTGAACCTGGCTTATCCCTACGAGGAGTTTCTATTTTTTCTGGGCGACACGAACGCGAAGATTTTGTTGTGTCCACCGGTGGGAGCGGAATACGCACGCAGCGCGGCGGCCGATAAGAAGGTCCGCGTGTTGTCAGTGAAAATGAGTGACCACGGCAACGTTCGGCTGGAGGGCGCCGGGGATGGTGGCTCGGTTACGGAACCGAGTGCTGACGATATTGCGTTGGTGTTGCACACCAGCGGAAGCACGGGGCGGCCAAAGCGCGTTCCTTTGCGGCATTTTAATCTGGCAGTATCGTCGGCGAATATTGCGAACAGTTACGCGCTTTCGCCGGACGATGTTTCGCTGTGCATCATGCCGCTGTTCCACGTGCATGGGCTGATTGCGTCGCTCATGGCTACATTGCTGTCGGGAGGGACGGTAATTGTCCCCACCAAGTTCAACGCGCTTTCTTTCTGGCGCACGGTTAAAGAACACCGCGTCACTTGGTACTCGGGCGTGCCCACGATGCATCAGGTGTTGTTGGCGCGCGCGCACCACAAACCACCAGAAGCCGAGACACTGCGTTTTATGCGATCGTGCAGCGCTCCTTTGTCGGCAGAGCTTATTCACAAAATCGAGGGGTTGTTTGGCGTGCCGTTTGTGGAAGCTTATGGAATGACGGAAGCGGCGCACCAAATGACCACGAATCCCCTGCCGCCGCGACATCGGAAAGCAGGATCGGTGGGTGTGGGAATAGGGCTGCGCCTCAGCATCATGGATAAAGAAGGCAATCACCTGGGGACCAACCAAAGAGGCGAAGTGGCGATACAGGGAGCGAACGTATTTCGCGGATATGAAAATAATCCGGAAGCGAACGCTCGCGCATTCGTGAATGGGTGGTTTCGCACGGGCGACGAAGGAATGCTGGACGACGACTGCTATTTGCATCTGACCGGCAGAATCAAGGACATCATTATTCGAGGCGGCGAGAACATAGCGCCGCATGAAGTGGATGAAATTTTGCTGCGGCATCCGGCGGTGTCCGCGGCTGTTACATTTGGCTGCGTGCATCCTACGCTGGGCGAAGAAGTGGCTGCGGCCGTGGTTTTGCACGAAGACAATAAAGTTAGCGAGGCAGAGTTGATTAAGTTCTCCCGCGAGTTGCTTGCCGAATATAAATGCCCTAAGAAGATTTACCTGGTGAAGAGTATTCCTACTACCGCGACTGGAAAAATTCGGCGGCGGACTGTAGCCGCAGCGCTCGCGGACCAGACATGAAATTTCTGATCGTGGGGGCCGGGGCCATCGGCGCTTACATCGGCGCACGCATGGCAAATGCAGGTTTTGATGTGACGCTATTTGCGCGAGGGCCCCATCTGCGCGCGATGCAAGAACATGGGGTGCAGGTGAAAAGTAGCGAGGGAGATTTTCTGGCGCGGCCGGCCATTGCCGGTTCGCTGCAAGAAGTGGGGCCGGTTGACGTTGTTTTTCTGGGAGTGAAGGCGCATGGGCTGCCGCAACTTGCACCGCAGTTGGCTCCCGTGCTAGGGCGGGAGACTACCGTTGTCAGCACGCAGAATGGAATTCCGTGGTGGTATTTCCAGGGATTTGGCGGCGAGTTGGAAGGATTGCGGCTGGAGCGCGTGGATCCTGGCGGGGTGATTTCTTCGGCCATTCCAGCGCCTTCGGTGGTTGGGTCTATTGTATATTTTTCGACCGAGATTTCCTCGCCTGGCGTAATCCACCATATCGAAGGCAACCGCATTACGCTTGGTGAGCCTGACGGCTCACGCTCCGATCGCTGCCGGCGAATTGCGGAGGCGCTGGTCTCCTCAGGCTTACGCTGCCCGGTTACTGCCCGGATACGGCACGAGATTTGGGTGAAAGTCTTGGGAAATGCGTCGGTGAACCCAGTCAGCGCGTTGACTCGCGCTACGGTGGTTCAGATCCTGCGCGATCCGGGAGTTTCTCCGGTGATTCGAAAGATTATGGAAGAAGTGGAAGCGGTCTCCAACAAGATGGGGATGGAATTACCGATTTCCATAGAGCAACGAATGGCGGGGGCGGAAAAAGTAGGGGAGCACAAAACTTCCATGCTGCAAGATCTGGAGGCCGGACGGCCGACCGAACTGGAAGCGCTGGTGGGAGCGGTGATTGAGTTGGGCGAGCGGGTGGGAGTCAATATGCCCTACACGCGAACCGTCTACAGTCTTACCAAGTTATTGTCTAATCATGCTACGCTGCCGCCTGCGAAATGAGCCAGCGGAAGGCCTCCTAGTTTTCTGGTATACGCGGGATAAAAATTATTGCTAGGGGGTTGACAGCGGGGTTATACTGCGTCTGTTAGCTGGTCCGCTTATCAGACCACTTGCCTATGCCCGCACCAGCCAAATCGGACTTCGAAGTCGTACGCAAGAATAAAGTCTACAAAGAAGTCGCCAAGCAGATCGAACGACTCATCATAAAAAAACTGAAGCCGGGTGACAAGCTCCCCTCGGAACGCGAGTTGGCGGAATTGCTGCAAGTGAGTCGCAGTTCCATTCGCGATGCGATTCGAAGCCTGGAACTAGTCGGGTTGGTGGAACCGCGCCAAGGAACTGGGACCATGGTCCGCGAACTGTCGGGGGGGGCCAAGATCAGTCCTTTTGCCAACGCGCTGGAGCGCAAGCGCGAACAGGTAACCGAGCTGCTGGATTTCCGCAAGATGCTGGAACCGCCGTTGGCGGCGCGCGCAGCAACTCACGCTTCGGTGGAAGAAATCTCCGAGATGGAAGATATCTTGAAACGGCAAGAGGAAAAGCAGAATCAGGGAGAAGCCGCGATAGCGGAGGACGCAGAATTTCACTACAGCATAGCGCTGGCTTCCGGGAATTCCGTGGTGCTGAAGGTGATCGACACGCTGATGGACTTACTGCGCGACACGCGCGAACGGTCTTTGCAGGTGGAAGGGCGTTCGCAAAAATCATTAGCGGGACATCGGCGGATACTAGGCGCTATCAAGCGGCACGACGCGGAAGCAGCCAAGGCGGCGATGCGCCGACATATTGAAGACGTGGAAGAGATCGTACTGAACAACGACTTCAGCAAGCGAGAGGTTTCCAGTGGGCAGGATCGTCGCGACTAAAATAATCGACTTGGGAATTTTCCTGACAGGAATCTTTCTAGCGGTCATTTTCGATGGAGTCGATCGCCAGGCTCGGAAGAGGTTGCGCGTCAGGCCATGACGGAAATTTCCAAATCGTCTTCCGTAACAACGCTGACGCTGCGCGTGGCAGAGGCGCGTGTAGAGGATATCGGTCACGCGATTGCACGGCTGTCCCCTGCCGACTTGCAGCGAATTGGCGCGCGAGCGGGCGACGTGTTGAAAATTACCGGCGGCACGGTCGCTGTGGGACGCGCCGAGCTTTCCGACGATGGATTCGAGGGAATGATTCAGATCGACGGCACCTGCCGCAGCAATTGCAGCGCAGGTTTGCAGGAACAGGTAACGGTCGCGCCTGTAGAGCACGAACAAGCGGTGGCTGTTCGACTTTCGCCTTTGTGGGTGGGAGCTGCGCCGGCGACGATTGCGCCGGAGCGGATGCTGGAGGATCTGGTTGGCGTCCCCGTGATGGCGGGCGGCGTGGTGCGCGTGCCGACTTTTGCCAAGGCGGTGAACTTTCAGGTTGTGCGCACAATTCCCTCCGGGCCGGTCGTGATCGGAAAGCGCACGGACCTGCGCGTTGTGGAAGGCGAGAAAACGGCAGCGCGAGCGCCGGCCGTTTCCTACGAAGATATCGGCGGACTCGAGCGCGAAGTTGAGCGGGTGCGCGAGATCGTTGAGCTGCCGCTGAAGTACCCGCGCATTTTTGAGCGGCTGGGAATTCTGGCGCCGAAGGGCGTGCTGCTATACGGGCCGCCGGGTACCGGCAAGACTTTGCTTGCGCGCGCCGTAGCAGCGGAAAGCCGCGTTCACTTCATTCACCTCAACGGCCCCGAAATCATGCGCAAGTTCTACGGCGAGAGCGAAGCCAAGTTGCGCGAAGTTTTCGAAGAAGCGGCACGCCATTCACCCTCGATTCTCTTTATCGATGAGATCGACGCGGTGGCGCCCAAACGCGCGGAAGTTTCCGGCGAGGTTGAAAAGCGCGTGGTGGCGCAACTGCTGAGCTTGATGGATGGCTTCGTAGCGCGCGGGCAGGTAATCGTGATCGGCGCAACCAACATCCCCGAGGTTCTCGATCCAGCGCTGCGGCGTCCGGGCCGTTTCGATCGCGAAATCGAAATCGGCGTTCCCAATACCCAAGCTCGGCTGCAAATCCTGAAGATCCATACGCGCGCGATGCCGCTGGCGTCTGATGTGAACCTGAAAGAGATCGCCGAGCATTCTCACGGGTTTGTGGGTGCCGACTTGGAAGCGTTGGGACAGGAAGTTGGCATGATCGCCTTGCGCGGATTCCTTTCGTCCCGTCCATTCGAGACCGACGGCGCGGTATCAACCGAGCTGGACGAACTGGAAGTTACGCGCCAAGATTTTCTGGCCGGCTTGAAGGAAGTGGAACCCAGCGCAACTCGCGAATTCTATATCGAGAGAAGCACCACGAACTTTGCGTCGCTAGGCGGCCTGAACGAGGTAAAGCGCTTGCTGGATGCGGTGATCGAGCATTCGCACATGCGGGACGAAATATACGAGCAGGTTGGATTGGCACCGCCGCGTGGAATTCTGATGGCTGGACCTTCCGGAACCGGAAAGACCGCGATGGCGCGAGCGCTGTCAGGTGAAAAACAGATCCCGCTTATCGCGATCGATGGGCCGCAACTGTATTCGAAATGGTTGGGCGAATCCGAGAGAGCGTTGCGCGAAGTGTTTAAGAAAGCCAGACGAGCAGCGCCGTGCATCTTGTTTTTCGACACCATTGACGCGCTGGCACCTAAATTCGGGGCCGATCAATTCGGCACCGACGTGTTTCAAAGAATTCTGAGCCAGCTTCTGCGCGAGATCGACAACTTGCGCGATGTGAAAGGCGTGATCCTGCTGGCGGCGACTAATCGTCCGGAACGGATCGAGCCGGCTCTCTTGCGGAGCGGACGCTTCGACTATAAAATCCCGTTCACAAAACCGGACGCGGCCGACCGCACAGCGATTCTGCGGCTTTGTTGCAAGCGCGTACCGCTGGCGCCCGATATGGATTTCGAAGAATTCGCCGGGCGAACGGACGGTTTAACCGGCGCTGATATCGAAAGCCTCTGCAAGAAAGCGACTCTCCTAGCCATTGCGGCATTTCAGGATGGCACGCGGGCCGCACCGTTTGTTGTGTTGCGGCACGATTTCCTGAACGTTCTGGAATCCGATCGCGGCAGTCAAAAGCAATTGAATCCAGAGGGCTCGTCGGGCAACAAGGTAAAGAACAGCGCCGGGGACTCCTGTCCGGACGCATCTGCCAGAGCGCGAGGGTAACCATGGCTTACACGGAACTAACTGTTTGGACCCGCGGCATCATTATGGACAAAGAGGGACGCGACATCGTGAATTCCATCTCAGCGTCTGCGCGCCTGGAGGCGAAGCATGCGCAGGCGATGGAAAACTATGTGGACAATCCCGATCGCACGAACGCGCCGACGCGGAAATATTGCCGCGTGAGCGATGAAGTACTGGAGAACGAACTCACCTACGAAAACGAGCACCCCAATATCGTGGTGCTGGTCGAGGGCACGATGGTCAAGGGTTGGGATTACATGCGCGGGATGCCTCCGGGCGGAACACTGGTGATCAACACGCACTACACGCCGGAGTACATGATTCGATTCGTGCCGGGCCCCGAACGGTTGGCGCAGCTGGTGTGCGTTGACGCCGCGAAGATAGCGGACCACAAGTGGCTGTATTACCGGTTGGGAGAACTGGGGCTTGATCGTCTCTCGACGGAAGGCGCGGCCGAGCGCAACAAATCGATTGCGCCGGATATCGCAGCTCCGTTGATCGCAGCCGTTATCAAGACTACCGGCATCGTGAAAATGGCTACGATTCAACCGATGATTGCGAACCAGCACGCATTTAAATTGGCACTTGAAGAATTACACATCCTGCCGCTGAATCCAGTAGCGGCCTAGGGAAGGAATCCATGTCAACCAAAGGCACACAAATACCAGAGTGGCTGAAGGTTCCATTTGCCGGCATCACGCCAGCTCCCACCCAAGAAAAGGGGCAGGATCTATTTCCCACCGGCAACTGGCGTTCGATACGGCCGGTGTACCGGGACAAGTTGCCGCCTTGCAACAACGCGTGCGGCACGAACGAAAAGATCCAGGGCTATCTGGACCTGGTGAAGCGCGGAAAGTATCTGGACGCCTACG
>DATNLR010000118.1:0-33802 GCA_035602755.1 Binatus sp. (SeqCode) | reverse complement strand
CCTGGTTGCCGGACTGCTCTCGCGCGTTCTGAATATTCCCGCCGTAGAAATCGAAACGAAAATTCGAGAAGCGAAGACGCCTGTTCGTCTGGCCAAGAAGCTTTCGCCGGAAACCGTCCAACGTATTGATGACATGAATTTGAAGGGCGTTTTCTTCCAGAAAGAAAATCGGCGGGTGTATCCGCAAAGAGAAAGCCTGGCGCACGCGTTGGGTTACGTGGATACCGACGAAAAAGGAATTGGCGGCATCGAGTACGCATTTGACAAGCAGATTCGCGGCAAGCCTGGGCGCATGATGGTAATGGCGGACGGCAAACGACGTTGGTACGACCGCCGCGAGGCCGCCGCTGATCCCGGCGCGAGCGTGGTGCTCACGGTGGATGAAACCATTCAGTTCATCGCCGAAAAAGAATTGGCACGAGGAATGGAAGAGACGCACTCGAGGTATGGGACGGTGGTGATTCAGAACCCCAATACCGGCGAACTGTTGGCGTTCGCAAATTCTCCGACGTTTGATCCAAATGATGCAGGCAGCTATTCAGAGCAAGTGCGTATGGACCGCGGTGTCTCGGCCGCCTACGAGCCGGGATCGACCTTTAAAGTAATCACCATGACCGGAGCCCTAGAGAACGGCGTCACAAATCCGGATGAACTTATCGACTGCCAGATGGGCTCGATTATGGTGGCCGGACGGCTGATTCATGACTGGCACCCTTTTGGAATTCTCAGCGTGCGTGAGGTACTGGCGAATTCCAGCGATGTTGGATCTATCAAGGTGGCCATGCGTCTGGGTGCACCGAAGTTCTACGACGTGATTCATTCCTTTGGAATCGGGCAGTTGACCGGAATCGAATTGCCCGGCGAAAACCGCGGGATATTGCGTCCCGTAGATAACTGGATTGCCAGTTCCATTGGCTCGGTGGCCATCGGACAGGAAGTTAGCGTGACGCCGGTGCAACTTATTTCTGCGATTTCGGCGGTGGCGAACGGGGGAATGCTCTACAAGCCTCGCATTGTGAAAGAAATTCAAGGCGGGTCGCCACCGCTGATTCTTTCCCATCCTGCGCCCCAGCAAGTAACCGACGCGACCACGGCAGCGACCGTTCGAGGAATGATGGAGACGGTGGTGCTGTCCGGCACAGGCAAACTGGCACAGCTCAATGGATACACAGCAGCGGGGAAGTCTGGCACCGCGCAACAAATCGATCCAAACACCGGCCGCTACTCGCCGAATAAATACATCGCTTCGTTCGTGGGGTTCGCACCGGTGAACGAGCCGGCCCTGACCATACTGATCGTGTTCGATTCGCCGGAAGGAGCGCACCACGGCGGAGAAATCGGAGGTCCGGTGTTCAAGCGCATCGCGGAGCAGGTGCTGGCGTACATGGATGTGGACCACGACATTCCGGGGCCATCCACGGTAGAAACCGCGAAGAATGCCAAGCACCCGCACGAGCCGGACCAAGATAGCAGCGCGGGAATTAATGAAGCGCGTTTCAATGCGGCAAAGGATCAACCGGAGTCTTCGGAAGCGACTACCGTGGCGGTTAGCGATGAGGACGCTGTGGTGGTTCCAGACTTGGCGGGACAGACAGTTCGCGGCGTGACAGAACAGTGTTCGCGACTGGGCTTGGTGCCGTCGCTGATTGGCAGCGGAGTTGCCTTAGAACAGTCGCCGGAAGCGGGCACGCGCATGGTCCGGGGAAGCAGGGTGGCTGTGCGCTTTGGGCGCATGGTGGCCGATGCGCGATCCAAAGATCTGCAAAGGAACGCAAATTGAGATTTGTAATGGAGCCGTGTGCGGACGCGAATTCGGGAGGCAGCTCGGAGTCGCCGAAGAGACGCGAAGTAAGCTTGCAAGAATCGTTGAAGGGAATTGAGCGCGTGGGCGCCAGCGGAGCTGCAGATCCTAAGATTTCTTCAGTGGTTTGTGATAGCCGGAAAGTCAGGCCAGGAGCGTCGTTTTTCGCTTTGCCGGGTCAAAAAGCGGACGGTAATAAATTTGTAAGCGAGGCAATCTCGCGCGGTGCTATCGCCATTGCGAGCGCCGAGCCGCGAAGTGCGGAGGCTAGCGCGGCGATTACTTGGGTTCAACTCCTTCCCGGCACAGAGCGTCGTGCGCTAGCAATCGCAGCCGCGAACTATTACGGCCATCCCGCGAGTGCTCTGAAACTTATTGGAGTGACGGGCACCAACGGAAAGACCACTACAACGTTTCTGGTAGATTCGATTTTGCACGCCGCGGGATTTATAACCGGACGTATCGGCACTACCGGTTATGAAACTCCGCGCGGGACTCGCACAGCCATCAATACCACGCCTGAATCTTTGGACTTGCAGGAGATGTTTGCGGAAGTGCGCGATGCCGGCGGTACGCATGCCGTGCTGGAAGTCAGTTCGCACTCGCTCGCCATGGAGCGAGTTTGGGGATGCCACTTTGCGGTCGCGATTTTCACCAACTTGACGCGCGACCATCTGAATTTTCACAAAACTTTCGAGGAATATTTCGCCGCCAAACGCCGCCTGTTCGAAGGCCTGGGCGCGGGCGTGCCGGATGTCGCAGTCATCAACGCGGATGATCCATATTCGTCGCGTCTGGAAGGCTTGGCGAAGCGCACGCTTACCTATGGGCTCACCGAGACTGCCGAGCTGACCGCAAAAACATTTTCGCTGCGGTTTGATGGGCTGTCATTCGCCGCCCACACGCCGGCGGGAAAAATCGATGTGCGCTCGAAGCTCGTGGGGCGCATCAACGTCTACAACATTTTGAGCGCCATCGGTGCGGCCATCGCCCTGGAAATTCCGCGCGAGAAGATCGAAGAGGGAATCGCCAATCTGGAATTGGTGCCCGGACGCTTCCAACAAATCGACGAAGGGCAGCCGTTCCTCGTGGTGGTGGATTACGCGCATGCCGACGACGCGATTCGCAACCTGATTACGACTGCGCGCGAACTGAATCCATCCGGCAGAGTCATCACGCTTTTTGGAGCGGGAGGCGAACGCGACCGCTCCACGCGTCCACTGATGGGCGAAGCTGCTGGAGCCTTGAGCGACCTGGTGATTCTTACCGACGATAATCCTCGCAAAGAAGACCCCCTGCTGATCATGAATGATGTGGTGGTGGGATTGCAGAAAGTGAATGCCAAGTACCGCATTGAGCCGGACCGCGACCTGGCGCTGGAAATGGCCATCGACGAAGCGCAACCCGGAGATATCGTTTTGTTGGCCGGAAAAGGCCATGAAAATTATCAGATTTTGCGCGACCGTACATTTGAGTTCGACGATCGCGAAAAAGCTCGAGCGATTTTGCGGCGCAAAGGCTATTCCAAGAAAAGCGCCAAAAAGTAGCCTTTTCGGCGCGAAATTTGCAGTGCTCGAAACGGTTCTCGAACGAGTGGTTTTGCGAGCGACCATTAGCCCATTGGAGACGCAATGCGGTGGACCGCAATTCAAGTGGCCGAAACTCTGGGTGTCGCGCTTCCCGCGGGCCTCGACCCCATGGCCGGGATGGCCGGCGTCTCGATTGATTCTCGCGCGATGGGGCCTGGAGAACTGTTCCTCGCGATACGCGGTCCGCGTCACGATGGACACAACTTTGTCGCTGAGGCACTTTCTCGCGGGGCTGTGGCCGGGGTGGTGGCGCGCGAGAGGTTACCAGAATATCCGCCGGTTTTGCAGCGAAAGCTATTCGCCGTGCAGGACACGCTCGTCGCGCTGCACCGGCTGGCGTGGCGAGCTTGCGAAATTTGGAGGCGCGCGAAACCGGGGCGGCGAATCGGTGCGGTGGCCGGCTCCCTTGGCAAAACAACCACGAAAGAAATCTTTGCGGCGCTTGTGGGCGCGCGGTTCCGCGTACTGAAAACGCAAGGAAATTTGAACAATGAGTACGGTCTGCCGCTTACTTTGCTGCAACTGGACGATCAGTACGACGCAGCAGTGGTGGAAATGGGCATGTCGCATCAAGGAGAGCTGGCGCGGCTGGCGCAGATTGCACCCCCTGATGTAGGAGTGATTACGCGCATCGCGGTGGAGCATTTGGAGTTTTTTTCGTCGATGGAAGAGATTGCGCTGGCGGAGCGCGAGCTAATCGAAAATCTGGCCTGGCCCGGCGCGACTGCGGTGCTCAACGCCGACGACGAGCGCGTCGCGAAGTTTACGGATGTGGCGCCCGGCAATGTGATTTGGTTTGGAACGAGCGGGCGTGCGCAATTCCGGGCCGAGAAAATTCAGGAACGCGGCGTGGAAGGTTCGGCTTTTGAATTGATTTCGCCGGGAGGAAACACGCATTTGGAATTGCCGCTGATCGGACGGCACAACGTGATGAATGCGTTGGCGGGTTTGGCGGCGGCTAGTGTGTGGGGCATCGGCGCTGCGGAAGCGCGAGAAGTTTTTCCGGCTCTGGTGCCCGCAGACAAGCGCGGCGAGGTCGTTCGATTTCAGAGCGGCCTCACGGTGATCAATGACAGTTACAACTCGAGTCCAACGGCTTTGAATGCGCTGGCGCAGCTTCTGGCGGATACCCCTGGGTACCGCAGGCGGATTCTCGCGGCCGGCCAGATGCTCGAACTTGGAACCAGTTCCGCGGAATTGCATCGCGAATGCGGAAAGTTTGCCGGGTCGCTCAAGGGCATTGACTGGATCGTCGGAGTGCGCGGCGATGCATCGGCCCTCATTCGTGCGGTGATTGACGCCGGGCACTCCACTGAGCGCACAAAGTTTTTTGACAACTCAGACGACGCTGCGAAGTTTCTGGCGGAATTCGTTCGCGCCGGGGAC
This sequence comes from Binatus sp. (SeqCode), assembly GCA_035602755.1. Lineage (GTDB taxonomy): Bacteria > Acidobacteriota > Terriglobia > Acidiferrales > UBA7541 > Palsa-295. The sequence goes on along the minus strand of DATNLR010000118.1, from coordinate 29,026 downwards.
CTGCTGCTGCTGAAGGGTTCTCGCGGCGTGAAGATGGAAAAAATCCTGGAGAGCATCGAAGTGCGGCACAAGAAAGTGGTGCCGGGCGGCACCGAAGCAGTTGAAGCGGGACGAAAAGGCACGCGCTGATGCTCTACTATCTTTTTTATTACGTGCTGCGGCCTTATTTCAGTCCGCTGAATGTTTTTCGTTACATCACGGTTCGCACGGCGGTTGCCAGCGTTACCGCTTTGCTGCTTTCTCTAGCGATGGGGCCGTGGGTGATCGAACGGCTGCGCACGTTGCAGGTGAAGCAATACATTCGCGAAGAAGGTCCCAAGGCGCATCAAAAGAAAGCAGGGACGCCAACCATGGGCGGCGTTTTGATTGTGGCCGCCATCGTGATTCCCACCTTGCTGTGGGCGGACTTGCGCAGTCCGTACGTGTTGCTTGCAATTGGGGCCACCGTGGCGTTCGGGGCCATCGGGTTTGTGGACGATTACAACAAAGTGGTCCGGCGACGAAATCTCGGATTGTCGCCGAAAAAGAAATTCTTTTTTCAATTTTTGACCTGTGTGGCGGTGGGCGTCGCGCTGCTCATACTGCAATCGCAAGGCGCGTATTCAACGCAGTTGAGCGTCCCGTTTTTCAAACGGTTGCACCCGAACCTGGTGATTGACTCGCTGTTGGTTCGGAATTACGTCTGGCCGCTGGCGTTCGTGCCCTTTGTTTTGTTTCTTGTGCTCGTAATCGTGGGCAGCTCCAACGCGGTGAATTTGACCGATGGTTTGGACGGGCTGGCCATCGGATGCGTGCTGGTTTCTTCCACCGCGTTGACGGTGCTCACGTACGTCTCCAGCAACGCGCGCATGGCGGAGTATTTGGAAATTCAAAAAATACCGGCTGCCGGCGAACTCGTGGTGTTTTGCGGATCGCTGGTCGGCGCGTCCTTGGGATTTCTTTGGTACAACGCGCACCCTGCCGAAATGTTTATGGGCGACGTGGGATCGTTGGCGCTGGGCGGCGCTATCGGCGTGGTTGCCGTGATTATCAAGCAGGAAATTTTGCTGCTCTCGATTGGCGGAGTTTTTGTTCTGGAAGCTTTATCGGTCATCATTCAAGTCGGCTCTTTCAAGTTGACCGGCAAGCGAGTGTTTCGCATGGCGCCGTTGCATCACCATTTTGAACTGATGGGATGGAGCGAATCCAAAATCATCGTGCGTTTCTGGATTGTAGCGCTGGTGTTCGCGCTGTTTTCGTTGACTACATTGAAATTGAGGTGAATTGCAGTGAGGCCCGGAATCGATCTAGCGGGAAAGCGAGTGCTGGTGGTGGGATTGGCGCGTACGGGAGTAGTTGCCGCGCTTTTTAGCGCAGGTTATGGAGCAACCGTAACTGCGACCGACGAGCGTACGGAAGCAGAATTGGGAGAAACCGCTGCGAAGCTGCGCGCGGCAGGAGTGAAGCTCGAGCTTGGCGGACACCGTTCGGAAAGTTTCGCTAATCAGGATTTGATTGTTGTCAGTCCCGGGGTTCCGACAAAGCTCCCGGCGCTTGAACTGGCGCGCGCGCGTTCCATTCCAGTATGGAGCGAAATTGAACTCGCCTGGCGATTTTTGCGCGGAAAACTTATTGCCATTACGGGTTCGAACGGCAAGACGACTACCACTTCGCTGGTGGCACACATTCTTCAGACCGCGTCGATTCCTACGCTGGTTGGCGGCAATATCGGTACGCCACTGCTGTCTCTGGTTGAAAATTCCATGGACAGCACCGTAACGGTAGCCGAAATCAGCAGCTTTCAGCTTGAAACGATCGAAAGGTTCCGTCCGGAAATTGGCGTGCTTCTGAATCTGACCCCGGACCACCTCGATCGCCACGCTTCCTTCGACGAGTACGCGCTGGCGAAGATGCGCATGTTCGAGAACCAGATGGAACGGGACATGGCCGTCTTGAACGCAGACGATCCGGAGATTACGCGTCGTATGCCAAGCAAGCCGCACATTTTCTGGTTCAGTAGGCAAAAGCGAGTGGCGGCCGGCGCGTTCCTGCGCGATGAGCAGATTTTTTTCCGGAATGAAGGATCGGAGGTTGCGCTCGCGCGCCGTGAAGAAATTCCTCTGCGCGGTGAACACAACGTGGAGAACGTTTTGGCTGCCTGCGCTTCTGCCTATCTGGCCGGAGCCGACCCCGGGGCCATCGCTACCGGCATAAAAACTTTCAAGGGCGTTGAGCATCGTTTGGAATTCGTGGCGGAAATTGTGGGTGTGCAGTTTTATAACGACTCCAAGGCAACCAACGTGGACGCCGCGGTGAAAGCGATGGAAGCTTTCCCAGGTCCGCTAATCGTAATCCTTGGCGGCAAGGATAAGGGCAGTCCCTATGCTCCGTTGCGCCGCTTACTGCACGAACGCGCGCGCATGGCCATTCTGATCGGCGCTGCCGCAGACAAAATTGCAGAAGACCTTGGCGACTCGGTCCCGGTGACCAATGCCGGAACGCTCGACCGCGCGCTGGAAATTGCGATGCAAAACGCGCAGGCCGGCGACACCGTCTTGCTCGCTCCGGCCTGCTCCAGCTTCGACCAGTTTGAAAACTTCGAGCATCGCGGCCGAACGTTCAAGGAATTAGTCGCCAACCTGGAAAATCTGAACCAATCTGCCGCGGGCGCGTCCGCACAAAAAGGATGACCAATGCCGCGTAGCTTGCAACCGGACCGAAAATTATTTGGCGTGACACTGGGCCTTTGCCTGATCGGCGCGGTGATGGTCTTCAGCGCGTCGGCAATTACTGCGCGGGAATCGGGCGGCAACGGCTACACCTTTCTGTTAAAGCAACTCCTATGGATTGCGCTGGGCTTGGCCGGGATGTTCTGGTTGATGAACGCGGATTACCGAAAATTCCGCCAGCCGCGTGTGATTTTTACGGCTGTTTCGCTCACCCTGGTGATGCTGATTTCAGTGTTCTTTCTGGACCGCTCGCATGCCACGCATCGCTGGTTCCGACTGGGTCCTCTGAGTTTGCAACCTTCAGAAATTGCGAAGCTGGTTTTGATTTTCTTCCTTGCCTGGTTTCTTGAAATTCGGCGAGCGCCCCGAGGGTTTGGAGTGAACGATCCGGTGCGCACGCTTCTCCCCGCTTTGGGAACAGTTCTGTTGATCGTTGCTCTGATCCTGGCGGAACCGGACATGGGCACCGCGTGCATGATTGTTCTAATCGCCGCGGCCATGCTCTTCGTGTCCGGGCTGGACCTGCGCTATATCTTTGGCGCCGCACTCGCAGCCATTCCGGCCATCTATTTACTAATCGCGCGAACTCCGTACCGCCTGGAGCGTTTCAAAGCCTTCCTGTCGCCTGGTGCTGACCCGCAAGGGCACGGCTTTCAATTGCTTCAATCGCTGATCGCTATTGGTTCGGGAGGATTCACCGGTGTCGGCTTGATGGAGGGTCGCCAAAAACTATTTTTCCTCCCCGAAGCGCATACCGATTTTATTTTTGCCGTAATTTGCGAGGAACTTGGATTTGTTGGCGCGTTGATTGTGCTCACACTTTTCGCCGTGTACGGCTGGCGCGGATTTGTAGCGGCGATGAAAGCTCCGGACGAATTTGGCCGGCTGCTAGCGCTGGGAATTACGGCCATGGTGGTGGGACAAGCGCTGATCAACTTAAGCGTCGTGTTGGGATTGATGCCCACCAAAGGAATTCCGCTGCCGTTCATAAGTTATGGCGGATCGAGTTTGATCGGAATGCTGTTGGCAACCGGCGTGCTGTTGAACATCAGTCAGCACGCGGACGAGACGTGAACAGGGATGCCAACAGTTTGCTGATTGCAGGCGGCGGCACCGGCGGGCATGTTTTCCCGGCGATTGCTGTGGCGCGTGAGTGGCTCAAGCGGAAGCAAGAAGGGGAACGAAGCGTGGTGATCGTTGGAACCGAGCGCGGAATGGAAGCCAGGCTGGTGCCGCAAGCCGGACTGCCGCTTGAAACCATCCGCGTAGCGGGCTTGAAGGGAATTGGCGGTTGGAAATTTCTCAAGAACGCGGCGATGCTGCCACGGGCGCTGTCAGACTCTCAAAAAATTATGCGCCGCCATCGTTTTGGAGTGGCCTTTGGCGTGGGCGGCTACGCGTCGGGCCCTATGATGCTTCTGGCGAAGATGCATTCGATTCCTACCGTGATTTTCGAGCCCAATGTCGAGCCGGGGTTCACCAACCGCGTCCTTTCCACCATGGCCACCCGCGTAGCCGTAGCGAACGAAGCGACCGCGAAGCGACTGGGTCGCAAAGCCGAAGTCACCGGCTGTCCCGTGCGTCAGGAATTTTTTGCCGTACCGCGGAAAGAACTGCGCGAGCCTTTCACGATTTTAATTACCGGCGGAAGCCGTGGCGCGCTGCCGATCAATCGCGCGGTGGTCGATTCGCTGGATCTTTTAGCGGCGCGAAAAAATCAGCTTTTCATCGTGCATCAAACCGGCGAACGCGACTATAATGCGGTGCGAGTGGCTTATGCGCGTCGCGAATTCCGAGCGGAGGTTGTGCCCTTCATCGAGAATATGGCGGAGCGGTTTGCCCAGGCGGACTTAATCGTCTGCCGTTCGGGCGCGATCACGGTCGCAGAAGTATCTGCCGCCGGACGTGCCGCCATCTTCATCCCCTTCGGCGCCGCCACTGACGCGCACCAAACCCGCAACGCAGAAGTGATGCGAGATGCTGGCGCTGCGCGGATGTTGCCTCAAACTGAGCTGACGCCCGAGCGGCTCACTACGGAAATTTTCTCCCTGCTGAACCAGCCCGGGAGAATTTCAGAAATGCAGCGGCGAGCGCGCGCACGGGCGCGTCCGCGCGCGGTGGAGGACCTTGTGGATCTGCTGGAAGCGCAAATGGAACATCCGCTCGAAGGCATGGTGCGGCTATGACCGTGACCTTCCGTAATTTCCAACGCATCCATTTGATTGGCATCGGCGGCAGCGGGATGAGCGGCATCGCGGAGGTTTTGCTTTCGAGCGGTTACGCCGTTTCCGGTTCGGATTTGAAAGCTACTCCGGTCACCGAGCGGCTGCGACGATTGGGCGCCCATATTTTCGAAGGCCACCTTGCTGAAAATGTTCGCGGAGCGCACGTGGTGGTGGTCTCTTCCGCCGTTCATTCCAGTAATCCGGAAGTGCTGGAAGCGCACAAGCTGAAAATCCCGGTAATCCCTCGCGCCGAGATGCTCGCCGAATTGATGCGCTTGAAGACAGGGATTGCGGTAGCTGGCGCGCACGGAAAAACTACTACCACTTCCATGGTCGCCGCGGTGCTGGCGGAAGCGGGGCTAGATCCTACATTTGTTGTGGGCGGACGCGTAAATCACGCTGGCTCGAATGCGCGTGTGGGCCAAAGTGAATATATGGTGGTGGAAGCGGACGAAAGCGATCGTTCGTTCTTGCTGCTTGCGCCGGTCGTGGCGGTGATTACTACCATCGACCGCGAGCATATGGACCACTACCGCTCGCTCGAAGAAATACAAGAAGTGTTCTTGCAATTTGCGAATCGCGTACCTTTTTACGGGACTGTAATTCTTTGCCTTGACGAGCCGAATGTCCAAGCGATTCTGTCGCAAGTAAAAAGGCCGGTGATTACCTACGGTACATCGAGCCAAGCGGACCTGGTCATCAGCGAAGTGCGGCTCAAAGGGCTGGCCAGCGAATTTCGCCTCAAGTATCACGACGAAGATCTCGGAATTTTCCATCTGCCTTCGCCGCCGGGAATTCACAACGTGCGCAATGCCGCTGCGGCGGCGGCTGTAGGACTCTCGCTGAATGTCCCGGCAGATTTGATCCGCGCTGGTCTGACGAAGTTTTCCGGAGTCGGACGACGTTTTGAAATTAAAGGCGAATATGGCGGGGTAACCTTAATTGACGACTACGGCCATCATCCCGCCGAAATTCGGGCCACGCTGGAGGCGGCGCGCGGCTGTGGCTACAAGCGTCTGCTCGTACTCTTTCAGCCGCACCGCTATTCGCGGACCAAGTTTCTCTGGGAGGACTTCCGGCGTTCGTTCAACGAGGCCGACATTCTGGTGATCACGGAAATCTACGCCGCGGGCGAATCGTCGTTAGAAGGCGTCAATGGCGAAATTTTGTCCGAAGCGATAAGCACCGCCGGGCACAAGAACGTAGTTTTCACTACTACCATGCAGGCCGGCATGGAATTTCTGTACCGAGAAGCGCGTCCGGGAGATGCCATTCTCACGATTGGCGCCGGAAGCGTCGGCCGGGTGCTCGACCAACTTGCGGTGTTGCTTGCGTCCAAGGTTCCTAGTCGTTATGCGGATTAGCGAGAAGCCGGTTGCGGCGCGTTTGAAAGAACTTGGGGTGGAATGGAGGCCCGGTATTTCACTCAGCGAAAAAACTTCGCTGGGAATTGGGGGAACCACCGACGAGCTTTTGTTGCGCCGGTTTGACACCATTCCTGAGGTGATGCGTTTGTTGGCCAATGAAAAAATTCCTTACCGCTTCCTGGGTGGCGGCACCAACGTGCTGGTTGACGATGGCGAGCTGCCTTGGATCGTTTTGCATTTGCCAACTTCGCAGCCGGGGATGAGAGTGGAAGGCAACGCGGCTCATGTAGATGCAGCGGCCGACCTCGGAGGCATGGTCACATTCTGTGCCAAACATGATCTCGGCGGCATGGAAGGACTGATCGGAGTACCCGGCAGCGTGGGCGGCGCGTTGCGTATGAATGCCGGCGCTTACGGCACGCAGATTGGGTCGTATGTGCGTGAAGTGGAGCTTTATCGCGCGGCCAGCGGAGAAATTGAAACCGTTCGCGGCAACGATATTCGCTTCGATTATCGCCACACTTCGTTTGCGCCAGAGGACCTGATGCTGCGCGTAAAACTTGAACTGCCGTCCAAGCCGTTTAAGGAAATTCTGGCAGGCATCAAAGTGTGCAACGAAAAGCGCCGCGCAAGCCAGCCGCTTAACCAAAAAAGCGCCGGATGCATCTTCAAAAATCCTCCGGGCGGTTCGGCCGGACGAATGATTGACGAATTAGGCTTGAAGGGTCATCGAGCCGGCGACGCAATGGTAAGCGATCGCCACGCGAATTTTTTTATCAACGCGGGAAAGGCTAGTTGCGCCGACATGCTCAGGCTGATCGACGATGTTCGCGAGCGCGTACAAAAAAGTTTTGGCGCCGAACTCGAGAACGAGGTCATTCTCTGGAAAAACTGAAGACCATGGACGCGGACGCCTATCCCCAGGAGCTCCTGGCCGACGAAGAGCCCAAGTATCTTCGCCGGCAAAAGCCTCTGGAGATCAAGCGGCGGAAATTCGGCCGGAGAGCCTGGAAAACGTATTTGCGCGTGACCTTTGGCGTGGGCCTTGGAATCGCCGGCGCTTGCCTAGCATATGCCTTCGGGCATTTTCTGCTGGCCTCGCAGCAAATGGCGCTCGTTCATCCGGAACAAGTGGAGTTGGCGGGAAATCATTATGTGACGCGCGCGAACGTACTCGCGATTTTTAAAGCGGATCATGGGCGGAGCGTCCTACGCATTCCGTTGAATGAAAGACGGGAGCAGATCCAGGCAATTCCGTGGGTGTCGGAAGCCATCGTCCGGCGGGCGCTGCCGAATAAAATTGAAGTGGAGATTGCCGAGCGCGCGCCCATCGCATTCCTTCGGCAGGGAAGCGATCTCGCGCTGGTGGATATTCATGGCGTGATACTGGAGCGTCCGCTAAAAGCAAATTTTCATTTTCCGGTGGTCACCGGCATTCATGAGGATATGACCTCCGAGGAACGCGAAAGACGGATGCAGCTCTTTGCGGGATTCTCGCAGCAAGTGGAATTGACTCGTACGGGCGCGATGGAACAGGTGAGCGAAGTGGATCTTTCAGACGCCCGTGACTTGCGCGCCACGATCTCCGGTTTGAACGGAGATAATGTGTTCGCCGGCGGCGGTTCGAATCAAATGTCAGACAACTCCGTCCATCCATCCGGGGCCCCAACGGACTCGCCTGTTTTGGTCCACTTTGGCGACCACGATTTCGAAACGAAGTATCGAACATTGCTGGACGGCATCGGCCAATGGCGCGCTAAAACAGGGCGCGTGGAGTCTGTGGACTTGCGGTTCAACGGCGAAGCAATCGTGAATCCGGACTCACCCGTGATACCGCAAGTTGCACCGCGACCAGTGGCGGCGGCGCGACCGGCGCCCAAGTCAGCGCCAGTTGTGGCCAGCAAACCGGCGAAGCCGGGGCACCGAGCGCGAAAGAATTCGAAGAAGACCAAGAAGAAATCCCCTGGTGGAAATTGACTGGCGGAAGTTATAAGGAGCAGATTTGACGAAGAAGGAACGGCATATCGTAGCGTTGGACATCGGCAGCACCAAAACCTGTGCGCTGATCGGAGAGCTGAGTGACGACGGCAGCGTGAGGTTCGCTGCGCTGGGTGCAGCGGAATCAAAGGGCTGGCGCAAAGGGCAGATCGTAAATCTGGATCTCGCAGTCAGTTCGATTCGCCGCGCGGTGGAAGAAGCCGAAACCATCGTTGGCGTGCCGGTCGAATCGGCGCTCATCGGCGTCGCGGGAACGCATGTGCGTGGCGTGAATAGCCGCGGCGGAATCACGGTGGGAAACCGTCCGCGCGACATTCAACGGGAAGACGTTCGCCGCGCGGTGGAAGCTGCGCGTGGCATTCAGTTGCCGGAAGATCGCGAAGTACTGCACGTCCTGCCCCAGGAATTTTTTCTCGACGCGCAGGACAACATCCGCGATGCAATTGGAATGGTAGGGCAGCGCCTGGAAGCCAACGTTCATATCGTTACGGCCAGCGGAACGGCAACCCAAAATATCGTAACCGCGGTAAATCGCGCGGGCGTACGCGTGGACGATACCGTTCTCGAGCCGCTTGCCTCCGCCGAGGCCTGCCTGACACAGGATGAACGCGAACTAGGTTGTTGTTTGCTGGACATCGGCGGTGGGACGACCGAGCTGCTTGCCTATACTGGCGCCGTTGTGCGGCACACCGCGGCAATTCCAGTGGGAGGCGACCATTTCACCAACGATCTTGCCGTAGGATTGCGCACGCCCATCGATGAAGCGGAAAAAATCAAGCGCGAGCAAGCCTGTGCGAATCGCGAGCTTTTGAAAGAAGACTTCGCCATCGAAATTGCCAGTGTGGGCGATCGTCCGCCGCGAACAGTTTTCGCGCGCATGCTGGCTGACATCGTGGAACCGCGCGCGCAGGAACTGTTGATGCTGGTTCGCGATGAACTTCGCCGCGGCGGGGTTGAGTCGTCCATTCCCGCCGGAATCATTCTTACCGGCGGAGGAGCGCGACTGCGCGGGTTCTGCGAACTCGCTGAAAAAATATTCAATCTGCCCGTGCGCGTGGCCGTTCCGCGCGGTTTGCAAGGCATGAGCGAAGAGGATTCCCGGCCCGAATATGCAACAGCCGTGGGACTTGTGCTTTACGGTGCGCGCACCAGGCGCAACGCGGGAGCACGTCCGACCGGTTGGGTGGGCAAGTTGAAAAGTATGTTTGCAGGAGCGTCTTAAGCATGGAACAAAAATTTCAAGAGGGCGAACGACTGGGGAGGAAGCATGTCACCAAAAGAATCGAGCTTTAAAGTTTCATTCAGCGAAGAAGCACAGAACGGGGCCAAGATTAAAGTGATCGGCGTGGGAGGCGGCGGTTCCAACGCCGTCAACCGCATGATCCGCGCCAAAGTAGAAGGCGTGGAGTTCATCGCGGCAAACACAGATTTGCAGGCGCTGAAACTTTCGCAAGCGCCGGTGAAGCTGCAACTCGGCGCGAAGTTGACCAAGGGTCTGGGAGCCGGCGCTAATCCCGAAGTCGGCCGCAAAGCCGCGCTGGAAGATACCGAAAAAATTCTGGAAGCGCTCGACGGCGCGGACATGGTTTTCGTCACCGCCGGACTGGGCGGTGGGACAGGAAGCGGCGCCGCGCCGGTGGTAGCGAACCTGGCCAGTGAATTGGGCGCGCTCACCGTTGCGGTGGTCACCAAGCCGTTCGCCTTCGAAGGCAAACGCCGCATGGAGCAGGCCGAGCAGGCTCTGGGCGAGCTGATCGGCAGCGTGGACACCGTCATCGTGATCCCGAACGAACGCTTGATGGAATGCGTTGAACACGGTACCAGCTTCTTCGAAGCCTTCCGCATCGCCGACGATATTCTGCGCCAAGCGGTTCAGGGAATTTCCGACATTATTACCATTCCCGGCATCATCAATCGCGACTTCGCGGACGTGAAGACCATCATGTCCGGCCAGGGTTATGCCGTGATGGGCACCGCGGTCGCTTCCGGATCGAACCGCGCGATTGACGCCGCCAACCGCGCAATCAATAGCCCGCTGCTGGAAGACAACTGCATCCAGGGCGCACAGGGGATTTTGATCAACATCACGGGGTCGTCGAGTTTGAGCTTGCAGGAAGTGCATGAAGCCTCTTCGATTATTCAGAAGGCCGCGCACGAAAACGCGAACATCATTTTTGGCGCCGTAATGGATGATGCGATGAAAGAGTCGGTGAAGATCACGGTAATCGCCGCCGGTTTCCGAGAAGTAGCCGGTCGGAAGACCCAATCGCGTCCTTCCTACTTGCCGAAGACCTGGAAAGCCACGCGCGAGCCCGCACCGGAACAGCCCACCATGCCGCAACCGCAACATACGAACGTGGTGCAGCAGGTTTCCAGAAACGTCAACGAGGTTGTTCACCAAGTCGCACGCAATGTCAGTCAGGTTCATGAGGTGCCGGCTGACGATCTCGACGTTCCCACATTTCTTCGCCGCCAGGCTCAAAAGGCCTAACGCGCAAGCTGGTTGAAGATGGGTTGCCGGCTAGTTCGGCGGCAGCCCTGGATTTTTCGGCGGCCGAGCGGATCGCGAATCGCCGGTCGGGCATGTGCGCTTGATATTCCAAATCTGCGTGGCCCTGATCCCCGTTAACATTCTTCGCCTATGATTCGGATCAAGAAGCAAATTTTGGAAGAGATGGCAGCTCACGCTTCCGGAAACTCTCCATTGGAATGTTGCGGGTTGTTGGCCGGCCACCAGGGCGTGAGTACCAGGATTTTCCCAGCGAATAACGCGCTGGCCAGCGCCACTGCGTACGAAATCGCACCACAGGAACTGTTTCAGCACATGCGCGAAATTCGGCGAGCCAGGTTGGAACTAATGGGAATCTACCATTCGCATCCAAACGGCGACAACACACCATCAGCACGTGACATCGAGCGGGCCTACTATCCCGATGTGGCGTACTTCATTCTCTCGCCGCGCCATGACGCGCCAAACCCCGTGCGCGCTTTCACAATTCAAAATGGAAAAGCCGTGGAAGTGGATATTCAAATTGTTTAACGATGGACGAAATCTTCAAACAGGCGGAATCTTAAGCGCCACCGCGGTAATGTCGTCATGCTGCATTCCCCCCACGGCGAAATTCTTGGCGTCATGAAGAAGACATTGTAACGATTCATCCGCGCTAGCTTCGCGGCATTCTTCCCAGATTTCACCCATCCTGGTCCAGCCAAAATCGTCCCCATTAACGCCGCGCAATTCGTGAAGCCCGTCGGTGGCGAACAACACAGAATCTCCCGGAGAGAGGGACACGCGGTGAATGCCGTAACAGGTATTCGGGAACATTCCTGACGGCAAGCCGCCCTCTTTCAATTGCTGGCAGCCAGCCTGGGAAGCTCGCAGGGGATATGGCATTCCGGCATTTGAGAAGGTCAGTTCGTGGCAAACAGGATCGTACACCGCGTATAAAGTGGTAGCAAAACGTCCCTGCACCGGGCGTACGAGCAGACGTTTGTTCAAAACTGCAAGGACGGTGGATGTTTGCTCGCCCGTTTTATTGATGCCTCGCAGCATTCCCATCACAAGAGCCGCATACATCGCAGCAGCCAGACCTTTGCCTACTACGTCGCCGATATAAAGGGCCACCATTCCATTAGGGAGAATGAAAAAATCCGCGAAGTCTCCGCCTACTTCTCCAAACGGGGAAAATCTGTACGCGATTTCGATCGAGGGACTACGGAGCGTTCCGCATGGCAGCAATGAATTTTGAATTTCACGCGCTTCGTCTTTCTCCGCATTGCAAAGGTGGGTACAGGGAGGCGCTTCCGCTACGAACACCGAACTCATGGTGAGCCTTTGTTAGAGCACCGGAAACTGATGTTGACGCTTGGAAATTTGAATGGAAGGGCACATCCAAGCGGACTTCTGAATAGAAGTATAGCATGCCATGTGCACCGAGTTACGGAGAGAGGATGGCAGTTTCCTGGAATGCTCGTTCTCGGCGGACAAAAAGGCCAGATGTACCGGAACGAAATGATCACCCGCTAAGGTTTAGATGCGCTAGCTACTTGCCAGATGACTGCGCAGGGTTTCAATTTTATCGGCGGCCTGCAAACGCCGCGCGTACAGCGGAAACTTTTCAGCAAGCGTGGCAGCTTCCTTGCGAACGCGCTGCTCGATGGCGGCGTCTCCAAGATGCGTGAGCACTTCGGCAATCCATCCCGCGATTTTTTCCATCTCCGGTTCGCGCATCCCGCGCGTGGTTACGGCCGGGCTTCCCACGCGAATTCCGCCAGCCTTCATCGGCGGCAGGGGATCGAACGGAATCGCATTTTTATTGACGGTCATGCCCGAGCGTTCGAGCGCGAGCTCAGCGTCACGGCCCGTAATTCCTCGCGAGTGCATATCAACGAGAAACAAATGATTGTCCGTGCCGCCGGTAACGATGCGGAAACCGAATTTTGCCAGACCGGCGGCCAGCGCGCGCGCGTTGGCCACAACTTGTTTTTGATAGTCGCGGAATTCCGGCGCCGCAGCCTCCTTTAAGCACACAGCTTTTGCCGCGATGATGTGCTCCAGCGGCCCGCCCTGCACTCCGGGAAACGTAACGCGGTCCAGATCTTTGGCATGCTTTTCGCGACAGAGAACCAAGCCGCCGCGGGGACCGCGCAGAGTCTTGTGCGTAGTGGTGGAAACAAAATCCGCATACGGCACCGGGCTGGGATGCACTCCCGCGGCCACCAGCCCAGCGATATGCGCCATATCCACAAAGAAAAGCGCGCCTACTGACTGGGCCGTCTTCGCGATGCGCGGGAAATCGATGACCCGCGCGTAAGCGCTGGCGCCCGCCACAATCATCTTTGGCTGCTGCTCGCCAGCCAGCCGATCGATTTCGTCGTAATCAATCGTTTCGGTGTCTTTCGTAACACCGTAGGCAACGAACTTGTAAGTCTTTCCCGAAAAATTTAGAGGATGGCCGTGCGTTAAATGTCCCCCGTGCGCCAGATTCATTCCCAGCACGGTCGCGCCTGGTTCCAATACGCTCATATAAACCGAAATGTTCGCTTGCGTGCCGGAATGTGCCTGCACGTTGGCGTGCTCGGCGCCGAAAAGTTTTTTCGCGCGTTCGATAGCGAGCCGCTCCACGCGGTCCACATTCTCGCACCCGCCATAGTACCGCTTGCCCGGATAACCTTCGGCATATTTGTTGGTGAACACAGAACCGACAGCTTCCAGCACAGCTTCGGAAACAAAATTTTCAGATGCGATCAGCTCAAGGCCGGTCGCTTGACGCCGCACTTCATCGCGCAAAGCCTCGGCGACTTCGGGATCGACTTCATCCAGAGGGCGGCTCATTCGCAAGAGTTCAGGGCTATCGTTTGTCATGCATGGCACCAGAAAAGTTCCACATTTCGATTTTCCTACTAAGAACACTCGAGCGTGATTCTATCGGAGCACCTGGGGTGTTTGCAATGAAACGCCAGCCGCCCGCTGGCCGTAACCTTTTCGTTTTTTCAAGAGCTTATAGGGTAAGTGTAGGGAGTTAAATTGTTGTACTATTCTTTCTACTCCTTGTAGCCAATTAGCAGATTCTTTACTATCTGCAGAGAGCCGCTCAGCCGCGAATTTGCGGGTTCCAAAAGTAACACGCCTGTTCACAAGAAACGAAGAGGGTGAATTTCGTGGCGAAAGAAGAAATAACGCGAACTTTACGTCTTCTATTATGGAATATCCCAGTGGGGGTACATTTTGAAGTGCTCTTTCGGAACGCTTGCTAGAGCCGTAGCTTTTTTTTTCATGGTCACCTGCGCAACATCGGTTTACGCGCAAGGTAACACGCAACCCGAGAATCCGCCGGCAACCGATCCGCAGGCATCGCCTTCCACTTCACCCGCCGAAAAGCCGCCGCAAATCTTATCCCCCGTTGTCCCGGCCCCACGAGAGGTACAGCCTGGACCAACCGGCAGCGACAAGAAGGATCAAACGAGTGACCCCAGCACCACGCATGACCGTCTGTTCTTTGCCTTGCCCAATTTCCTGGCCATTGATAGCACCGCGCATGTGGCGCCTCTTACTGCGGGTCAAAAGTTCAAGGTTGCCGTGCGGTCCTCCTTCGACTACGTGCAATATCCCTGGTACGCGGTGTTAGCGGGGATTAGCCAGGCGCAAAACAGCGAACCCTCCTACGGCCAAGGCGCGGAAGGATATGCTAAACGTTACGCAACCGCCTTCGCCGACGGCACTATCGAAAATTTTATGGTCAACGCGGTTGTACCATCCGTCTTGCGAACAGATCCGCGCTACTATCAGTTGGGCACCGGGAGCTTTGTGCGCCGCACTTCCTATGCGTTGAGCCGCCTGTTTATCACCAGAACAGATTCCGGACACAATACGTTCAATTTTGCTGAAATCGGTGGCAGCGGAATGGGTGCAGCGATCTCTACGTATAGCTACCACCCCGCAGCAGATAAGACCTTTTCGAACACTGGCTCGGTGTGGGGAACGCAAGTGGCGTATGACGCAATACGGATCGTCCTAAACGAGTTTTGGCCCGATATCAGGCGCAAGTTCACAAAGATTAAAGTCCCCGTCCCCGAGAGTCCCAAGTAGACGGCGGGCTCAGGCGCGCCCGTCACTGTTTCGTTTTTGATACGCTGTAAGTGGATGAGCCGAAAACCGCAATGTTGTAGCATCCTAGGTGTTCTTCGTAGATAACTATTCATGCTGTGTGAACATCTGAAGAAATCAAGCTGCACCGCGACTCTGCGGGTTTCACAGGCGAATACTTGTCTCATAGAAACGAACGCCGGTTCGCCGCGAAGACGGGGAACTTTTGACTCTGGATTACGGAACATTCCGGGGAGGGTCTATCTTGAAGTGTCCGGTTGGAATGATAGCCAAAGCATTGGTTCTTTTTTGCGTCTCAATTTGCGCAAGCCCTGTTCCTGCGCAGAGCACTAACCAGCCGCCGACCCAGCCTGCGAACCCGTCGGATCAATCATCTCCATCCACGGCGCCTGCACAACAGCAGCCTCCGCCGGCTTCGGGCCAGCAGCCCACTCAGCCCGGGCAAACGGCTCAAGCCACGTCGAAGGATCGCTTGTTCTATACCCTGCCGAATTTTCTAACGCTGGAAAATGCCGGGCAGGTTCCGCCTCTCACCGCCAAGCAGAAGTTCAAAATTGTGGCCCGCTCTTCTTTCGATTACGTCGAATTCCCTTGGTATGCGGTTCTCGCGGGTATCAGCCAGGCCGAGGATAGCGAAAAAGGTTACGGGCAGGGCGCGCAGGGCTATGGCAAGCGTTACGGAGCGGCGTTCGCTGACGGCACGATTGAAAATTTCATGACCAGCGCAATTTTCCCGTCCATTCTGCACCAGGACCCCCGCTTCTTCCAATCCGGCAAGGGCGGCTTCTGGCGCCGAACCGAATACGCCGTCAGCCGGATTTTCATTACCCGCACTGATTCCGGAAATAGCCAGTTCAATTTTTCCGAGATAGTGGGAAGCGCGATGTCCGCCGGAATTTCAACGTATTCGTATCATCCGCATTCCGACCAGACCTTGTCGAATACGGCGAGCGTGTGGGGGACTCAGGTGGGCTACGACACCATAACCCTGGTCGTTAAGGAATTCTGGCCGGATATTCGCCGCAAGATTCACAAAGACAAAACCCAGCAACAGCCGTGAAGTCCCAATTAGCTGATTGACGTTTTTTTGCCGCACGGAAATCACGCGATTACAGGCCTGCTACGAGCTAAGCGGGCTTTCGCAAAATCACTACATTCGTTAGTTACTACTATTGGATTTTAATACCCCCGAAACGATCGGCACATGGCGGTGGCCCAGCAACGTATGGGGTCCGCCATAGACGAATTCCAAAGCCACGTTAAAACCAGCTTGTATCAGCAAGTTGTAATTGCCCATCCGGAAACCGTCCATTGGACCGAAGCCGCGCGGGCGAAGGCTATCCGGGCCGGGGTACCACAACAGGGCAGCGGCTTCGGTACCCGCATAAGGCGCCGCGAGCGACGAAAAAGAGAAGCCGCGATGCCCGTCGTCCCCTCGCCGTGCAGTGACCGTCGAAATTAGCGCATGCTTCAGTCGCGGCAAAATACCCGAACACTCGCAGCGATAGTACAAGGTATCTTCGCGGAAGACTTCAGCCATCGAATATCGCGCGGTCTGTGTAATCAGGTGAATTCCAAAATCGCTACCCACTCGAGCGCCATATGCGTCCCAGCCTTGTCCCCAATCCGGTGGGATACCTGAATTGTGCGGTGTCGCATTGGCGGTCTCGGCTTGCTGGATTGCCGCGATTGCCGCCGACCCGATGATCGCGTAGGGCCCAAAAGTATCGAACGCATAATTCTTCAGTTTTTCCTTCTCCGTGGGCTTGTGATACGCGTAAGTGACCGGCGGCGGGTTGCTCGAGGAGTACGTCGGAGCAGCTTGTGCTGGCTGTGTTTGCGTTTGAGTCTGACTCTGACTCTGATTCGTCGTGCCTGAACCGCTGGACGATTGCGCCCTAGCCACCGGTTGCGATATAGCGAAACCTGCGAGAGCAACGAACAGGGTCACGGCGCGACACATCTTCATCTGGTTAAACTCCTTTAATTTTGAGCAACACTGGCGGGGCACCAGGCGCGCCGCATAGCCTACCACTGAAATAGTATCTCGTTCACCCGAAAAATGCGTAAAACAGACGTTGGGTTGACTTCGGATGCGCTCTCCCCTAACCTAACTCGATTGCGTCTTCACGTTGCGCCTCTGGGGTCCAGCCACGGTTCAATTAGACGCAGAAAAGAGTCCTATAACGTATGTCGGACCAGAAACTTCCCACTCGCGCGGAAGATTATTCGGAGTGGTATAACCAGGTCGTTCTACGCGCCGAGCTGGCGGACTACGCACCGGTGCGCGGCTGCATGATCGTGCGTCCGTACGGTTGGGCGCTTTGGGAAAACATTACGGCGGCGCTTGACAGCCGCTTCAAGGCTACGGGCCACTTAAACGCGGCCTTTCCTCTGCTGATTCCTCGCAGCTTCATCGACAAAGAAAAATCGCACGTGGCCGGATTTTCACCCGAGCTGGCGGTCGTAACACATGGCGGCGGAGAAGAGCTTGAAGAGCCCCTGGTTATTCGACCGACTTCGGAAACCATCATCGGGCACAGCTACGCAAAATGGATTCAGTCCTATCGTGACTTGCCCGTGCTGATCAACCAGTGGAACAGCGTGGTGCGTTGGGAGATGCGAACCAAGCTTTTCCTGCGAACGCTGGAGTTTTTCTGGCAGGAAGGCCATACCGCCCACGCCACGTTGGAAGAGGCGGACTTCGAAACGCGCCAGATGCTCGACATCTACACCGACTTTGCCGTGCGCGAAGCGGCTGTACCGGTAATTCCCGGCCGCAAATCGGACTCCGAACGATTCGCCGGTGCCGATCAAACATTTTCCATCGAGGCCATGATGGGCGACGGCAAGGCTCTTCAGGCGGGTACCTCTCACAATCTAGGCCAAAATTTCGCCAAGGCTTTCGAGATACGTTATCTGGACAAAAATGGAGTGCATCAGCACTGTTGGACGACTTCCTGGGGCCTTTCCACGCGCTTTATCGGCGCGATTATCATGGTGCACGGCGACGACCAGGGATTGATCTTCCCACCGCGTCTAGCGCCGTTCCAACTGGTTATTGTGCCGATTTACAAGACGGACGAAGAGAAATCCGGCGTTATGGAATGTGCCCAAAAGCTCCGCAAAGAGCTGGTCGCTGCTGGCATTCGCGTCAAGATGGACGAACGCGAAGGGGTGAGCCCCGGTTTCAAATTTAACGATTGGGAAATGCGCGGAGTTCCGCTGCGCATGGAGATTGGTCCAAAGGATGTCGCCAAAGGCTCCGTAGTGCTGGCTCGCCGCGATCGTCCCGGCAAAGAAGGCAAGTCCTTCGTGCAGCAGCAAGGGCTAGCCGCTGCCGTGGCACAACAATTGGAAGAAATTCAGCAATCGCTCTACGACCGCGCTCTAGCCTTCCGCCAAGCCAATACTTTCGAACCGGCGACCTATGACGAGTTCAAAAAAGCGGTAGAGAAAGGTTTCGCCTTCGCCTGGTGGTGCGGCAGTAGCGAATGCGAAGCGAACATCAAAGAGGAAACCAAATCCACCATGCGTTGTATCCCACTGGAACAGCCCGGCGGCTCAGGGAAGTGTATCCACTGCGGCCAACCGGCTAAGCAGAAGGCTATCTTCGCGCGCGCGTACTAAGGCCCTAGGCCGTTCCTATCCCTCATTGACTCATTCTGAACATGGTTGCGTCGTCGGGCTTCCCCAATATAGCCGCGGTGATAGCATAACCACAGCAAGGACCCGCTCCTGGGAGGCGTCCCATTTTGAAAGCTGGAACAGACCAAAGTAAGCAACGAGGCGGAGCTAAGATCAACCTCGTTCTGACCCTGCTAATACTGGGTGGTATGGTATTTGTCGGCGTGATGATTGCCCCGCCCTACTTCAACAATTATCAGCTGCAAGATGCCATGAAAACCGAGGCCCGTTTCGCCGGCTATAACCGGAAAAGCGACGAAGAAATTCGCGATGACGTTTGGAAGAAAGTTCAAGAACTTGGCATTCCGGTGAAAAAAGAAGACATCCACATTGTGAACGAGAACAACACGGTCCAAATTACCGTGAACTACTCGATTCCCGTTGATATGAAATTCACTCAGTTCACCATGGATTTCCATGCCCATGGGGACAACCACTCGCTTTAAGCCGCCAATCTAATATAGTAGAAGCTGGAGTATTGCTGTGGGAATCATCATGCCGATTTGCGGGCTCTGGATATCTTCAGCCGACCCTCTCAAGGCTCAGCGGAGAAACTGATTGCGGATTCGAATTGCCCCCGGCTTTTGGACCTCTCGAGTCGGAATTGGAGTTCTGGCAGCTGTGTTGGCTGTATTCCTCACAGCGACCTCGATCTTCGCCTATTACTACATACAGTTCGGCCACTTAGTTGACCAGCGTCTCACCGGCCAGATCTTTCAGAACACCTCTCGCCTTTATTCCGCTCCGAGCCGCATTTATACCGGAGAAGAGATAAAACTGGCCGACCTTAGCGCCTACCTCCTGCGTGCCGGTTATCAGGACGGCGAAGTCCCTGGAGCCCCCGGCCAGATCCACGCAAAGGGAAGTACGCTTGAGATCCGGCCTTCCAAGGAGTCCTATTTCCACGGAGGAAATGCGCTGCGCGTCGTCTTCACCGGTCCGTCCATTTCTAAAATAACCCAGATTTCTGACGGCACTCCCCGTGATTCCGCCGAGCTGGAGCCCGAAGTCATCACCAATCTCTTTGACAGCTCGCGCGAGAAGCGGCGCATTGTGCGTTTTGATGACTTGCCGAATGTGATGGTCAATGCCGTCCTATCTGCCGAAGACAAACGCTTCTTCGAGCACGGCGGCTTCGATATCGTCCGCGTCATCGGCGCGGGACTGGCTGACCTGAAAATTGGCCATCGCGCGCAAGGCGCCAGCACCATCGACATGCAAGTGGCGCGAAGCTTTTTTTTCACCACTAAACGCGAATGGCGCCGCAAGATCAAAGAAACATTGATGGCCTTCGAAATCGACCAGCGTTTCACCAAGCAGCAGATCTTCGAGTTATACGCCAACGAAATTTATCTCGGTAATCGTGGCAGCTTTTCCATTCGAGGTTTCGGAGAAGGCGCGCAGGCTTACTTCGGCAAGGACGTGCGCGAGATAAGCCTGGGCGAAGCCGCATTCCTGGCCGGAATCATCCGCGCGCCCAATCGCTACTCTGCGGCTGAACGCCACATGGATCGCGCCATCGAATCGCGCGACCGCGTCCTCGGCCAGATGGTCGAGAATGGCTATGTCACACAAGCGGACGCCGACGCTGCCAAGAAAGAAAAATTTCACTTCGTTAGCGGAGGCATCGAAAGCAGTTCCGCTCCGTACTTCGTCGACATGGTGAAAGACCATCTTCTCGATCAGTTTTCTGAAACAGATCTTCAGACCCAGAGCTATCGCATCTACACCACACTGGACCCCCAGCTTCAGAGAGCTGCGAGCGCCGCCGTCCAATCCGGAATGCTGGGAGTCGACAAGCTTCTCGCCAAGCGCTATGCCGCGTGGAAGAAAAAAGGTCAAGCCGTACCTCAAGTGCAGGTCGCTCTGGTAGCCTTGGATCCACGCACGGGAGAAATACGCGCTCTCGTCGGCGGACGCAATTATGGCGAAAGCCAGCTCAATCACGCCCTCGCGCACCGCCAGCCGGGCTCTGTGTTTAAGCCCTTCGTCTACGCTGCTGCCTTCGAGAATGCGGCGCAAGGCATGCAACCGGTCGTCACGCCGGTCACCACCGTCGAAGATGTCCCCACTACCTTCGATTTCGACGGCAAAGAATACACACCCGACAATTACGGCCAGGAATTCTACGGCACCGTAACGGTGCAAGACGCGCTGATTCATTCCTTAAACGTGGCCACCGTCAAAGTCGCGGAAATGATCGGATACCAACGGGTCGTCGATGTCGCCCGCCAAATGGGTCTTGGAAATAACATCCAGGCTACGCCCGCTGTCGCTCTGGGCGCCTATGAGATGACTCCCGTTGACGTTGCCGCGGGCTACACCGCATTCGCTACCAACGGTTATCGCTCTGAGCCACTGTTCCTCCGCAGCGTGCTGGCTGCCGACGGCAGCGTTGAAGAATCGGCGGGCCCGCGCACGCGCGGCGTGCTCGATTCGCGCGTCGCCTTTTTGGTGACCAGCCTGATGGAAGACGTTATCAACCGCGGCACCGGCGTCACCGTTCGCTCCATGGGATTTGAAGCTCCGGCGGCAGGCAAGACCGGAACATCGCGCGATGGGTGGTTCGCAGGCTACACCTCAAATCTCCTCTGCGTCGTCTGGATCGGATTTGACGATAACCGCGACCTGGAATTGTCTGGAAGCCAATCGGCTGCGCCGGTTTGGGCGGAATTCATGAAGCGCGCTGTTGCTCTGCCGCAATATCGCAACACGCAGCCTTTCGCCCCGCCTCCCGGGGTGATTGCCGAATCGATCGATCCCCAAACCGGACAACTTGCCGGGCCAAGTTGTCCTCAGAGCGTGAGCGAATACTTCGTTTCCGGCACCGAGCCTACCCAAACGTGCGAACTGCACGGGGGACACCTAGCCCAGGGAAATTGGCTATCCCATCTTTTCGGAAAGAATGGAAACCCACCCCCGCCCGCTGGCGGACAGCAGTCTGCCGCCTCTAACCCCGCAAACCAGGCGGCCGCCCCGGGGGAGACTACTCCGCCCGAGCCAGAAAAGAAAAAAGGCTTGCTAGGCAAGGTTTTTGGTATATTTGGAGCAAGCAAGAAACCTGCGGATTCCTCGAAACCACAGCCGTAGGTCACGCGCGGAAAAAGGAGCTGGGCAATGAGTCGATCGACTCTTTTTGCCGTTCCGCTGGCTCTGTTGTTCATCACCACGAGCCACGCGCAACAGACCCCTGTCAGTTACACCAAGCCGGCACAATCTTCCGACGCCTCCTCATCGGGCACCTCGTCGATGACGCCGCGACAGATGGCCGAACTTCAAGGCGACATCCTGATGGCGCGCAAGGAGTACCCCTCGGCGGTCAATGCTTACAGCAAGATCATCGAGGCGGAGCCGAAGAATGCGCAGCTCCTGAACAAAGTGGGAGTTGCTTATCAGCAATTGGGCGACTTGAATCGAGCCGAGCGCTACTACAAAAAATCCATACATGCCGAGAAGACCTACGCAAGCGCCATCAACAATTACGGCACCATCGAATACGAGAAAAAACATTACGGCAAGGCCATCACCGAGTACAAGAAAGCCGTTCAATACCACACGGACCTGGCCACCATTTACAGCAATCTGGGCTACGCCTATTTCGGTAACAAGGAATACACGCTGGCCATGAGCACTTTCGCCAAAGCGCTCGCGATTGACCCTCACCTTTTCGAAAAGAAGAGCGAGAACGGTTCGATCATCCAGCAAAGAGAAGCCACTGATCCCGGAATGTTTTACTTCTTCGTGGCCAAAGCTTACGCGCAAAATGGAGACGCCGAGCGTGCCGCTCATTACCTAAAGATGGCGCGCGACAATGGCTACATCGGGTTTATGACCGCGCAGACCGATGTGACCTTCGCGCGCGTGATTAAAGATCCGCGCGTCCAGGAAGTCTTGCAAATGCCTCCGTCCTACGTCGGCTCGTCAAAAAAGCAGGAATCGAACTAGCTGCTGGGTATTTGGGCTTATTACTGGTTATGCGATCCGCAATGCTTAAAATCGCGCCGTTCCGTCAGTCTTTTGTCAGTCGGTTGTCACTTGCAGACGCCAGCTCTTCGGGAGAGACTTTACTTGCTGCTTAGTGCTCCCCTTGCTTCGATGTACACTAGGTCGTAAATAGTCCCACTTCCATTCGGTTTCACGCTGACAATGTGTTTCGCCTCTTTCGTCCCCGCCTTCAAAACCGTTTCGTTCTCATCCGCGTGATCATCTTCGCAGTCCAGCCCGTTCGAGGGCTTTTCTTTTGCCGCTGCCGCCGCGCCGGGATCAGAACAACGCAAGACCTTGCCGTATTTGGACAGTGCCTTGCGATAGAACGCCGTAACTTTATCGGGCGCGTCGTCGGAATCCATCTTTAGCACCACCAGCTTGAAGCCGGACGATCCACCCCAGGCGCCGAGCTGCACCGACGCGCTAGCATCGGAGCTATCCTTGTGTTTCCGCGAACCGGGATATAGCGGCAACCCAATGTCCTTCGCACCCGCGTTCTTGCTAGCGACCACTCCGATACTGTCGTTGTCCTGCTGATCGGCATCCTGGTCCTTCTTGTCCTGCGCCGCCAGCGGCAACGCAGCAAGCATCAATCCCAACGCAATCGCCGGAGCCAGGGAGCCGCGCCACCGGAGACATTTCAACTTCACGCCAAAAATAGGTTGCCCCTTGGTCATAATTTCTCCTCGCTAAAGGATACGCGATAGCATCGCCCTTTGTTCGACGACAAACGAATAAAGAGCTTTCAACCGCGCCCTCCCCAACCCTCGAGTGTGTTCTTCTTAGCAGTGCTCGGAGCTGGCTGGCGTCTGTTCACCAAAGATCTGCCCTCTCAAGGAAACCGCGCCATCACTGCTTACTTTATTGTCCTACAATTTGCGCTGGGGATCGTTCTGCGCATGATGCCGGAACAAGGATTCGGGAGTTTCTAGAGAATATCGTCACTAATTCTTTCCTCACCGCACGTTGCCCTGCCATCTACTGCTATAATGACCGCCGGAATGGCTCCCCGTTCATTTCGCTTGCTGATTCTGCTTGCGTGTGTGGTTGGCGGCTCGATTCTCGGCTTCAATCACGCCCTTGTAGCCCAATCCTCTCCCGCGCAATCTTCTGCGACCACTTCCAAAATTGTCGAGCTTCACATCGACGGCGAAATCGAGCCGATCCTTGCCGAATACCTCGTCCGTGGAATTACGGAAGCGAACGACCAGCACGCCAATCTGATTCTGATCACCATGAACACGCCGGGCGGCCTGGACACCTCCATGCGCTCGATTATTCAAGCGATCCTGCGCTCTAGTGTGCCGGTGGTCACCTACGTGTATCCAACAGGTTCCCGCGCCGCGTCCGCGGGATTCTTTATTTTACTTTCCGGCGATATCGCTGCCATGTCTCCAGGAACCGAAACTGGCGCCGCGTCGCCGCTGATCGAACTGGGCGGTCAGCCGGTCAAAATTGACGAAACGCTGCAAAAGAAAATCGTAAACGACGCCACAGCTTACCTCCGCGCCTATACCAGCAAGCGTGGCCGCAACTCCGACCTGGCCGCCACCGCGGTTACCGACGCAAAAGCTTTCAGCGACAAAGAAGCGCTCGACGGCAAATTAATCGACATCGTCGTTTTGTCGCCGGAAGAACTGCTCGCGAAGCTTGATGGCCGCACCATCACCCGCTTCGACGGCAACACGCAGAAACTCGAGCTGCCGCATCCGGTGATCGTCCAGACCGACATGACTTCGCGCGAGAAATTCCTCTCGCGCATCGTGCAACCCGACGCGTTTTTCATCCTGTTAATCATCGGCGTCCTTGGCCTCTACGCAGAGTTCACGCATCCCGGGATGTTCGCGCCCGGCGTATTCGGAGTAATTGCGTTGGTGCTCGCTTTGTACGCCATGCACATGCTGCCGATTAATTTCGCGGGCTTGTTGCTCATTGTCGTGGCGCTGGTGCTTTTTGTGATGGAAGCAAAATATCCGACGCATGGCGTTCTCGGTGTGGGAGGAGTGATCTCCATGGTGCTGGGCGCGCTCTTTCTAATTAACTCGCCGCTCACGGGCGGGGGCGTCAGCCTCAGCGCTGCGCTCGGCGTGGCTATTCCGTGCGCGATCATCATAATTATTCTAATGCGGCTGGTGTTGCGCTCGCGCACCTGGAAACAGTCCACCGGGAAAGAAGAATTGATCGGGGAAGTTGGCGAAGTTACCGAGCCGCTGGAGTCTTCCAGTCAAGCAGGCATGGTATTCGTTCACGGTGAATTGTGGCGCGCAATCACGCGGTACGGTGAAGAAATTCCCAAAGGTACGCGCGTTCGGGTAAAAAAAGTTGCCGGGCTGACGCTTGAAGTCGAGCCGGTGAAGACGCCGCAATCGGCCTCTTCCTAGAAGCATCGAAGGAGATAGCGAATGGATTTTGCGACGATCTTGCTGGGATTCGCGGTACTGATTTTTCTTTTCTGGCTGGTGAATTCCGTGTACGTGATCAAAGAGTGGGAGCGCGGCGTCGTTCTGCGCCTGGGACGCATGCTGCCCGAAGCCAAAGGCGCGGGCTTGCAGCTCGTTTTCTTTCCCATCGATAAGCTCACGCGCATCTCGCTGCGTATCGAAACACTCGACGTCCCGCCGCAGGACGTCATCACGCGCGACAACGTCTCGGTAAAAGTAAACGCGGTCTGTTATTTTCGCGTAGTGGACGCCAACCTTGCGCTCTCGCAGGTGCAAAATTATCTGTATGCTACCTCGCAGCTCGCGCAGACTACCCTGCGCAGCTTGGTCGGCCAGTTCGAGCTGGACTCCATCCTCTCCGAGCGCGAAAAGGTAAATGCCAAGCTGCAACAAATCCTTGACCAGGATACCGAGCCTTGGGGTATCAAAGTAACGAAGGTTGAGGTCAAACAAGTCGATATTCCTGAAAATATGCAGCGCGCCATCGCCAAACAGGCGGAGGCCGAACGCGAACGCCGGGCCAAAATTATTCATGCGGAAGGCGAATTTGAAGCCTCCACAAAATTGGCCGATGCAGCCGAAGTGCTGGAGAAGCAGCCCGCGGCGATTCAGTTGCGCTATTTGCAGACTTTGACGGAAATCGGCGTGGAGAAAAATACGACCATAGTTTTCCCGTTGCCCGTGGACATTATTTCGCAATGGGTGAAACAGGCGCAGAATAAGTAGGAAACATGGCAGGAAGCGGAAAACGCGGCGGTGGCGACAGAGTCTTGGAAAGCAGGCATCTGGTCGGACTGTTTCTCGGCGTTGTGCTTTTGTGCGGTGTCTTTTTCACTCTCGGCTACGTAATGGGCCGCAATCAGCTGGGCGGCTCCGTGCACGCCGCGGAATCAAACATAAGAAACACACCCTCGTCCGCGAAATCCAAAGTTGCCGAGCCTTCCACGGCGCCCGCTCCTGATTGGGATTTTTACGACAAAAACAAAGACACAACTCATCTCGAGCCGCCTACCGCTGGCGTGAAATCGCCACCCGCTAGCAGCGCGCCAGCAAAGCCCAGTGCGAAGGCTTCGGCTCCGGCTGCTTCTGCTGCCAAGCCATCCGTAAACGACGCAAAGGCCGCACATCTCCAGCAGCCTGCAATTCCCAAGTCTGCAATAATTCTCCAAGTGGCCGCTCTTCGCCGCCAGAGTGACGCATTGGAAATGGCCGAAGCCATTCAGCAGAAAAGGTTCCCTTGCTTCGTCGCCACTCCCAGCTCGGACAATTACTACCGCGTTCAAGTCGGCCCCTATCAGGACATCGCTTCTGCTGAATCCGCAAAACGCTCCCTCGAACAATTGGGCTTCAAGCCTATAATTAAACGCTGAATGAAATTTAAGCGTCCAACGCGAGTGCTGCTCGCCGTGGCGAGCGGTGCCGCCCTGGCACTTTCATTTCCCGATTACAACCTTTGGCCTCTCGCTTGGTTTTCCGTGGGCATGCTCGTGCTGGCATCCGTTGGCTCGCGTCCCGGGGAATCCCCGCTCTACGGATTTCTTCACGGCGTAGTCTTCTACCCGGTTTGCGTTCCCTGGATCGATACCGTGATGCGTCAATACGGCAACCTGGATCCCTGGACCTCCGCCGGGATTCTCGGCTTGATGGCGGTAGCAGGCGGCCTACTGTGCTCCTTGTTTTCCTGGGCCGTGGCCAGAGCCTCCAGAAAAAGCATCGCGCTTGCGTGTTTGCTGGCACCCTTCCTGTGGGTCACCTTGGAATTCGCGCGCACGCATTTGCCCTACATCGGTTTTCCTTGGAACCTCGCAGGCTACGCCGCCATTAAAAGTCTCGCCCTGCTCCAAGTCACCACGGTAACTGGAATTTACGGCCTCTCGTTTCTGATCGCAGCGTACGGCTCGCTGTTTGCATTCGCGGTTCTTGCCGATACCCGGCGCGGGTGGCGAACAATTATCATCACGACGGCTGCGGTCACGCTTGTCGCGGTGGGTGGCAGCTATCTGGTCCCTAGGGAAACCCCGCGCTTCACGGCGCATCTGGTGCAAACGAATTTTCCGCAGTCCGAGCGTTACCCCAACGATTGGCTTCAAATTCACTCCGGCGAACTCGATGAACTCGCGCGCATCAGCATTACTGCCGCAAAGAAAAATCCCGCGGGACCGGAATTAATCGTCTGGCCCGAAGTGCCCGCACCGTTCAGCCTGCAAGACCCCGCCTTTGCCGCGCGCGCTGTCCTCATCGCGCGCGAGTCCGGCGCATATTTCCTGGTAGGCGTTGTGGATGACAGACAGGATGCACAACGAAACTGGCTGTTCTACAACAGCGCGGTACTGCTAGATCCGCTCGGCAGGCGAATTTATACCTATGATAAGATTCACCTGGTGCCTTTCGGCGAGTACGTGCCGTTGCGCCAATGGCTCACGTTTGCCGGACGCTTGACCGCCGACATTTCCGATTTCACTCCTGGAACGGTCTATACATTGGGCGAAATTCCCGGAGGCAAATTCGGGACGTTCATTTGTTACGAGGCGATTTTTCCCGGCGAAATTCGCCGGTTTGCAGCGTCGGGTGCGCAGTTGCTAATTAATATCTCGAACGATGGCTGGTTCGGACGCTCGGCAGCGCCGGTACAGCACTTGATGATGTCGCGAGTGCGCGCGGTGGAAAGCCGCCGCTGGCTGTTGCGCGATACGAACAATGGTTTCACCGCCGCAATCGATCCGTACGGCCGCATGGTAGCCGAGCTGCCCACTGACATTCGCGGCGAACTCGATGCACCGTACGATTTTAAGAGCAACCTCACGCTCTATGTGAGGTTTGGCGATTGGTTCGCCTGGTTTTGCGCGATAGCTACCGCGGTGCTTTTGTTTTTCGCCCTGAGGCCGCGCGGGGCGTTAGCGCTCCCTGAAATAAAAAGGTAAAAAAAGAATGGCTGAACACATCGAAGACCTGCAACAACGCTACGCCGAGCTTAAGAAACGTATTGAGCTGGTGCGGAGCTTTCTTTGACGCCGGCTCCGCCCGCAAGCAACTCGCTACATTCGAGGAAAGAGTAAGCGATCCAAACTTCTGGCAAGACCAGGAAAAGGCGCAAGTGGTCTTGCAGCAGCGCAAACAGGTGGAAGACCGCGTCAACGCGGAAAAGCTCCTCGAAACTAAATCCAGCGACATCGAAACTTATTTCAACCTTGCGCGCGAAGAATCAAACGACGCTCAGCGCGACTCTCTCCTCGACGAGGTCAGCAAAGAAATCGCCTCCGCCGACACCTATTTATCCGAGCTGGAAACAAAAACTCTTCTCGCCGGTGAAAACGATCGGTTGAACGCAATCGTAACCATCAAGCCCGGCGCTGGTGGCACGGAATCGCAGGACTGGGCCGAGATGCTGCTGCGTATGTATCTTCGCTGGGCGGAACAAAAAGGATTCAACGCCACGGTGATCGACTCCACTCCCGGTGAAGAAGCCGGAATTAAAACTGCTACGGTGCAGATAGCCGGAGAAAATGCCTACGGCATGCTCGCCGGTGAAAGTGGTGTGCATCGCCTGGTGCGCATCTCACCTTTCGACCAAGCTGCCCGCCGCCACACCTCTTTCGCTTCCGTATTCGTGATCCCCGAGATCGACGACAAAATTGACATCGTGGTCAAACCCGACGATCTCCGCATCGACACCTTCCGCGCCGGCGGCCACGGTGGACAAAACGTCAACAAAGTTGAATCCGCCGTGCGCATCACGCACCTTCCGTCCGGCATCGTTGTTCAATGCCAGAACGAGCGCAGCCAGCACAAAAATCGCGAGTGGGCCATGAAGGTTCTACGCTCGCAGCTCTACGAGCTGGAACTGGAGAAACGCAGCGAAGCTCTGCACAAACTCGACGCTTCCAAACCCGAAATTAGTTTCGGCAGCCAGATCCGGTCGTACACCATGCAGCCTTATCAGCTAATCAAAGACCACCGCACAAAGCTTGAGCGTGGCGACGTGGACAAAGTAATGAACGGCGACCTC
>DATNLR010000103.1:0-11778 GCA_035602755.1 Binatus sp. (SeqCode) | reverse complement strand
ACCTTGACTCTTCATGCGCTTGCGGAAGCCGTGCTTCTTGTGACGGCGGCGCACATGCGGTTGAAACGTGCGTTTCGGCAACGATCGTTCTCCTCTGCCTGAGTATTATTTCGTTGTGAGCCGGTTGGGCGCTGCGGTATTCCGTCAATCTCCGCTTTTCGCGCTCGCACAATTTCACGCGGGCGCAACGCATCGGAAGTAAATCCCTCACCCTGGCGAAACAAGTAGTGTATTAGACCCGCGCGGCGCGGTCAAGAATTCGCACCGATGATCCCGATGATAGGAGGCAAATTTTCGAGCTTCTTACAGAGGCAACTTGCGGCTTCGGAAGACAATGGCAGATCCGGTCGCAAAACCGGACCTGCCAACGACCGTTCTGTCTACACTCGGTTAGTGCTTGGGCTTCTCTTCCGGCTTGCTCGAGGCCTTCGGTGCCGCTTCGTGTTGTGCAGGAGCTGCCTTCGGCGCGGCTTCGTGCGTCGGTTGAGGCTTCGGCGCGCTTTCATGTTGAGCCTTTGGCGCAGCTTCATGCTCCGGCTTTGGAGCGGCTTCGTGTTGGGGTTGAGCCTTCGGAGCAGCCTCGTGCGTGGGCTGAGCCTTTGGCGCGGCATGCTGAGTTTGAGCTTTGGGCGCGGCTTCGTGCTCCGGCTTCGGCGCAGACTCGTGCGTTGTACTCTTAGGCGTGCTCTCGGTTTTTCGCGGAGTACTTTCCTTCTCCGGTTTTGCGGTTTCGGTCTTGGGCTTGGCCGTCTCTGTTTTCGGTTTTTCGGTCTCCGTCTTTGGCGTTGCCGTGTGTGCAGTAGCCGTCTTCGGTTTGCTCTCTGTGTGCGCCGTATTCTCGCGTGCTGCCGGCTTTGCTTCAGAGCTCGTGCTCTTGCGCTCAGAGGTAGCGCCAGCGTTTGTATGCTCGGCGTTACGTTCTGAAGCAGACGAATGTGCCGGAGTCTTAGTGCTCTTAGCGGCGGTTCCACCTGTTGGCTTTTCGCCTCGGGCGTTTTCTGCGGCACCTTTACCTGTAGCGCCCTTGTAAGGAGCCGCGGCCTTTGCCGGTACCACACCCGCTCCCTTGAACTCGCCGGGCTTCGCCGTTGCAGCAACTGCTGGTTTGCCGTGATTTACAGAAGCATATTGGCTGCGATCCTTAGCAGCTTCTTCCCGGTGCTGCGTCTGCGCCGACGTCGGTGGCGTGTGTTGTTCATGCGAATAGGTTTCTTCCTGCGCAGTAGGTTTCCGAGTGACGCCTCCGGGACCGTTAAAACTAGCGCGCGTAGTTGTGTTGTAGTTATTCACCACAGACTTGGTGTAAACGTTGTGGATTACGGTCACATTCACGTTGCTTACCGAGCGATTGTAGAAGAAATTTCCGCCTTGCCAGTATCCACCCGCAAACCCGACCCCAACGTAACCAAATCCGTAATTAACTCCACCGTAGAAACCGATCTGGGGTCCCCAGTAGCCGCCATTCCAGGCGTACACTCCGTTATTCCATCCCCAATAACCGGGTGTCCACAGGAAACCGGGAGTCGGTGCTGATACCCAAGTTCCCGGCACCCAAAAATAATCCCCATCGTCATCGCTCCAGGACCAATAGCCCGGAGTCCATATATAATTATCGCCCGGACAAACTGGCTGCACGTAAACCGGCAGCGCGGGCGGCGCCACAGTGATCGAGACTCCAACCACTTGTCCGAATGATTTTGACGGTATCATCAACAGGAACACCGCGAGCAAGAGCCAACGAATCGAGCGCATCTTTTGCATTGAGCATCACCTCGTTAAATTTTCTTTCTGTTCTGAACAAATACTTTTGCGTAACAAGAAAGATGCCGAACAAAATCAACTGCTTAATAGGAACTTATGCTGCGTAAGAAAACTTTGGAAGGGTCCCGTCGGACATGGCGTATATGGCATGAACAATACTCCATAGCCGCACCCCTATCAAGCAAGATGCAGCAGGCACACCTCTCGATACACGATTTTTAAGAGGATTCTTAACTCTTTGGCCGGAATTCGACCACCACATCTTCTTCAGCCCCTAAGGGCTGTCCGTCCAGAAGCGTTACCGTATAGCGCCATTCGCGGACGGCTCGCACTACTCTGGGGATTAACGAAGGGGGACCGCTGATCGCCCTCACGTCCACTATATCGCCACCTTTTCCGATCGTGGCCCGCACTTTCACCGTGCCGCCGATTTCCTCTCCCGACGTCGGCAGTACAGGATCCACGTGGTAGATCAGAACTCCCGCTTGCAGGCGTTCTGGTCGATGGCCTGATGCTGGGCCAGCCTGAACTGGAATGGAAACGAAACGCTGCGCGCTAATGGCCAGCGTTCGTGAGGCGCTCACTGCTGCTTCAGGAAATGCCAGCCGAAACGGCCCGCTTTTTTCATCCGGAGGCGTGACGAGTACCGGACTTTGGAGCTCGCTGTAGGGTTTATCGACTGTTGCTTCATAATAATTCGGGGTACTTGAATTTTGCTGGCTTGGCGATCGTAATCCAGATTCCGGCGCGGCCGCCGCAGTCGGTGGTTGAGGTGAGGATTGTTCCGCCCTCGCCCGCGACTCAGCTTTCAAGCCGCTCGCTGAGCCAACTCCAGAAGATGGGGCAAGGCCTCTTGCCTGTGGCCGCCGATTGTTCGCGGGCGTCTCCTGATCATCTTCAGCCTCCGCTGATTGCGTAGCATCAGGGTTCGAACCGGACGTCTCGTTTCGCGCCGCTCCGGCATCCTTCAAACTGCTGGCTGAACTGTTGGAAGAACCATCGCGAGAAGCCGTTGAGGAATCGTTCTTCGATTGTTGTGTGGCGCTCTCTAATGTCTCAGTTGATTTGGGCGAGTTTGGTTCCCTTGAAGTTGCCGCTGCTGCAGGCGGGTTTGTTGCCACCACGGCGCCGTCAAGTCCCAGTAGTCTTATCACCGAACCACTTCCGACCATAAGTCCACCGGCGAAACACACGGCGGCGACTAAAAGGATCACTCCTGCAATGAGATATACATTGCTAGGTTTCGGCACTTTTTCAACGACCCCTGGCACAGCAGATTCCGCCGCTGCGCCGCTTCCATTCCAGACAAATTGCTGTCTCCAATCTGCTTCCTGGGGATAGCTCAATGTCGGTAGGGTCCATTCGCCCGGAGTTTTCTCTTCCCTGGGGGGCGATGCGCTCGGGCCAACCTGCGCCGGAGCAATTTCGTCGCGATGGGGAACCGAAGCTTGGACTCTATATTCTTCCGAAGACGTATGGTCTCGATCTAATAAGAAATTGACCGCTTCTAATTGCGCAATTCGGTGCTCCTCGGTAGGCAATTCTTCCGGCGTAAGTGGATCGTCAGCACGGTCGATGATCCAGCGCCGGCGCGGAAACACTATGGTGTCAGCCGGCTCATTGTCAGCGGAAGGTTCATCGCTCGCGGGTTCGGCGTCCTGCGAGTCGAGCTCGGATTCTTGGTCACCGTGCTCGGAAGCGGTGGCTTCGGCATTCGACTCAGAAATACCTTCTGTAGTTTGGCTGTTTTGTTCGACGAAAGACCGGGCGCTTACGTCTTCGCGATCGCGATGCCTATCAGGCAGAACATCTTTCACAACTTCTGGGGAATTCTGCTCTGTGCGCTCGGGAATTTCTCGTTCCGCTTCTGTTTGTTCCCCGTGGTGATCGCGTGCGATTTGCAGAGTACTTTCTGACGGAAACATTGCCGCAAACCTTGCTTCGTCAGCTTCGCTCAGCACCTCGAGCTTGCGCGGCTCTTTCTTGCGTCTGGCGGAATCCGAAGGGTGTTTCTCTTCAGAACCGTAGGAAGTTCCGTTGTCAATTTCGCCGCCCGAGTCCTTCGACGAAATCCAATGACGTATTCTTTGGCGGTCTACTTCCGTGATGCCCTCAAAACAAATACCCGCGCCTTTCTTCGATCCGCTGGTCCAAATTACGCGCCCGCTCGTTTCGATCCAGCCCGTAATTTTCGGTAATTGAAATCGTAGGTTGGGGAAATAATCCTCGAACAACGTTCCGGC
Source organism: Binatus sp. (SeqCode) (assembly GCA_035602755.1). GTDB lineage: Bacteria > Acidobacteriota > Terriglobia > Acidiferrales > UBA7541 > Palsa-295. The sequence goes on along the minus strand of DATNLR010000103.1, from coordinate 7,774 downwards.
GGCGGTAATGGCCAAGCCGCCCTCGCTTATATTCAAGGCAATACCGCCATTTCCATCACCGAGGTCTATGTAAGTAAGCAGGGGTGAATTGGTTCGCGGACAGGCGCGACGATCCCGTCTCTCGGAAAGATTTTCAAACAGCTCTTCTATATTTCCCCGAGTACTCGACATCCCCACACCTCACTCGCTATTCGAGCTAGCCGGGATTTCGCTCGGAACATTCCGAAAACGTTAAGTCAAAGCATTCTAGTTTTTCCGCACGCAAACCGGCGTGCCGTAAGCGCCTTACTTCTCCAACGAAAATACCCTAGCGCTAGGTTGCTTGTCCCCTGTCAAAAAGGAGGCCCCGAGCACCGTCCGACTCTTGAATGAACCCGACTAAGCCGAATTAGTCGCGTTTCAGGCTGATCGCGAATGGGCTCCTAACCTAGCCCCGCGGAAGAACTTGCCGGTAATGTCTCTTTCCCCAGGAGATTTAGCCGGAGGCCTCACCCAAGATTTGAATTGTCGTTCGTGCAGCTGGAGTGCGTTGGCAATTCTGGGAATCCCTCCCTCGGTCGCTTGGTCATACACCTGGCGGCCCCCGCTAGGGAACTTTGACGTACATGCGCGCCCCCGTTCCCTAGATTCTCGTCTCACAGTGTGCTAGTGTTTTTTGTGATTAGAATAAGAGAAATTAAACTCACCAGACGCTATTCTTGTGACTATTCGGCGCGAGAAAATCAGTCTGACGGTCGACCTATCCCGATAGCGATGGCCGCACCCGAGATGCAACATGTTTGAAACGCTCACAGACAAACTTCAACGCGCGTTCAAAAATCTACGGGGGCAAGGCAAGCTCACCGACGAGCACCTCGACGCAGGCTTAGCCGAAATTCGCGAAGCACTGCTCGAGGGCGACGTGAATGTCGGCGTCGCAGACGAGTTCATCACCCACGTTCGCGAAAAGGCGGTCGGCTCTGAAGTGCTGTTGCAACTCTCGCCCGACCAACAAGTCGTGAAAATTGTCCGTGACGAATTGGGCGAGCTCCTCGGCCGCGAAGCGAAGCCGCAGTACAGCTCTAAGCCGCCTTCTGTTTGGCTGATCGTAGGCCTGCAAGGTTCCGGCAAAACTACGTCCACCGGAAAAATGGGCAAGTGGCTCGGCGAACATGGCCACCGTCCGCTGGTTGTTTCGACCGACGTATATCGCCCCGCTGCGCGAGAGCAACTCGCCCAAGTTGCCAAAGCCACGGGAACCCCGCTGTGGCCCGGCACGGGAACCAACCAGCCGCTGGAAATTGTTCGCGGCGCCTTGCGCGAAGCAAAACTTTCCGCCTCCGACGTGATACTCGTGGACACCGCCGGCCGCCTGCACATCGACGATGAGTTGATGAAAGAGCTTTCCGACCTGAAGCGCGAGCTGAATCCTTCGGAAGTGCTCTTCGTCGCCGACGCCATGATCGGCCAGGACGCGGTACGCTCTGCCGGCGAATTCCACAAAAGGCTTGGCATTACCGGCGTGGTCCTCACGAAAATGGATGGTGACGCCCGCGGCGGAGCCGCTCTTTCCATCCGCAAAGTCACCGGCGCGCCGGTAAAGTTTGTGGGCGTTGGCGAAAAATACGACGCGCTCGAGCCGTTTCTTCCCGACCGCGTGGTGTCGCGCATCCTTGGAATGGGCGATGTACTTGGCCTGATTGAAAAAGTCGAAAAACACGTTGACGAGAAGAAGGCGCGGGAGCTGGAACGCAAGCTGCGCGAAGATGACTTCACGCTGGAAGATTTCCGCGACCAGCTGCGCCAGATCCGCAAGATGGGTTCGCTCGAGTCCATCATGGGTATGTTGCCGAAGATCGGCCCATTCGCCAATCTCCCCAAGAACCCCGAAATCGACGAGAAGCGCCTGGGTTCTGTGGAGGCCATCATCAATTCCATGACCGCTGCGGAGCGTGCTAATTCCAATTTGATTGACGGCAAGCGCCGCAAGCGCATCGCGCTCGGCAGCGGCACTTCGGTGCAGGAAGTAAATCAAGTGCTGAAGCAATACTCCGACATGCGCAAGATGATGAAGCAGTACGGTAACTACGCCAAAACTAAAATGCGCGGCATAGGCAAATTCGCGGGCCTGAAATAATTTTGAGGGATACTGCGTGATTGTTCGAACCTGGCGCGGCCGCACGTCTATCTCGAATCAGTCGGCGTACCTCGAGCATTTCCGACGAAGTGTGATCCCGGAACTTCAGGCGATCAAAGGCTTCCGGGGTGCTTCGTTGTTAATCAGGAACCTTTCCGGCGAAGTAGAAGTATTCGTGCTCACGAAATGGACTTCCCTGGAGGCCATTCGAATGTTTGCAGGTAACGCTATCGAAAAGGCTGTGGTCGCGCCGGAGGCCGCCGCGGTGCTCGTCGAGTACGATCGCGCGGTTCGCCACTACGAAGTAGTGCACGAGATGAATCAGACGGATTAGTCGCCTCCCGCCCCAGGGAGAATTGAGCGCAGGAAAGCCATGCCGATTGTCATCGATAACGTGTTGAACGAAATTCGGTCCATTGCCGCGAGCGGGAACGATCGTGCGGCCAAAGCAAAAAGGCTTGCAGAGCGAATTCAGGTACTCGGCCGGTATCGCTGGGTCGGCATTTACGAGGTGGGTGCGGAACTGGTCTCTATCCTCTCCTGGAGCGGCCCGAGCGCTCCGAAATATGCCGAGTTTCCCGTAAGCGAAGGCCTCACCGGCTCTGCTATTCAACAGAAGAAGACCGTTGTTGTAGGTGATGTCCGTAATGACTCGCGATACCTCACCGCCTTCGGCGACACGCTTTCTGAAATTATCGTGCCGGTCCTGGCTCCCGGAAGCGATAGAGTGATCGGAACAGTCGACGTCGAAAGCGACTTAGCCAATGCGTTTTCTGAGCGCGACCAGCAGAGCATCGAGCATTGTGCCCAGGCGGCTCTGCCCCTGTGGCTACTACGATAAGGCCCGCGGACGGCAGATACTAATTGGTGAAAGCCGGCACCTCCGCTATAATGGTTCGGTTTGGCATAGGAGGATTTTCGCTGTGTTAATGATTCGGTTATCTCGGATTGGCAAGAAAAAGCGCCCGTTTTATCGCGTGGTTGTAACGGAGAAGACGCGTCCGCAAAACGGCCGCTTTGTGGAGATCGTGGGCACCTACGACCCGCTGAAGAAGCCCGCGGCAATTACTCTGGATCACGAACGCGTCACTTATTGGCTTGGTAAGGGCGCACAGCCCAGTGACACCGTGCGCAGTTTTTTACGAAACCGGAAACCTGCCTAAGGCGTCTCACCCCACAGTAAATCTATTACCCGCACATGCTCGAGCGAAGTTCTCTGCTGCGCGCTAGTTACTGTGGAGGACGTAATGAAGGCACTTGTAGAAGAGATTGCTAAAGCTCTTGTCGATCATCCGGAAGATGTGGTGGTGAAGTCAGTGGAAGGCGAACAAGTGACCGTGCTGGAATTGCGCGTCCATCCTGACGATTTGGGAAAAGTAATCGGGCGGCAGGGACGCACGGCCAAATCCATCCGCACATTGCTGGGCGCGGCTGGAATGAAATTAAAGAAGCGATTTACGCTGGAAATTCTCGAGTAGTGTGACCGCAGAACAATCTCGGAGGGCCGATCGCGTCACCGTAGCGCGTGTTCTGCGCCCGCACGGAGTTCGCGGCGAAGTAGCCGCCGAAATCCTCACCGATTTTCCCGAACGTCTCACACGCATGAAATCTGCCGATCTGTGGAATGAAACAACCGGGGTCTCGAAACATGCTGCCATTCGCAAGTGCTGGCTTTCGCACAGCCGGGGAGGCCAGGCAATTTTCCACTTCGAAAACTCCCGCTCGGTATCTGATGCTAAAAAACTCGTAGGGCTTGAAGTACAGATACCGCTAGCCGAGCGCGTGGCCCTGCCCGCCGGAAGTTATTTTGTGACCGATCTAATCGGCTGCGAAGTGTACGAAAAAAATGGCTCGAAAGTAGGAATTGTTCGCGACGTGCAATTTACGGGCGAAGGAGCCGCCAGAAATCCGATTCTGGCGGTGGATTTAACCTCCGGCGAGCTACTCATTCCGTTAGCCCAGGAGATTTGCGAGTTGGTGGATATAAAAGCTCGTCGCATTGAGGTCGTGCTCCCCGAAGGTCTCCGCGATTTGAACAGCGAGTAACAAGCGAGCGTTTGCGGTACGATTACAGCGATGCGTTTTGACCTCATCACAATTTTCCCCGAGTTTTTCGCAGGCCCGCTTGACTACGGAATCGTGCGTCGAGCGAGGGAAGCAAAGCTCATGCAGACGCACATTCATGATTTGCGCGGCTTTACACACGACCGACACCGCACGGTGGACGATCGTCCTTTCGGCGGCGGCGAGGGTATGGTGATGAAACCCGAACCGCTGTTTGAGGCCGTGGAATCGCTGGTGGGTGAAAATAGCTCGGCCGCGCTATCCGCGAACACTGCTATCGTTCTGCTTTCTGCCGCGGGGAAAATGTTCACTCAGGAAATGGCACGGCGTTTGGCGAAGCTCGAGCGAATCGTGCTGATCTGTGGACGCTACGAAGGCGTGGACGAGCGCGTCGCAGAACATCTTGCCACCGACGAAATCGCGGTCGGCGATTTTGTACTCTCGGGTGGCGAACTCCCTGCCGCGATGATTCTCGATGCCGTCACGCGGCTCATTCCGGGCGCTCTTGGCAACCAAGATTCTGTAGTGAATGAATCGTTCAGCCTGGAAGAAAAACAAGAGAGCCCGCACCGCGGCAGTCGCGCTGTATCGGCCGCACCCGCCCAAGCGCATCCGCCCCACTGTAGCGATGACGGTGGAATCCCATCTCGAGGCATCCTGGACTATCCTCATTACACGCGTCCCCCCAGTTTTCGCGGCTGGGACGTGCCAGAGGTCTTGCTCGGCGGCAATCACGAAGAGATTCGCCGCTGGCGCCGCCAGCGCGCCCTGGAAAAAACTCAACGCAACCGGCCCGACTTGCTTAAAACGAATACTCCAGGCTAATGGAAAGGCGGTGAACCCCGCGCGGGGAGGTCATCCTCGTTCTTGACCGCTTTTGTCTGGGCCAGTAAGCTACTAGTTTCCACCGGAGAATAAAAAGCCACATGGAGAGCATTCAAATCACTTTGCCGGATGGCGCGACCCGCGAAGTACCGCGCGGCACCACCCCGGCACAAATCGCGCAGCAGATTTCGCCACGCCTGGCGAAAGAGGCTCTGGTAGCGCGCGCTGACGGCGAGTTGGTTGACCTCTCGCGCCCACTGGAGCACAACGCGAAGCTTTCTATTCTGACGGCGAAAGATCCCGATGCGGTTCAGGTATTCCGCCACTCTGCCGCGCACTTATTAGCGGCTGCGGTGCTGGAGCTGTTCCCGGACGTAAAGCTCGGTATCGGCCCGCCTATCGAGAACGGCTTTTTCTACGAATTCGTGCGCGCGGAGCCTTTCACCAGCGAAGACCTGGAAAAAATCGAAGCCAAGATGCACGAGCTGGCGGCAAAAGACATTCCCAACGAGCGCAAGATGATTCCCAAGCCGGAAGCGCTCGAGCTCTATCGCAAAAGCAATCAGGAATTTAAGTGCGAGCTGGTGGAAGAAAAGGCCACCGAGCCGATCGTGTCTTTTTACACCACCGGGAAATTCCTGGATTTCTGCCGCGGTCCGCACATTCCCTCCACCGGACGCATCAAGGCATTCAAGTTGATGAATGTGGCGGGCGCTTACTGGAAAGGGCAGGAAGGCAATCCGCAGATGCAGCGGATTTACGGCGCTTGCTTCGTCGATCAAAAAGAATTGGACGAGTATTTGCACAAGCTCGAAGAAGCCAAGCGCCGCGATCATCGCAAGTTGGGCCAGGAGCTCGATCTTTTCAGCATCCAGGAGGAAGCTGGGCCGGGTCTGATTTTTTGGCATCCCAAGGGCGGCATCATTCGCCGTCAGATGGAAGATTGGCAGCGCGATGAACTGAGCAAGCGCGGCTACGACCTGGTTTTCACACCACACGTAATGCGCCTGGAACTGTGGAAGACTAGCGGGCACGCGGATTTCTATCGCGAAAATATGTTTACGCCGATCGAAATCGAGAAGGCTGACTACCAGGTGAAGCCCATGAATTGCCCTGGGCACATTTTGATCTACAAGAGCCGGCTGCGCAGTTATCGCGAACTGCCGGTACGGTTGGCAGAGCTTGGCACGGTGTACCGCTACGAGCGTTCGGGCGTGCTGCACGGTTTGCTGCGCGTGCGCGGTTTTACCCAGGATGACGCTCATATTTTTTGCATGCCGGATCAAATCGAAAAGGAAGTGCAGGACTGCATCGAGTTCGCCTGGGAGGCCCTGCGCGTTTTTGGTTTCGATCGCTACGAAGTGGAACTCTCCGGCGGCGATCCTTCGCGTCCGCAAGATTACGCCGGCACTCCGGAAGATTGGGAAAAGGCAGAAGCTGCGCTAGTCAACACGCTAAAGCGCATGAACGTCCCTTACAAATATATTCCCGGCGAAGCGGCGTTTTACGGGCCCAAGATCGATGTGAAGCTGGTGGACGCCATCGGGCGCCCTTGGCAGCTCACCACCGTGCAATTCGATTTCAATTTGCCGCGGCGGTTCAAGCTCGAATATGTTGGTGAGGACGGTGCTCGCCACCAACCGCTGATGGTGCATCGCGCCCTGTTTGGATCGATCGAGCGGTTCTTCGGCGTGCTGATCGAGCACTATGCCGGAGCCTTCCCGGCCTGGCTTGCGCCGGTGCAGGCGACCGTGCTGCCGGTAAGCGGAAAATTCATGGAGTACGCGGAAAGAGTAACCAAGCATCTTAAAGATGCCGGCTTCCGCGTTCATTTGGACGACCGTAACGAAAAGCTGCAAGCAAAAATTCGCGACGCCCAAATCGAGAAAATTCCGTACATGCTGATCATTGGCGGCAAGGAAGCCGATGCTGGCAGCGTCGCTGTGCGGCATCGTTCGAAAGGCGACCTGGGCCCGCGCCCGCTCGACCAATTCGTCAGGGACCTGCGCGCGGAAATCGATTCCCGCCAGATCGTTTAATATCGCTGAAGCTCCCGAAGAGCTGTGCCAGCCTGCTGTATGTGCGACGACCTAAAGGCAACCGTTAAAATGCTGAAGGATAAGGACGTCGCCTGCGGACCAGTAGGCGATGAGCGCCGGGGCACAAAGACGACCATAGGTTTGCCGAGCGGCGGAGAAGTGGGCCTTTATCAGCCTAGGCACCCTGTAGCCTAAAATCTCAATTCCCAGTAGTGCTGCTTGGCTAAGCTTGTTTGAGCGGCAGTTATTCAGCCCGGAAGATACGGGCTTGCGGCAGAGCCTCTTAGCCGTGCTATAATTTTTGACCCGCGCCTCCCAGCAGGCCTTTCTGACATGGGGAGCGAGGGAAAGCGGGCAGCGAACAGGAATTCGCAAGTCCGGGGGGTGAGTTTATCGCAGAGCGGGGTGGGAGTAGCGGTCTCAAAGTAAACGAGCGAATTCGCGCTCGGGAAGTTCGCGTGGTGGACGAAGATGGGAATCAGCTCGGTGTGATGACCCTGTTCGACGCGATGAAAGCGGCGCGAGAAGCTGGCCTGGATGTGGTGGAAATTTCGCCGAACGCCGTGCCGCCGGTTTGCAAGATTGTGGACTACGGCAAGTTTTTATACGAAGCCAACAAAAAAGCTCACGAAGCCAAGAAGCATCAGAAAAGTTCGCACATTAAAGAAGTGAAGTTCCGGCCTTCTACCGCCGAACACGATTATCAAGTTCGCAAGAATCAGATCATACG
>DATNLR010000102.1:0-32595 GCA_035602755.1 Binatus sp. (SeqCode) | reverse complement strand
AATACCGCAGCGCCCAACCGGCTCACAACGAAATAATACTCAGGCAGAGGAGAACGATCGTTGCCGAAACGCACGTTTCAACCGCATGTGCGCCGCCGTCACAAGAAGCACGGCTTCCGCAAGCGCATGAAGAGTCAAGGTGGAAGGAAAGTTCTGGCCCAACGTCGCAAGAAGGGGCGCCACAGTCTCACGCGCGTCTGATATACCGCGGCTGAACCTACCGCGGAATTGCCGGCTGGTGCGCCGCTCGGAATACGACGTGGTGTATCGCGAAGGCCGCCGCCGGACCAGCCGCGAGTTCACGATATTTCTACGTCCCAATGGCCTCGAAATCAGCCGGTTTGGCTGGAGCATAAAAAAGGCGCTGGGTAACGCGGTCCGCCGCAACCGAATCCGGCGCCGCCTTCGCGAAATTCTAAGATTGCACCGACAGGAGATTGCCACCGGATGGGATATTGTGATTCATCCACGCAGCACGGCGGCGACCGCGGAATTTTCCCCGCTGGCCGCCGAGCTGGTGAAGCTCGTTCCACGCAAATCGTAATGCCGAGCAGTTCCCAACGCCTGGCAACGAAAGGGCCATCGTGGGGCACTTGGGTTTCGCTCGCGCTTGTGCAATTTTATCGGACTTTTCTTTCGCCTGTTTTCGGAGGCGCTTGCAAATTTTATCCTTCCTGCTCGAAGTACGCTCAAGAAGCAATTGCGCGACACGGAGCGCGGCGCGGCATTGTGCTGGCGCTGAAAAGGTTGGGACGCTGCCGTCCGTTTACGCGGGGCGGATTTGATCCGGTGCCTGACATATATGAAGGCGATATTTCTGAAACCCGACCTCCGGTAGTGGGAAATATTCCTGCTGCAAATTCCCATAAAACATTCAACGCGCGTTTTGCGGAAAACGCTCTGCGTAAGCATGATCAGGAGCGAGTTCTGTGAACGAGATGGGCGATCAGATACGCGCAGTAGTATTTGTGATCGTTGCGCTGATCATTCTTTTTGCTTGGGGGCATTTCTATAAACCTCCCGTACAGCCACCCCAGTCCGTGCAGACATCCGCACAAGGAGCGCCGTCCCAGACGCCCGGGAACACTACAGCGAGCGCGGTAAAGGCGACACCTACTACGGACGCCGTCGCAGCCGCTGGCCTTGGAAAGGTGGAAGCGGCCAACGAAAAATCAGTTGCGATAGAAAGTCCCATTTATCTAGTCGAGTTTTCGAATCGTGGCGGCGTAGCGCGAAGTTGGAAGCTGAAAAAATATTCTGACGACCTAAAGCCACCTCACCCGCTCGAGCTCGTGAACACGGCAGCGGCACAGCAACTCGGTTGGCCGTTCTCTCTTGTTCTTTCCGACGCACAGCTGGAAGCCAAAGCCAACTCCGCTTTGTATGAGGTGACCCCGGATCAGCTCCGTTTAGCTGCGCCAATCGAAGTCAGATTTCATTGGAGCGACGGCCATCTGGAGGTCACAAAAAAACTAACCTTCAACTCAGATTATGAACTGAGTGCGGAGGTTTCCGTACTGCTCGACGGCAAGCCAATTCCGGCAGCGCTGGCTTGGCGGGGCGGGTTTGGCGACCGGGCGGTGTACAAAGCGGCTTCGCTGGTTACGGTTTATTACAAGCTCAACGACAAACTGAATTTGTTGCAGTACAAAAAGCTTGGCGTCGCTGGAAATCAAAGCCAGCCGGCGTTGCAAACCGGGCCGATGGAATACCTGGGCATCGAAGACCAGTTTTTTACCGCGGCATTCTTGCCCGAAGGTACGGAACTCTCGCTGTGGCACTGGACCCAGGATCACGGCATCGTGGACGACGGAAAGCCCGCCAGTGAGCCTATCGCGGAAATGGCTGCGGGAACGACTATCGCGGCGCCACTGCGGGCGCGCGTTTACGTTGGTCCGAAAGACCTGAAAATTCTGGAAAAAACCAAGCCACCCTTGGCCGAATTGATTAATTTTGGCTGGACGGGAGTGATCGCCAAGCCGCTTCTGTGGATTCTGCAGACCATTCACACCAAGGTGCCCAATTATGGTTGGTGCATCGTCATTTTGACGCTGATAATCAACTTCGCAATGTTCCCGCTGAAGATGAAAAGCTGGCGTTCGATGCAAAAGATGCAGAGAGTGGGACCGGAAATCCGGCAGATTCAGGATCGTTACAAAAAGTATTCCATGAGCGATCCGCGCAAGAAGAAAATGAACGAAGAAGTGATGGCCATCTATAGCCGGGAAGGCATTAATCCGATGGGCAGCTGCCTGCCGATGCTTTTTCAAATGCCGATATGGTGGGCACTTTGGCGGGTGCTAAATGGAGCGATTGAGTTGCGTCACGCCCCCTGGCTCGGGTGGATTCACGACCTTTCGGCCAAGGATCCGTATTATATTTTGCCCATTGGAATGGCGATTATGATGTACCTGATGTCGAAAATGACGCCGCAGACGACCACCGATCCGGCGCAGCAGAAAATGTTGGCGTTGATGCCGCTGATGTTCGGCTTTTTCTTTTTTAACCTTTCCAGCGGACTGAATTTGTATATGTTTACGAGCAACCTGGTGGGAATTGGCCAGCAGCTTTATTTGAATCGTACAGAACCGCTGCCGTCTAGAAGCAAATTCAAGAAGAAAGCTCTCGATGCCTGACGAACGAACTCCAAGCGTGAAAAGGCCTTATACCAAAGACCGCGCTCAAGGCGAAGCGCGCCTCGACCACCAACGCGCGGCCGTAGAGTTAAAACGATTCCTTGATCTTGCTGTGAGCGAAATGGGACTGGCGATTGAATACGAAATTTCAACGCCAAGTTCAGTGGCCGGCGCACCCGACGACAAGGACGTGGTGGTCTCTTTTCGAGGAGCGCACCAGGATTTTTTGCTGGAGCGAAATGCTGAGCTTTTATTAGCGCTCGAACACGTGGCGCATCGCTGGTTGCACCTCGACCCCCGGCTTCATGATCGCGTGCGCTTCGATTGTGGAGATTACCGGGCGGCTCGCTTGGAAGAATTGAAGCTTTCGGCACGCGTGGCCGCGCAGCGCGTTCGAGAGACGGGCCAGCCTTTTCGTTTTAATCCCATGTCACCACGCGAACGGCGACTGATACATTTGGAATTGAATGGCGCGCAAGGTGTACGCACGGCCAGCGAGGGCGCTGGGGACCGTCGCCAACTCGTTGTTTATCCTGCCAACAAGAAATAATTCACCGCCAAAACTGCCCCATTAAATTTCAAGCATGTACCCGTCTTTGCCTACGTTGAAGCACTGTGTTTGTCCAATGCGGTCGGAGCGGCCGGCAGTTTCGTGGATGTGTCCGCAAAAGAGATAGGCCGGTTGATTCCTGGTCACCCACTCTCGGAGGGTTGGGCTGCCGGCGTGTTTTCCGGGAGCGAATTCATCGAGGGTGGTATTCAGCGGCGGAAAGTGCACCACCAGATATAGCGGTTTAATTCCGTCAAATTCGTCGAGAGCTTTCTTGATTTCTTCCTCCGTGTATTCTCCCGGAGTGTTGAATGGCGTGATGTTGCTGTAGCCCAATCCAGCCCATTGTGTCCGGCCGGATACGGATTCCAGCGGGCGCAGTTGGCGATGAAAATCTATAAAACCATGGCGCCCGCAAAACGAATGAATCTCGCTCTGAGTTTCATGGTTTCCTGGAAGCACCCAGACTTTTTCGCCGAGCGGCTTCAGAATTTCGCCGCAGCGATCCAGAGCTTTACCGAAGTTCGATAAATCGCCTGCCGCTATGTAAACATCAGCTTGTTGTTTTGCGATTTTTTCCACTGCGCGTAAATCTCCGTGAATGTCGCTGAAGATCAGGATTTTCATGGTGTTTCTCCGCTTCGTTGAGGCGAAAGTTTTTGCATATGGCGCAGGAACATTCCGTCCGCTTGCCAGCCTTGTTCAAGTAGTCTTCCGGAGCTATCGAAAATCAAGCGGTAGGTAAAAGGTTGAGGTCCCTTACGCCGCGTATTCACAAAGCGATTCTCGCCAATATCGACAATATGTTCGGCGTCTTCTGTGGAACTGTGAATCACCGGAAAACGCGCGAATTGCCAGAATAGTTGAACCTCAGGAAGCTGCAATGCCCGCGCGATAAATGGATCGGGGGGAGAATCGGCGACGAAATGGAAGTCCGGCGGCGCAGGAGTTCGCAAATCAAAACGGGCCTGATATACACCATCGGTCGTACGAATAACCCCGCCCCAATCAAGTAGAGACGGCGGCAGCGGGAGAGCGCCTATGCGGTCGATCGTGATTTTGTTGGCGGAAGCAAAATCCTTTACACGCAGCATCGCCGCGTGATGCGCGATGCCGCACGCAAAAAGGTAAGCGAGCATGGCGTAGGTTCCGGCCTGGCACCAGGAGGAGCGTCTGACTGTAAATCCCCATCCGTTTATTGCGGGAAGAAAAAATAAAGCGGCGATGAGAGCGCTGGCGAGCCCGACGATCCAAAGATGAAAGGGAAAACCGGATGTGCTAGCGGCAGTCCACGCTGCGATGGCGCCTAGCGTGAACAGTGCCCACATGCAGACGGCGCGCATGCGGCCTTTTGCACGGTTGCTACAAATCCATGCGGCGATCTGCGGCAACAAAATGATCGCGGTGAAACTGAAATCGATGATGAAAAGAAGGTCCCAAGCCACGCGCTGCTGCGAAATCGGAGTCCACATGCGCGTTCCGAAAGAGGTCATCCCGTCCAGCACAATATGACTGGCGATTCCAATGCCGTAGATTAACGTGAGCATCGCCCAGGAGGGGGTTTCTATGCCACGCCGCCTCGCGATCCAGCGCGTAAGCCAGGCAAGAAGCGCCGCAAAAAAAGGAAGGCCCACGAAAGAGTGCGTAATTCCGCGATGGTATTTCACGATGGCCAGCGGGTCGCGGGAAACGATTTCGTCGATGATGTCGATGTCGGGAAAAACTGCACCCAGAGTGGCCGCAAAAACAGCCAGGCGGCCTTTGCGATCCGCGAAATATCCTTTGCCCAACAGCGCGCCGGCGATGCCGTGAGTTATGGGATCCATGAAATCTTCAAGGAAGAAAAGTGTACACGATTGAAGCGGGTCAGGCGATTTCGATCAGCGGAGAACGCCGTGGAACGATTTCGCCGATGGCTTGCGCGGACACATGGAAACGTTGCAGAGCGGCCATGGCGGCCTCGGCAGAATCCGGAGCAATTGAAACAAGCAGGCCGCCGGAGGTCTGCGGATCGAAAAGAAGAGCGCGAAATTCTTCCGTAACTTGGTCAAGGAAGTTGACGCAACCTTCGCAAAAGTCGCGATTGTTCTTGAGACCGCCAGAGAAAAAATGGCCGCGCGCTGCTTCGACCGCTCCCGGAAGATAAGCGATTCGTTCGTGCTGGATCTTCATGGAGACGGCGCTGCCGATGGCCATCTCTCTGGCATGACCTAGCAAGCCGAAACCGGTTACGTCGGTGACTGCGTGAATGGGACTTTCACCGTTTTTCGTCGACTCAACTTCCTGCAAAGCCGAAGCCGCATCGCGGTTCAAGCGAGTCATCGAATCTGTTGCGGCGCGAACCCAAGCTGCATCTGCCAGGCCTTGCTTTAACGCTGTGGCAATCACGCCGGTGCCGAGGGATTTGGTGAACAGAAGAACGTCTCCAGGCCGCGCGCCGATATTTTTCCAGACTTTTCCGGGATGGATCACGCCCGTAACGGCATAACCAAACTTCAACTCATCGTCGCGGATGGAATGTCCTCCGACAACAGTGCAACTGGCTTCGGCCATTTTTGAAAGGCCGCCGCGGAGAATTTCTTCGAGGATTTCCGGCGCGCTAGAAGTTGGAAAGGCCACAATGGTTAGCGCGGAAATCGGACGCCCGCCCATGGCGTAGACGTCGCTCAGAGAATTTGCGGCGGCAACCTGACCGAACAGCGTTGGGTCGTCCACAATTGGAGTAAAGAAATCTACAGTTTGAACGATGGCTAAATTGTCCGACAGGCGATAGACCGCGGCGTCGTCACTGGTTTCAAAACCGACCAGAACGTTGGGATCTATTTGTCGCGGCAGGCGTTTCAGAACAGAATCCAATACTGCTGGACTTAGTTTCGCTGCGCAGCCCGCAGCCTTTGCTGTTGTGGTTAAGCGAACGTTTTCCGGCAAGCGAGCTCCTGGCATAATGCGGTTTGGATTATAGCGCTTTGAAGCGGTTTGCATTAGTGCCGGCAAGATTCATGACTTGTGGAAATGCTCAGGCGCGTGCGGCTACAGAACGAATTGGAATAATAACGGGCTTTTGATTTTGCGTGGAACCCAGCACGTGGCAGCTTCCATCGAAAACGGCTCCCGGTTCAATCAGAACGCAGGGAGCATGAATTTCTCCAGTCACAATGGCCTTGGTCTGAATTTCTACTCTGCCCTTGGCGCGGATAAGTCCATCGAACCGCCCAGCGATGATCACGAAGTTACCGTCGATCTCGCCTTCCACAGTTGCATGCTCGCCGAGAATTAATGTTTCTTCGGAAACGAGAGTCCCCTTCATCGCCGAGTCGATACGGAATGTGCCGGTTGATTCAAGTTTACCTTCGAGTTTTACCCCCGGCTCAAGGAAACCGGTCCATTCTCCGGAATCATGCCGTTTGTTACGGTCGAACCACGCCATTTACGATTTTCACCCCGTGCCAGATTTAATCGCGAAGAGAGTTCTATTTAAGCATCAATTGGTCGTACAGGCGGGTTAAATCACTATCGTCATAGTATTCAAAGATCAACTGGCCCGGCTTAGCTAACCGACGGGGTTGTATGAGGACGCGCGTCCCATACTCGCGCTGAAGTTCTTCAAGAGCAGCCTTGGTGTTGGGATCGGGTTGATTGATCGACGGAATCGCACGCGCACGTGGGCCGCGAGTCGCCAGGCGTTCGACCTGGCGAACCGTCATTCCAGTGCGTGCCACGCGTTGCGCTGTAGCCAGACGAGTCGCGTGGTCCGCAATCGCAAGCAAAGCCCGACCATGACCAGAGCTTAGTCTGCCATCTTCAAGTAATGTGAGGATTGGTTCTTCAAGTTTGAGGAGGCGAACCGCGTTGGCAATCGTGGTGCGGTCTTTCCCGGTACGCTCGGCCACCTCTTCCTGTGTGAGGTGAAATTCTTCTATTAGGCGCTGAAAGGCATGTGCCTGCTCGACTGGATTTAAATCCTCGCGCTGGAGATTTTCGACCAGAGTCATCTCCAGGGCCATCTCGTCGGGCACATTACGAATGACGATTGGAACACGACTCAAGCCGGCGCGCTGCGCTGCGCGCCAGCGGCGTTCACCCGCTATGAGCTGGTGACGTGCACCGACCTTGCGAACTACCAGCGGTTGCACGATCCCGCTCGCTCGTATTGAACGGGCCAGCTCCTCAAGCGCCTCCTCGCGGAATCGGGAGCGAGGCTGATACGGGCTCGGGTCGATCAGGTCGATATCGAGGTGCAAGAGACCGTCAGCTGGCGCCAGAGCTGGAGCTGCCGCCGTCGTCGCTGGTCCCGTGGCCATCGGTTGAGCTGGAATTAGGACCGGTGAGGGCTGTGCCGCCACCTGCCCCTGCGCCGGCTGCTGCTGCTGATTCAGCTCGGGTTCCCTGATCAGCGCGCTCAGGCCCTTGCCCAACGCGTTTCTGGGCATTCGCGATAACCTCCTTGGCTAGTTGCACATAAGCTTCTGCACCTTTACTATGTATGTCGTAGAACATCACAGGCATGCCATGACTCGGTGCCTCCGCCAAGCGCACATTTCTAGGAATAACAGTCTCGAAGACCTGGCCGCCGAAGAAGCTGCGCAGATCGGCGGCGACCTGTTTTGAAAGTGTTGTGCGATCGTCGTACATGGTCAGCAGTATGCCTTCTATCGCGAGCGTCGGATTGATGGTTCTTCTAAGACGCATCAGCGTATCGAGAAGTTCGGATACGCCTTCCAGAGCTAGATACTCGCATTGAATAGGGACAAGCACTGAGTCGCTGGCCGCCAAAGCGTTTAGGGTTAAGAGGTCAAGAGCCGGAGGACAATCAATCAGGGTATAAGCATACTTGTCACGTATTCCGGCGATTGCCGCTTTCAACCGGTATTCGCGGTTTTCCATGTTGACGAGTTCAACTGCGGCACCGACTAGGTTCTTATCGGACGGAATTAGATCTAGGCCCTCTACTCCTGCATCAAGCGTTATCCTATCGATGGATTCGTCCAGGATGAGAGCTTGATACAATGTTCTTCGTGCAGGATCTTTTGGAAACCCAAGCGCGCTTGTGGTGTTTCCCTGCGGATCGCAGTCGATTACAAGAGTTTTCTGGTCCGATGCGGCGAGCGAGGCACCTAGGTTAACGGTGGTGGTGGTTTTGCCGACTCCACCTTTCTGATTTGCAATAGAGATGATGCGAGACAATACGGAGCCCTCGGGCGAGAATTTAGCAGAGTGATCAGACGAGAAGCAAGATGTTTCACGTGGAACTATTGAGAAGAACTGA
Source organism: Binatus sp. (SeqCode) (assembly GCA_035602755.1). GTDB lineage: Bacteria > Acidobacteriota > Terriglobia > Acidiferrales > UBA7541 > Palsa-295. The sequence goes on along the minus strand of DATNLR010000102.1, from coordinate 24,143 downwards.
AGGTCGAATGTTCCACGTGGAACATTGCGCTCATCTGCGAGATCCAACAAGAATAACACGCCGATCACTGTTCGGGACCGATATCGGCGAGCGCCATGCTATCGAAGAGTCCCTCTGCAACTTAACTGCCTCATCCTGGCCTAGCCATAGAACTAGCTCTCCGCTGGATGCCAAACTCTTCTGCGCCCATTCGATGAGGTCTCGATATCCACCTAGAGCTCGCGCCGTTATGAAGTCAAAATCCAGGCCAGAGTCGCCCAGATCCTCAAATCGACTACGGACGACCTCTACGCCTTCAAGATTCAACTCGCGGAGACACTCCGAGAGGAAAGAAGCCTTTTTCGCGTTCGACTCTATCAGCACCAAATCCAGAGAGGGCACGAGGATCTTCAAAGGGAGTCCTGGAAATCCTGGACCGGAACCAACGTCGGCGAGCCGACCATTCCGAATCGGAAGAACCGAAGCAGCAAACATACTTTCACCGAAATGGAAGCGCAAAATATCGAGCGGATCAGTTATCGTGGTGAGTGAAATCCTCTCATTCCATCGCAGGAGCAATGAAATATACTTTTGTATGCCTATCCGTATGAAAGGGTTTCCCGAGATTCCGTACTCCTTCAGAGTCCTGTCTATTAGCTGGTCTGGAATGATCGGCATAGTGTAACGGCTAAGTATAACAAAAAACTCATCTTACAATACAATTGGCATTCATTAGTGGCCCTCTCGCTTAAGCAACATTATTATAGGAGCCAGGAAAACACTACGGAGAAGTTACCCAATCCTTAGTGGCGACTAAAAAGTAGCCATGGCATCAATTACATTAATACTACATATATAGTACCACTTCCGTGAAAGCGCTCGCATCTGACTGAGCGAACTACGCTTTTCTACAACGATTGGGTCCGGTTGCACAATGGCCGCCAGACCGAAAAAACTTCGAGACTGGACTGAACAAAGAACTAGAGTTGACACCAGTAATCGTCCCTCGTATCGTTCTTGGTTCTGTGACCAACATGAAAATTCTTGTGATCGGTGGCGGCGGGCGCGAACACGCAATCGTGTGGAAATTGCGGCAGAGTGCGGGCGTCGAAAGAATCTGGTGTGCTCCCGGAAACGGAGGGATTGCGAAAGACGCCGAATGTCTGCCGTTAGATCTCGGGGATGTCAGCGCGGCCGCAAGTCTGGCGGAGAAACTCAGCGTTGATCTTACGATCTGTGGGCCGGAATTGCCGCTGGTTCGCGGTATCGCGGACGAATTCGCAAAGCGCGGTCTTGCACTGTTGGGTCCCACAAAGGAAGCGGCCCGGCTGGAGGGAAGCAAAGTTTTTGCCAAGAAATTCATGGAGCGGCACGGAGTTCCGACGGCATCGACGTACGGAATTTACGATTCGCCGATTGACGCATACACCTCGCTATGTTCAGTGGATTGGCCGCTCGTGGTGAAGGCCGACGGATTGTGCGCGGGAAAGGGTGTTTTGGTGACCTCTTCGCCTGACGAGGCATCTGAATTCATCGACCGCCTGATGGAAAGGCGCGAATTCGGAGACGCAGGGAGGCAAGTTTTATTGGAAGAGGGCCTGGCGGGGCGAGAGCTTTCCTACATCATACTCAGTGATGGAAAGAATTTTGTATCTCTTGCAGCAGCTCGCGACCACAAGCGCGCGTTTGATAACGATAAGGGTCCCAATACCGGAGGCATGGGCGCTTTTTCCGCCGCGGATCTTTTGTCACCCGAGTTGGAGATGAAAATTCTCCATACCGTCGTACAGCCAACGCTAGCGGGACTTCAAAAGGATGGTCTCACCTATCGCGGCTTCCTGTATTTTGGATTGATGCTTACGCCAGATGGACCAAAAGTACTGGAATACAATTGCCGTCTTGGCGACCCGGAGACACAAGGGATTTTGCTGCGTGCGGATTTTGATTTTGCGGATGCGTGCGCCCATGCCGCCCGAGGGGACCTTTCACCGTTGCAGGCGAACTCTTCCGCCGCCGCGAGCGTGTGCGTAGTAGTTGCTTCGGAAGGCTACCCCAACGATCCAAAGCTCGGCAAAGAAATCGAAGGGCTCGATTCTGCTGCTAATGTTCATGGTGCCGTGATCTTTCATGCGGGTACGCGACGGGAAGGTGAAAAGTATTATACGACGGGCGGGCGAATTCTAAGCGTCGGCGCCACGGGAGATAATTTGTCGGCAGCTTGCAAGATTGCCTATGAGGCTGTGAGCAAGATTCGAATTGATGGCGCGCACTACCGAAAAGATATCGGAAGGTCCAAAGTTGCCGGAAAAGCTGCTGCGGAGTCATCGCATGGCTGAGGTCTGCATTTTTTTACCTGCTTAGTTCACAGGTTTCCAATGCAGGAGGTGGAGCAGGCCGAGGCCATCGCGGGTCGAACCATCCAGTTCTACGATGGACTTAGAAACTCTCAGGCATTTCGGTATCACGCCAGGCGCCGTGAAGGGAAAGGTTGACCATAGTGGGGATCGATTTCCGAAGGCTAAATATAGGGCAAAGCCTTCGCGTCGATGAAAGCCTTTTGGAAATTACGCTGCGACCCAGGTCTGCGAAGGGATGAAATTCGAAATGCGTTTGCAGCAAGAATTACGCCGCCAGCGAGGCTGGCTTTGCAAAGTTATCGAAGCAGGAATAATTCGCCAAGGCGAGCGCATGGACGTTGAGAGGCGCCCGCGAAGACAACTGGCGATGCAGCATGCAGTCTAGGAGAGGGATACATTGGCCAAAGAAAATAAACACCAAGGCGCGGCGCTGGTAGGAATTCTGATGGGATCGGATACCGATTACCCGGTGATGAGCGAGGCGGCGAAAACTCTGCAGAAATTTGGAATTCCCTATGAACTGGAAGTCGTGTCTGCGCATCGCACGCCCGCGCGCGCGCATGAGTACGCGACGACGGCTTCCCAGCGAGGGTTGAAAGTCTTGATCGCGGCCGCCGGCGCGGCTGCGCACTTAGCCGGTGTGATCGCCGCCAACACTACGTTGCCGGTGATCGGAGTGCCCATGGGCACCAGCACGTTGCATGGACTAGATGCCCTGCTGTCGACGGTACAAATGCCCGGCGGAATTCCCGTCGCGACGATGGCAATCGATAAGGCGGGAGCGGTGAATTCCGCAATTTTTGCCGCGGAAATTCTGGCGCTCTCGGACTCGGCGATTGCGGCCAAACTTATCACGCACAAACAGGATCTCGAGCGTTCGGTAAACGAGAAGAATGCGCGCCTAAAACAGCAAGTTGCTGAAAAGAAGTAGTCCTGGACGTCAACTCCGAATTTCTTCTTCTTTCAACCAAGAGAAAGGGCCTTGTTTCATGCTCGAACTCCCACCGCATAATTCTTTAGTGTGGTTGTAGAAGCGAAGGGGCCTCGGGCGGGCGCTCTTTTTGCGCGCTTGGCCTGGGAGCCTCAACCGGCGGTTTCAAAATCCAGCTAAAGCCTGTTTCTGCGTTGATGGAGGCGAACGTTTCACGCGTATTGGGTGACGCTACAATATTTAGCGCGGCGCGTAAAAACTGAATGGCGTCAACGGCCAGTATTTTATTACTCTCACCACGCACGAAGCGATCCCGTACGTCCCGCATTTTTGTGTCCGTGGAACAAAGTTTGTCGATCGCAGGGTCATTCTTCCGAATCCGATCAATCAGCGAAGGCGCTAAATCCTCTGGTGGATATTGGAATTCCACCAGCGTGTGCGGCTGACCTTTTTCCGGCGGCCAAAATTGGCGATACTGTGGCAAGGGAACGTGCGTGTCGTAGTAATCCTCTCGCTGAATTGCTTGCTGAAGAGTAAAGGTTAACTGCCAGATTTCCGGGCCATAGCTTTCCACGTAATCGGCGAGGATCAGTTCCGCGACCGGCTCGTTCGGCGGCAAAGTTATTTTCCCGTGGAGATTTTTGGCAATTTGGTTCAAACGTTCGGCGACTCCATGCCCGACCGAATCAATGTCGCTAGCCTCGGCGTCCGGCGCAGCTTGCTGCAAATGCGGTCCTGCGGAGGCAACCTGGCCGTGCAGTTGCGGCAATTCTCTGTCGAGACGAGCGATTTCAACGTGCGAGGCAGGCGAGGTCCATTCCACGGCGCCAAGAAAAACGCCGGTGCGTCTGGAGCCCAGGTCCACGGGAATCGGGAGGCGGGTCTGCGGCTCGACCGGATTTTCGATGGTGGCAATGAGTATGGCGTCCTTCACGACCGCGATGATCACGCGGCCTGCCGAAAGGTTTGCGACGATCTCATCGCCGGGAGTGTCCTGCCTTTGCTGCGAAGCGGCGGCCTGAGAAAGGAAGAGAAGCATGGGAGACATCGCGAAAAAGATTGCCGCGAGAGATACGAACGTCCTGAATTGAGACCGACGATGAAGCGAAGAATTAAGGCGATCGCCCATACTTCGACGGTACCACACATTCTCACACGGCCAATAATCTGACCTTCGGTCGGCCATGTTATACTCCCTAAATACGATAGGCATCCTAGTTATCCACGGCCATGATGAGATCCCCCAAAAAGATCAAACACAATGGAAGGCCTGTCTCGGAAATTCTTGAATCGCATCGACGCTTCGTGCGTGGCGACGAAACTGGCGCTCGTGCCGATTTATCCGGCGCGCATCTCTCCCGCATAAATCTGGAGCGCGAGAATCTGGATCTTGTAGATTTTCACGGCGCGAACCTGGAAGGCGCAAATTTGCACGAGGCCAGGCTTTCCTCTACAAATTTAAGCAAGGCAAAGCTGCGCCGCGCGGATCTGCGCAAAGCCGATTTAACCGAAGCGAATCTGAGTGAAGCCGATCTTACCGAAGCCAAAGTCGGGGGTGCTGAACTTTTCCGGGCGGACTTGCGTGGCGCGATCCTGCGTGGCGCAAACTTGGTGGCTTCAAATTTCCGTCTGGCCGAAGTCCGCGGCGCAGATTTTACCGGGGCGGACTTGAAGACGACCGTCCTTCGCGAGACTAATCTCGACGGTGTGGATCTTTCAGGTTTGGATCTAAGCACAACGTTGCTTCCGCGCGGTTACAAGCTTCCTACCCCTGCGAAAAGTTAGATGAACAAGAGCGCAACTCCGAATTTGCCGTGGGTCCCGGTGGAAGATTACAAGCATCCGACGGGCTGGACTCCTTCCGGACAGAGCGAAGCGCATTCGCGCGCTTACTGCGAACTGCTGGAACACGGGCAAATACTTTTCTTTCGCGAGCCGCCTTTCGACTTCCCCGCCGCGGACCAGAAATACCTGCTGGAGCAGGAATGGTCGGAACTGCGCATGCATAAAAATGTTTCATACCGTCCGAGTGAGGATACGCTGCGTGGAGTATCCGGCGATCGCCAGACGATTATCCGGCTGCAAGCAATCATGCGTAGCTATAGTGCGCAAGTGTCGCAGTTCCTGGGAAAGTTTTTGACGCCTTATGCCGGCAAATGGAATCAGGATTTCGCCAGTTTTCGGCCCCTGGAAGAAGAAGGCCGCGATCTACCGCTGCACAAGCGCAACGACCTGCTGCACGTGGATGCGTTTCCCAGCCGCCCCACACGCGGAGCGCGCATTTTGCGTGTGTTTACAAATCTAAATCCCAAGAAGCCGCGTGTTTGGCGGACCACCGAGGGTTTTGAGGTCTTAGCCCGACGATACGCCGGAAGGGCTGGGCTGCAGGATATCGCTGAAGATAATTCGTTCTTGAGCCGCACGGTGCAGGATTTTGGTTCAAAGCTGGGTTTCGGAGTGATCGGACGAACACCTTACGATATGTTCATGCTTCGATTCCACGATTTTCTGAAGGAAAACGCGGAATTCCAGAAGGACTGCCCGAAGACGCAGCTGGAATTTCCGCCGCGAGCGACTTGGCTCGTTTTCACCGATTGCGTGGCGCACGCAGTAATGTCGGGCCAGTACGCCATCGAGCAGACATTTTTGATTCCCCCGAAAGCGCTTGTTGCTCTAGAAGCTGCGCCCTATCGCATCCTTGGGAACATTGCCGGCCGCGCGCTGATTTCCTGATCCGGCTATCCCGATTCCACCGCTAAATCCTGTTCGGTTGGGAGGCTACTTGCCGGCCAGAAACTCCGCCGTATCTTCACCAAACCCCGCTGCAGCGCCGCGAACGGGGGTAGTGCGGCGGCGTGTTTCAATTCCCAGGCGTTTGATTTTTTGATTGAGCGTGGAGAGCGGAACTTGAAAGCGCTCAGCGGCCTCGGTTTGATTCCAGTTTGTGCGCTCCAGCATATCAACGATGATGCGGCGCTCGACTTCTTCTAGTATCTGAAAGAGCGACGGTGAACTCCCGAACTCTCCGGCTTCGCCGGGCATCGGCGGCAAAAATTCAGCGAGCTGCAAGCGAACGCCTTTCACGATTTCGCGAGAGCGTACACTTTCGGGCAGAAGTTCAGCATCCATGGATTCCTGCGTAGAAAGAACGATCGCGCGCTCGACCACATTTTCGAGCTCGCGAACGTTTCCGGGCCAATCGTAATCCATGAGCAGCTTCATAGCTCCGTTTGTGAACGTGCGTGGCGGCTTGCCGTTTTCCTGGCAGAACTGGTCCAGGAAGCGCTCGATCAACAAGGGAATATCTTCTTTGCGTTCACGCAGCGGAGGCAGATGCAAGGAGATCACGTTCAGCCGGTGAAACAAATCTTCCCGGAAGCGGCCTTCGCGAACGAGCTTCATCAAATCTTCGTTGGATGCCGCAAGAATGCGCACATCAACTTTGATCGTCTCAGTGCCGCCCAAACGCATGAACTCGCGCTCTTGAATCACGCGCAGAAGCTTGGCCTGTGTTTCCGGGCTGATGGTGGAAATCTCGTCAAAAAAGATGGTGCCCTGGTCGGCCACCTCGAATAGGCCTTTCTTCGAGGCGATGGCGCTAGTGAAAGCCCCCTTCACATGGCCGAAGAGCTGCGATTCCAGAAGATCAGCTGGTATGGAACCGGTGTTGATGGGAATGAATGCTTTGTCCGCACGCGTAGAGGCTGAATGAATGGCTTTGGCAAAAACCTCTTTACCGGTGCCGCTCTCGCCCGAGATCAGGATCGTAGAGCGCGAAGGTGCGACCTGCGTAACCAGGTCGAGCACGGTCTGCATCTTTTCGCTCTTGCCGACGATGTTAGGAAAATTGTACCGCTGCTTGAGAGCGCGCTTTAGCTGGACGTTTTCGTCTCGCAGCCTGCGACCTTCGATGGCCAGCGATACTTGGGCAATCAGCTCATCGTTGGACCAAGGCTTGGTAATGAAGTCCTGAGCGCCGCCTTTGAAGGCTGCGCGAGCCATGTCGATGGACCCGTAGGCAGTGATTAATATGATGGCGAGTTGCGGGTCGCGTCGGCGAATTTCGCGCAACAATTCAAGCCCGTTGCGGTCAGGCAAGCTGACGTCGAGCAGCATGAGATCGAAGGGATGATCTTCGAGTTGCCGCAGCCCAGCTTCTCCGGAATCGGCCAGCGTTACCTGGAAGCTCTCGGAGGTGAGCAGAGCCTCCAGTCCCTCGCGAATTTCCACTTCATCATCAATTACAAGAATGGAGCCTTTAGGCATGGACCGCCTTCCTGGCTACGGGAAATTCTAGCCGGAAGGACGTTCCCTTACCGGGCGTCGAGCGCACGTCAACCTTACCCGCGTGCTCTTTTATGATCCCATAGCTGACCGAAAGACCCAGCCCGGTGCCCCGTCCGGTGGCCTTTGTGGTAAAAAATGGATCGAAAATACGATGGAGATTTTCTGCCGGAATGCCCGAGCCGGTATCGGTAACTTCCACTGCCACCGACCCGTTGTGCGCGCCCGTGCGTACTTCGAGCATACCGCCGCTCGGCATGGCATCGCGCGCGTTCATAAACAGGTTCAGAAATACCTGCTGCAGGCGCGTCGTGGAGCCAAGAACCGGCGGCAACTTTTCCGTGTAGTTCTTGATCACGTTCACTTGCGCTGTTTTGAATGGATGCTGCACGAGCGTAAGGGTTTCTTCCAACACGGAATTTAAATCTACCTCCACAAACTCCGCTGCGCCGGTTCGAGAAAAGTTTAGCAGGTTGTTGACGATTTCGCTGGCGCGGAAGGTCTGCTTCACGATCCGCTCAATTGTTTTTTGCCGCGGATCACCGGCGGGAATCTGTTTGGCAAGCATCTGGATGTAGTTCGAAATTACGGCGAGTGGCGTGTTCACTTCGTGCGCCACACCGGCAGCCAGCAAACCCAGTGAGGTTAGCTTTTCCGTCTGCACCATTTGTTCTTCCAGGCGCACGCGCTGGGTTATGTCGTCGAGCAAAATCAGCCGGCCCAAACGAGCGCCATTCTTCCCTACCAGAGGCGCAATCGAAGCGTTGATAACGAGTCGTCGTCCAGCGGGAGTATTCAGATGAAATTTGTAAATCCCAGAAACACGGTCGGCGGTGTAACGCGACGAAATTTCGGCCACCAAATCCGGGGGCAGAACGTCCTGAAGTCGCCGCCTCAACGCCTCTCGGCGCGGAATGCCCAGCAAATTTTCCAGCTGTGGATTCCAAGACTCGATGCAATCTTCCAAATCGACGGTGAGCACGCCGATATTCAATGATTCGACGATATTTTCGCTGAAGTCTTTCAGGCGTTCGATTTGCATGGCCTTCTGTTCGAGGGATTGATAAAGGCGCGCATTCTCGATGGCAATGGCTACGTAGCCCGCGATGGTGGAGAGCAATTCGAGGTCATCGCTCGATAGGTAATCGCCATCTACGGTCTTGCCCAAGCCGAGAATCGCCACGGTGCGCTCGCGGAAACGGCAAGCTATGAAATAGTTCAAGTCCAGCTCTTCCAGCGTACGCCTAACCGGCCCACTTTCCTCCGTCGCCGCGCGTGCGGATTCAAAGAACATGCATCCGCGTTCCAACGCAGGCCGCGAAGGATCCAGGAAGGACAAATCAAGCGGGCCTTCAGGGCGTAGTCCCATCGAACGCGAAAGCACAAACTGGCCTGCCTGCGCGGGATCCTCAAGGAATACAGCCAAGCGATCTACCAGCAGCGTTTGCGAAATTCGGTCAAGGACCGAGCCGACTAGTGGCTCAAGTCGAACTTCATTTGTCAGCGCGCGGCCGAACTCAATGAGCGTGCGCCGGTAGTCCAGACGATCGCGGTAGAAAAACCGGTCAAGTCGCGTCTGCATCCAACCGCGCACGGGTTCGAACAGGAAGGCTGCCACCACAATCGCTATCACGCCACCGGCGGGGCCCGTAGGCCATCGCGTGTGGAATGTTTCGCCAATCAAAGCGATGCCTGCAAAATAAATCCCAACGATGGCCGCTGTAGCAAATGTATAAGCAAGTCCGCGCTTGAAAATAATGTCCACGTCCATCAGCCGGTAGCGGATGATGGCATACCCGAAACAGAGCGGGATCAGAGCCAAAGAGAAGACCGAGAGTTTCATCCAGGGCTGAGGCACCCAGCTTTCCGTACGCGGCAACACGTAAAACAAGAAAAAGGGAACGATACCCGCGATTGTTCCGCCGGTAACCCATTTCAATTGCTGACGCAATACTCCGCTAGGAGCCCTGAAATAACTGGCCAGAAAAATTCCCGCGGCGATCATGAAGTAAATGCCGAGGTAGAAAAGATCCAGAGTATCCAGGAAATTGCGGCTCTCGATGGACGGCAGGAAATCGAGTGTTCCGGTCGCCACAAAAACCTGGAGAGCCAGCAACGCGACGGGAAGGCTGTAAAGCGCCACAAGCTTCATCCACAGCCTACCGCGACGTTCGGGAAATACCAGTGCGAAGTGGACCAGCAAGGCTGGTTGTAGAAACCAGGCTACCGACTGCGTCCAGTAAATCGCGGTGTCAAAGGAGTTCAGCTTGCCGGTGTAATGGAAGCTGTAAAGAATGAAGGAGACCAAACAAAAAATGTAAAAATGAACAGCCCGCGGAGCATTCCAGCGGCGAACGAAGATGAAGAGCCCGATGAAAATATAGAGTAGCGCGGTGATGCGCAGGTAATTTTCGATCGAAGAAGACGAATCCTGCGGCGCAGTCACCAGCGGCGTCTCAAATCCCGTCCCTCCGCGATGCATCTGGTAGCGCACTTCGGTCCAAGGTCCGGCATGAAACAGGACTCGGGTAACGTCGGTAGCGCGATGGATAGGAATGCCTCGCACGGCCGTTACGGCGTCCCCTTCTTTGATTCCCGCTTTAGCGGCAGGGGAGTCGGCGACCACATGCCAGGCTACGACACCCTGTTGCGTGTCCAGCCAAGTCACACCATCATCTGGAAGGATAAAACGCGAACGCTGCTGGAAATTCAGGTAAGCAAATACAATTGCAGATAGGGTGAGGAGCGCCAGAACGACCGCGCCCAGTCGCATTCGGAGACTATCGTTCATCCAGCTACACCCGTAACTCAAGCAGAAACAACAATAGATGCTAGCACGTCTGCTTCCACGCTATTATGGATTATAATAAGTACATCGTCTTTTAAATGAGTAATTTACAGGAGCCTCTGTTAGCGGAGAAAGCCACAATCCTGTTTGTGGAATACCTGTTCCCGATTCCGGTACACTCTCGCGCGGCTAGAACTGGAAGCTGAGGCCGCCACGCAGGTACCGGTAGGTAGGAATCAGGACCACGCGACCATCGCTCGTCGTCAGTGGAACGTAACCCTGCGCCAGAAGGTTGCCGCAGTCGGCCAGAATTTCGGCATGACCGGGCACGAAGCGCGGCAGCGGCTGACGAATTCCTATACTCAGGTAGGGGTCCAAGCTGTATAGAGATTGGCCGTAAGGATCCACAGCCGAAACGACTGGTCCGTTGATCCACTTATAGCCCGCGGTAAGTTTTGTACCGACCCGCGGGGCCTTAGCCGTGATACGAACGCCCGCACTTTGGCGATAGCGCGTCTCTAACTGGTTTCGCAAGTTCGCTTCCGAGGGATCCTCGATGGGAGACAATGCTCCGGCATATTCGTAAATAATCGTAGCGCTCACATTATCGGAAAGCCTTTGGTGATAGGCCACGCGTGTTCCCAAGGAGCTGGATTCCCCGGCATCGTAGGCAAAAACGTTGGAGAAAAAGTCCTGCAAGTAGTCCGGTCCGGTAACCGACCCATGCCCAAATACGGCTGTGTGGGAAGCGTGGTCGGTGAACAGAGATACGGTGATACTGGCGTCTTTGTTAACCGTGTGTTCGACAGCCAATTCTTCGTGCGAGCCATTCTCTAGCACGGAGTGTCCGTCGCGCTGTAGAAGTATGGGAAATTCGTCAAGCGTATTCAGCGCGGATTGCAGCGTACTTTGATCGCCGGCGGAATCCTGCCAGCCATTGGTTGCAAACAGGACGGAAGCCTGCCAGGTCGGCGTGATCTGAACGGCTACCTGAGCGCGTGGCCGCGCAGCGGCGGTAGTGCCAGCAAGACCGGCCATAACGAAATCGGAGCCATAGCGAATGCTGATGCGATCTCCCACCGTAAAAGAATTGTCAAATGACATTCGCAATCCGCGGAAGGTAGGCCCGTCAGGTCCAAGCTGCGATTCTCGTAACAAAAGGGTAGCCACTGGGCCTACCCCTGCTTTGCCGGACGGAATCCATTGCGTTGCAACACCGCCGGAATACGATCCGCTCTCGTAACTGAACTGGGTAGCCATTAATAGCTGTTGGTTACCGCCCAGGCCCATGTCGTAGACCAAAGCTGTACCCGGCGAATCGGCAGGGTTTGAGACCGAACCGGGATGGTCGGACCCGGAGGTCAGCTCGAGCCGCATTTTCCCCGCCTGAGATTGAGAAGTTTCAAACTGCGCAGGCGGAGCGCCGAGGATCACATCATCATCGTCTTGCCAGCGCAGAACCGGTCGCGTAGCGCTCGCGCTTCTCAAGACCCAGGTCCATTCGTCAGCACTTACTTGCTGGTCAGGTTGCCTACGCAGTTTTTCCAGCGACGAAAACACCGATCCCAGAACAATCTCGAGCAGGGTGGTGTGCTCGTCGTTTACCTGAATATGTTGTTCGATTACAGGAAGAAAGCCCGCGAGAGTTACCTTGATCGAATAAGTCCCGGAAGGAAGTAGGTCGGTGGAAAAACGTCCGCGATCATTGGTCAGCAGTTCAATCGAAGATAGCTTCAGAAGTTGGTCGGAGGTGACAAAAATCGTGGCGCCCATTTGCGGGGTTCCGGAAGAATCAAGCACCACACCGGAAATTTTGCCAGAGTTTGGCGCAGCCATCACTGGCATAGCCAGCAGGAATAGAAGCCCCCCGAAAACCGACAAGCGCATCATTCGCATACCCACGAGGTCACCTCGCGTGTGAAACCGCTCCGGAACCCGCTTTCACCGTAAAGTCCATGGCCGGAGTAATCGTTTGCTTCGTTAAGTTGTCTGTAACCGCCACTTCCAGTTTGTAAGCACCCGGAGGCAGCGAGCCCAGCGTAATAATATTTTCCAGAGTCAATTCCTCGCCGTGTTCAGGAAGTTTTTCCTTGGGAATGTCAAACTTCAGAACCGGCTCGGTAGTTTTGTCCTTCATCACTCGATACTGCACAGTCGCGTCTGATTTGTGCGTCTGGTCATCCACTTTCAGATTATAGATTTGCAGGAAAACGCCCATGCCATCCGAGGCTGCGAATGAGGCGTCCAGCTTGGGCCTGACTTTCACGTCACCCAAGACGAACTGACCCAGCCCGATATCTTTCGACGACACCGGCGTAATCTGATCTGCGAGAATGAGCGAGCTGGATGAGAGATGGTCGTCTTCAAAGCGTGGAACCGCTAGCCGCGTGTTTACCACGCCAACATTTCCGTTGTTCACATCTTTTAACACGATATCCAAGCGATACAGGCCGGGGCTTAGCGGCACAGCCTTCTGGTAAATCGACGGAACAGCACGAGCCTGTTGCAGCAAACTCGCCGGAACATCGCGCTTCACCGTATCTTCGAATGTTTGCACGATGCGGCCGCTCAAGGTGCTGATTCGTGCGAAAAGATTCACGGTAGCGGAATCGACGCCTTGCTTCTCCTGAAAGCTGAGTTGCCCGGTAGGAATTTGTACCGTTATGGGGACCAGCACGGTGTCGGATGTGATCCGCAAGAAATAGAAACGGTAATCAAATTTCACCTGATCGCGCACCAGTCGCGAAGTAACCACCGCCTCCAGATCCTTGAACTTAACAGGAGGGGCCTGCTGGATCTTGGCGTAAAGCTCCAGTCGCGTAAATTCATTCATGGCTTCGGTGGCCATTCCGATTGGAGCAGCATCGTGCGTGCCGTCGGTGTTGTTGAACCGTGCCGTCTTGCTAGCCAAGCCCATGGATTCCATTTCCGTAAGGCCAGCGCCCGGAACCATCAGCAGGGCGTCTTTTTCGCTGGGATCCATGGTCAGGTGGTATTCGCCGCTCATGGTGGGATCCACGAACTCTAGTATGACGTTTTCTCCAATCCCTTCTAGATAGCGATACCGCCAATCCTCGAACGGATATGTGGAGGTTTCTCCACCGCCTTCTTCCGCGGGCCGTTCATAGCTTCCGCCCGAAGGATGCGACTCAATTTCATCCGCCGGTCCCCACATGATGTAAATGCGGCCGCGATCGGTTTTCCAGCCAGGGATGCCAGAGGAAAAGTGCTCGTTAACGTAGGCTATTCTGCGGTAGTGCTCTTCTTTAAAAGTGTTGTCAGCCGAATCGGGATCAGGGTTGCGGCGCTGCCAAAATTGCTCGATGAATTGCTCGCGCTCCTCGTTCGTCGCAAGGTGGAGAAACGCGCTACGCTCTTCCGGAGAGATGATGTAAACGACATCTTCGTCCAGCCATTTCCTGTATTGGGAATCGAGTTCTTTTCTGAGTTCTTTGTCGCTCTTACCTTTCTGCTTGGCAGACTTCTTAGCGGAATTCTGGTCCGCGGGAGGATTCTGCTGATTTTGCGATTCACCCTGCGCGTAGGCCAACTGGACAGACCCGAAGGTCGCAGCCAAAATGCCGATGAGAAACACCCTTGCGCAACGGCCCATAATTAACCTTTTTCCCCTATTTGGCCAAAAATTCTAACCTGTCCTACGGTACAGGTCAACGCCAGTTTCCGGACACGTATACGTGTATGAGCACGTTATATGGAATGGGGTTGCCTGTCCTTTATGCGGCGGGAGGCAGCCAATCAACACTGTTTCTTTCCGGCTTGATTGCATTTAAAATGGTTCCGCAAGGGGGTACCCCACCTTGGCCGCACCTGTGGACGAGCCGAACTCGACCGCTTGCTCATCGTGGGACTGGAAGCCTCGTACAGGAACCTAAGAGAAGAGCAGGTCTCCGAAATTTGGTATGCGGAACTCTCTTTATCTCTTTAAGTTCGTCTAATCCGAGAAACATTCTGGCTCTTCCAGACGTATGCAATAGTGAGCGGACGATTCTGTCCGCAGGTAGGAGGGCCTAGAGGTAACGTATGAAGACGTGGCAAAAAGTTGCAATCAGTCTAGGGGCGGTAGTGGTCCTGGGCGCCATATCCTGGTACAGCATCTATCAGTCGAATAAAGGCGTGGTAACGGTTCAGACCGGGAAAGTCGTCAAGCAGGATTTGGTCTCGGTCGTCACCGCCTCCGGAGAAGTCCGTCCAAAGAATTACACAAACGTGCTGGGTGAAGGCATTGGCAAGATCACGAAGATTGTGGTGAAAGAAGGCGACCACGTAAAAAAGGGCGATATCCTGCTGCATCTGGAGAACATCCAGCCGGGCGCGGACGTGCAGGCACAGGAGGCCAGCATCAGCGCCACGCAAGCCGGCATGCGCGTGGCCGCCGCCAACTACGACTCTGCGGTGGCGACTCTAGCCCAACGCCAGGCCGATCTGGAGAAGGCAAAATTTGACTGGCAGCGTGCTCAGGAGCTCTACAAAGATCAGCTAATCGCGAAACAAGAATTTGACGCAAACAAAGCTACTTACGACAGCGCAGTCGCCGCTCTAAACGCCTCTAAAGCGCAAGTCGAGCAGGCACGCGCCGCACGGGATCAGTCCCGCGAGAACATGAATCAGAATCAGGCAGTACTGAAACATACCAAAGACATTCTCCGCAAAACGACCTATACAGCCCCGATTGACGGCATCGTGAGCTACATCGCTGTACGCGTCGGCGAAAACGTCGTGCCTGGAATTCAGAACGCCGAAGGCAGTTTCTTGATGACCATTTCCGACATGAGCATCGTCACCGCGGAAGTGAAAGTGGATGAGACCGACATCACCAACGTTCGCGAAGGCCAACCCGCCGAAGTGACCATTGACGCGCTTCCCGGCAAAACTTTCAAAGGTCATGTAAGCCAGGTCGGCGAGTTGGCCATCCTGCGCTCTTCCGGCCAGGCAGCAACAACACAGACCACCGCCAATACCCAGGAAGCGCGTGACTTCAAAGTAGTAGTGACGGTGGACAATCCGCCTGATTCACTTCGCCCTGGGCTTTCCGCTACCGCCAGGATTCAGACGGAGCAGAAGAAAGACGTGCTGACCATTCCGATTCAAGCGCTCGCTATGCGAACGCAGCGAGAGATTGACGAAGCGGCCCTGGGAAAAAACGGCAGCAGTGTTACGCTGGCAGCCTCTAAACCCACTTCTGGCACAAACACCGGGTCCAACGGCCAGAAAACCGACGTGCAAGGCGTTTTCGTGATCCGCGGAAAGAAGGCCGAATTCGTCCCGGTACAAACGGGCGTGGCCGGTGTGACTGATATTGAAATTACCAATGGCTTAAAAGATGGCGATCAAATCGTAATCGGCAGCTACAAAGCGCTGCGCACCTTGCGGCCGGGCGCTCCGATTAAAGTAGATAATTCCGAGCCTAAGCGCGAAGATTCTTCGACTAGCTAGAGTTGGTCCAGGAGCACACTGAACGTGGCCGTCGAAGAAATTATTGCTCCGCAGGGATACCGCAAAGACCTGGTAGACGCCGGCATTGTCATTCAGACAGAAGATCTGTGGAAGACCTACGAAATGGGTGCGGAGAAGTTGCACGCACTGCGCGGCGTGAGCATTGAGATTCACAAAGGCGAGTACGTGGCCATCATGGGCCCTTCGGGTTCCGGAAAATCCACCCTGATGAATTTGATCGGCTGCCTGGACACGCCTAGCAAGGGCAGTTACTGGCTGGCGGGGCGGCTGGTCAGCCAACTTGATGACGACGAACTAGCCTATATTCGCAACAAGGAAATTGGATTCGTCTTCCAGACCTTTAATTTGCTGCCGCGAGCCACAGCGCTTCATAACGTCGAGTTACCTATGATTTACAATGGCACGCCCTCAGAAGAGCGTCTGGGGCGTGCGAAAAAAGCTCTGAGCCAAGTCGATCTAGCTGACCGTATGATGCACAAGCCTAACGAACTCTCCGGCGGACAGCGGCAGCGTGTGGCCATTGCGCGCGCGCTCGTAAACATTCCTTCGATCCTGCTGGCCGATGAGCCCACTGGAAACTTGGATTCCCAGACGGGCGAAGAAATTATGGCGCTCTTCGCGCGCTTGCACGAGCAGGGCAATACGATCATTCTCGTAACGCACGAACCGGACATCGCCGCCCACGCGCACCGTGTGATCCGTTTGCGTGACGGCAAAATCGAAAAAGACGAACGTACCCGATAAAGACCGAGCTAGTTCCGAAGAGAATGAGATTTCCGAGCGGTATTTCGTTCCCCGCTTGCTAATCGCGAAGGGAGATCGGAATGAGTGATGCGAGTCATTTAGCTAAGGTGAGTCGTAGCGTGGCGGTCCTTGTACTGCTGAATCTTACGGCGACTGCCGCATTGGCCCAGGATCGCACGACTCAAAAATCCGAGTCCGCTCCCCTTGTTCCGGCGGCCGCTGACGCCACAAAGCCTGGACCTGAGCAAGCGTTTCTGGCACAACGGGCCGGCGAGTACACCAGAACAGTGAAATTTGTCGCGCAGCCGAATGCCGACGCTTCCACCGGAACGGCAAAAATTTCCGTAACTCTAGGTGGAAGATTTATCGTCGAAGAAAATACCGACACTGTTTTCGGTCGTCAGGTTTCGGGCACGCGTATCTATGGTTTTAACAACCTCACGAAACAATATGAAGCCGTATGGATGTACACCATGTCTACCGCCATGCTATTTCTCACCGGCACCAGTCCCGATGGCGGCAAGACCATCGATCTTACCGGCATGTCGCAAAATCATGGCGGCGATAAGATTCCAATCCACGCCACCATTCGCCAAGTAGACGACGACCAATTTGTCGTCACGCTGGGGAGCACCGGAGCGGACGGCAAGGAAGCCGCATTTCAGGAAACCACTTACACCCGCAAGAAATAATCCACGAAGAGGAGGATGTTATGTCAGAAGCCGTAAAGCCAATTCCCGAAGGCTACCACTCCGTCACGCCTCACCTGGTATGCCGCGATGCATGGAAGGCGCTCGATTTCTACAAAAACGCTCTGGGCGCGGAAATCCGCAACGTGAGCAAAGACGATCGCGGGAACGTGATGCATGCCGAGCTCAAAATCGGTGATTCAATCGTGATGTTAAGCGATGAATTTCCCGCGTTCCACAGTCTCTCGCCGCTCGCGTTTGGCGGCACAGCCGTGTCGCTGCACCTCTACACCGAGGATGCCGACGCGGTTTTTTCAAAAGCAGTCCAGGCCGGCGCGAAAGTTACCATGCCAATCATGGACGCCTTTTGGGGTGATCGCTACGGCCAGGTAATCGATCCGTACGGCCATCAGTGGGCCATTGCCACACGCAAACGCGTTCCGACACAGGAAGAAATGCGCGCGGCAATCAAAGCTTTCTCCGATAAAGAGAAGTCAGCGGGCGCCTGATCAGGAATTTCGAGCAATCAATTATTCGTAGCGAAGCGCGCTGAGCGGGTCCACGCGCATCGCGCGGCGTGCTGGAAGATAACAAGCCATCACGGCCACGGCCACCAGAAGCAGCGATGCGGCTCCGTAGGCTAGAGGATCGAAAGCGCCGGTATCGACCAGCAGGCTTTCGAGCACTCGTGCGAGGCCTGCGGATGCCGCGATTCCAAGAACCAGTCCGGCCAGGACGAGTTTGACGCCCTGCAGAATCACCAGGTGCAATATGTTCTGCTGCTGCGCGCCGAGCGCCATCCGAATTCCGATTTCATGCGTCCGCTGATTTACGCCGTACGAAACCACGCCATATACGCCGCAGACAGCCAGCAAAAGACTAAGCCCCCCGAGTATTCCGGCGAAAATTGCGGCCACCCTGAACAAAAACAATCCATTTCCACCCTGCAGCGCTGTCTCCATCGACATGACTTCGAAAAGGGGCAGATTCGGCTCCAGGGAGTGGATTTGATCTTCAATCGATCGCGTCAGGACTGCCGGCGGCACAGACGCGCGCACCTGCAACACTCGTACCGCGGTGTAATCCTGCGTCAGCGGAACATAAAAATAAGCGCGCCGATCTTCGGCAATCCACACATACTTGCTGTCTATTGCCACGCCGACCACTTCCACCGGGTCCGCCTGCGCCGTCCCATAGCGGAAGTGATGACCAAGCGGATCCTGTCCCGGCCAAAACGTGCGCGCCATAGTTTCGTTCACCACCGCAACGCGCGTCGAAGTGCTCTGATCCTGCGCGCCAAACGCGCGGCCGCGAACGATTTCGATCCCCAGGGTGTGAAAATAATCTTGGTCCACCTTGTTGTCAGGTGGCCGCGGCACTTGGCTTTCCGGCAGGCCTTCCTGGCCTTCTTTCCAAACGTTATCCCACTGGCTGTAATATCCGAACGGCACGGAGTAAGCAAAACTCGCCGATTCCACTCCCGGTAGAGCGCGAATGCGTTCACCAACCTGTCGATAGAAATTCGCGCCTCGATTCTGGTCGTAACCCAGTTGGCTCACATCCATCGTCAAATTCAAAACATGGTCGGGATTAAATCCGAGAGTGGTCTTCTCCGCATGTTGCAAACTGCGCAGAAAGAGTCCGGCCATGACGAGCACCACGAGCGAACCTGCCGCTTGCCCTGCTACCAGAACATTGCGGATCCGGTTATGTCCGGCACCGCCGGTAAGACTGCGACCGCTCTCGCGCAGAATTTCATTCAGGTTCATGCGCGATGCGCGCCACGCGGGCACCACGCCAGCAAGAAGCCCGCAAACGATTGCCACGGAAGCTACAAACAGAAACACGCGCCAATCGAACGGAATACTTGTGCGCATCGGGAAATCGCCTGGCAGGCGGATCGTCTCAATTAATTTCATGAGCCCTAGTCCCAACGCCGCTCCTGCCGCACCGCCCAGGCCAGCAAGAAGAAGACTTTCCGTGAGCACCTGGCGAAACAATCGTCTGCGACCCGCTCCGAGCGCCGCTCGAATGGCGATTTCCTTCGAGCGCACAGAAGCGCGCGCCAGCAACAAATTTGTGACGTTCACACAAGTAACCAGAAGAACCATTCCGACTAGTCCCAGGAATACTGAGGCGATCAGCGGCCACAGGCTGGCCGAAGAGGCTTCCGGCCGGGCAAGCGTTTCGGGAATCACGGCCATCCGTAGATCCTTGTTTGTTTCCGGATATTCTTTATTAAGGCGGTCGGCGATTCCTTGCAGAGATACACGCGCCTTTTCCATGGAGATACCCGGCTTCAGGTGGGCCAGAGCGCGGAGCTGCCTTTCGCCGCGATTATTGAAGATTTTCTTGGACTCTGCATCATTCCCCAGCATCCCGAGCGGGACGTAAACATTCGACTCCACGATAAAAAACGTTCCGAAAAATCCTGGGGGTGCTACACCGACCACCGTTACAGGCTGGCCGTTCAGAATTACGGTCTTGCCTACAATCGAGGCATCTCCGTTGAAGCGCCGCTTCCAGTAGGAGTAACCCAAAACAATGACGGGGTCAGCGTCGAGAGTTTCACCCTCCTTTGGCAAAAACAGCCGTCCCAACGCGGGTTGCAGACCAAGCGCTGAAAAGTAATTTCCTTTCACATAGGTGGCGAGAACTCGCTCGCTCCGATTATCCGCGGTCAGCCCCGAAAAATGGATCAGGTAGGCAGTCATGTCGGCAAATGTGTCGCTCTGCGATTGAAAATCCTTGAAGTCAGCATTAGAAACTTCGTGCGGGCTTTGGTAGTCATCGGTGCCGTTGGCGACAACGACGAGCCGTCCAGGATCCCTGACCGGAAGCGGATGGAACAGAAATGAGTTTACAACGCTGAAAACCGCGGTGTTTGCTCCGATTCCTACGGCGAGGGTAAGCATCGCAAGCAGCGTAAACGCCGGACTTTTCGCCAGCATCCGCGCTGCGTACCGCACATCACACCAGAAATCTCGCATGGACACACCTCCTGCGCTTGCTGGAAGGTACGTAGGAGGAGCTGGGAAAGTTCCTTAAGTTCCGAACGGATTCGACTAGCGGGAAAAGAAATTGCGGGCAAGGAAAAGTGCATTGGCGGGCCGTTCAGCAAGTCGGCGCATGAACCAGGGAAACCAAAACGACCCATAGGAAATCAGCACGTTGCAGCGATAACCGTCCTGCACCAAACGCAATTGCTCCGCGCGCTGAATTCCGTAAAGCATTTGAAATTCGAGATGGTGTTTCTTGATGCCCTGAGACGCAGCCCACTCGGTGAGTCGTTTGATCAGTGAGCGGTCATGCGTGGCAATCGCCGCCCGCACTCGCGCGTTGCGTGCTTCGGGGCTCAGCAGACGCTGCGCTAGATGAAAATAATTTTCGTCCACGTCTTTCTTCAACGGAAAAGCTATCTCGGCTGGTTCGTTGTAGGCGCCTTTTACCAGTCGCACAGAAGCCGCGATCGAAATCAGCGAGTCCAGATCTTTTTCCGTACGATAGAGATATGCCTGTACGCAAACTCCCACATTCGGGTTTGCCTTGCGGGCGCGGCGATAAAGCTCCAGCGTAGCGTCCACATAGGGACTCTGCTCGATGTCGATCCACAGAGTTTTTTCCGGCGGCGTGCGTTCGATGAGCTTTGCAAGATTGGCGAAACAAAATTCCTGGTCCAGATCGAGACCAAGCTGCGTGAGTTTTACGGACACTTCAGTAGGCAGGTTGGCATTGCGAATGCGATCGAGAACATCCAGATAATGTTTGGTGACTTCTTGGGCTTCGGCGCCGTCGGTGATATTTTCGCCGAGATGAGTCAGCACCGAGCCAATGCCCGTGGATGCGAGCGCCTGCGCTGCGGCCAGCGCATCTTCTACATTTTCGCCGGGCATGAACCGCTTCACTGTGCGACGCATGAAGCCGTAGCGTGGAGCACGTTCGCGCAGCCACGGGCTCTGCGAGGCCATCAGCAGCGAGCGTCTCAGCAAGCTCATGGTCCGTATTTCTCCGCGAAAATTATTGAGGTGCGGAAAGCGTCTTGATCAGGCGATAGTAAAAATCGACGCCAGAATAAAAGGATGCCACACGAATGCGCTCGTCACGTCCGTGCGAGCGATCGTCATCCACATCCATGAAAACGCCGGGTATTCCATAGGTGGTGTATCCAGCGGCGCGCGAAATGGCTCCGTCGCTCGCTCCTGCATCGAGTACCGGCACAACCGGAACGCCAGGCCACATCTCGTCGACCACTTTTTCGATCGCGTGCATCACTTCCGGCTGAAGTGTGGAGAGCGGATTGGATCGCAGGCCGG
Source organism: Binatus sp. (SeqCode) (assembly GCA_035602755.1). GTDB lineage: Bacteria > Acidobacteriota > Terriglobia > Acidiferrales > UBA7541 > Palsa-295. Next base: position 2,583 of record DATNLR010000102.1, on the reverse strand, counting down.
CTCCCGGTGCCGCGACTTGTGATATGGAAATCTTGGGATCAGCCATCACCTTTTCAAGCGTGGCCTGAACTTCATCGGGCGTGTGCCCCGGCAGAATTCGGCAGTTGATATTCGCTCGCGCCATTCCCGGCAAAGCATTATTCGCGTGGCCACCTTCCAATCTCGTGGCTACGCAGGTGGTGCGCAGGCGCGCGTTATAAAAAGGCGATTCCGAAAGACGCGCGATGGCATCCGCATCGGGCGGCGTCTGAAGAATCGCTTGCATGTCCGCGCCTGTCGTGCCCCCTACGATGTCCGCTTCGCGTTTGAAATATTCGCGCGTTACTTCGCTCAGCTCCAACGGAAATTGGTAATGCTCCAGACGCGTGAGAGCAGCGGCCAGCTCGTAAATTGCATTTTCCTTTCCCGGAAGCGAGCTGTGGCCTCCGGGATTTGTAACCTTCACGTCGTAGTCTTGATAAAGCTTTTCGGCAGCCTGAATTCCGACCAGCAGTTTCTTTCCCTTATCCAATTCGAAATCTCCTGCGTCGGGGTTTAAGATAAATTCCGCGTCGATCAAGTCGCGGTGGTTTTTAATCAGCCAGTCTACTCCGTTAAACTTTCCGCCTTCTTCATCAGCGGTGAGCGCAAGGATAATGTCCCGGTCGGGTCGGAACTGTTCTTGTTTTAGACGGATCATCGCAGCCATCAGAATCGCGTCGCCATCCTTGATGTCGCCCGAGCCGCGGCCATAGAAATAGCCATCCTTCTCGATGAATTGAAACGGATCCATGGACCAATCTTCGCGGCTGGCCTCCACCACATCCAGGTGGCAAATCATCAGCATGGGCTTGCGCGCCCCGGTTCCTCGCAGACGCGCGACCAGATTACCTTTGCGAGCGTTGGGCCCGAGCACTTGCACGTCGCTTGCGGGATAGCCTGCATCACGCAGCCGCTGGGCCATCGCTTCGGCAGCCACCGTTGTGCTGCCGACTGAATCCGTCGTATTAATTTCGATAAGCTGTTTGTAAATATCGTGAGCGAGTTTATTTGTGGCATCGCTTTCCTGCGCAAGAATACTCGGGCCGGCAAGCAACAAAGAAATGAGACCTACCAAAACGGCCAGGAGCCGCAAGTTCATTTTCATCTCCAAATTAGGACGGGAAAGCCTATCAGACAGATGCGGCCTGCGCTAGCCCGGTTGCGCTATCTAAAACGGTGGCGGCGAGAAAGGCTTGCTGCTGGAGGGTTCCAGCAGGAAGATCGCGTAACGATAAATTTCAAGCTTCCACTGCTCGCCAATCGAGCTGCGCTCGAAGATTTGTCCAAAAGCCGCGTGCATTTCATGCCGCTTGTCCTCGGTCATTGCGGCCAGCAGCTCGCCAAAGCGATTCTTCGCCTGGGTCATAGGATCGGCTTCAGGTTTTGCCGAAGACTGCGCGTCTGTGGGCGAAACGCTGGCTGAGCCACCCGATTTTTCAGTCCTTTCAGACGCCGGACTCTTCTGGAGCTTTTGAAAGTAGCTCCGGTAAAACGCGTAGCGGAATTGCTTTTCGTACAGCGCTGCGTACCCAGTCTTAACGGGATTGGAAGACTGTTGAGTTTCCTCCAGCGCCTTCGCCGTGAAATCCTTGAGGGCCGACTCGAAGTCCCCGAAATTTCCACGGGCGCCCAGCAGCGGTCCTTTGCCCTGTTTGCCAAGCGAAGCGGCAAGTCGTTCCGTTCGCGCGTCGTAGCAGGCGCCGTACCGGCGGATGCCGCGCAGCTGCCCGTCCAGGTTGGAATCATCGATCGCTACGATCTGCGCGATGTAATCAGAAGACGGCATTACCAGAATTTTCGCGCAAGGAAGCTCGACTGGACCCTCGTAAACCGGCTGCGCGGACGATCTCTTCTGCGCTGGTCCTTGCGTTTGCGGCTGGCTCTGAGCAGGTAGAGGAATCGCGGCGCTGAGAGCGATGACAAGAAAGGGCAGGCGCATGCGCGCGGGAATCATTTGCTTAGTGACATTGCGCCGGCACCACGATGCTGGCGGCCCTGACTGGTTCCACAAATCCACCCTCCGAGAGAGGTCTGCGCATTGCTGCAAGCGCTCTATTGGCGTCAGACCTTCCGCGCAAAATCCGGTCGAGCGTTTTCTCAGGTCTGCTCATTTTGTCGGAACAGAATAACTGAACAAAAGAGAGCCGCAAAAATAAAAAAGGCCGCGAACGCTTTAGGCGTTGCGGCCTTTGAATCTTAATCCTGGCGGTGACCTACGTTCCCGCGCAGTTACCCGCGCAGTATCATCGGCCCGGCAAGGCTTAACTTCCGTGTTCGGGATGGGAACGGGTGTGACCCTTGCGGTAAGACCACCAGGAAACTGGTGTGCTTGCGAACTGCGTGCAAGCCGAAATTTCCGGGAAAATTTGAAACTGAAGGAAGCTGGAACAACAAACCGCTAATTTCCGCATGGAGAATATCGCAATGTGGAAAGAGCGACTTTCCTATCAACGAGCAACCCTTCGTCGCCGCGTGAGCGGGTCTCTCAGGGTCACCGCGTTGGGAAAGTTTTATGGTTAAGCCGAACGGCCGATTAGTACGGGTTAGCTACACGCATTACTG
>DATNLR010000093.1:0-155852 GCA_035602755.1 Binatus sp. (SeqCode) | reverse complement strand
CCAAACTTTTCAGTGAAATAGGGCTGCATTGCTTCGACAACGCGCGGGTCCACAGGGGTGGTCGCGTGATTGTCCATATAAATCGGAAGCTTAATTGCCATTCTATTCTCCTAAACTCTTAACTCGACGACCTCCGACATGGGAGCTTCGTCGGTCATCTGTGAAATGGTTACTTTCCCAAGAACTTCCAAAATACTGTCGTTCACTCGCCGTAGCGGCTCGCGAATCGAACACGTGGTGGTGACGCCGCACGCGCCGCGCGATGTGATGCAGGAGGTAATGAACAAAGGCCCGTCAATCGCGCGAATAACATCCAGTGCTGAAATCATGGAAGCGTCGCGCGCCAGCGTGTAACCCCCGCTGGAACCATGCCGCGCGTCGACCAGTCCGGCCTTAGCCAACTTTTGTAGCACCTTGGCCATCAGCGGCGTGGACATCTTATAGACCTCCGCGATATCCGATGCGCTGCAAGAGCCGTGGCCATTGTGGATCGCCAAATGTTTCAGCGCGATCAAGCCGTAGTCCGCCTTTTTTGATAGCTTCATCATTTAGAGTCAAATACGACTAAATAAGTCGCACTTGAATTGTAAGGCCGACCCGCGCAACTTGTCAAGCTCGGCCACGACTGCAAACCCTGATTTAACAATAGCTTAATACACGACCATTCTAGTCGTGTTGGTCAAACTTGAATCAGGGAATGGACGGAAATCGGGGCTAAACGGGTGGAATTAGAAGGGGAACGGTTTTTCGCTGGCTGCGGAGACAAGCGCGACTGGGATGCTCGGGGAACCAATTACAGCCTATAATTTTCGAATACAATGCTTTAGAATTACGCGCCAAATGGCTTCGGAAAGTAACAAACCAGTGATTGCCATCTACCCGGGCTCGTTCGACCCCGTGACGAACGGGCACCTAGATCTGATTGCGCGCGGAGCCATGATTTTCGACAAGCTGATTGTCGCGGTTGCCCACAACATGGAAAAGGATCCGCTTTTCGCGGTGAAAGAACGTGTGGAGCTGTTGGAGACGGTGACCTTCGAGTGGAAAAATGTTGAGGTAGATATATTCGACGGCTTGCTGATGGATTATGCGCGTTCGAAGAATGCGCGAGTGGTGGTTCGAGGCATCCGGGCTGTCTCGGATTACGAATATGAATTGCAAATGGCGATGATGAATCGTCACATCGAGCCATCGGTTGAAACTGTGTTTATGTTGCCAGCGCAGCAGTACAGCTACCTGAGTTCGCGTTTGGTGAAAGAGCTGGCGCGACTGGGCGGGACGATTAAGGACTTGGTGCCACCGATTGTAGAAGAACGGTTGCGGGCGAAAGTGAGCTAAGGACAAACAATGGAACTTGCGACGGGGAGAAAAATGGAAGAAACCATCCGACTTGCGGACCGCGTTAATCGAATCAGCGTGTCGCAAACGATGGTCGTGCTGCAGGAAGCCGAGAAGCTGAAGGCGCTGGGAGTGGATGTGGCGGACTTCGGTCCCGGGGAGCCGGATTTCCCGACACCGGAGCACATCAAGCGCGCTGCCATGAAAGCTCTGGACGACAATCGCACGAAATATACCCCGGTGGCTGGTATCGCGCCGCTACGGCAGGCGATCTGCGATTGGCACGGTGCGCAATTGGGCTCGTCGTATCAGCCGGCGGAGTGCGTGGTGGACTGTGGCGGCAAGCACGCGATTTTCAACGCGGTCTGCTCGCTGATTAATTCGGGCGACGAAGTAATCATCGGCGCGCCTTACTGGGTGAGCTATCCCGACATCATTAAGTATGCGGGCGGGAAACCGGTCGAAGTTCCAACGCGGGCTGAGGATGAATTCGTTTTACGCGCTGCCGAAGTGGAAAAGGCAATCACCGCGCGAACGCGTATGGTGATTGTGAATTCTCCGAGCAATCCCACGGGCGCGGTGATCCCGCCGGATGAATTCGCGAAGATTCTGGATGTTTGCAAGCGTAGGCAGGTCTGGCTGCTGTCTGACGAGTGCTATTCGCATTTCACCTACGGCGAAGCGAAACCGTTTTCCATCGCGAGCATAGCGGGAGCCAAAGAAAACACAATTATCGCGGGATCGTTTTCGAAAACTTTTGCAATGACGGGATGGCGCATGGGGTATGTGCTCGCGCCGAAGCCGCTAGTGGATGCGGTGGCGAAGTTGCAGAGCCAGTCCACTTCGAACCCTAATTCGATCGCGCAATACGCTGCGTTAGAGGCAATGCGCGGAGGCATGGGTACGGTTGTGACCATGCTGGCGGAATACGCGCGACGTCGCGAAAGTATTCTGGCCGGGTTGCGGGCCATCCCGGGTATTACTTGCGCCACGCCGCACGGGGCGTTCTACGCGTTTCCTAACATTAGCGCGCACTTCAACAAACAAATGCCGCACGACGTGGCCGCCGCCAAGCAGCTTCTGGAGCGCGAGCATCTAGCTGTTGTTCCGGGCGAACCTTTTGGCGCGCCGGGATACATTCGTATTTCCTATGCGACGTCTATGGAGCGAATCCAAGAAGGCCTGCGGCGGCTCGGGCGCTTCTTCGGCCGTGCGGCGTGAAACTTTGTCCGGCGCGGCTGGAGCCGATTTTCAGCCCGCGTCCCTGGGGCGCACAGAGCTTGGCGCCATTCTTCCCTGAAAAATCGAATTTGTCTGAGCCACTCGGCGAGGCTTGGCTGACTGGGCACGACTGCATCTTTGCCAACGGGCCGTATGAGGGCAAAAAACTCGAGGACGCCTGGGGAGAAATGCCGCTGGAGTGGACTGGAAGTTCTGCGCGCGGGACTGCGTTCCCTCTTCTCATAAAATTTCTTTTTGTGGAAGACAAGCTTTCCGTACAGGTGCATCCGGACGACGAGTATGCTGCGCGTCACGAGCAAACGGCCGGTGGTCGCGGCAAAACGGAAATGTGGTATGTCGTGCGAGCGCGGGAAGGCTCGCAAGTGATGGTGGGGCTGAAACCGGGAGTGGATCGCGAGAAGTTCGAGCACGCAATGCAAGAGGGAACAGTCGAAGGGTGTCTACGTCAGGTGGAACTTCGTGCCGGGGATGCGATTTTTGTTCCGGCTGGGACGGCGCACACGATAGGACCAGGATTCGTTCTGTGCGAGATTCAGGAACACTCGGACCTGACCTATCGCGTCTACGATTACAACCGGCGCGATGCGAAGGGACGCGCGCGCGAGCTACACATTCAAAAAGCGCTGGAGACGATTCGGTTCGGCGAACAAAAGGGCGGAAAGATTGAGCCTGTTCGGATCGAGCGCGATTCGTTCGCTACAACCTACTTTGCTGCGTGCCGATATTTCGTTACCGAAAAATGGGAATTCTATAGGAGTCTGAGTCGGAGATTGAGGCCCCCGCGGTTCGAGCTACTGATTTTTCTGGAAGGCGCCGGCGAGATCCACGGGGGCGGCGAGCGGCTTACCTACGGACCAGCGCAAGTTTGGCTACTTCCGGCGGCGCTGGGAGCCTATGAGCTGAGGCCAAGCTCGCGTTCCGAGGTATTGCGCACCTACGTGCCGGTGGATATGGATGAATGGGGGAGGGAGTTGGAGAATCAGGGCGTTGGTAAAAAAGATTGGTCGCGGCTGGTGCATCTGTGAGCGGCGTTCACAGAAATTCCTCAACAAAAAAAACAATTCCGACATGCGCAGTGCTTCTTGCGGGAGGGCGTGGAACGCGCTTCTGGCCGCGTAGCCGACTGCGAACGCCCAAACAACTTTTGAACATCATCGGGAATAAGACCATGTTGCGCGAAACTTTTGCGCGGCTTGCACCTATCGTTTCGTTGGAAAATTTCTGGGTGGTGACGAACGCGGAACAATCGGCCGCCGTGCGGCGCGAGCTTCCGGGCGTTCCGGCAAACCAAATACTGGCCGAACCTGTGGGTCGTAATACAGCGGCGGCGATTGGGTTGGCGGCGATTCATCTGCAGCGCAAATATGCCGACGCCGTGATGGCTGTACTTCCGGCAGACAGCTATATTGCGGACGCGGCGCGGTATCGAAGACTGGTACGCGCGGCCGTGGAGTTGGCGCGGACTCCTGGGAATATGGTGGTACTTGGGCTGACCGCCACTCGCCCCGAAACCGGTTATGGGTATATCGAGCGGAGCGGCGTGTTTGCGCGGCCGCGGGGCGTGGAGGCTTATCAAGTCCGGCGGTTCAGCGAGAAGCCATCCTTGCCTGTGGCGCGCAAGTACATGGCGTCTGGAAAACATCTTTGGAATGCGGGGATGTTTGTGTGGCGCGCCTCAACTTTTCTGCATGCCTTGGAGCGTTTTCTTCCGGCAACACATGCGGCCTTGATGGAACTGGCGAAAACCATCGGGACGCGTCGATATGCCTCGGCACTGCGGAGAATTTATCCGCAGCTGAAAAATATTTCCGTGGATTACGCGGTGATGGAACCGGCCACGCAGTCTGGAGGCCCACCAGCCCGGCGGCGCAAGGAGGAAGACAAAGCCATCATTCACGTTTCTGTAATTCCGGCAAAGGTGGGTTGGAGCGATATTGGATCGTGGGCCGCGGTGCACGAACTGCGGACCTTGAAGCCCGCCGGAAATGTTTCGGCCGGCCCGATGTTTGCGGTAGACGCGAGCGGAAATTATTTCTGGAGTCCGAAGAAGTTCGTAGCTGCAATCGGTGTGCATGATTTGGTTTTGGTGGAGACCGATGACGCGATTCTTCTTTGCCCACGCGAGAGATCACAGGAGGTGGGGAAAATTGTGAAATGGCTGGAGGAGCGGAAACACAAACACTTGTTGTGAGCTGCGCGACGAACAGCGTCCTCCCATTTTGGCCGGAATTTCCGGGCTACCTCAGTAACACTTCCTTCCCCATGGAAAATGCATCGCTTATACTCTGAACCGTGAGACCGATTAAATTTGGCACCGATGGATGGCGCGGCATTATTGCCGACGACTTCACTTACGAAAACGTTCGTACCGTGACGCGTGCGATTTCGCGTTACGTGGTTCGCGCGGAAAAACCGGGAGTGGAAGTACTCGTGGGATTTGATACGCGCTTCGGGTCCGAGAGATTCGCGCGAGTTGCGGCTGAAACTCTTTCGGCTGCTGGCATTCCCGTATCGCTTGCCACGGAGCCCTGTCCAACACCGGCGCTTTCGTTGCTGGTGCGCATGCGCGGGGCGGCCGGGGGCATTCAAATCACAGCGAGCCACAATCCCTTCCGCTGGAGTGGAATGAAATTCAAGGCTCGCTACGGCAGTTCCGCCTCTCCCGCAATTGTTTCGCAGATTGAAGCGGAACTGGCGATGGGAATGCGCGGTGATGTCCCTGCGCTTCCGCCGAGAAAAGATTTAATCAACTCGCTCGATGTGCGCACGCCATATTTGGAAACTCTGGCAGGCCTGGTGGACTGGGACCGTTTGCGGGCGGCGAAATTTCGGTTTCTGATCGATCCCATGCATGGAGCCGGGCGCGGGCTGTTGCGCGATCTATTCCGGCGCAATGGAATTGAATGCGAGGAGATTCGCGGCGCGCTCGATCCACTTTTTGGCGGCGTGCATCCCGAACCGATCGAACCGCACGTGGAAGCCCTGCGACAGGCGTTGCGGGGCGGCCAATACGACGCGGGATTCGCGTTCGATGGTGACGCCGATCGTATCGGCGCCATGCATAGCGACGGGACTTTCATTACGCCGCACCAAATTTTTTCTATCTTGCTCTGGCATCTAGCGGGCACTCGCAAGGTGAGCGGAGATGTGGCGAAAACGTTTTCTACCACGAAAATGATCGACAAGATCGCCGCCAGGTTCGGGCGCAAAGTCTGGGAAACGCCCGTCGGGTTCAAATACATTTGCGATCGCATGCTGGAGGGCGACATTCTCCTAGGGGGCGAGGAGAGCGGAGGAATCGGGACGAAGTTGTATCTCCCGGAGCGGGACGCCACGGTGAATGCGCTGTTGCTCGCTGAAGTAATGGCCTGGCACGGCAAGCGGCTTGGTGAATTAGTGGCCATGCTTCATCGCGAATTTGGCGAGCATCATTACGGACGTGTAGATATTGAAGTTACCGATGGTCAGAAGAAAGAGGCGCTGCGCTACTTCGCCAATGGGAAATTGACGAAAGTTCTGGATTGGCCGGTTACCAATCGCGAAAATCTGGATGGCCTGAAAATATATCTCGGTGATATTGGCTGGGTCATGTTGCGGGCTTCCGGCACCGAAAACATGCTGCGGATCTATTCCGAGACAACACGAGCGGATACTACGCGCCGCGTTCTCGACCGCGTTACCGAGCTCGCGAGAAATCCCAATTGAAATAGGTTGGAAGGTACACGCTTGTAAAAGGAGAGGGGCCATGGAAGTTGTAAATCTGAACGATAAACTGGAGAAAGTGAAGGAGTATTGGAGCCCGAAAATCGTCGGCGAGCTGAACGACACTTACGTGAAGATCGTGAAATTCACGGGAGAATTTGTGTGGCATCATCACGACCATGAAGACGAACTTTTTCTGGTGCTGAAGGGACGGCTGCGTATGAAATTTCGCGATCGCGAAGTCGCTGTCTCGCCCGGCGAATTCATCGTGGTGCCGAAAGGCGTGGAGCATATGCCGGTGGCGGACGAGGAGGTTCAAGTCGTTCTGATCGAGCCCAAAACCACGCTTAATACGGGCAATGTACGTAACGAGCGGACACGCGTAGAACTTGAGCACCTGTAAATTGGAAAAGCTGTGCGCCCAGTTTGGGCCAAAGGCAGAACAATGAAGCGGCGACTTTATACAGTGGATGTTTTTACCAACAAGCGGTTTGCCGGGAATCCGCTCGCGGTGGTTACCGACGGCGACGGACTTTCCACCGCCAAGATGCAGGCGATCGCCCGCGAGATGAATCTTTCAGAAACGGTGTTTATTCAGAAGCCCACGAACAATCGCGCGCTTGCCCGTTTGAGAATTTTCACGACCACCAAAGAGCTGCCCTTGGCCGGGCATCCCGTAATCGGGACCTGGTTCCTGCTCGCAGAGCTCGGCGTGGTGCCGGCATCGGAAGGGAGCGTTCACATACTGCAACAGACCGGCGCGGGAATTCTGCCTGTCGAATTTACATTCCATGACGGACGGCCGGTTTTGGTGACCATGACTCAAAAGCCTGCGGTCTTTAAACGCGCTAGCTTTACACGCGCGGCGCTTGCCGCAACACTGGGACTGAAGCCGAGCGATCTGGCTGCATCCTTGCCGATCGAATTTGTGTCCACGGGAATTCCGAACCTGATGGTCCCTCTGAGCCGGCGAAGCGTGCTGCCTAAAATTCATATGAACATGCGCGCGCTCGCTCAACTGATTTCGCCGGGTGGAACCATGGCTTATTGTTTTGCTTCAGGCGGACGCGGGAAAGTATTTGCCCGGGGAATGCTTCCCTGGGGAATGCTCGAAGATCCGGCAACCGGTTCGGCCGGAGGATCTTTGGGGGCTTATCTGGTTCAGCATGGACAATTGCGGCCGTCGGAAGAGCTGACCATTATGCAAGGAGTGGAAATGGGACGTCCTAGCGAGATACGTGTGGCCGTAGCGTCAGAGCGCGGGAAGCTGACTCCCCAGGTGAGCGGATCTGCGGTCCGCGTTTTTGAGGGCGAGATCGAAGCCTGATTCTCCCGGCGGTTTGAGCGGAGAACGGCGCAAGATGTTTGCTGACGAAGTAGCTGGCCAAGCTTCCAGGGCTCTCCGGTCAAATTTCGAGAGATTTGTAGGCCGCGTCCAAAACTCCATTCAAGAAGGAAGCAGAGTCGGCTGAGGAAAATTTCTTAGCGAGCTCGAGAGCTTCGTCAATCACGACTTTGGGTGGCGCGGTGCCGAAACGCAGCTCGTAAATTGCCAAACGCAGAATACTGCGATCCACGGCCGCCAAACGCTCGAGCTTCCAGTTCTCAGAAAGTTTTTGAACTAGCGTGTCGCTGGGCTCCGCCTGAGCCATGGCTCCTTCAAAAAGTTGATTGGCAAACTTCCGGGTGGAATCCGCGGCGCGCGCCGATCTCCAGAAATGTTGCTCGACACGCGAGGCCTTCTGACGGGTCACGTCCCACTCAAAGAGCATCTGAAGCGCAAACTCACGGGATTTGCGGCGAAGTGTCATTTAGGAGAGGGCCGGCGGGGACGATTCGAGCGGGGCCCAGAGTTTCTTGAAAGCTTGCGCGACAACTGCGCCATCTCGATGGCAGCGAGCCCGGATTCGTAACCTTTATTTCCACTTTTCAGGCCGGCGCGATGGATCGCCTGTTCGAGAGTGTCGCAGGTAAGCACGCAAAGAATCATGGGAACGCCGGAATCAAGCTGCGCTAGCTGAATGCCGCGGGCAGTTTCAGACACCACCACGTCATAATGGGAAGTCTCGCCCCGCAGAATGCAGCCTACGCAGATAATCGAATCGAAACGGTTTGATGCGGCCAGCTTTTTTGCTGCGATTGGAATTTCGAAAGAGCCAGGGACGCGGACGATCTCGATTTGTTTTTCGGCGGCGCCGGCCGTTTGCAACGCATCCAGGGCACCGGCCAGCAAACGATCGGTAATAAAGTTGTTGAACTGGCTGACAACGATTCCAAAGTGAAGGCCTGTAGAGTTCAGCTCGCCGCGTATAGTGGATGGCTTGAATTCTCCGGCCATTTAGCGCCCCTGAAACTTCGCCGGCCGTTTTTCGATGAAGGCGCGGGTGCCTTCGCGCATATCCTCGGTGGCACAACACAAACCAAAAAGAGTCGCTTCCAGAAATAAACCTTCTTCCTGCGGCACTTCCATACCGTGTTCGATCGCTTCCATCGCATATTTCACTGCCAGAGGCGCGTTCGCGATAATTTTCTTGGCTATTGTTTCCGCCGCGGAAAGCAGTTCCGCGGAATCGAAGACACGATTTACAAGCCCTATGCGCAAAGCTTCGTCAGCGCTGATCATTTCACCGGTGAGAATCAATTCATGCGCCAGGCCCTTTCCACAAAGACGCGGCAGGCGCTGCGAGCCTCCATAACCGGGAAGAATACCGAGCTTAACTTCAGGCTGTCCGAGCCTTGCGTTGCGGCTGGCGATACGTATGGTGCAAGCGAGCGCGAGTTCGCATCCCCCGCCAAGTGCAAAGCCATTGATCGCAGCAATCGAGGGCTTACCCATGGTCTCCAGGCGATGAATAATTTCCTGGCCGAACAAGGAAAAATCTTTTCCATCGATTGGCGTGCGCTGGGCGAGTTCGTTGATGTCCGCTCCGGCGATGAAGGCTTTCTCGCCAGCGCCGGTGAGAATCAGGACGCGGACGGAATCGTCCTGGCGCGCTGCGTTCAAGCCATGGCCCAACTCTTCCACGGTCTTGCGATTCAGCGCGTTCAACACATTCGGTCGATTGAATGTGATTCGCGCGATTTGATCCTTCACTTCATATAGCAAATTTTCGTAAGCCATAGTTTCCCCGCCCAAAAGGATGGATGGCGGCCCCGCCATAGTAACCGAATTGGTGCGCATTGTGCAGGACTGCGCGGTCCCATTTCAGGAGAGGGATTCGACAATGACGGCGATTCCCTGGCCTCCCCCTATGCACGCGCTGGCGATGCCGTAACGCGCTCCGCGTCGGCGTAGTTCGAGAAGCAGAGTCAACACCAGCCGCGTTCCGCTGGCGGCCAATGGATGGCCGAGCGCAATCGCGCCGCCATTGACGTTCGTTTTATCACGCTTAAGGCCGAGAACTTTTTCCACCGCGAGATATTGCGCGGCGAAGGCCTCATTCACTTCGATTAAATCGATTTGGTCGAGCTTAAGCCCGGCGAGTGCAAGGGCTTTTTGAATGGCTGGAACGGGGCCGATACCCATAATCCGCGGAGGAACTCCGGCAGTGGCCCACCCAACAATACGGCCGAGCGGATTCCATCCCCGCTCTTTCGCAATTTTAGAATGCGTGATGACCAGCGCCGCCGCGCCGTCAACAATTCCGCTGGCGTTTCCTGCTGTTACGATGCCTTCCTTGCGAAAGGCGGGCGGAAGCGCTTGCAGAATTTCCATGGTGGTTTCAGGGCGGCGGTGGTCATCTTCAGAGAGCACTACCGTTTTCTTTCCTTTTTTCACCTCTACAGGAACGATTTCGTCTTTCATGCGGCCATCGCGTACGGCTGCTTCGGCCGCTTGCTGGCTGCGCAAGGCGTACTCGTCGCAAGCGAACCGCGTGATCCCCTGTTCGGCGGCGAGATTTTCCGCGGTCTCGGACATGCTAAAGCCACAGTAGGTGTCGTACAGGCCAGACATCAGCGAATCTTCGAGCTTGCCCTCGCCCAAGCGGAGCCCGGCGCGCGCACCGCGGATCACGTGCGGGCACTGCGACATATTTTCCATGCCGCCGGCCAGAACCAGTTTCGCCTCACCAAGCAAAATCCTTTGCGCCGCCTGGGTGACGGATTCCATTCCCGAGCCGCACAATCGATTGACCGTGACGGCGGGCGTTTCGATCGGCAGACCGGCTTTTAATCCCACGTGGCGCGCGCCGTACAGAGCGTCTGCGCTGGTCTGCATCACGTTGCCGAAAATAACATGATCAAATTCGGAGGGATCCGTGCCGGCGCGACGGACGGCTTCCTTGCCGGCGGCTGCGCCCAGTTCAATTGCGCTGGTGTTCTCGAACGAACCCATATAGCGGGCCATGGGAGTGCGCGCTCCCTGCAGAATTACGGCGTCGGTGATGAACATGTGTCCTCGGTCCTCGATTTTGTGATTTTATAGTGTAACAATTTGCGGGCGTATCGCTTTAGGGAGTCGCAAGGGATACCAGAGTATTGCCGCCGAGCTGCCGGGCCTCGTCCAAACCGGCTTCGGCGCGATTGATCCATTCTGTAACGCGATCCTCGGACTCATCTGCGGGCCGCGATGAAGATTCTGCGACGATAGCACTGATCGTCAAATCCGCGGCGCCCCAAGATGGCCGCGCGGTGGAAGCGACTTGACGAAGTTTTTCGGCGAGAGTCTGTGCGCTTTCAAGCGAAGTATCCGGCAAAATGAATACAAGCGACCAAGTAGAATATTTCACCGCAATATCGGTCTGACGAACCGCAGAAGATAGAGTGCGCGCCAATTGCTCGATGTGATTCTCCACCGCGGCGTCACCATGTTGGCGCACCAACTCCCCGCCCCGGTCTATGTGAATAATGACCAACGAAAGAGGACTTTTCTGCGCGCGAGCGCGATTCGATTCAGCCAGCAAGCAATCGATGTAAGCGCCGCGGTTCAGCAATCCGGTTTTTTCGTCAGCGACGGCCAGAGAACGCACCAAGGACCGTAGGCGCGTATGATTTACGGAAAGAACGAGTTGATCGCCGACAGCTTGTAGAAAAAAACTTTCATTCGGCTTCCATTTTCGAACAAATGCTTCGCCCACCAATAAAGCTCCCGAAGGCGCTTGCGTCTCTTTATCCGTCAGCAACACACCAAGCGCGGACTCGAGTCCCAACTGACGCAATGCCGGGGTTGTAGAAGCTTGCAGTTCGACTCCGCCGAGAGAATCCGGAGACACTCGCGACAATAGTCCGACGATAGTGGAGATGCCGGAAGCACCGAGGTGCGGAATACCTAAAGCGGAATATTCGGCGGTGGTTTGTGGACCTTCTCCGGGTGTGCCGACGGCCACCAGACAACGCGAGGCGCGCAGATGTTTACCGATTTCGGCGGAAGTCGTGGACAAAACTTCTTGCGGCGTGGGTTGACGATACATCAGGCGATTGATTTCGGCGATGGCGGCCAAGTCGCGATGGGTTTCCGCGGCCGTGGGTGCGGCTACCAGAGGAGCGACCGACAATTCTGCAGCCGGCGCGACGACGGGCGCGGATTTCGGAGCAGCCTTCACCGGCGCCCCTTTGGGCCACCAATTGGCGCGCTCGTACAATGTGCGCAAACGTTCGTTTTTTTCTTCTTCCCCGGGAAAAAGTTCGGCGATGCGTTCGAGGCGTTCTACTGCTTTCATTTGCAGGGAGTATTGCAGAAAGATTTCCACTTGCACTACCAGGTCCTCGAGTGCCTGTTGGGCACGCTCTTCCTCCGGCACCGGTCCGACACCTTCCGAGGTATCTCTTCCAGCGCCGGTGAAACCATTGCTACGAGTGGAAATCGTGGCGGCTTTTGCCGCGCGCGCAAGAATATTCTGTAAGAATGCGGGATCGGCTCTGCCTTCGAGCTTTGCGATACGTTCCTGGTTGCGATAATCGTACGGATCGATGTCCACCAGGCGATCGAGCGCTTCACAAGCTTCTTTCACCTGGCCGGCTGCCAGGTATAAATCGAACAGACGCATCAGCGCGTCAAAATACTTAGCCTCGCGATTCAGTTCTTCGTAGAGGCGTGCGACAACCTCGGCCAGAGCAATCGAAGCTGGATGAAGCACAGCGAGCCGGTCCATTTGTTCGGACAGATCGGCTTCCTTGCGGTTGGCGCGCATCCATTCTTTGGTCTGCATCAGAAGGACGGCCGCTTTCGCGTCCTGCCCGGCGCCGATGTAAGCTCCGGCCACTTCGAAGAGCTTTCCGAAGCTATCAGGCTTCTGTTGGTAATAAGACTGGAAAGTTTCTCTGGCCCGATCCAGTCTTCCCGTGCGCAAAAGCGCTTCGCCGTAAAGAGCCAGGAAGGTAGTGTCGTCGGCTGTGGACGAAAGAGGGCCAAGAAGAACTACGGCGCCTTCTGCGTCTCCTTTGCGCAGCTTGGCTTCGGCAAAAAGTAACGCAGCGGTTCGGTCTTCAGACGAAAGGTGATGAGCGCGGCCAAAATATTCCAGTGCTGCGTCCAATGCTCCCGCCGCTTGTATGAGTTGGCCAGCGCGAAGATAACTTCGCGAGGCCATGTCGGAATGTTTCAAGCGTTCGGCTTGTTCACCCAGGACCGCGTGGCGCGCCGGATTATCTGGATCGAGCATGGCCATACTTTCATAACAAGCGAGTGCTTCGATACCTTGTCCTTGCTGTTGGAATAGCTCGGCGGCGATTCCAAATTGTTCCACGGCCTCCGAGAGACGATTCTGCTTTTGGAGCAGCGTGCCGTAACGCATCAGGCGGTCGGCAGGCTGCGGATGCGGACGAAGAAAACGTACAAAAACTGCAGAAGCTTTGGCGCCGTCGCCCGCTTCGATCAGCCGGTCAAATTGAATGCCATAGTATTGCGCAGCTACGGACGGTTCGTTCAGCCTGGTGTAAATGTCGGCGAGAGCCTGCAGCGATTCCTGGTGTGCGGGAACTTCTTCCAGCACCGCCTGATACTCGACGACAGCCTCGCGGAGCTTGTTTTTTTCGAGGTTGCGTCGAGCGCGGTCGAGATGTTTGTTTAGGTCCTGAGCCATGGGAAGTGGCGCACGCTTGAAGATTCACGGGCTTGCTGGGGAAGTCCGTTTGCTTGCGTCTGCCGCGAAACTTGCTGCGCACGAAAAAAAACCGCGCGAACTCAAACTACAACTATATAACGGACCGATATCCTGTCCAAAAAATCAATGCGAAGAAGTTGCGAAGAATAACAAATAAATACCGATTCAATGGAAAGAAAAGGACCGTTTTAGGTAGAGCAAGGGGCGGATCCGCGCGTCTGCGTGGGCAGGTGGGTGACCGTTTCTCGCATGGATTTAAGTGACAAGCCGCTTCGCAGAAGTGCCGCAAACCCAAGGAAAACAAAGGGAATCGTTAACGCCAAGAATGCGAAAAATGAAAAGCCAGTGGCGGTGTTTTTATCCACTTGAAAAACGCTTAGGCCTAACACGCAAAAAAACTGGTACGAGCCAACGTTTGCGGGAGCGTTAGGGAGGGAAACTCCCAAATTGATGATCAGTAGAACGACGATGGCGGCTAGAAACGGCAGGTCTAAGTGATAGGACTTCATCATGGCCCACAATCCCATCACTTGACAAAAGGGCATGAACAGAGACGCCAGTACGGCCAGGTAGAAACTGGGCGCCGTTCCCATGGCATGTAGACCGAGAAGGGCCCGCATCATCTTTCCGGGCAACTTGCGCGGACCGCTCCCCAGGGAAGGATCCTTGCCCAGCTTTACTTCAAGATAAAAAATCATCAGTACGATAATCGCAAGCAGAGCGAGAGTTATGACGCCGAGGGTATCGGCCACGCGCTGAAATTTACGGGGCAAATCGACCATCAGGGAAACAACCGCCAGCGAAGCCGTGGCGATTACAAGGTCGACGAGACGCTCAACCCCCACAGAACCGGCCACGCGACCGATGGTAATGTCTTCGGAATCGGAGATGAGATAACAACGAAGCAGTTCGCCTGGGCGGAGCGGAAAAACCAGGTTGGCAAAAAGTCCGGCATAGACGGCGCGAACAGCGTGCGTCAGCGGGATTTTTCTGAAGGGCGTGAGCAAGAATTTCCAGCGCAGCGCCTGGACACAGTAGCTGATCACGTCGAAAGCCATACCGATCAGTACCCACTTCCAACTTACGTTGGAAAAATCTTTCATGGCCTGGACGATATGGAAATCGTGCAGCACCCATATGAGACACCCGATGGAAAGGGTGTAGCCGAAAATCAGGGGGATTTTGGACCTCTCCGGCTCGGCGGTCTGGAACAGGGTGATCAATTCGAAGGGCTCGATAGCTTTGGCGTGGTTTGCTCAATCATCATTGTAGGTCGTGAATCGCCTGGTACAGGTTCCACAAGACGCTAGGGACTTCCGAACGGCGAAAGGAACCCGAAACCCGGTACAGCCTACGATAACAGGGTCTGCGAGGCAATCCGTGAGTTAGCCGGCTTTGCCAGGATTCATGCTCGGACCTGCCCGGGAGTCATGGTTCAAAGAGTAGAGATAATTACAACCGCCTGACAGTTACGAAGAAGTGCAGCGATTATTCTGGTTCGCCGTAGCAGTCAGCGGTCAAGCTTCTGGCAATACTAGAATGGGGGGTAGAGGGTTAGGGCCGGTTTCCTCGTAGGCAAGCGTCGATCGCTGTTTGCCACTCTTTGCCCATATCTCGATCGCTATTTCCCGACTTGGTGACGTGTGCGTTGAAACTGGGATTTAACGCCGTACGCTGATAAACCACCTTCACACCCGTGGCGGACGGTCCTTGGTCTTGGAGATGAATGTCGATTAGGACTGCTTGTGCCTCCGGTAGCACATAAACATATTGGAGGTGACCTTTTTCCAGATCGAAGGCGCTGTTCACCCAGACACTTCGGAGATGGCCGTGGGCCACGGTGAAGACTTCGCCAAAAGTGTCATGCTCGGGCGAAGGATATAAGAACTTCGGGTTCCAGGAGCCCTCTCCCCAAGCACGCTCGGCAGAGGCGCCGAAAAGCGGAGCGACAGTTTTGTATGGGCCATGCGCAGTGAATTCGAACTCGTTTTCGACGTGAACGACCGGACCTGAGACTTCCCGCCGCGAACGCAAATGTAGAAAAGCCAAGGCCGCGATAGTGACCAGCAACAGGACAGAAATGAGCATTAAAGTGCCTTTCACTTGCGCCGCTCCTTTAATTGATGGCTGTCGGATGCTTTCAGTGTTAGCCCGTAGATTTTCTTAAACTGTTCAATCTCTTTCAGCGTTGGTGCGGAAAAAGGGGCTACACCTTCGAAAGCATGAAGTACGACTCCTTCCAACAAATCGCCCAAGGACATGTCTTTTAATTCCGCAACGGCTTTCAGGACTTTTAGTAAGCGTTTTTCCAGGCGTACTCCCGTTTGTATACGCTCGACTTCAATCGGGCCCTTGGTGTTCGTTTTGTTCATGGTACATATGTACCGTGGTACACAACATAAAGGCAAGTAGATTTTTGCGAAAGGGTCCGGGAACACTCTGGCCACGAGCGCTGCATGATTTGCGTTCATGCGACCCGCCGAACGACTGGCAGGCTCCGTTCCCCTTCCTGTCTTGGCGGTGGCTGGAGTTGTGAATCTATGGCACACTCGATAGTTTGAAGGATGCTACGGGCGGCTGCAGATAATCCCGCTTTAAGCGGTTACGCACAGCGAAAAAATAGACATGGATCCTCAGTTCATCCGGAATTTCTGCATCATCGCGCACATCGACCACGGTAAATCCACGCTGGCCGATCGTTTGCTCGAGCTTACCGGCGCGCTTACGCAGCGCGAAATGACCGCGCAGGTTCTCGATTCCATGGACCTGGAGCGCGAGCGTGGGATTACCATCAAAGCGAAGAGCATCCGGCTGCATTACAACGCGAGAGATGGCCACGAGTACCGCTTGAATCTGATCGATACCCCGGGGCACGTGGATTTTTCATACGAGGTCTCCCGCGCGCTTTCGGCCTGCGAAGGGGCTCTTCTTGTCGTGGACGCGAGCCAAGGTGTGGAAGCGCAGACGGTGGCCAATGCATTCCTGGCCTCGCGGCACAATCTCACGATTATTCCGGTGATCAATAAAATCGATTTGCCCGCCGCGCGACCGGAGCACGTGAAAGAGCAAATCGAAAATGTGCTGGCGATTCCCGCGGATGACGCACTGGCCATCAGCGCCAAGAGCGGGATCGGGGTGGAGGATGTGCTGGAAGCAATCGTTCGGCTGGTGCCTCCGCCAAAAGGGTCGGCGGACGCTCCCTTGCGGGCGCTTATCTTCGATTCGTGGTTCGATTCCTACCGCGGAGCGGTTGTTTTAGTGCGCGTGATGGAAGGCCGTCTTACGCGCCACATGAAAATTCGCCTGGCGGCCAGCGATGACGAGTACGAAGTGGAAGATCTTGGAGTGCTGACGCCAAAACCAATCGTGTTGGACGAGCTTTCCGCCGGCGACGTGGGATTTATCATCGCCAATATCAAGCGCGTCGCCGACGCGCGTGTGGGCGATACCGTTACAGAAGCAAACCGGCCAGCGCCGCCTCTTCCGGGATTTGAAGCGATCAAGCCGATGGTCTTTGCCGGACTTTTTCCAGTGAACGCCAGTGATTACGAAATGCTGCGCGATGCACTCGGGAAACTACAGCTTAACGACGCTGCGTTTTTCTACGAGCCGGAAAATTCGGTCGCGCTTGGTTTCGGATTTCGATGCGGATTTCTGGGCCTGCTGCACATGGAAATCGTGCAGGAACGTCTGGAACGTGAATTCGGCATTGACCTGATCACTACAGCGCCCAGTGTGCAATATCGCATTACGACAAAGGCCAACGAAACGATGGAGGTGGACAATCCGACGAAATTTCCGCCGCCGGGTTCGATCGAAAAAATCGAAGAACCAATTTTGATGGCCATGATCATCACCTCGGAAGAATCTGTGGGCGGCGTTCTTTCACTGTGCGAAGAGAAGCGCGGCGTGCAGAAGAAATTCGAATATCTCTCGCCGACGCGAATCATGCTGACCTATGAGTTGCCGCTAAACGAAATCGTGCTGGATTTTTACGACCGCTTGAAGAGCGTATCGCGCGGCTACGCTTCGCTGGATTATCACTTATCCGGATATCGCGCGTCCGACCTGGTAAAGCTCGACGTGCTGGTGGGCGGCGAACCGGTGGATGCTTTGACGATCATTTGCCATCGAGATCAATCTTACGAACGCGGGCGCGAACTCGTGTCGCGTTTGCGCAAATTAATACCGCGGCAAATGTTTGAAATTGCGGTACAAGCCGCTATCGGAAGCCACGTGATCGCGCGGGAAACGATCAGCGCAATCCGAAAGAACGTGATCGCCAAGTGCTATGGCGGTGACATCTCGCGCAAACGAAAACTGCTAGAGAAACAGAAGGAAGGCAAGAAGCGCATGAAGCGCGTAGGCCGCGTTGACATTCCACAGGAAGCTTTCCTCGCCGTGCTGAAGGTCACGAGCTCCTCATCGGACGATGAGTAGTATCGATCGCAGAAAATTAAAGGCTCGTTTAGAGGATATTCAACGCTTTAGTGTGCCGCGGAGGCCCGACTAGGGCTTGGTTACTTTTTTGCTGCGAACCGTGGCGCGGAGTTCGCCGCGGGCTAAGCGCACGGAAATGTCTTCTCCCCGCGCGACTTGCTCGACCGAACGCAAAACCTTTCCTTCCGCGTCATAGGCGATGGCATAGCCACGTTCGAGGAGTTGAACCGGGCTCCGCTCTCCCAATTGTAGCGCGGCGGCTTCTAGGCGCCGACGCTTTGCGACCAATGCGCGGGCTGCGCGTGCTTGCAATTCGACATAATCCTGATCCAGAGTGCGACGCAAACGTCCCACGCGAGCGCGCAAATCCAACGCGGCAAACTGCAAACGCGCGGCCGTAAACTGTCGGCCTTTGCGCGTGACGACTTGATGGAACGCCGATTGCAAGGCGTCGCGGTCCCTTTCCATGTGCCGGCGGAGAAGGTGTCCTCGACTTCGCAGATCGAAGGAAGCGACACGCGAGCTCGCTTGCGCCAGACGTTGACGCGACAACACAAACTTTGCCTGCAGGCCCATGGCGAGGATCGACGTGGATTCGTCAACCTGCTGGCGACGCCGGCGTAGGAATAGTTCGAGCTGCCGGAAGGCGCGGTGCGTTTGCAAATCGCGGGAACGATGCCGCAATTCGGAAAGGTAGAATCGCATTTGGTGGACCAAACGACGGGAGCGCTCGGACAGATGGTTTTCGAACTCCTGGCGCGAGCGGACGACAATTTCTGCGGCAGCCGAAGGTGTGGGAGCGCGTAGATCTGCGACAAAATCCGCAATGGTGAAATCGCTCTCGTGACCGATGCCGGTGATCACCGCAATCTCGGAGGCCACAATCGCGCGAACGAGTACCTCGTCGTTAAAGGCCCACAAATCTTCGAGTGAGCCGCCCCCGCGCGCAACAATGATCACTTCCACGGATTTCACGCGATTGAAATAGCGCAAGGCTGCCACAACTTCGCGTGCCGCGAAATCACCCTGGACTTGCACGGGGTACAACATCACGTGCGCATTAGAAAATCGCCGCTTCAGGATACGCAGAATATCGAGAATGGCGGCTCCGGTGGGGGAAGTCACCACGCCGATCGAGCGCGGGAGCAGGGGCAGGGACTTTTTTCTACTTTCGTCAAACAGGCCCTCGTCAGCGAGGCGCTTTTTCAATTGTTCGAAAGCGACTTGCAAAGCCCCGGCGCCGACCGGCTCGATGTGGCTGACGTAAATCTGGTACTCACCGCGCGGCTCATACACGCTGAGCGCACCTCGCACGGTGACGCTAAGTCCGTCTTGGGGGCGAAACTTCAGGCCGCGCGCTTGATCGCGAAAGCACACGCACCGAATTTGCGATTGTGCGTCCTTCAGCGTGAAATACAAATGTCCGGATTGCGCCGGCCGGTAATTGGAGACTTCGCCTTCCAGCCAAATATCCGGGAGGGTTCCTTCGAGCAGCTCGCATATGTGAGCGTTCAACTCGCTGACTTTCCAAACGCGCCGTTCGGGCATTAGGTTGAAAAGATTCGCTTGGCTCATGAAATTAGCGCCGGAACAAATTTACGATCCACACGAATACGGTGAGCGCCAGACTCACGATAATGCAGGTCACGATCGGAAAATAAAAAGTGCCGTTGCGGCCTGGCACAACGATGTCACCGGGCAGACGTCCAAACCGGAAGGGAAGTCTTGCGCCAAACAATAGTAATGCGCCCACTCCGACGAGGGCCACGCCAATGACCAGCAAGACCTTCCCGATTTCGCGAAGAGGATCCATCGAGCTCATTCTACTCCAGCACTTAAATGAATGGTCCGCAGCGAGAAATCTATCGTCCGGAGGTCAGGCGAAAGATTCTGAAGGCTCTTAAACCAACTCCGAACCCGAGAAGAAATAACTGATTTCGAAGGCGGCGGTGTCCGTGGCGTCCGAACCGTGCGTGCAATTATATTGAATGCTGGCTCCCAGTTCCTTTCGAATAGTGCCGGGAGCGGCTTTCGCCGGATCGGTGGCACCCATGGCATCGCGCCATTTCGCGATTGCGTTTTCTGCTTCGAGAACCATAACGACTACCTTGCTCGTACTCATGAAGGTGGTTAATTCATCGAAAAACGGGCGCTCGCGGTGAACAGCATAAAACCCTTCGGCCTCTTTTCTGGTCAGACGCCGTGTCTTGATGGCGATGATATGAAATTTGGCGGCGTGGATACGGCTCAATATTTCACCGGTGAGACCGCGGCCCACTGCGTCGGGCTTAATGATGGCAAGCGTTCGCTCTATCGCCATTCAGAATCTCCAATCAATTTTGTTTTCCAGCGGGGCCCTACCTCTTACTTTTTCTCTTTTTCCCCTGGCTGGCTGATTTCTTCTTTTTTGAACTTTTATTTTGCTGGCCCAGAGCAGCAGCGAGCGTATGACCAATTTCAGCGGGACTTTGCACGGTGTGAATGCCCGCGGCGCGCATGGCTTTATATTTTGCCGCGGCAGTTCCCTCGCCTCCGCTGATGATTGCGCCGGCGTGGCCCATGCGGCGCCCGGGAGGCGCAGTTTGGCCGGCGATAAACCCGACGACGGGCTTTCGCACGTGCTTCTTAATGTATTCCGCGGCAACTTCTTCGGCGTTTCCGCCGATTTCGCCGATCAGAACGATCGCGTGTGTGTCGGGATCTTCGTTGAACATGCGCACGGCATCGAGAAAACTGGTGCCGATGATGGGGTCTCCGCCGATTCCGATGCAGGTGGATTGTCCGATGCCGAGGCGCGTGAGTTGGTCGACCGCTTCGTAGGTGAGCGTGCCGCTGCGGCTAACCAGGCCGACGTTACCTGCTTTATGTATTGACCCCGGCATGATCCCGATTTTGCATTTTCCGGGAGAAATAATTCCAGGACAATTCGGGCCGATCAGTCGCGTTTTTGAATTCTTCAATGTGGCAGCGACGCGCACCATGTCGAGAGTTGGAATACCTTCGGTGATGCATATGACGAGCGGCAGTCCGGCATCAGCAGCTTCGAGGATCGCATCGGCGGCAAAAGCCGGCGGCACGAAGATCACCGAAGCATTTGCGCCCGTCGCGTTCAGGGCTTCTGAGACCGTGTTAAAAACTGGAACATCCAGATGCTTGGTACCACCTTTGCCGGGCGTGACGCCGCCGACAACTTTCGTTCCGTAATCAAGCATCTGCTGCGCGTGAAAGCTGCCTTCACGGCCGGTGAGGCCTTGCACCAACACCCTCGTATTCTTGGCGACCAGCACGCTCATCGTGCACCTCCGGCAAGCTTCACGACTTTTTCGGCGCCATCTTTCATTCCGTTGGCGATCGTGAAGTTCAAACCGGAGTTACGAAGAATTTCCTGACCTTGCTTCACGTTGGTGCCTTCCATTCGCACGACTACTGGAATCTTGAAGCGCAACTCGTTCGCGGCATTCACGACACCGCTGGCAAGAACGTCGCAGCGAAGAATGCCTCCAAAGATATTCACAAAAACTGCTTTCACGTTGGGATCGCTGAGCAGAATGCGGAAGGCATTCTTTACTTGGTCTTCGGAAGCGCCGCCTCCCACATCCAAAAAATTTGCGGGACTGCCACCACTCAGTTTGATGATGTCCATAGTGGCCATAGCCAAGCCTGCGCCATTGACCATGCAACCGACCGTGCCATCGAGTTTGATGTAGTTCAGCTTGAACTTTGAAGCTTCCACTTCAAGAGGCGTTTCTTCGTCGAGGTCGCGCAAATCCTTGTATTCGGGATGACGATAGAGCGCGTTGTCGTCAAAAATCACCTTTGCATCCAGAGCCACCAGGCGGCCGTCGCCAGTGACCACGCAGGGGTTGATTTCGATCATGGAAGCGTCTGTTTCGATGAAGGCACCATACAGCGACTGAAAGAATGGGACTGCTGCATGCACCACTTCAGGCGCGAGGCCCAAGCCAAATGCGATCTTGCGCGCTTGGAACGACTGGAAACCGCTGGCCGGATCAATGGTTTCGCGCAGAATGGCTTTGGGATTTTCCTTGGCGACTTCTTCAATTTCCATTCCGCCCGCGGCGCTGGCCATGAAGATCGGCGAGCCTGCGACGCGATCGACAAGGACGCTGACGTAGAGTTCACGTTTTATGTCCAGGCCTTCCTCGATCAAAAGGCGGTGAACGATGCGGCCTTCTTCGCCGGTTTGCGGCGTCACCAATTTCATTCCCAGGATGTGCTCGGCGAGCGAGGCAACTTCGTCTGCCGACCTGGCCAGCTTCACGCCACCCGCTTTTCCGCGGCCGCCCGCGTGAATCTGCGCTTTGACTACAACTACCGGTGCTCCGAGGCGTTGCGCTGCCGCGCGCGCTTCATCTTTTTTGAAAACCATTTCGCCACCTGGGATGGGAACGCCAAATTTCGCAAGGATTGCTTTGGCCTGATATTCGTGGATTTTCATGTAGCTCCGATCGGCTCCCGACGGTCGCGTTGAATAGCGCGGATGTTTGAGTACAATGAATCAGAGAGTTTACCCGTAACTGTAGAGGCGGGCAAGTGAACTGGCGCAGCTCGAAGCGGCCTGGCCGCCGGCTGGAACATCACTGCATCGCCCGTGTGCTTGCCAATTCTGCTCCGGGCCTCCGGCGGCAAAGCCATGATTGACGAAATATTAAAACAAATTGACACCGGGGAAGACCTCACTCGAGCGCAAGCCGATGGCGTGATGGAGCAAATCCTGTCCGGCGCCGTCGCAGATACGCAGATTGTAAAGCTATTGAGCGGGCTGCAGGTCAAGGGTGAAACGGTGGATGAGCTGGTTGGTTTTGCCACCGCCATGCGCCGGCACGCGACGAAAATTTTCCCGAGCAATGATGCGCGCCAGAGTGAGCCGCTGGTCGACACCTGCGGCACGGGAGGGGATGCGAAGGGCACATTCAACGTATCGACTGCGGCTGCGTTTGTGGTGGCGGGCGCTGGCGTGCGGGTAGCCAAACACGGAAATCGATCCATTAGTTCGAAATGCGGTTCCGCTGACGTGCTCGAAGAATTAGGCGTGCGAATCGACATGGAGCCCGAACAGGTGGCGCGGTGTATCGATGAAATTGGAATCGGTTTCCTGTTTGCACCGGCCATGCATGCGGCCACTCGCCACGCCATGCGAGCGCGTCAGGAGATGCGCGGCCGCACGGTATTCAATCTGCTGGGACCGCTGACTAATCCGGCCGCAGCGTCAGCGCAGGTGACCGGCGTCTATCAAGCTAGTCTCACCGAGCTCATGGCGCGAGCGCTGGGCGAGCTGGGCGTGAAACGCGCATTCGTGGTGCATGGCGCGGATGGTTTGGATGAGATTTCCATTGCTGGCGAGACCTGTGTCGCCGAACTGCGCGATGGTGCGGTTCGGATTTACACCGTAGTGCCTGAAGATTTCGGATTGCCGCGCGCTTCGTTGGAGAATATTCTGGGCGGGGACGCGAAGCACAACGCCCTGATCATCCATAAAGTGCTGGGACGTTCGTTGCTTTACCGCGCGCACGGGCCCCATCGCGATATCGTTCGCGCAAACGCCGCAGCGGCACTCGTGGCTTCTGGGCGAGCGACCGATTGGGTCGACGGCGTGCGAATGGCGACAGAATCGATCGATTCTGGCGCAGCACGGGAGCGGCTGGAGGCCCTGGTTGCGTTTTCACAATCTGCCTCAGGCCAGGCAAGGCAATCCGCGTCGTGATTTAGCTTGGAGCCTGCGACTCAGTGAATCGCACCAAACACAAGCGTGGAAGGATCGCGAGACACCGAGACATCCAGATCGAGCGGGATGTGATCGGTTCCAGCGCCGGCGGGAGGATAGCAATTGCCGTCCGGACTATAGCTAGCGCTGCAGCGACTGGTGAGATTGCGGCGCCGCGGCGACTGGGCGAACTGCCAAACGCGCGCGGCGGAGAAACCGCTCTCGGAGGGCGGCGGCGGATTTTGCCAAATCACACAGCCTGGCGAAGGCGGACATTCGTCGTTGTAAACGAAAAATGCCCTGATGCTGGGCAGGCGTTGGTGAATGTCATCCGCAGTAGTGATCGTCTGGCCTTTACCTTCCTTTACTTTTATTCCGGAGCAGTAAACTCCTGCCAGAAAACCTTTGGAATTTACGCCAGCGGTCCACGACTCAATGTAATGAATTTGGGAAGGCAGCATGCGGCCGCCTTCTTCAATGTCTAAATAGATCAGCACGCTTCCAGTGGCGGGAAATCCGTCGCGTTGGGCGGCGGCAACGGCAAGTTCAGCATCTCGGATACCCAAATCGCTGGGATCCGCCGGTGGCTTGAGTTCGTTGGACGATCGACCATTGAAGAGCACCAAAAAACCAAAACCATTTTTTATCAAGGCCTCGCGCTTAGCGGTCCACGGATTCGTTTTTGCGCCAGGCGGCACGTTGAGCCAATAGCCGGAGAAAGTAAAACTTTTTCTTAGCTCAGGCAATGCCGCATCGCCGGGATAATCGTTGGCATCAAAGCCGAGATACATAAGTGAGGAATTTTCGTGGACTTGCGTGACGCTGGTTTCAGATCGCGCTAGATAGGTAGCCGCCAAGATAAGGCTGCAGAAAAGGACGATCCGCATGCGCTCCTCGGCGTTCATCAGGACTCTGCCACTAGATGGTCAAAAAATTCTTAAGCAGCTGGAAACCGGCTTCCGTCAGGACGGACTCGGGGTGGAATTGCACACCTTCGACGCGCAGCTTGCGGTGACGTAAACCCATGATCGTGCCATCGGAGGTCTCCGCGGAAATTTCGAGCGTGCGCGGAAGAGATTTGCGTTCGACGATGAGCGAATGATAGCGCGTAGCGACGAATGGTCGGGGCAGACCATGAAATATTGTTTTGCTGTCGTGTTGAATATCGCTGGTTTTGCCGTGCATGAGCTTTTGTGCGCGGATTACGCGGCCTCCGAACGCAGCGCCGATGGCTTGATGTCCGAGACAAACGCCCAGAATAGGGATCTTTCCTGCAAAGCGCTGAATGACTGGCACGCTGATGCCGGCTTCCTTTGGTGTGCAGGGACCCGGTGAAATGATGATGCGCTCAGGATTCAGCTCTTCGATTTCCTCCAGGGTTATTTGGTCGTTTCGACGGATTTCGATCTTTTGGCCCATTTGGCCGAGATACTGCGCCAGATTAAAGGTGAAAGAATCGTAGTTGTCGATCAGAAGAATCATATTTATTCCCAATGAACCGAACGCACCCTCATAACTTTCGATTGCTCGAGGTTGAGTTGTGCGCGATTTCAAGGGCCGCCTTCACCGCGCGGGCTTTATTGATTGTCTCCTGGTACTCGCGCTCCGGAACTGAGTCGGCTACCACCCCTCCTCCCGCTTGGATATAGGCGCGTCCGTTTTTTGCGACCAGGGTGCGAAGCGCGATGCACGAATCCAGGTTACCCGCAAAGTCGACATAAAGTATCGCGCCACCGTAGAGCCCGCGCCGCGTGGGTTCGAGTTCGTCGATGATTTGCATGGCCCGGATCTTGGGCGCTCCTGACACGGTGCCCGCTGGAAAACAGGCCATCAGCGCTTCAAAGCAATCGACATCGTTGCGAAGACGGCCTCGCAGGCTCGATACCAAATGGATCACGTGCGAATAGCGCTCTACGAACATGAGGCGTTCGACATTCACCGAGCCATATTCACAGACACGGCCCAAATCATTGCGGCCGAGATCTACGAGCATAATGTGTTCTGCACGCTCTTTCGGATCGGCCCGGAGTTTCGATTCCTGTTCGCGGTCTTGCGCTTCGCTGCTGCCGCGCGGGAGGGTGCCGGCAATCGGGCGATAGTAAGCATCGCGACCTTGCACCTTTACAAGCATCTCCGGCGAGCTCCCGACTACTGAAACATCGTCGAGGCGGAGAAAATAAAGATAGGGAGATGGATTCACCACGCGCAAAGCGCGGTAGATTTCGAAAGAGTCGGTATCTGTCTGCGCCGAAAATCTCTGACTGGGAACTACCTGAAAAATATCGCCCGCACGAATATAGTTTTTTGCTTTCCGCACGGCAGCTAAGTACTTGCTTTTAGTGAAATTGGATTTAAATCGTAGCGCGGCGCGTTTAGCGGACCGAGGCTGACGCGGCGCTGAACTTTCTAGAGTCCGGTGCGTCTTTCCGATTTCCCGCACCGCGGCGTCGTATTTCTGGCGCAGGGTTCCGGGTCCTTCGGTAAAAACGTTGTGTACGATCCACAGACGATGTTGCACGTGGTCGAAGGCAACTAATCCTTGGTAGAACATCATTACGCAATCGTCGAGGGCCAAATCGTCCTGACCAGACGCGGGAATGCGCTCGACCAGACCTACCATATCGTAGGCAAAGTAACCGATTGCGCCGCCCGTAAGCGGGGGCAAGCCTGGAACGCGAACTGGTTTATAACGCGAGGTTAGGCGTCGCAAATTGTCGATGGGATCGCCGTCCAGAAGCTTACGACCGTGAATTGTTTCGAGCGAACAATTGCGGCCGCGCGCGCGGAACACTTCTGCCGGATTGGCTCCCGTAAATGTGTAACGGGCTACCGTCTCTCCGCCTGCGACACTTTCCAACAAGAAGGAATATTTTGATTTGTGCCCGAGGCGAAGATAAGCGGCTACAGGCGTTAGCAGATCCGCGGTAAAAGTTTCATAAACCGGTACGAGATTCCCCTGCTTCGCGAGTTTAGAAAAAGTGGTGAAGTTAGGCTGAATCACGGCTTGGCCTGTAGGCGTCCGGTTTCGGCCCGAAGCGCTTGTAGAACGGCCTTGCGCATAGCCGCAGCGGGCGCGCGCTGGCTGGTCCATATCTCCCACTGCGCGGTGCCCTGCGCCAGGAACATTTCCAGACCCGACACCGTTTCGATGCCGCGTCGCGAAGCAAGTTGCAAAAGCTTAGTTTTAACAGGACGATAAATTAAGTCGAACACAAGCCTGCAATTTAACTCGTGCGCCGCCAGAGGCGAATTTTCGGTTTTCCGATACATGCCAACTGGAGTGGCATTAATGATGGCGTCGAAAAATTCGCTCTTCAACTCAGAACGTGGAACCTCTTGTCCACTCACCGCCTGCGCGAGTTTCTTTGCCTCCTTCGGCCTCCTCGCACAAATACAGACGGAAGTTCCAGACTGTGCCAGCGCAAAGGCCACGGCTCGCGCCGCGCCTCCCGCGCCTAGAATCAATACGCGGCTTTGAGAAAGAGTAAGGCGTTCTTGGAGTGCGCGAAGCACGCCGACGTAATCCGTGTTGTACCCGCAAAGATTTCCGGCAGCGTTGACCACAACGGTGTTGACCGCGCCGATAGCGGCAGCCAGCGGGTCGCAACTATCGAGATAACGCAGGATTTTCTGCTTATGCGGCAGGGTCACGCTAAATCCTCGGATGCCCAACGGTTTTACAGCGCCGAGGAAATCCCGAAGATCATGGACCAAAAAAGGAAAATAGACGGCATCCATCTTGTGAGCTTGGAAACCCGCGTTCTGCAGTTGCGGTGAAAGGGAATGAACTATCGGATTTCCGATGACGCCGTACACACGGGTCTTGCCGCTGATCTGATCTACCTTAAAGAGATGTTTGAGAGCGTCGAGCGACACTTGGCCGGGCGCGGTTGCGTTTTCCACCGGAGCGTAGGTGAGTGCACTACCTGCGCGCAGAGACAGACAACGCAACGGCAGCACAACATCGCCCATTGGTATGACGATGGTGTTTCGTTTGAGTCGCGCCAGGCCGAGCAGTTTCACACCAGCGCTGAGGGAGCCACAGTTCGCCGCAATTTTAATCACCTGGGGCCGAACCTTCCAAAGATCGGCCACCACACGCCGCTGGTTTGCCGGACTTGAGCGAAAGAAGTGCGCCGAGGCGATCCGGCGTCCAGCACCTAGCAATACATTCAGCAGTTCCGGTGTACATTTTGAGCTACTTTCGATTTCAAGGTCGTACCAGGCACATCCCGCTCGGAGTGCCTGGGCAAGAACGAGCAGTTGACTCGCGATGGGACCGCGAAAGCGCCCTCCCGCTTGTCGACGGCGGCAAGTAGCGATCAGAGTGGCGCGTGGCTGCTTCGTTGCAAGTCGCTGGAGCAGGACATGAATCTCGCGCTCATCTCTAAGCCAATCGAGGCGCAATTCTACTGTGCGAGTGTGCCGAACGGCACGCGTGAGCTGGTTCCACATGGAACCTGAGCTCTCCGCGGCGACAACAGCGCAAATTTTGTCCCTTCCAATCGCTGCCATGAGGTCTAGTGACCCTGCAGAAGCCCAACGAATGCCTCCGCTCCGATCCGTGCCCATTAATTGGTTCAGAGGCGGGCGAGTTACCGGCTTGTCGAACCGAGCTGCGAAACCTGCCCCTAAGTACAGGTAATTCAGGCTTCTATCACGTGGTGCACAATGTGTAAAGCGTCGGTGACCATTGTATTGACGGGGTCTAGTACGTCTATTACAGTCGATTCATCGAGATTACTTCGGGGAGCCCGTTTCCGGGGCCTATGATTCAAAGGAGCAAGCGTTATGCGTGGGAAAATTGTCCTTGCCGGTTTAATCCTTAGCCTATCTGGCGTCGTAGCGTCGGCGCAAGATCAGACCGCGGTGCCCATACGAAACGACCTGTATTGCTCGGGCACGGTTTCGACCGAGGCGGTCCCGCACGACACCTTTGTTATTACAGGCGAAGGCTCAAACTACAAGGTTACCTTTCAAGAGGGCGACTACGTTTACGTCAATAGAGGCGCTAAGCAAGGGGTAAAAGTCGGAGACGAGTTTTCCGCAATACGCCACACCGAAGACGCTGTTAAGACGGAATGGACCAAGTGGCAATTCCTCATTCTTAAGAAAATGGGAACCATGTGGGAGGACGAAGGGCGAGTCAGAGTCGTGGTGGTTCATCCCGACACGTCGATCGGGCAAGTAGAAAAATCCTGCCAGTACCTGCAGCGCGGCGATATTCTTTTGCCTTTTGCGGAACGGCCCGCACCGCCGCTTAAGTCCGAAACCAACTTTGACCGCTTCGCACCGCCGTCGGGCAAAGCGACGGCCATGATCATCACGGGCAAAGGGTACCTCTCTGAACTTGGCTCCAATGATGTGTTTTATGTGAATTTAGGCAGCGCGCAGGGAGTGAAAGTAGGCGATTATTTCCGAATCTTCCGTTATACGGGCACCGAGCATGAATACGCTTATCAAACCGAGAGGTTCGCGTTTAATGTGGATGCTTGGGCCGGAGTGTATGGGTACGGAAGCGTGCCGGCAAAGTATAAATGGGACAACACGCCGCGTGAGGTTATTGGCGAAGGAATAGTTGTGCGCACGGCTCCAAACTCCTCGTCCGTACTTCTCACATTCTGCTTGCGAGAGGCCTACGCAGGCGATTATGTTGAGATCGAGTAAGTAGATTTGCTTCCGTCTGTCAGCTAGCCAGGAAATCCGCTTCGCTGAAGACTTCCGCGGTAAAAGTTCGAATTTGCGTTCCCGCATCTTTCCAGGCGTTCTTGGAAAGTCCAGCCTTAACACAGGTTTCTTCCAGAAATCGTTCCGCATTCCAACGGAATTGCGTGGCAACTTGCGGTAAAAGCACTCCGCGCTTCCATCCGCAACTTACGATCAGGCCATGTTTTCCGGGCTCGATTTCTCGCTGGGTCGCATTGGCAGGCTGCGAAAGCACTGAAAGTTCTATTTCGATACCGGGAAGTTCGTCGATGCGAACGACTTCAAATCGCGGATCTTCAAGTGCGGCGGATTTCGCGCAGTGCGCGACGACTGAAGCAAGGGAGTCCTTAGACGGGAGCTGACCTACGCAACCTCGTAATCGCCCGCGATAGTGCAAAGTGACGAATGCGCCCCCTGGACGCTGCAACTCCTCCGTATTCGAAAACTTCTCGAGGGGTTCTCCACTCTGAACAGCCTTGGTTACGGCTTGGCGCGCGATTGCCAGAAGTAACCGCTTTTCGGAACTACCGAGTGAGGACATCCTGGGGTTTTTCTTGAGGTTCAACAATGACTACGCCTCGACGCCGCTGTTGAACACGGAAATTAATCTGGCTCCAAAACATCTGGAAGTAGTGCACAGCAGACAGGATTGCGCTGGCAACCACTAGCCAGAGCAGTGTAATACCGAGGGGCTTAAGGGCCGGATGCTTGGCTGTTAAGATCACGGCACAACCTGCGAGCACTTGCAGAATCATTTTCGTTTTACCCAGAGCTGAAGCGGGAATAATCAATCCTTCTGCGGAAGCAATGTCACGCAGACCCATGACCACGAATTCGCGGCCGATGATGATTACCACCATCCAGGCTGGCACCAAACCCATTTCTACGAGTGAAATGAAAGCTGCGGAAATCAGAAGCTTATCGGCGATAGGATCCAACAGGATTCCGAGCGTGGTAACTTCGCGCCGTTTCCGCGCTATATAACCGTCCATCACGTCGGTAGCGGCGGCCACCAGCAGAATCAGCACACCCCATACTTCAAAGTGGATCGGCAGACCTTCGATGTCCCAGTTGGGTTGGCGAGTCAACAGAACGACGACCAATAGCGGCACAAAAAAGATTCGAAGGGTTGTGAGGCTATTTGGCAGGTTCATAACTATTTATGAAGAACCTCGGCTAGCTTTCCGATAGCTACCGTCACCTCACTATAGTCTTGCGAAAGTGACGAGTCAACGCCTCGGATTCAGGAAAAGTGGCTTGGGTTGTTGGCCTTTGCTTGCAGTCTTGAGCCTGACTTCTGTGGAAATCCTTGTGGAAAATAGACAGCTTATAGGCGGCAAAAATAGCGTTTCAATACTGCAGCTAAAACGCTGTAAGTGCTTTCGGAGTGCTGTAACCTTAAGACAATAAGGTGTTTAACGCGTTAAGGGGCGCTTTACGGGCGTCGTCATCAAGGGAATCGCGCTAGATTAACTGCCGATAGAATTTGCACAGGTTTGAAGCAATTTGTGCGCTAAGCGCCACTAAGAATTGGAGTTGGCGTCGTCGTCATTTTGATGCCAGGCTCCCATGGCAAAACAGTTTTTATCGCGAAATGGCTCGAAATATTGTGACTTGCGGCAAGAAACCGCCCCCAGGCCAGTTTGTTGAAGTGTCTGTTTCCAGAATTCCGAAATCAGGCTTGCGGAGGAGGCGAAATAAAATCTTCGAGCCTACGAGCGAGCGATTCAGGGAGTTCGGCTTCAATATCCATGTGTCCGTCTAGGACTTGGGATTGGAGCACCCGCCCGCATGCGTGCACAAGCGAGAGGTGGCGACCGTCTGAGACCGGGATTCGCAAGTGTAGATGAACCAGCGGGTCAACCGGCATCATGGTGTCAATTCGAACCAGAAGTTCGTCGAGTCCTGCGCCCGTAACCGCGGAAGTGAAGACCGCATTCTCACGCTTCTGGTTTGATTTCTTCAGTGCGCCAAGATCCTCTTCGGAAATTTGGTCGGTTTTATTGAACACATTCAGCCGCAGGCGATCTCGCACGCCGAGATCATCGAGGACTTTCAAAACGTCGGCATCGTGTTCGGCGTGATGCGGATTGGAAATATCCGATACGTGAATGATCAGTGCGGCTTCTTGAACTTCCTCCAGGGTAGCGCGAAAAGCAGCAATTAGATCAGGCGGAAGATCTCGCAGAAATCCTACTGTATCTGAAAGCAAAACTTTGCGGCGCGACGGCAGCCGTAAAGCGCGTACCGTGGGGTCCAGGGTGGCAAACATTTGCGGCGAGGTCAGCACGTCGGCGTGAGTGAGCGCATTAAACAGGGTTGATTTCCCAGCATTTGTGTATCCCACGAGGGCGATCATCCCGAGAGGTTGAGCATGACGCGCTTGACGCCGCGTGGCTCGCTGGCGGCGCACCGTCTCAATGGATTCCTGAATCTTGCGCACGCGGTCGCGTATGCGGCGCCGGTCGGTTTCCAGCTTTTGCTCGCCAGGTCCGCGGGTTCCGATTCCGCCGCCGAGTCTGGAAAGTTCTTCACCTCGCCCGGTAAGCCGGGGCAGCAAATAATTCAGTTGCGCCAGTTCCACTTGCAATTGGCCTTCTCGGGTGCGCGCATGCGTGGCGAAAATGTCCAGAATGAGCTGCGTTCGATCGATTACTCGACGGCCCACCCCTTTTTCAAAGTTCCGAAGCTGGCCCGGAGTCAAATCGTGATCCACGATCACGAGCGGAACATGACGCATCTCCGCCTCCATGCGGATCTCTTCCAGCTTGCCGCGTCCGACCAGAGTTGCTGGATCGAGCGCGTCGCGGACCTGCAATAGGGAGCCTTCAATTTTGGCCCCGGCGCTTTCTGCCAGTTCCTGGAGTTCCTCCAGCGAATCGCGGCCTGCCGCGGTGGGATCGCCCGCGCGTCCGCGTGGTGCTTTCTTCAAGCCCACACCGACGAGCAACACACGTTCACGATTGTCAATCAGTTGTGCGGTTTTCATTCGATCTTATGGCATTTATGGACCCGGGAGCCTAAAGGACTCCTGGTCATCGGATTCTCATTATACGCTGCCTGACTTAAGTGCGCACAAGGGGGGAGGGAGGGCCCACTAGCGATGTACGGGTGCCGAAGCTGCCAAAATGAGAGGGGAAAGAAATTCATCAAGTTCGCGACGGTCGGGCCGAAATTCAGGATCGCGCGTGGTTTTGTCAATCCATCCCAGGCAGACCAGCCAGGCCACCTCGGACCATTTTTCGGCGGCCGATAGAGTGAATCCCACATGCCGCAAGACGCTCACGATGTGTGCCCGCCGTTTTGTTTCGATCGCCGCAACCCGTCCAGCGACTCGCTCATCTTGTCGTGACCAAGCGTAAAGTGCAGCTTCCAATCGCGCACGCCCAGGGTCCGCGCAACGAGCGACGAAGCGAGCCCAGCGTGCGGCCGCTCCGGATGGAAGCCCCGCGGCCTCTTCCAACCAACGAACTTCTTGGTCTTCCCAATGGAATAACATGCGGGTCAGAAGCTCTTCGCGATCTTTAAAATGCCAATAAAAGCTGCCTTTCGTGGCGCCAAGATTGCGCGCGAGGATTTCCACTCGAACGGTTTCGACGCCGTGCGACGAGAGTTGCGAGAAAGCGGCCTGAATCCAATCCTCAGGCTGGAGCGGTGAAGGTCGAAGGGGGGCTGCGGTCGCCATTGGGTTTTCGCCTCTTGGCTTAGAAGATACCCCAAGCGGTTTCAAGATCAAGCCGTATTGCACGGCTGTGGGTAGGACGATTTGTCAGCCGATTCCAACAGGCAGGTGTTTCGTATAGAATTGCTCGATTGCGCGAGAGAGAAACAAGCCACAGTAAACCGCGCCAATGACAATTAGACCCTGAGGGAAAAGATGATCCTCGACATCAACGGGATCCAGAAGATTCTGCCGCATCGTTATCCGTTCTTGTTAGTTGATGCCATAGAAGAAATGGAACGGTGGAAACGAATTGTTGGAATAAAGAACGTTAGCATCAACGAGGGATTCTTTCAGGGCCATTTCCCAGGCAAACCGATCATGCCTGGTGTGTTAATTATCGAGTCCATGGCACAAACAGGCGGGCTATTGTTGCTTCAGGAAGTGAAAGATCGCGAGAAGAAGCTGCTTTATTTCGTAGCAATTGATGACGCACGTTTTAGGCGCCCGGTTATTCCCGGAGACCAACTCCGCGTGGAAGTGAAAGTGCTCGCCTGGCGCGGAACGTTCTGCAAGCTGCAAGGCACAGCTTCCGTGAACGGAGAGCTTGCCGCTGAGGCGACCCTTATGTGCAAAATGGTCGACCTGGAAACCGATGTGAATCCCGCAACGGATTCTGGTGACCAGCCTCAATGAGCGAAATTGATGGACGGGCAGAGGTTTCCTCCTCCGCGCGAATTGGATGTAACGTTAAAATTGGTCCCTTCGCGGTGCTGGCTGGCGAAGTAGAGCTAGGCGCGAATTGTATCGTTGACCATCACGCCGTGGTACAAGGTCCCGCGCGACTTGGCCGCGGCAATCATGTTTACTCATTTTCTGTCATCGGTGGGGAGCCGCAGGATCTAACTTACAAGGGCGAGCGCGTGTCCCTGGAGATAGGGGACTGCAACGAATTTCGCGAGTTTTCCACTGTAAACCGGGGTACGGTGAAAGGCGGAGGCGTCACCCGGGTTGGCAACCACAACCTCATCATGTCGTATGCGCACATTGGCCACGATTGCCTGATCGGGGATCACACGATATTTGTCAACGGAGGCACGCTGGCGGGTCATGTCACTGTTGAGGACTACGCCACCATAGGCGCATTCTGCCCGGTGCAGCAATTTTGTCGCATAGGAAAATACGCTTACATCGGGGCACACACGGTGATTACGCAGGATGTTCCGCCATTCTCGAAAGTTGTATCACCGCGAGATTCTCGATGTTACGGTGTGAATACGATCGGGCTTTCGCGCCAGGGATTTTCGGCGGAGCGTATTGAAAATATCGAGAAGGCCTATCGTTTGCTGCTGCGGTCAAAACTGAACACTTCTCAGGCCCTGGAAAAAATGCGTGAAACCCTGGGGAGCTCCGAGGACGTCTTATCACTAATTCGATTCATCGAATCGGCCGAGAACGGCCTGATCAAGTAGGAGCCGTGGCCGCTCTTTCAGCAAATAACACATCCGGTTGGGGCTTAATTGCGGGTAACGGAGATTTTCCTTTCTTAGTTCTCGAAGGCGCCCGAAGCCGCGGTATCGAAATGGCTGTAATCGCGATTCGCGAAGAAGCCTCACCGGAATTAGAGCGCGTCGCGAAACGGTTGCATTGGGTAAGCCTGGGCGAACTCAGCCGGACGATTGAGTTGTTGCATCAGGAGGGTGTGAAACATGCAGTAATGGCCGGCCAAGTGAAGCATAATAAAATTTTCAGCGCCATCCGGCCCGATTGGCGTCTTGCAAAATTGCTCCTTTCGCTACCGGCGAAAAATACAGACTCATTGATCGGCGCTATCGCAGGCGTGCTGGCAGAAGAAGACATCGAACTCGTGGATTCTACGAAATTTCTCGGGCCACTGTTGCCGGCGGCGGGGGTTTTGACGCGGCGCGCGCCAGATACATCGGAAGCTGCAGATATTGCTTACGGACGCAAGGTGGCCCAGCAAATTGCAGGGCTCGACCTTGGGCAAATGGTGGTGGTGCGAGATTGTGCCTGCGTTGCGATTGAAGCCATGGAAGGCACAGACGAAGCGATTGAACGCGCGGCTCGAATCACCAGCGGCCACAAACTGGTGGTGGTGAAAGTGAGCAAGCCGGCACAAGATATGCGTTTCGACGTCCCGGTGGTCGGGCTGAAGACGATTGAAGTCATGAGACGCTCGAATGCTACCGCTCTCGCGATTGATGCTGGACGCACTCTCTTGTTCGATCGCGATGAACTGATTCGTGCTGCCGACGATGCCGGTATCGCGATTGAGGCATTCGCTACAGAGAAGACTTCGACGCAGGCGCCGGCAGAAAAGCCGTCGGCGAAAAGGAAGTCGTGAGCGGGAAACCTATACGGGTTGCTGTTGTCGGTGTCGGCGAGTTTGGCCGGAACCACGTGCGGGTGTGGCGTGAAATCCAAGGTGCGGAGCTCGTGGGCATTGTGGATGCAAACGCCGAACGCGCAAGAACAGTCGCCGCTGAATTCGGCACGCGGGTGATTCCCGACATTCAATCGCTCTCCGCGGATGGCGCACAGGCCATCAGCCTGGCGGTGCCGACGAAAGAACATGCCCGCATCGGCTGCCAACTCTTAAACGCCGGTCTCGATGTACTGGTAGAAAAACCTATCGCAGCGTCACTGCCAGAAGCAGACGAACTGATTGCAGCGGCGTCGCAAAACCGTCGCATTTTGCAAGTGGGCCACGTGGAACGCTTCAACCCGGCCGTAACTGCCGTAGGGAAAATTGTTACGCGTCCCATGTTTTTCGAAGTACACCGGCTGGGAATTTTCACCCCGCGCAGTCTTGATATTGATGTGGTTTACGACGTAATGATTCACGATCTCGATATAGTTCTCTCACTTGTGGATTCTCCGGTCATCGATTTGAAAGCGGTGGGAATACCGGTGATGACCGACAAGGTGGACATCGCCCAAGCTCGCATCGAATTCGAAAATGGCACGGTTGCCAATTTCACGGCCAGCAGAGTTTCCATCGAGCGTGTTCGCAAGATGAGATTTTTTCAAGAGCACGAGTACGTCTCACTGGATTTCTCCCGGCAGGATGTACTGCGCGTGCGCGTTGAATCGAGCGGTGCGCAACCTGAAATTAAATTCGAAAAAGTTTCCACCACGCCCGAAGAGCCTTTGCACGCGGAGCTCAGTGGATTTCTCGAATGTGTGCGCACCCGGCGTCTACCCGTGGTTGATGGCGCAGCAGGTCGGAGCGCTCTGGAACTCGCAAATCGTGTGATGGCAGCAACCATTGAGCATGCGCAACGCGTCCAACTTGGTACATTCGCTCCACAGGATGTTCGATGATTCCACGGACGCTGGTGCCGACCGATGTGCGTCCTGTTACCGACAACGGGGATAAGAAGCCGCCGCGCCGGCTGTCCACTTACATGGACGACCGCACGGTTGTGCCTTCCGAGTTGTCCGACAGCGCGGCCCCTCTTGACGGAAAGACCACCATCCCTACGCATCTTCCGCTTGGCGTTCTCGTTGATCGCACGCTGGTCTCCCGTTCGATGCCGGCTAAGGCATTCGAAAGCTTCGGCCCCATCACCGAATATCCTTCCCTCGATATTCTGGATTCCCGCGTGGTGGTGCCAGCCTATGTAGAACCCCCCGAGCAGCGCGAGATAGAGCGATTCAACAAGCCGCAGCAAATGACGGCGGAGCTGCGCGAACTCGTCGAG
This sequence comes from Binatus sp. (SeqCode), assembly GCA_035602755.1. Classification (GTDB taxonomy): domain Bacteria; phylum Acidobacteriota; class Terriglobia; order Acidiferrales; family UBA7541; genus Palsa-295. The sequence goes on along the minus strand of DATNLR010000093.1, from coordinate 119,270 downwards.
CCGGATATTTTCAATACCGGCGAAGCGAACCTGCTAGTAGAGCCGGAAGAAAAACGCGACGCGAAGGAAGATCTCATTACCCGAGCGCTTTCTATCGCGTTTCACGTCGGCTTCATCATTTTTTTGATTTTTCTCCCGAAGATCTTTCCGCCCCACATTCCCACTTCGGAAGAAACCCTGGCGGCGAGCAAGGAGCTCGGCGTTGTGTACTTGCCGTCGGATGTGCCTTCCTTGTCGAAGGCTCCGCCGTCCGAGCCAGGGCCCAAAGTTCGGATCAGTCCCAAGACGCTGAATCGAGCTGCGCCTCCGCGGCCGGAATCGCACGCCGTCGTAGCTCCTCCCGCATCAAGCCCCGAAAAACCGCCGACGGATTTGCCTTCTGCTCCCGTTCCGCGGACTTCGAGCACTTCAGCGACGAGCGCACCACCTCCCGAAGCGCCCGCGCCGTCGCGCTTGTTGTTGCCTAGCCAGCCACAACCTAAACCGGGACTTAACCTCGGTTTGCCGAGTTCCTCGCCGGATAGACAACTGCAAGATCAGATTCGAGACGCCATAAACCGCCCCGGCGGTGCGACCTACGGCGACGAAGGTTCCAGCGGCTCCGGAGGCACTGGCCGAGGAGGAGGCGGCCACGGTCCGGGGGCCGGGTTTCCGGGCATGACCATCCTGAGCGACCTGCAGGGTTGGGACCCGAAGAGCTATATGACCCGGCTTCACGCGATCGTCATGAGGAACTGGACCGCGGTTCTTCCTGAATCCTATTACATGGGAGATAAAGGAATCGTTGTGATTACATTTACCATCAATCGCGATGGTAGCATTCACGTTGACGAGCCCATATTGGACCGAACTTCGGGAAAGGAAGCCCTCGATCGCGCAGTGATGGCTGCGATCCGTTCATCGGTTCCATTCGAACCATTGCCCCCCGAATATAAAGGCGACTCCCTCCAATTGCGCGGCGCTTTTTACTACAATATTCAACCTAACTCCGGGCAGTAACGGCGCCCGTGAAGCTCCCTCACACGCAAACTGCTGGAACAGCTCTTTTGCCGGCAGTACCGCGGCTTTGGCTGCTGTGGCGTTTCTGGACTATTTCTAGATGAGCGCGCTGGCTCCTGTTATTGTCATCCTCGGACCAACTGCTTCCGGAAAATCTTCGCTCGCAATTTGGCTTGCTGAGAAGTTAAGCGGCGAAGTACTTGTTTGCGATTCCACCCAGGCTTACAAGTATTTCGATATCGGCACGGCCAAGGTGGCTTTGAGCGAACAGCACGGAATCGCACATCATCTTGTAGATCTTTGCGAACCCGAGCAAATTTTTACCGCTGGTGAATATCGGCGGCGGGCTTTGCAAGTCCTCGAGGAAGTGACTCAACGCAAGAAATTGCCTATCCTGACGGCAGGCACGGGTCTATATCTCCGGGCGTTGCTCGAAGGCTTGTCGGATGCTCCGGAACGATCGGAAGAGTTGCGTACGCGCTTGCGCGAAAGGGCCGAGTGTCGCGGGCCGGAACATCTTCATCGCATCCTCGCGCGTTTAGATCCGGCAAGCGCTTCTCGAATCGCTTCTCGCGACACGCAAAAAGTTATTCGAGCGATTGAAATGCGGATTCTCGCCAAAAAGCCGGTGGCTGAAATCCATGGGGAAGGACGCCGTAGCCTGGAAGGCTACGGCGTGAAAAAAATCGGATTGTCACCTGCGCGCGAGGATCTTTACGCAAGGATTGAAGAACGAACTGAATCGATGATTCGGGACGGCTGGCTTGATGAAGTCAGCCGGCTCGTGGCCAAAGGTATTTCTCCGGAGTCAAAACCATTTCAATTTATAGGTTATTCCGAACTTCGTTCTCATCTGAACGGACAATTGACGATGGAATCTGCCGCGCAAAAAATTCAGCAGGCCACTCGGCAATTCGCCAAGCGCCAGCTTACCTGGTTTAGAAAAGAGCCGGCGGTTCACTGGCTCCCTGGATTTGGCGATGACCCCCTCATTGCCGCAGCGGCCCTGGAATTTCTTAAAGGTTCTCGCCCGTGAGACATCGGGAATCGACGTTGCCGCATTCGAATGCGGCTGCTAGCATACCCGCGCGATGAACGACACAAGAACTCCTCTGCCAAAGAACGAGATGCGAAAGATTTTGCGCCTGTTGAAAAGCCGCGAGGCGGAGATGGTGCGCACGCTGGGACTGTTCGTGCGCTGCGAATCGCCCAGCCACGATAAAAGAGCAGTCGATCGTTTCGGTGAAATAGTTGCAGCCCAGTGGCGCGAGCGGGACGCCAAAGTGCGAGTTCTCGCGGTCGCGAAGCGGGGGAACCAAGTGCGCGCAGAAATCGACGATCTCGGGAGCGGGACTCGCACCAAGCAGCAAATAATGATCCTGGGACATTTGGATACCGTCTATCCGCTAGGCACTCTGGCAAAAACGCCGTTTCGAATTTCGGGCGGGCGCGCTTGGGGCCCCGGAACGTTTGATATGAAAGGCGGACTGGTCCTGGCTCTTTTTGCCCTGGACGCATTGAAAGCTGCCGGTATCGAGCCGGCGAAGCGACTGGTGTTTTTGTGGACTTCGGACGAAGAAATTGGCAGCGAAAGTTCGCGGCAAGCGATTGAAACCGAAGCGCTCAGAAGCGACGCGGTGCTTGTTCTGGAACCGTCGTTCGGCCGCGACGGCCGTTTAAAGACGGCCCGCAAAGGCGTCGGAAGCGCCCAAATCACCGTTACCGGACGGTCCGCCCATGCGGGAGTGGATCCTGAGAAGGGTGTGAACGCAGTCCAAGAGCTCGCCTTACAAATCGAGCGGCTGATGAAGGTCAGCAATCGCGGCCTTGGGATCGCGGTACAAACCACCGTTGTGTCGGGCGGCACGGTGTCTAACGTGATTCCTGAGCATGCTCACGCAGAAGTGGACATCCGTTTTTCGCGGGCTGCCGATGGGCCTCGGCTCAATCGCAAACTGCGAAGTTTTGGTCCCATTTCAAAAGGTGCGCGCGTAGAAATTCGAGGAGGAACGAATCGTCCGCCGCTCGAACGAACGGCAGCCGTCCGTGCTCTATTTCGGCACGCTCAGTCCTTAATGCGCGATATGGGATTGCCGCTCGGTGAGGCGGCCACGGGTGGAGGCTCGGACGGAAATCTAACCGGGGCTCTCGGCGTTCCTACTCTCGACGGATTAGGGGCGGTTGGCGACTTCCCGCACAGCCCGCGCGAGCACATTATCATCCGCGCACTGCCTGAGCGTGCGGCGTTGCTCGCTGGATTGTTAGCCACTCTGTAGCGCTAAGAATTTATTGAGCTACTTGGTTCTAAGAAACGATCTGTTTAGCGCACGTCTTCGCGGCGCAGGTAGGCAATGGTCTGCTGCTGAAGATCGGAATAGTCGGAATGCAATGCATCGCGCACGGCGTCTTCGGTGGAAGGCGCGGAAGCTACGCGATCCAGTAATCGGCTAATGTCGCTCATTCCTCCCGACTGCACGATCGATTCCACCACCGCCAGCGACCATGCGTATGCCATGGCCGCGGAACCAGCGGAGAGTCCCATCCACGAACCTTCTAGCGCTCCCAGAGTTGGCACCAGCCCCTGATTCGCTTCATCCAACAACGCTCCGGTGCTGGCGCTCCGTCGCCCTTCCATGTACTGGGCGACACCTTCCTGAAGCCATGTGGGCGCGCGGCCGTGCGATTTCTGGCCCACAAAACTGTGCGTGAGCTCGTGCTTCAACACACGTCCAAGTTCGGGGGTCACGCTGCTCAGTCCCTGGACTGGTATGCGTATGCGGCCGTCGTTAATGGCTCCGGCCCAGCTCGGCGCCCGCGTAATGTCGGCAAACGATTGCTCGGTGTAGAGAATCACGCCAATCTGCTCGGGCGGGCTGAAATCAAGCTGGGATTCCAGGTCGCGAAAATCTTCTTCCAAGGTGCGCAGGATTCCGCGTGCCAGATCGGGCGTCGCGCCGCCGTTATATTTGAGTGCGAAATGGACCGTTTCGCCTTCGCGATAGCTTTCCTCTTCGGCTTTATCACGCTGCGCTTTTTCAAGAGCGTTCTCGACTTCCGGATCAGGCCGCAAACGCTGCGCAAGTTTCCATTCTTCCACTGCCCGATCCATCTTGTTCGCGCCGTAATAAGCCCATCCCAATAATTTTGCGATATCAGGAGCGGCAGAGCTGGAATCGGGCATGACCCGACGCGCGTGCTCCAGCGTGTCCAAAGCCGTAGTGAATTGGTTTGCGCGCAGATACAGAACGGCTAAGTTGAGCAGCAGTCCGAGATTGTCGGGAGCAAAAGACAGAGCCTGGCGGTAATGATCGATCGCTGCGTCCGTGTCGCCCTTGCTCACTAAAAATTGAGCGGCCGCGTAATGCGTAGCGGCCACTTTTTCGATGGCCGCTGCGCCTCCTGATCTTGCGTTGTTTTCAAGCTCGGCAATGTAGGCAAAATCGATGGAATTGTCATGAACGGTGAGACGAGCCACATCATCGTATCCACGAACGGGATCAATTTGGGGAGCTGAGACTGGTGGCGCAGAAGCCTTAGACTCCGCGGAAGAGTAAGAAAAATTGTCATGATCGATTCGGGCTACGATGGATTTGGGGATGGACATCTGGCCGGCATCGGTCTCATAGGTGATGCGCTCACCGTCTTCGACCACGTTGGAGGCTACGATCCTGCGGCCATTTTTCAGCACAATGGTATCCGCGGCTGCGGAAGAGACCGCGAGTACTAAGAAGAAAGCGATCAACACAGTCTGGCGCACATCTCCATTTTAACAAGCCCTTTCGTTTAGACGGGCCATCGCTTGCCGCTCCGATGCTCTAAGTTGTACAGTCGATTGAGTGCCACATAAGACCCCAGTTTCGCCAGGCTTTCTCCTCCTGGAGGCCTGCTTTGCGGTACTGATTTTTGCCTGGTTTTGCTTAGCACAACCACCGCAGACTGCGGCAAACGCAGGCAGCACTCTGCATTCGGCAACGGACAGTCCCCGCGCGCTTTATCAAGGGCTCAACGAGCTGCGCCCGGATGCGGCTCATGTGTATACCGTTCACGATTTACATCTGAGACGCGACGTCATCAGCTTCACTTTCACCGAAGGCAAACTTGCATTCCTTCCCGCCATCCGAGGCCACCTGACCGGTGCAGTGTTTACTGGCCGCGGCCACGTTTTGGCCACGCCTCGAGATCCCGGCGAGCGGCGCTCTCTGGCACAATTTGTGGGAGTCCCTCTTCTCGATCAAACTTTCTCGCGCGCGTATCTCCGTTTTACCGACGACACGGCCTCGGAAATTCAGGAGCAACTAAAATCTGACGGAGGAGAAGAAGCCGTCGATTCTCATTTTGCGGAAAGTTGGAACTCCGCGGTTGCCGGCTTGGCACCCTCGCAATCCCTGCGAATCATGCGCGACCTGCTTTCCACTGACCCATTGCCTTTCTTCTACGCCATGCTGGTCGGTGATTCAGTGGGAGCATTTGACGTGATGGTGGACCCCCGACGCGATGAAGAAGTTTCGATAGGCCAACCCCACTTCAATAATGGAGTTCCGTTTTACGACGTTTGGGCGTCTTTCCGATCCGAGAATGCTCCGCCGGCGCCGGTGGAATCATTTGCGCCGCTCGATTATCGAATCGATTCAACGATAGCAACCGATCTTTCCCTGCAAGGAAAGACCGTGGTTCATCTGAAGACGGTGCGGCCCGGGGATCGCTTGGTCCCGCTGGAGCTTTCTCGCAAATTGGCGGTGGAAAAGATTCAGTCCGAAGATGGACAAGCGCTGGTTTTTTTTCAGAACGAAGACTTGGGGCGCCGCGACGTTCTTCGTCGTGGAAATGACGTGATTTTCGTCGCCCTTACAGCCTCCGCTCAGGCAGGGCAGGCTTTCAGCTTGGAAATTTCCTATCACGGGAACGTAATTACAGACGCTGGAAATGGCGTGGAATATGTCGGCGAGCACGAAACTTGGTTTCCCCACCTGACCGCCAGCGAGCTGTTCGTGCCCTTCGATTTAACCTTTCACTGGCCACGACGATTCACACTCGTGGCTACGGGAACCAAAATTGAAGCGCATGAAGAACTAGACACCAAGACCGGACATTGGCGATCCGGTGTGCCCTTCTGTGTTGCCGGCTTCAACATGGGCGAATACAAAACGGAGACTGCGACCGAGCAGCCGAAAATCCAGTTATATGCAAACAAGCAGCTCGAAGAAGCAATTGCGGTGCGATTAGGCGCACACCGGCCGCCTAGCGAGCTTCCCTCCTTGGAAGGATCACCCGCTGATCTCGTGCCCGATGCGACCGTCGAGCCGCTGCTGCCAAGTCCCGCCGCTGCGCTCAAGCAACTCGGACGGAAAGTGTTCGACTCGATTCACTTTTACGAAAAGCTGAATGGGCCCTTCCCTTTTGACCATCTCGACGTAGCGCAGATTCCGGGATCATTCGGCCAGGGTTGGCCGGGCTTAGTCTATCTTTCGACGTTCGCGTTTCTACCGGCCGAAGACCAGGAACGTGCGGGACTACAGCAATGGGAGCAAAGCGAAGCTCGGGATCTGATGCCATTTCACGAAGTCGCGCATCAGTGGTGGGGGAACGTTGTCGGCCCCGCGAGCTATCGAGATACCTGGATTGAAGAAGGGATGGCGAACTATCTCGCGCTGCTCTACTCCGAAAGCCAAAAAAACACGAGCGATTATTTGACGGAATGGCTGGAACACTACCGCATGATTCTGCTTACGAAAGTTCCCGGCTCAGCGGAAACCCTCCATGATGCGGGAGCACTGAGCCTAGGGCTGCGATTGCGCTCGTCAAAAACGCCGGACGCCTACCGCGCGATAATTTATGGAAAAGGAACATGGGTAATGCACATGCTTCACGAGATGCTGCACGACCCCAGCGCAAAAGATGGTGATGCACGATTCCGTGAGCTTCTTCATTCCATCCTCACCCAATACAAATATCGAGCCTTCACGACCCAAGATCTTCAACGTGAGGTAGAGCGGCAAATGACAGCCGACATGGATTTAGAAGGAACTCGGCGCATGGATTGGTTCTTCGACGAATGGGTAAAGGAGACTGGAATTCCTCACTACGCCGTAAAATTCGACGTCAAACCTCACGGAAGCGAGTTCCTTGTCACCGGCCGGCTCGAACAAGGCGGCGTCGATGAGCTATTCACCGCTCCCGTCCCCATCTATGCTTCGCGACCAGGACCGGGATCAAAACCGTTGCGTCTCGGTGTGGTAATCACCAAAGGAGCGGAAACTCGCTTCCGATTCACTTCGCGAATTCGACCGACCCGACTGCTGATCGATCCCCATCAGACGATTCTGTGTCAAACGAACTAGGTTATCGTTCCCTCCGCACAGAAACTCGACTTCCTGCTGTGGTCTAAATTTTTCGGGTTTGAACTTGCGCCAAGAGTTTTCCGGTCATATGCTATGCAGTCTAATAAATGGCATCTTCCTGAGGGTGAAAGTACGATGGAAACAGCGAACCATTCATCGGCTCTTTTCTTCCTAAATCGTAGCTCAAACCAACCCCGCTGCCTTCGGCGGCTCATCGGTGCGACGTCTTTAGAGCCTTAAAGCGTCCTCGAGCGGTTTACAGACATCAATATTAATGTTTCCGAGGCTTCTTCGTGGATCCTGAGAACTCTCAGAATATAAGCGACACGCGCGAGGCTCCCGTTCTGGAGCCCGGCCACACGCTTGCCACCGTTACAGATAAGATCAGTTCCATCGTCCTGGGCCGCGGGACGACCAAGGGCTGGATCATCGGCTTTGGAATTTCTTTCGCTCTTCTGATGTTGCTTAACGTCGCCGTGACCTATCTGCTGGTGAAAGGTGTAGGGATTTGGGGCATTCGGATACCCATTGCCTGGGGCTTTGCCATCGTGAATTTCGTTTGGTGGATTGGAATCGGCCACGCGGGAACCCTAATTTCCGCAATTCTTCTTCTGTTGCATCAGAAATGGCGAACTTCTATTAACCGCTTTGCCGAGGCCATGACGATCTTCGCCGTGGCTTGCGCCGGCATGTTTCCTCTTCTGCATATGGGCCGGCCCTGGATGTTTTACTACCTTCTTCCCTACCCCAACGCCATGTGGATGTGGCCGCAGTTTCGCAGTCCGCTTGTTTGGGACGTCTTCGCCGTGTCCACGTATGCCACGGTATCGCTACTGTTTTGGTTCGTAGGAATGATTCCAGACTTAGCGACCCTCCGCGACAGGGCAAAGAATCGCGCGGCACAAGTTATCTATGGCTTCCTGGCGATGGGCTGGCGCGGATCCGCAGTGCATTGGTCGCGCTATGAAACGGCCTCGTTGCTGTTGGCGGGCCTGGCAACGCCATTAGTGGTCTCCGTACACACGGTTGTGAGCTTCGATTTTTCGGTCGCTATAGTTCCGGGGTGGCATAGCACGATCTTTCCACCGTATTTCGTCGCGGGCGCAATTTATTCTGGATTCGCTATGGTGATCACGCTGGCGATTCCTATTCGGAAATTTTACCACCTCGAAGATCTCGTCACCATGCGTCATCTGGACAACATGGCCAAGGTGATGCTCGCTACCGGCGTAATCGTCGCCTACGGCTACATGATGGAGACTTTCGTAGCCTTTTACAGTGGAAATCAATTTGATCGCTACATGATTATGAACCGCATGACCGGGCCGTACGCTTGGGTTTACTGGCTACTGATTACTTGCAATATCGTGATTCCGCAAGTGCTCTGGTCGCGCAAAGTGCGCAACAACATTGCCATGCTCTTTATCGTCGCGCTGGTCGTAAACGTGGGAATGTGGCTCGAACGTTTTGTCATCGTGGTGGTCAGCCTGCATCGCGATTACGTTCCTTCGGCCTGGGGAACTTACATACCTACGCGTTGGGATTGGGCGACGTATGTCGGAACCATCGGGCTTTTCTTGACGCTGTTTTATCTTTTCATACGCTTCCTGCCGATGATTTCAATCGTGGAGATGCGTTCATTGGTTGAAGAAACGAACGAAGAAAGCCGGAATCAATAGGACTTGAAGATTTAGATGTCGCAAATATTTCATCACAGCACGAACGTTCTCTCGCGCCTGAGCATTTACGGTGGCGTGTTCATGGTTGCCTTGCTTGGCGCGGCTCTTTATGGAATTGAGCTGTCGCCTTGGTACACCGACGTGCACGTTTCGCGCGAGCAGCCTGTCCCATTCAGCCATAAGCATCATGCCGGGGAACTCGGCATCGATTGCCGCTATTGCCACACATCCGTCGAGAAATCTCCATTTGCTGGCGTTCCACCGACACAAACTTGCATGACCTGCCATTCGCAGATTTGGACTAATTCCTCGATGCTGGAGCCCGTGCGCGCGAGCTACCGGGATGACCGGTCAATTTCCTGGACGCGCGTGAACGCTCTTCCCGACTTCGTCTATTTCGATCACAGCATTCACGTGAGCAAAGGAATTGGCTGTACCACTTGCCACGGACAAATTGCTGAGATGCCGCTAACCTACCGCGCGGGCACGTTGTATATGTCCTGGTGCCTCGATTGTCATCGGCAACCTGAAAAATACGTGCGTCCGAAGTCTCAAGTATTTAATCCCAATTACGAAGTACCGGCAAATCAAGAGCAGCTGGGACGAGAACTGGTGAAAGAATACAAAATCCAAAGTCTGCAAAATTGTTCGGTGTGTCACCGCTGACGGCTGGAAAAAGGCCACTATGAGCTCGAATCCAAACACGCCGGAACGCAAATCGATCGATCTTGCTGCCGCCAGGGCGAATCTCGCGCAGCGTGATGGAAAGCGTTTTTGGCAGAGTCTTGAAGAGTTGTCGGAGACAAAAGAATACCGGGAATTCCTGGAGCATGAGTTTCCGCACGATACGGCAAAGAATCCGGAAGGGATCGACCGCCGCGACGTTTTGAAACTTGCCGCGGCTTCCGCTGCGCTCGCTGGCCTCAGCGCCTGCACAAAATTGCCCACGGAAAAGATCGTTCCGTACGTGAAGCCGCCGGAAGAAATTATTCCCGGTAGGCCGCTTTTCTACGCGACTTCGATGCCGCTCGCCGGTGTAGCGACTGGATTGTTGGTCGAAAGCAATATGGGGCGTCCCACGAAAATTGAAGGCAATCCCGAGCATCCCGGCAGCCTGGGCGGCACGGACGTTTTCGCGCAAGCTTCGGTATTGACTCTGTACGATCCGGACCGCTCGCAAACCGCGATTCACGAAGGGCGAATCAGCGATTGGGATTCTTTTGCGGTAGCGATGAGTAATATGCGCGGGCAGCAGTCCCCGAAGGGATCTGGGTTGCGGATTCTTACCGAGACGGTCACTTCGCCGTCGCTCGCAGCTCAGGTCAACGCGGTCCTCAAGCAATTTCCGGAAGCGAAATGGCATCAGTACGAACAGTGTGGCCGCGACAACGTGCGCGAGGGAGCGAAACTTGCTTTCAGCAAGCCGGTCAATCCAGTTTACAAATTTGATAAAGCGGATGTGATCGTTTCTTTAGACGCGGATTTTCTTACCTGTGGTGCGGGACATGTGCGTTACACACGCGATTTTTCTTCGCGACGTGCGCTGGACACGCCTTCGGCAAATCCCAATCGCCTCTATGTGGTCGAATCGATGCCTACCAGCACGGGGGCCATGGCCGACCATCGAAAACCCGTGCGTTCGAGCGAAATCGGCGGATTTGCTCAACGTCTCGCGGCGGAGGTGGGAGTTGCGGCAACGAATGGCGACGGAAGCAACTCACAAAGTATCCCGGCTGACTGGACGCGTGCAGTGGCAAAAGATTTGCAGCAACATCGTGGATCCTCCTTGGTGATTGCCGGCGAAGAGCAGCCAGCTTACGTCCATGCCTTGGCGCATGCCATGAATGCTTCCCTCGGCAATGTCGGCAAGACCGTCTATTACACCGACCCGCTCGAAGCCAATCCAACCGAGGGGATGGAATCGTTGCGCGATCTTACCGCCGATATGAAGGCGGGAAAAGTCGATGTCCTGCTGATTTTTGGCGGTAATCCGGTGTATGACGCGCCCGTTGATTTCGACTTCGGCCCGGCCCTGCTGAGTGTAAAGTTACGCATACATTCGGGGTTGTACTACGACGAGACCGGCGAGCTGTGCCACTGGCACGTACCCGCCACACACTATTTGGAATCCTGGGGCGATGCCCGAGCTTTTGACGGCACCCTCGGAATGATTCAGCCGCTGATCGCGCCGCTGTATCAGGGCTGCCACTCCGCGTATGAAATTCTCGGATTGCTCGGGAACGATCCGGGCCAATCAAATCACGATGTGGTACGCGATTATTGGGCCGGCCAGCGTCCTGAAAAAGACAAAGCGTTCGAAGATTTCTGGGAACGGTCGCTGCATGACGGAGTCATGGCGGGCACGGCGCTGCCGGCGATCAATGTTGCGGCGCGAACTGATTTTGCAAAGCCGCCGAACACGCAGACTACCAGCTCCAATACTGCGGCGGCTTCCGATCTCGAAATTTCATTTCGCCCCGATCCCTCCATCTTCGACGGGCGTTTTGCCAACAATGGGTGGCTGCAGGAAACGCCCAAGCCAAACACGCGATTGACTTGGGACAACGCAGCAATGCTCAGCCCGGCTACCGCGCAGCGCTTGCATAGTACGACTGGGGATTATGTGAAGCTGCAGCTAAACGGCCACGAAACGAAAGCCGGAGTCATGATTGTGCCGGGCCACGCGGACAACTCCGTTACCCTGCACCTTGGATATGGTAGGCGGAGAGCGGGAAAGGTAGGAACCGGACCAGGCTTCAATGCGAATTTCATTCGCACTTCAACGACGCCCTGGGCGGCCACCGGGTTGCGCATCGAAAAAACAGGGGAAGAATACTATTTCGCAGTCACCCAACATCAATACATCATCGATCATCAGGGTCAGGCATCGGAAGAAGAGAGCACCGCCGCGTTTCATCGCGATCTGATCCAGGTTGCGACACTCGAAGAATTTCGCGCGAACCCGCGTTTTGCCCAGGATCCGCACGAAGAACCGACTCCCGGCCTTTCGCTTTATCCCGGCTTCCAATACGACGGCTATGCCTGGGGTATGTCCATCGATTTAAACAAATGCGTGGGGTGCAATGCTTGTGTCGTCGCTTGCCAGTCTGAAAATAACATCGCAGTAGTTGGCAAGCAGCAGGTCATGCTCGGGCGCGCCATGCATTGGATCCGCGTGGATACTTATTTCCGCGGCGGGCTGGAAAATCCGGAAATGTATTACGAGCCCATGCCCTGCATGCAGTGTGAAAATGCGCCCTGCGAAGTCGTGTGTCCGGTTGGAGCTACCACACACAGTCCTGAAGGACTCAATGAGATGACCTATAACCGTTGCGTCGGAACTCGTTATTGCTCCAACAATTGTCCCTATAAAGTCCGCCGGTTTAATTTCTTTCTGTTTTCGGACTGGCAAACACCGAGCCTTTACGGCGTGCGCAATCCGAACGTCACGGTGCGCAGCCGCGGCGTTATGGAGAAATGCACCTATTGCGTGCAGAGAATCAATGCCGCGAAAATTCATTCCGAAGAAGCCAACCAGACGATACAGGACGGCGCGATCGTCACGGCCTGCCAAGGAGCGTGTCCGGCGGACGCCATCGTGTTCGGAAATATCAACGACCCGAACAGCCGCGTTTCCAAACTGAAAGCGCAATCGCGAAATTACCGATTGCTTGCGGAGTTAAATACCAAACCGCGCACCTCGTATTTGGCGCGCGTGCGCAATCCGAATCCGGAGATTCACGAGTAGCACATGAAACGCAAAGCTATCTACGGACTATTAGCCGAATTCGAGACTCCCGAGCAGCTTCTCGCTGCGGCCCATCTGACTCACGATGCCGGTTACAAAAGCATCGACGCATTCACGCCCATGCCGGTGGAAGGCATGGCCGAAGCGGTTGGCTTTGGACCCACCAAACTGCCCGCGGTGGTCTTCACCGGAGGGCTTTTGGGCGGGCTTACGGGCTTTTTTATGTGCTATTACGCGAACGTAATCAGTTTTCCGTTAAATATCGGCGGCAAGCCGTATAACAGCTGGCCTGCCTGGATACCAATTACGTTTGAGTTGACCATTCTCGGAGCCGCGCTTTGCGCCGTTTTTGGCATGCTGGCTATGAACGGGCTGCCGACGCCTTATCATCCGGTGTTCAATGTGGCGAGGTTCGCTCTGGCGTCGAAAGACCGTTTTTTTCTGGTGGTGAAAGCGCGCGACAAGAAATTCGATGTGCTTAAAACGGCTGAGTTTTTAAGGACTTTGCAGCCACACGGGGTATTCGAAATTGAGGTTTGAGCTACATCGCGGTCGCGGGATTCCGAACACCTGGGTGAGTCCGCTAATGGATTGCTTGCGAGGACTTGCTTGCCTGGGCGGCATGGCAATCCTGCTCGCCGGTTGCCGGCTCGATATGCACATACAGCCAAAATATCTTCCTTACGAGCCCACCAATTTCTTCCATGACGGGCGATCCGAACGTCCCGTAGTTCCCGGCACCGTGGCACGTGGCCAGCTCCATACCGACGAGCTTCTTTACACCGGCCGAGAGAGCGGAATCGTGTCGGACAAATTTCCCTTTCCCATGACGCGAGCGGATTTGGAGCGTGGACGAGAGCGCTACAACATTTACTGCACTCCTTGCCACGACTACACCGGAAGCGGCCAGGGAATGATCGTGCAACGCGGCTTTCCGCCTCCGCCGTCGTTTCATCTGGACAGTTTGCGGCAGGCGCCGGCGGGACACTTTTTCGAAGTCATCACAAATGGTTTCGGATCCATGTACAGCTATGCCTCCCGTGTGGAACCGGAAGACCGCTGGCGGATAGCGGCGTATATTCGCGCGCTTCAATTGAGCCAGCACGCCACCCTGCAGGAGGTCCCGGAAAGTGAGCGGTCGAAATTGACGGAAAATCAGACGAACGCGCAAGGACGCCGAGCGGCGCAACCATAATGAACGACCTGGAAAAATTCGAACCCAGACTCGATCGTATGCAACGGGGCATGATCCTTACGGGAGCGTTTGCGCTCTTGCTGTGCGCGTTTTTTGGTTTGCGTGGTCCCCAGGCGGCACAGCGGACCCTCCAGTCTTACTTGTTCTCTTATGTTTTCTGGATTTCGATCCCTCTTGGCAGTATGGCAATTTTGATGATGCATCACTTGACCGGCGGCTGGTGGGGCTATCCCATCCGGCGACTGCTGGAAGCAGCCACCCGAACATTTTTAGTGATGACCGTTTTATTCATCCCAATTTTGTTCGGAATCAAATACCTATACACCTGGGCGCAATGGGCCATCGATAAACCGGCCGATCCCGCCCTCCATTTTAAAGCCATGTATCTGACCAAGAATTCCTTCGTGCTACGTTCCCTAATTTATTTCGCCATTTGGCTGGCTCTTGCTTATTTCCTGAACAAATGGTCTTACGAACAGGACCGCACCGGAAACGCCCGCCTGGCGTCCGTTTTGGAAGCCTTCAGCGGCCCGGGCTTAATTCTTTGGGGAATCGCGGTCACTTATTCGGCCATCGATTGGGTCATGTCCATTGAGCCGCTATGGTTCTCGACCATCTTCGGGATGCTGTTCATGGTAGTCGAAGCCTTGGCGGCAATGGCCTTTGTGATTTTTGTCCTGCGCCTGCTCTCGAATACCGAGCACATCAAACAAATTGTCACCGCATCGCAATTCAATGATCTCGGAAACCTCATGCTGGCCTTCGTGATGTTGTGGGCCTACCTCTCTTTTTCACAATTCCTGATCATTTGGGCCGGCAATCTTAAAGACGAAATTCCGTGGTATATGACGCGCGCTTTCGGCGGCTGGGGAGCTTTAGCCGTTTTCCTGATGATCATGCACTTCGCGGTGCCATTTCTGCTGCTGCTCCAGCGCGGGGTGAAGCGCCGGCTGTATATACTTTCTGCTTTGACAGGCATGCTGGTAGTCCTGACACTCGTAGATGTTTACTGGCTGGTGGTCCCCGGTTTTCTTAACCAAAGAAACGGCCCGCGTTTGCATCCATCGGACTTGCTCGCCGTGATCGGAATCGGCGGCATCTGGGTGGGCAGCTACATTTGGCAGCTGAAGAAAATGCCGCTTTTGCCGTTGCATGATCCGAGGTTTGAAGGAGCGCTCCAGCATGAGCATGGAGACTAAGCGCCCGGGCCAAGTTCCGCCCGGTGCGCCAACAGATCCTGCGGAAGGATACGAGCATAGGGATGCCGACACTGGAACTCTGCTGAAGTACGGGCTCGGGTTAGTGATCGTTCTGGCCGTCGTCTTGTTGTCCATGAAGTGGATGTTTTTGTATTTCGCGAAATCGCAACCACTTGGACCGCCAGCTTCTCCATTCGAGAATGCGCGTGTTCTGCCGCCGGAACCGAGGTTGCAAGCGAAGCCTCGATGGGATCTGCGAAATTATTGCGGCGAGCAAATGGAGAAACTAGATAGCTACGGATGGGTCGACCCGGACAATGGAGTCGTGCGCATCCCGATCGATCGCGCCATGGATGTGACGGTCCAGCGAGGATTGCCAGCGCGCCCAGCAAGCGGCCATCCATCCAACACTTCTGCGGCCAGCGAGATGGTCAAGACGCAATCATCGCCGAACGGTCCATGCGCCTATTGGATTGGCGAAGATGAGTATGAGCAAGCGCACAACCCGGAAGTAAGGTGAACAAGCTTTTTGAATTTGAGGAGGCCGCTTAGGCAGTGAAAAGATTCAGAAATTTCGTGGACTCCAGATCGTTGCGGGCTTGCCTGATCGCGGTGTCGATTGCGCTGGCGCTTTCAGCGCCCGCGCGGGGCCAGCTCCAAGGCCCGGTACAGGACATTGGCGTGCGTCCCGATCTGTTGAAAGATGTCGGCGTGGACCAAAAACTGAATCAATCGGTTCCGTTAGATCTGACATTTCGCGACGAGCACGGTCAACCGGTTCAGCTCGCTCAGTATTTCGGCCACAAGCCCGTAATCCTATCTCTGGTGTACTACAACTGTCCGATGCTATGCACACAAGTTCTCAACGGCCTGGAATCCAGCCTCAAGCTGATTCCCATGGACATCGGAAAACAATTCGAGGTGGTGACCGTAAGCATCGACCCAACCGAGAGGCCCGTTCTAGCGGAAGCCAAGCAAGCTCTTTATACCGGCATTTACGGCCGGACGAACGCGGCCCAAGGGTGGCATTTTCTCACCGGCGACGAACAACAAATCCGCCAACTCGCAGACGCTGTCGGTTTCCGTTACGCATACGATCCCGGCTCAAAACAGTTCGCGCATGCCAGCGCCATCATGGTGCTCACGCCCAAAGGAAAAATTTCACGCTACTTTTATGGCCTGCAGTTCCCATCGCGCGATCTTCGGCTGGGCTTAGTGGAAGCTTCCGAAGGAAAAATTGGCACGCCGGTCGATCAGCTGCTGCTCTTCTGCTATCACTACGACCCATCCACCGGGAAATACGGATTGTTGATAGCGCGTCTGATTCAAGCGGCCGGGGCGGTAACGGTGCTGGCGATCGGCGGTCTTATTTTAGTTCTGTACCGGAGGGAACATTACGCGCTCCCGGAGCGCAGAGCGTGAGCGCTCTCTCTATAGCACGACGTCAGAAACCAGGTATTCAAAAGGAATTTAGAAATAGAACATGACGGGCCTTCTCCAATTCAGCTCGGTTTTCTTTCGCTTGGTACTCCAAGCGCCGCAGCTTCGCCCCGAGGCGGCCTCCTCCATAGCGGAAGGAGTCGATCACCTTTATTTCGCTCTAACTTTCATCACCCTGTTTTTTACCATCGCCATATTTTCGACGATCTTTTTCTTCATGGTCAAATATCGCAGGCAAGCCGACAATGAAATTCCGCCGGAAACGGAGGAAAACCTTCCGCTGGAATTGGCCTGGACCATCATTCCGACCCTGATATGCGTGGGCTTGTTTCTGTGGGCCTCCAGTTTGTATTTCGAAAATTCTCGCCCTCCTTCGGCTTCCACGGAAATTTTCGTGATCGGCAAGCAATGGATGTGGCACATCCAGCACCCCGAAGGTGTGCGCGAAATCAACGAGCTACACGTTCCCCTCGGCGTGCCAGTGGAGTTGACCATGACCTCCGAAGACGTCATCCACGATTTCTATATCCCTGCGTTCCGGGTGAAAAAGGACGTCATCCCAGGCCGTTACTCTACCTTGTGGTTTCAGGCTACGAAAGTAGGCACCTATCATCTGTTCTGCGCGCAATATTGCGGAGCCGACCATGCGGAAATGCTCGGATGGGTTTACGTTATGTCGCCAGCGGATTACGAAGCTTGGCTCTCGAGCGGCACACCAAGCCAGACGATGGTGCAAATCGGCGAGAAAACATTCAACAAGCTCGGATGCGCGTCGTGCCATGTTTCAGACGGCACTAGCCGCGGTCCATCGCTCGTAGGCCTTTACGGTAAGCAAGAGGAAGTCAAGACCGGAGAGAAGCGTCTGGTGGACGAAGCTTTCATTCGTCAAGCCATCCTTAATCCCAACTCTGTAGTTTTGAAGAATTATCCGCCGATCATGCCCACCTTCCGGGGGCAGGTCAACGAGGAGCAAGTCTTGCAGCTCATCGCCTACGTGAAATCGCTGGGGTCGGAAGAAAGGAATTCGAACGGCAAATGAGTACCGCCACTCTAGACGTCCACGAAGTACCAACCGGGTCGCGCGTTAATTATCTGAACGCGCAATATGGCGTGAAGTCCTGGCTCTTAACCACCGACCACAAGCGCATCGCACTTCTTTATCTTGCGTCCATTACTTTGATGTTTTTTGTGGGCGGCTTCTTCGCCGTCTTGATGCGCCTGCATTTGATCGAGCCGCAAGGCGCGCTGGTACAGCCGGAGACCTACAACAAGCTGTTCACCATGCACGGCGTCATCATGGTTTTCTTTTTCCTGGTTCCCTCCATCCCAGCGACGCTGGGCAATTTTCTGGTGCCCATGATGATCGGGGCCCGCGACTTGGCATTTCCGCGGCTCAATCTTCTTAGTTGGTACATTTACGTCATCGGCGCCATTTTCACGCTTTATGCCGTGATCTCGGGCGGGGTGGATACCGGCTGGACGTTCTACACGCCCTACAGCAGCAGCTTCTCCCACACTTCCGTGGTCCCCACGGCGCTGGGCGTTTTCATAACAGGATTTTCTTCGATTCTTACCGGGCTGAATTTTGTGGTGACCATTCACAAAATGCGCGCGCCCGGGCTTACCTGGTTCCGTCTGCCACTTTTCATCTGGGCCATTTACGCGACCAGCATCATTTTCATTCTTGGAACACCGGTAATCGCCATTACGCTTTTCCTTCTGTTTCTCGAAAGGGTTCTCCACATCGGCATTTTCGACCCGGCGATCGGTGGCGACCCTATTCTCTTTCAACATCTTTTTTGGTTTTATTCTCACCCCGCGGTTTACATCATGATTTTGCCGGGAATGGGAGTGATGAGCGAGCTCATCACCTGCTTTTCACGCAAGCGAATCTTTGGATATAGTTTTGTGGCCTTCTCGAGCCTCGCGATCGCCATCATCAGCTTTCTTGTGTGGGGACATCACATGTTCGTCACCGGCCAGTCGATTTATGCCGGCCTGGTGTTCTCCGTACTCAGCTTTTTGGTGGCCATTCCTTCTGCTGTAAAGGTTTTCAATTGGACCGCAACGCTCCATAAAGGCTCCATTTCCTACGATGCTCCCATGTTGTACGCGCTCGGTTTTATCGGCCTCTTCACCATGGGCGGCCTTACGGGCCTTTTTCTCGCTTCTCTCGCCACCGACGTGCACCTGAATGGCACCTACTTTATTGTGGCGCATTTCCATTACATTATGGTCGGCGGGGCGGTGATGGCTTATCTGGGGGGGATACATTTCTGGTGGCCGAAAATCACTGGACGTCTTTATCCCGACGGCTGGGCACGTTTTGCGGCGCTGGTAATTTTTGTGGGATTCAACCTCACTTTCTTCCCGCAATTCATGCTCGGATATCTGGGCATGCCGCGGCGTTACGCTGTGTACCCCTCGGAGTTTCAAGTGCTCAACGTCATGTCCTCTGCCGGTGCATCGATTCTGGGAATCGGATACTTGATCCCGCTCATCTACTTGACCTGGTCCATGCGTTACGGCCCGACAGCAGGCCCGAATCCTTGGGGTGCCAAGGGGCTGGAGTGGACAACTCCTTCTCCGCCCCCTACTGAAAATTTTGAGGAGATTCCGGTGGTAACCGAAGAAGCTTACGACTACGCCCACAGCACGGTGACCCGTGGCTGATATGGCGATTCACAACGCGCATGCGCAAGGGTTCGCGCACCAGTTTGAAGACATGGAGCAACAGCGTGAGGCCGGAAGCCTGGGCATGTGGGTATTCCTGCTCACCGAGATGATGTTCTTCGGCGGCCTGTTCGCCACCTACATCGTTTACCGCGCGCTTTATCTGCCTTCCTTCGAAATTGGCAGCCATTTGCTGGAAGTCAGGTTCGGCGCATTGAACACCGCTGTTTTGATCGGAAGCAGCTTGACCATGGCGCTGGCCATCCATTCCGCTCAAATTGGCAAGCGCGGCGCGCAAGTTGGATTCCTGATTACCACCATGATTTTGGGCGCGGCGTTTTTGTTCATCAAGTTTACGTTTGAGTGGCACCACGATTACATTGAGCATCTGGTTCCCGGCTTTGGTTTCGTGATACGGCCCGAATGGGGAGCGCCCGGCGCGCACGTGCCCATGTTCTTCTGCTTTTATTTCTTTATGACTGGATTGCACGCGTTGCATATGATTATCGGGATTGGCATTCTGACCGTGCTCACGATCCTGGCCCATCGTGGCAGGTTTACTCCGCAGTATCACAGTCCGCTCGAAGTAAGCGGTCTTTACTGGCACTTCGTGGATATTGTGTGGATCTTTCTTTTTCCGCTGCTCTATCTCATTGGCGGACGTTACGCGGGGAGTGGCCACTGATGTCTGAGCACATTGTCTCAGTGAAAATCTACGTGGGAATCTTTGTCGCGCTTCTTTGTCTCACCGCACTCACTACCGGCGTGGCCTACATTGACCTCGGCGCATTTAACACCGTTGCCGCTCTTGCGATTGCCGTGGTCAAGATGCTGCTGGTAGTTCTGTTTTTTATGCACGTGAAGTACAGCGGCGGGCTGACCAAGGTGTTCATTCTCGCGGGAGTTTTATTTTTCGCCATCCTGGTTACCTTGACGCTGGCCGACGAGTTGACGCGACATTGGTCTCCTACGCCCACGGGATGGGGGACTCTCGCTCCACTACTTTCACGCTTCTTTTAACCAAGAATCCCTATTCTGCGGTCATGAATTAGGAAGCGCTGTTCTGTCAGAAAGCGAATGGCGGGATGCGCCGAGAGCGCGGAGTTAAGACCGAACAGCTCGGAAGGCGATGACTGCATTCAATCCTCCGAAGGCAAACGAATTTGAAAGGGCCGCCCCAACTTGTTGTTTGCGGGGCTGGTTCGGAATGTAGTCGAGGTCGCATTCAGGATCGCGTTCGTTATAATTCGCCGTAGGCGGCAGGATTCCGTGATGCAGAGCGAGCACGGTGGCGATCGCTTCCAGTGCGCCCGCGGCGCCCAGCGCATGGCCGTGCATGGACTTGGTCGAACTGACAGCGAGTTTGTCTGCATGCGCGCCGAAAACTTCTCGAATGGCACGACTCTCGACAGGGTCGTTCCCCGGTGTTCCAGTGCCGTGGGCGTTAATGTAGCCGACTTCTTCAGGCGCCATGTTGGCAAGACGCAACGCGTCACGCATGGCTCGTGACGGCCCCTCGACCGTCGGTTGCGTCAAATGATGGGCGTCCGAGGACATGCCGAAACCGCAAATTTCCGCGTAGATTCTGGCGCCGCGCGCCTGCGCCGCTTCCATCGGTTCCAGGATCATCATCGCGCCACCCTCGCCCAGAATCATTCCCCGCCGATCTTTACTGAACGGGCGGCAAGTATCAGGCGCAATCACTCGCATCGCTTCCCATGCTTTCAGATGTCCGATCGCGAAGGGCGCCTCGCTGCCCCCGGTCACCGCCAGATCCACTTCGCTATCGCGCACCAGACGAAACGCCTGGCCGATGGCATGATTGGCGGAAGAACACGCAGTCGATACGGTATAGGTGGGCCCGGTAATCCCCAGTTCCATGGAGATATGGCTCGCACCGGCATTGGCCATCGTTTTAGGAATCGTCAGCGGATGAACCCTTCCGCGGTCGGAAACGTAAAGATCCGCGAAGCCGGTTTCGATGGCGGATTGGCCTCCCACAGCGGAGCCGCACACAATCGCGGCGTTATAACGAAGAGCGGGGGTTAGAGTAAGGCCGGAATCGCGCATGGCTTCGCGCGCGGAAACCACGGAGAACTGCGCGAAGCGATCGAGGTAAGCTTCTTTACCGCCTTCGAAGTGCTGTGTGGGGTCGAAACCGCGCACCTCGGCCCCGTTCTCCATCTTCAGGGCCACGCGCGAGCGATCGACACCCTTCAAGGCCTGAATGCCACCTCGTCCATGGCTAAGCGAATCCCAGGATTCGGCGACATTCAGTCCCAGTGGAGAAATGATCCCTAAACCTGTGATGGCAACTCGGCGGGCCGCCATTCTTAGTTCGCTGGCGTGGGCGAACCCACGGTCGAATCAGGCGGCGTAGCAGCGATGATCTTCTTAATGCCGGTGACTACATCGTTGACCGTGCGTATGGATCGAACATCGTCATCGGGAATGGAAATCTTAAAAGCGTTCTCGAGCTCAAAAAGCAAAGTGAAAACGTCCAGCGAATCGATGCCCAAGTCCTGCAGATTAGTTTCCAGTGTGATCTTATCGGCTGGAATCCGCTTTACCGATGCAAGAGTAGTGATCACCTTTTCAGCGACTGCATCAGACGTCAAATTCTTCCTCCCAAAGTGCCGATGGGTTTAGGTTTTGTCCTCAACGTAGGACGCCAGCAACACGTAAAACCCATCCCTATAAGACCGCTACTAAATCAGCCAAATTTTAGCAGGACTGCGCGTCCATCGCTCAGAGTATTTCTTCAAAGGACGTCCGCTTCCAGAATGGCCTAATGTTTCATTGGCATTGGCGAGGCTGCGGGTTCGGTGGCCGCTGCCGGTGCCCCCGGTAGATCGAATTCTCTTTTCGCCGCGGGGGGAAGTTTCTCGATATTGCTCAGAAAGGTCACCAACTGCCACATCTGCGTGTCATTAAGAGTCTTGTCCCACGCCGGCATTCCGCTCCAACGAACACCGTGCTGGATAATGTAGAGATTTTGATTCTCTGGCATATCCGGTGCGTCGGTGAAGAACGTAGGTATGGGAGGATAGAACGATTTCGGGAATTGGCTGCTGGGATTGGAAGGAACGCCGTGGCAGCCTGCGCAATGATTAATGTAAAGCCTAGTGCCGGCCACCAAAGTCTCTTCGTTGGCCGTTAAGGGGTTCTTCTGGTCCGGAGCGTGGCGGTCCGTCGAAGCATCCACCGCCTGCATGGCAAACTTCTTCTCCAGCAGAGACGGTTCCTCGTCCGCTTTGAAATCCACGTAACCCTCTTTAATAGCTAAAAAAATAGCGATACCAATTATCAGCAAGGTCAGAAAAACGCCTGTAAAAAAATTCCTCATGGACCTCAACCTCCTTACAAACAATGAATCCCACAAAAGTTATTTTACTTCGGCCAGCCGGTTATATTTCTCGAGAACTTCGCGCAGCCTGTCATGCGGAAGCGCTTCTACGGTATGCCCTTCGGGACCTGTCATCGTTTTCGCCGCCACCAGAGCATTTACCACCGCTTCTTCGGTGGCTTGCACGGTGGCCTCAAAAAGCGCGTCCATTTGATCATTGGGGAGCATTTGGACCTTCACCGGTTTCTTTTGCTCCAGCCCTGCGCCCGAGTTAGCTGTGGAGAAGGCAATAAAAATGTCGCCAGAGCCATTCCCCGAAATGCTGCCGAGACGCCCAAGACCTAGCGTAACCCGCTTGGCAATCCGTTTCATCTGGTTTGGCAAAAGTGGAGCGTCGGTAGCGACGACCACGATGATCGAACCGGTATCCTCGTCCCATATCCGCTTTCCCGTAATTTCGTAGCCTACTGGCGTTCCGGCGATTCGCAAAAGATGCCGCGTCCCAAAATTGCACTGAACCAGCGCGCCCACTGTATATCCACCGAGTTTTTCGGAAAGCCGGCGCGAGGAAGTCCCGGTGCCGCCCTTGAATTCGAAACAAATCATTCCCGTCCCGCCACCGACGTTTCCTTCGGCGATCGGACCTGCGTGCGCGTCATCCATCGCAGCGAACGCGTCTTCCGGCTTCAGGTGAAATCCGTTGATATCGTTCAGATATCCGTCCCAGGTCTCAGCCACCACCGGAAGCGACCACCAATCGTCCTCCGGCACTGGCATGCCGTGTTTGAATTGCCACGCGATGACGGCGTCGCGCACAACTCCCACGCTGTGCGTGTTTGTGATCATCACTGGGCCATATAGAAATCCCGATTCTTCGACCCAGGTCGTTCCAGTCATTTCGCCATTGCCATTTTCCGTGAACCATCCCGCAAAAACCGGATCCACGGCATTTTTTCCGCGCGGGAAAATCGCCGTGACGCCCGTGCGTACGGGCCCAACCCCTACCTGCAATTTGCCTTCGCCGGAAATGAGCGTGCGATAGCCGACTTCCACTCCCTGCACGTCTGTAATCGAATTCAGCGGGCCCGGAGTGCCTTCCAGTGGCACGCCGAGGTCACGCGCGCGAGGCTCCGCCGCCTTCGGCGGTTGCTGCGCGCTAACCGACACGCAAGCAACGAAAAAAATGGCAAGAGTAAGAGATAATATTTTCACGGGTTTTCAGCGCCTGCGAAAGAGTCCAATTCCTGCTTAACGTGGCGCAGCAACATTGTATTTTTCATTAGCTCATCTTCGAGAATCTTGGCTTGCCCCTGCGCACGCTTCCAATCACCCGCCTCGGCGGCCTCCGTAAGACCAGGCAGCTCGAGATGGGCGTAGGTGTAGCGCGCGGCATAGAGAGAATGTTTGAACCACGGCCGCCCGGGAATGCCCTCGGGATTGCACCAATTCTGTTCCACTTTCATCAACTCTTGATTTATGTAAATCTCTTTAGCGCTGTTCATACCTCCGCTCGCAACCACCCGGCTGGCACTCTGTTTCAGTTCCTGTCCCGCTTGCTCGAATCCTAGAGCGTATTTCCGGAGAGAATCAAAATCTATATGCGACGCAACATGGCTCGCATCATCAAGTTCCATTAGAAACTGCCGGATGTGCTGGCCATAGGACTCAAAATCAAACGGAAGAATCTCAGCATTTGCCAAACGAAGCACCACGGTGCCCCAAAGCTGAGTCATTAATGAATGGTAGCGGTATCCCGGATCTCCAAAGTGATTCATCCAATAAAAGTCATCGTACAAAGAGTGATAGACACCGTACGGCCCCACGAAAGTGAGCCCCATGGTCGGGATGCCGAGAAAATTTAAGAAGACGGTGTGATCGGATCCGCTTCCGATGCGAGTGTTGGCCAGTTCAAAGTCCGGCACAGGTTGTTTTCCTTTTAGTTCTAGTTCCCTTGAAACTTTCCATTCCTCGTAAAGTGTCTTACCCGAAGGCGCCGGCAAATTTCGGCTCACATCGACAAGCAGCGGCGCTAGGGAACCCACGGCATCTCCTTGAAAGTTGGGTCCCGATGTGGCCTCGTCCACATTCAAATAGGCCACGGCTTTCTGTTTCAGTTCATCCGCGAATTCTTCGCCCCATTCCGTGGAACCAGTCAAGGCGTACTCCTCGCCATCCCAACTGCAAATCACCAGCGTGCGCTTCGGCCTGATTCCCTGCTTTAACATTTCGCCGAGATTTCGCGTCAGCTCGAGCATAGAAGCGGTTCCGCTGGAAGGATCCACGGCGCCATACACCCAAGCGTCGCGATGATTGCCCAGAATCACCCATTGATCGGGAGCTTCACTGCCGCGAATGCGCGCTTCCGTCACGTAATACGGCTGCACGCTCGTGTCCATGTCAACCTTCAGATGAACTTGCACGCGCTTACCGCCAAGCCTGTACTTCAGCGGCAATCCACCTTGCCAGGAATCTGGCGCCACCGGCCCGTCCATCTTTTCCAGTAGTGGCTTCGCGTCGCGCCAAGATAACGGCAGGCCCATGATTTTCGGGAGGGATATCGCTTGTTCCGGAGCGATTCGTTTCGCGCCTGGAACCGAGGCCCACCCCGGAGTTAAAGGATCGCCCGGTTCCAGGAAGTCATAGGTGATCGCGCCGCGCTGGATGTGACTCTCCGGTCCCCAGGGCCCATCCGGAAAGACTTTCCCGCGAGTGTAACCGTCTTCCTGCGGATCGGAATAGATTAGGATGGCCGCCGCGCCCAGCCGTTCCGCCGTGAGCGCCTTGAATCCTCGATAGCTATAAGGATTCGAATAGCGCACCAGAACAATTTTTCCTTTCACATCGATTCCGTGCGCGCGAAGGTATTCATAATCTTCCGGATTGCCGCTATGCGCGTACACCACGGGCGCCGTTACTTCTCCGGAAGCGGAATATCCCAGGTAGGCTCCGTCGGCTTTCGGATTTTTAGTGTCCGCATCCACCTCATACCGATCTTCGCGCAAGCTCGCGCGATAATGCCCGGGATGGACCATCTCCAGTGAAATTTCACGCGGCCGCGAATTCAGCACATCGTATTGATGGACGGTGACGTCTTCCAGACCCTGCTGCCGCCATTGCTCAGCCACCCATTGCGCCAGCTCATTATTGCGAACCGAGCCAGCCGGGTGCGGCTCAGAGGTCAGATAGCGATGAAATTTTGAAATTTGTTCAGCGGAAGCCATGGAACGGAATTTCTGTTCGATGGAGGTCTCCTGCGCAGCGCCATGCGCGGAGAATCCCACCATGGGGTTGGTATCGTTGGAACTGGCAAAAGCCGCAAATCCGATGGAAATAACCAATACAAGCGCCGCAATCGCCCAACGATAACGTTTGCCATCAACCGAGTGCAGAGGACCCTCCGATTCCCGCAAGGTGTGTCTTCTCCAACGCGGCAATGACTTTTTCAAGCCCCGCGGCCAGCATTTGTATCATGGAAGACGTGATCGTAAAGGGCGGCGCCAACAGAATGTGATCGCCGCGCAGGCCGTCAACGCATCCTTGAATCGGATACGTCAGGATCGATTCCTCCAGCAAATCGTCTTGAACACGTGAAGCGATTCGCGCGTCATGCGGAAAAGGTTCCCCGCTCTTGGCGTCCTGCACAAACTCTATTCCCCACAGCAACCCCCTACCGCGCACATCGCCCACCACCGAAAATTTTCTAAGTGGCTCAAGTGCTGCGCGCATCTCGAGTCCGGCAATATCAACCCGCGCAAATAAATTTTCGCGCTCGATGTAATCCAGCACCGCGTTCCCTGCCGCTGTGGCCACCGGATGGGCGTTATAGGTGAAGCCGTGCAGAAACGTCCCCGATCCTTTGGAAATTGTTTCCGCCACATTCCCCGCGACGATCACCGCACCCAACGGAGCATAGCCGCTCGCGATTCCCTTGCCGATCAGAATCATATCCGGCGCCGCGCCCCAATGTTCTACGGCAAACGGCTTTCCTGTCCGTCCCATGCCCGTCATCACTTCATCGGCAATCAGGAGTATTCCGTGTTGCCGGCAAATTTCCGCGATTCTTGGAAGGTAACCGTCCGGCGGTGGCACAGCACCGAGCGTGGCTCCCACAACGGGCTCAAAAATAAATGCGGCGATGTTGTCTGATCCCTGGCGTTCCAGAATTCGGTTAAGTTCGTCCGCACACTCCACGTTGCACTCCGGATAGCGCAGTCCATACGGACAGCGGTAGCAATAGCAGGGCGGAATATGCCCCCACTCGGGAAGCATGGGAGCAAATGGCTCACGTCGCCGAACATTTCCTGAAACGGACAGCGCTCCGAGCGTGCTGCCGTGATAGCTCTGCAAACGAGAGAGCACGCGAAAGCGTTTAGTTTCGCCACGCTCAAGCCAATATTGGCGTGCAAGCTTCAGTGCAGTCTCGGTCGCCTCCGATCCGCCAGATGTAAAATAAACCCGTCCTTGCGCTCGCATTGCCTCCGGCGCGATCGCAAGAATCCGCCGCGCAAGTTTCTCTGCAATCTCGGTGTGGAATTGCGAGGAGTGCACGTAGGCTAGCCGTGACGCCTGATCCGCCATGGCATCGGCGACCTCTTTTATTCCATGCCCGATCGTGACCACCGCGGCACCGCCGGATGCATCCAGGTATCTTCTGCCGTCGTCGGTATAGACAAAGCATCCTTCGCCGCGCGTGGCTTGCGGGTATCTTTTCAGAAAAGACCGCGGAAAAACGGCTTCGTCCATGGTGGTCGCTCAGAGTCGAGCGATTCTAACAGGAAAACTTCCAGACACCATCACTTGCTCATTTCCATTTCAGCTTTTTCAGATTAATCGTCGGCGGCGGGAATTTGATATCCATTTCTCGGAACGTCTCGTCGATGATGTGCGATACCGCCAAGTTGCGAAACCACTTCTTGTTGGCGGGGATGATGAACCACGGCGCTTTCTTCGTGCTGCAGGCCTCCAGCGCATCTTCGTAAGCGGCGGTGTAGTCGTGCCAGTATTTTCGCTCCTTGAAATCATCTTCGGAAATTTTCCAGCGCTTGTCCGGGTCTTCAATCCGCTCCAGGAAACGTTTCCTCTGCTCGTCCTTGCTGATGTGTAGGAAGAACTTCAAAATCCTCACTTTGTTTTCTTCCAGCATGGTCTCGAATTCATTGATCTGATCGTATCGCCGTGACCACACATCCCTGCTGACCAGCTCGTGCACACGTACGATCAATACGTCCTCATAATGTGATCGGTTGAACACTCCAATTTCGCCGTAGCCCGGAATCGCTTTGTGAACTCGCCAAAGGAAATCATGGGCTGCTTCTTCCGCCGAAGGCACTTTGAAAGATTTCACTACGCATCCCTGAGGGTCAACGCCCGACATCACATGGCGTATGGTTCCATCCTTGCCGGCCGCGTCGATACCCTGAAAGATTAGCAGCAGGGCGCGCTTTTTCTCGGCGTACAGCCGGTATTGAAATCCTACCAGTCTCTTAATAGCCTTCTCGAGGCTATCTTTCATCTCCGGATCTTTTTCGAACCCCCGCGTGTCGTCCGGGTCCCACTTGGACAGTTTGACCTTGTGTCCAGGCTGCACTGCCAGTTCTTCGCTAAATTTCATGCCATCTCCTTGCCCGCTCCGCTCGTCCAGCGAACCTGGCCCCTGTTTTTTGTGAGTCACCATTTTGTTACTCGCCATTCATCGATCCGATATATGATATGCAATTCTGTGTAAATTATTCATATGGCCACTATTACTCCTGAGCTAGCGTCCGCTGCAGATCCGGCCACATCCAAACAGCCTACTACCAAACGCGACTATCCTGGCGCGCTAGTCGTGGTGGAAGGTATCGACGGCTCCGGGAAAAGCACGCAACTATACCTGCTGAAACGCTGGCTTGAAATCGGCGGCTATCGAATTCATTTCACCGAATGGAATTCTTCCCCTCTAGTGAGGTCCGCCACCCGGCGAGGCAAACAGCGGCGGCTGTTGACGCCCACGACGTTTTCTCTTCTGCACGCGGCGGATTTCGCCGACCGCTGTGAACGTCAAATCATGCCTCTGCTGCATGGCGGTTATCTGGTCCTCGCGGACCGATATATCTACACCGCATTTGCGCGCGATGCCGCCCGCGGATGTTCCCCGCACTGGTTGCGCAATCTTTACGGCTTCGCTCCAGCTCCCGATATCACCTTTTATTTCCGCGCTCCCCTGGACGTGGCCGTTAACCGCATCGTTGCCGGCCGCCCCAAGCTGAAATATTATGAAGCCGGGATGGATCTGGGAATCTCGCTGGATCGCTCCGAAAGTTTTCGCATTTTCCAGGAACGCATTCTGAACAACTACGATCAGATGGTGGAAACCGACCGTTTTGTTCTAATGGACGGCACGGTGCGCGTGAACAAACTTCAGAAACTGATGCGGCAGATTGTGAGCGAGAAGATCGCTCTGCAGCAGTTTGCACCCAAGAAAAAATGACGCGCTTATCGAAAAAAACTCTTACCCGCGTTCCAGCAAATGGCCGCCCGGCGAAGCAAAGGCGGGTGCACAAGGCTCTAGAAACTCCGTCACGTTTCTACGGAACCCCGCTACCCGGAGTAAGACCGGAAGAACTCAGTGGAACTCTCATCGTTATAGAGGGCACCGACGGTTCCGGCCGCTCCACTCAAATTTCTCTTCTCACCGAATGGCTCGAATCCCAAGGATTTGCGGTACAGACCATGGGTCTGCGCAGATCGTATCTGGTCGGCGAAGATATCGACGCGCTGCTCGCAGAAAATGCGGTCACGCGAATGACCTTGGCGCTGATGTACAGCACCGATTTCTTCGATCAACTGGAACGCCGCATTCTCCCTGCTTTGCGCTCGGGATTAATCGTGTTGGCGGACCGCTATATCTTCACTTTAATCGCGCGCGCGGCCGTTCGTGGCATTGGCCGCGATTATCTCCACGGAATTTATGAAACTGCTCTCCGCCCCGACCTTACTTTTTGGCTGAATGTGCGCCCCGAAATTGCTTTCGACCGTGAGTTCAAGAAATCCCAGACCATTAGCTATTGGGAATCCGGACGCGACATGTCGCTCTCGAATGACTTGTTTCAATCCTTCATCCGATACCAATCGATGATTAAGCGAGAATTCGAATATCTTTCGAAGCGGCACAGTTTCCTTGAACTAGACGGCGAAAGCAGCGTCTCTGCGGTGAACCGGGTGCTACGCAAGCGAATTGCTTCGCACCTGGGCATACGCAGCACGCAATACAGGCCTTCGCACGCGCTGTCGCATCTTTGGCGCTAAACAGTGGCTGCCCCTGTCCAACTGGCCGCGATTGATGCGGGCTCGAATGCCATTCGGCTCGTAATCGCTCGCGCTACTTCCCCTCAGCATATCCAATTTCTAGACAGCGAGCGTGCCGCAGTTCGCCTGGGACATAACGCGTTTACGCGCCGGATGCTGGATGACGACACCATTGCGAGAGCAGCTCGCACTTTTAAACAATTTCGCGATCGCATGGATGGTTATCAGGTCAGCGCCTATCGAGCCGTAGCCACAGCCGCCGCCCGCGAGTCCCGAAACTATCGCAAATTGATGGATCGCATTCGACGGAAATCCGGGCTGGAACTGGAAGTCATCGGCAATGAGGAGGAAGCTAGGCTGGTTTGCTCCGCCGTGAAATGGGCGCTCAGTGACCGATTGCAGCCGCGCTTGATTTTCGATCTCGGTGGCGGCAGCTTGGAACTGAATTTTTTTCAGCGCGGTGTACTGGAGCATCGCATCGGACTACCGCTTGGCACCATACGTCTGATGGAAACGTATTCCATCAAAGGCGCGATCGACGAAGACGATGCCAACCGCCTTCGTCATCATGTTCTATCGATCCTACGCAGTGCGCTTCCTTCGCCGCCGAAACTCAATCGTTCCATTGCCGTGGCCTGCGGAGGAAATGCGGAAGCCCTGGTTCGAATCGCGGCGGGACCCATGGTCGAACGCATTCCCTCCATCAATGTACGCCTGCTGAAAGATCAGACCTGGCGCATGATGGCTCTTGATATTCCGGGGCGTATGCGAACTTTTCGCGTGCGTGAAGACCGCGCCGAAGTCATTGGAATTGCTGCCATCATCATTACGACACTGGCCAAATGGCTGGACCTGCGCGCCATGCTGGTCCCCGGCGTGGGAGTTCGCGAAGGCATTCTGCTGGATCTTGTCGCGCAGCAATACTCCAGCGGTATTGTTTCCGACGAAGAAAAAGGCCGCGCCGCGGAAATGCTGCAAGGCGCACTATGGTTCGCCAGCCGGCTGAATTACAATCAACATCATGCCGAGCAGGTGGCCCGGTTAGCGCTCTCGCTGTTCGATCAGCTTCGTCCCATTCATGAAATGGGGCCGGAGCTTCGGCTGCTTCTCGAAGTGGCGGCGCTTTTGCACGATACCGGACATTTCGTAAACCGTAAGAACCATAATCGGCACGGCGAATATTTGATTCGTAATGGAGAAATTCCCGGCTTGCGCGGGTGGCGATGCGAGATCGTGGCTGCGCTCGTGCGCTACCATAATTCAAAATCGGAACCGGAGCTGGGGCACTCCTCCTATGCCGCACTGGATGGACAGAAGCGCCGGCAATGCCGGCTGCTTACCTCCTTGCTGCGCATTGCCGAGAAGCTCGAGTCCGAGCACGAGCAGCGAGTTACCGGCGTCGATGTACAGATCGAAGGCCACAAGGCCATTTTCATGATCCGCGCCGCGGATGGCACGCGTTTGGATCTGGCCGGCCTTCAACGCAAAGCCGAATTATTCGAGAGAGAATTTCACTTGCATGCGGAATTTCGTCGAGTGCAAAAGAGGGAAAAAGAGGTAGCCTAGACTTATGATTCTTTATCTCGTGCGCCACGGCATAGCCGTGGATCCCAACGATCCAAAATCGCCTGCAGAGCCGGAACGCCCGCTCACGGCGAAAGGCGTACAAAAGACGCGCTCCGCTGCGCTTGGTCTCAATGTGCTCAGTATCAAACCCGACGTCATGATTACCAGCCCTTATGTCCGCGCGGCACAAACCGCGGAAATATTCGCCGAAACTCTTGGCTTCGCGCCGGCCAAGATTCGGGTGCACGATGCGCTAAAGCCCGCCGGAAATCCGGCCGAGATTGTTAAGGAAATCGTCGGGTTACGCGCCAAGGAAGTCATGTGCTTCGGCCACGCGCCGCAGCTGGATTTAATGATTTCACACTTGCTGGGCGCGCGAGGCGCGGTCACCGAGCTGAAAAAAGCCGGGGTTGCTTGTTTCGAGCACACCGCTGCCCGCGGAAAATGGCATCTTCGTTGGCTGCTAACACCTAAGATGTTGCGTCAGCTTGCGGAGTAAACGCGCTGTAATTCCGGAGGAGAAACTGTCTTCAGGTTGTGGCCCCACTCCAGCCCTTTGTGCCAGAACACCCAGTAGGATTCTTTGTCGATCGTTTTTGTGCGGAATTCCTCAAGCCGGCTCTTACGTTCCCTTTCGATTTTTTCCATCCAGCCCTCGAGGATCTTTGGATCCAGTCCCGAAGCTTGTTTTCTGACCAGCGGGCGCAGCACATCCAGGTCGTGCACTTCGCCGAGAATATCCTGCATACGCTTTAGTTCCTTGCTGCTGCGTTCATACCTGGCCGGCAGAAAATTCTCCAGGATGTATCGGAAGCCTTTCAGTCCAATTCGAAGGCCATGCCATGCCGCTGCACTTCGAACTTTTCTTGCTCGCTGGTAGAGCTCCACTGCTTCGTTGAGTTTCGCAAGCGCCAGGCGCTGGAAAACCACGCTCTCGACGGGGAAGAACGCGGCTTTGGGTGGAAATTTTCGCGACCATTTTTTCCATTCTTTGCGATCAAACTGGGCCAGCGTCTTCTCCGCGATTTTTTGCGCTTCTTTTTCCTTGTCGTCCAGGTCTTTCAGCAGCCTCTTACGCAGCGGGTCCTTGGCCGCTCCCAGCTTTTTCACCCATTCCTTGGCAACTTGCGTGTTTCTAAGCAAGCCCAGGGCCTGGAACAATCCTCGCGTGGATTTCTTCAGTTTTTTCCAACTGGGCGAAGGGTTTACCTCGCTTAAGGCATCGGCCATGGTCCGGCAGCGGCGGAGGGCGACGCGCAGGTCGTGAACGCTGTCTGAGTCCCACTTGTCTCCGCCCTGATCCGCCATCTCCAAGACGCGGTTCATCCAGACTTCCAAGCCGGTTCGCTTGACCGGGATGCTGGGGGGCAGGGTTATCGTGACTGTCACAGGATATTCAACATTTCTTAGGAAGGTTTAAGCTGCCTATTCTACACGGGGCGGGCGACGTTTTCCAGCGCACGAGGATTTTACAAAGCCGTCATTTGGCCGTAACAACCTCGGTACAAAATCGAACTCGCCACTGCGAGGAAGGCGAGACAACGAAATTTCCCGCAGTCCTTCATTACCTAACCCCCTGGCTCGAGCCGCTCCCCGTCGGTTCGAGCCAGTTCCTTTTCGGGTCCTTTGGTGGTCGGCTGCTGCGACGCGTGTGCTTCTATCGATCTCATTACTCGCCTGGCTTTTTTGATCCGGCTATGCGTTCTTCTCCCGAGTAAATCACAAACCGCCGTCCGCGCAAGAACCCGATCAGCGTTAGACGCAGCTCGCGCGCGAGCTGCACGGCCAGGCCCGATGGCGCGGACACCGACGCGACAACCGGCAAACCAGCCACGATGGCCTTTTGCACAATCTCGAAACCGCCTCGGCCACTCACGAGTAGCACGGAGTTTGCCAGTGGAAGCTGGCCGCCCAGCAGTGCCCAGCCAATCACCTTGTCCACCGCGTTATGCCGGCCGATGTCTTCGCGCAAAACCAGCAGCGCACCGCTAGAATCGAAAAGGGCAGCGGCATGCAATCCGCCGGTGCGCTGGAAAACGTCTTGCGAGGAACGCAGCACGTCGGGAAGTTTCACAAGAAGTTCCGGCGCGCACCTGAAGTCAGGATTGGACGCTTTGAGCAGGCGCGAGCGAACCGAGTCTATCGAGGCTTTGCCGCAAATACCACAACTCGAAGCCGCGAAAAAGTGCCGCTGCATGGTCGCGAAGTCCGGAGCAACTTCGGGAAGAAGTTCTGCCTGAACTAAATTGCCAACTTTGGGGTTTTCTCCGGACACCCCGGGTTGCAGTGAAATGATCTGATCGGCTGAGCGTACGATGCCTTCGGTAAACAGGAAACCTGCAGCCAGTTCCAGGTCGTGGCCCGGCGTTCGCATAGTTACGCTGAGGGGTTCGCCGCCCACGCGAATTTCCAGTGGTTCTTCGGCGGCCAGGTAATCATCTTTGCGGTGAAAATGGCCGTCCTCCCATTCGGAGACCTTGGTGAGATTGAGCATATGCGGTTCTCGCGTCACAAGAAGTTCTCCAGGCGCAGTCTCCCGAACAGGGGAGGTCTTGCGGTTCTGGTGACAAGATACTTGGTTGCTTTCATTTGCCCTTGTTCGGATTTTTCTCGTCCGTTCATTTGCGTCTATTCTCTTCGCAGTGTGGCTTCGATCAGGCCGTAGGGCTCGTCGGTTGGCAGGAAGACTTCGCCGGGATTGTCCATTCCAAAGGACGCAAGATCCACCAAGTCGAAATGTTTGTTGGGCAGCGAGAGATGGATTTCGCGCAGGCGGTCGAACGTGGCTAGTACCGCCTCTCCCATGGCGTAGAGCGTGTGCTGCAGAGATTTGCTGTCATGTTCGGCAAAGGTTTCCAGGAGGGTTTGGCGTACTCCGTGCCAGAGCGGACTGAACTCGACTTCGTCGCCTTCGTAGAGCCAATCGGCTTGAATGGTGGTTGCAAGGATTCCATCGCGATCCACTTTCAATGTGGTGTAAGGGTCGCGGAGGAAGCCGTCGAAGGTAGATTTCGCTGTCTTGAGCACTTGGAGGCCGTGGATACCGGCGCGAATAGAGGTTCCCTGGCGAGTTCCGAGCAAGGTTGCTGTGCGTTTTTCTTGTCCGGATGCTTTGGTGAAGGCGAAGGCGTGAGGCTTGCTGCCGTGGCGGATACGGGACCATGGATTTTCGGCCATTTCAATGCGTACGCGGGAGACTTGCTCGTTGTAGGTGAGAAAGTGATCGATTAGGTGCAGCGCAAAATCTTCTATTGCTTCGACCGGATATTGGCGGGCAATTGCATAAACTGAATTTTTCATGGTGTCAGTGGGCAGGATTTTTTTGTTGTCGGCTTTTGCGTGGGCGGCCTCGAAGTCACCTTCGAACTGAATCCCGACGGTTAGTTCTTTGATGTCGTGGCGGCCTTTCTGCCGAACCACTCGCAGCAAGCGGACGCGCGATTCGCCGTAATTGTTTTCGGCGAGCTTTACAGCCATGTTTCGGCTCCCGCGATCACTGTGCCTGCTTCCCGATGGCATGTGGTTGTGGCCCCGGGTAGAAATTTCTCTGCCGTTTGTTTTCTAGAAGTTATGTCGCATTCTACATTTTGTGCAGAACCGCGTAGAAATGTATTCCGTAAGGTAGAAAACAGCGGCAGATCGGCCAACGGACAGATTGAAAAAAAAAGTCTAGAGTTTCGCGGCGTTGAGTTCTGATTGCGGGCCCGAAGCTGTTCAATTTTAATCACGGGAAACGCTAGCACGCGACCCTTTGAATTTCAAGGAGTCCAAGTGCGTGGACGGACTAGTACTTCGCAATGTTAAATCCCGTTTTGGGAAACGTACGTTATGCTCTAACACTTGAAATGAGCGCCGATATATTTCAAACAAATAAAACTACCGAGCAAATGGAATTATGAAATGTCGGCTTGAGGTGTGGACGTTGATACTTTTGGTTTTGGCGTGCGGCGTTCATTTGCGGTGTGGATTGCAAAGCACGACCGGCACGGTTGTAGTGATCGGGTGGTCGCGAACGAAAATCGTGATCGCGGTTGATAGTCGCGGATTTGACGACAATGAGAAGTATCGCGACGACATCTGCAAGATCGTGAGGCTGGACGACCGCTCGGTGTTCACCGCCGCCGGAAACATCATTCACGCTCATAACGGGCGAGCGCTTTGGAATGCGCAAAAAGAAGCGATCCACTCTTTCCAAGAAGCCCAGAGTACGGGGACCGAGCGGCTTCTAATGGCCGCAGCCAGGAACTGGGGCGACCGTATGGTGGCCGCCATCGATCAAGCTTTGAAGGAAGATCCGGCGGGTTCCCGGCTGATGCTGGACAAAAACATATTTCTCACCGGAGTGTTCCTGGGATTTGAGCACGGCTCTACGGCGATGTACCAGGTGGAAATCGTCTTCGATCCTGGCACGCAACAGGCTAAGGAGAATTTTTATACCGAGCACCACACGACAACCCTCGAATTTGGAGCGTTGGGACGTAATGAAATTGTTAACCAAGTGGTGACCAACAAGACTCGTTTCGCAAGGACCGAACAGAGGAAGTGGGCTTCGGCTGATCGAAATATTCCATTGGCAGACCGGGACGTTCGCTGGGCGATCCGCTTGGTGCAACTCACCATGGAGTATCACCCGCAACGGTCCGAGGTGGGAGGCCCGATTGACGCGCTGGAAATTACACGGCGCGGAATTCACTGGGTTGAACGCAAACCCGGGTGCAACCCGTAGTCGTAGAGGGCAGGTCCGCCGGAGTTAATTTCCGCCTTGGGACTGGGAGCGATGGTCTTGAACGGTGAAATCCGCGGGGACCTGGAACATTGCCGGGTCGGGTTCAGAGCGGGTCACATCGACCAGTTTAATAACCTGTGTGCCTTGCCTAGGATCCTTACGAGTAACGGACAAATTGATTTGAAGGTCGGGGGAATACCAGAACTCGCGAGTGATGACGAGCGCACGGTCGTTGCCGATGGCACCGGCGTTGATCGTTAGAGTTTCGAGCGTGCCGACGACATTCAAATCGTCGACTGTCTTGTTTCCCAGACCCTCACGAGTGAGGGAGCGTGTCCCGTTATCGCGCGGGCCAGCAGGTGCCGCGGTGAAGGAGACCGGCGCGTAATATGCGGTAATGCTGCACTGGCGCGTGGCGACCGTACACGTAGTTTTGGTATGGGCGTTGGGATCGTAAAAGATCTTATCGATTAATTTGGATTGCTGGCTGGTGTTGGGAACGAAGTTGCGGCGTTCGCGGTAGATGCGACCCTGGCTGTCGCGGGCGACGACAGCGGTGAGATGCGTGGTAACCACGCTTCCGTCTTCGAGGTTGTGTGTCCACTCGATAGTATCTGTGCCCGAAAACGGCCTTCCGGTAACGGGAAGGACCTCGATGCCGGCAACGCGGAAACGTGTACCGCCATCTGGGCCGCGGGAGGCTTCGGTTGACTCTTGAGCTGAGAGGCTGACGGCTAGGAGCGCGGATACCATGAACAAAAACAGGGCCCGTGTATTCATGAGCCACCTCACCACGGATTCGACAAAAATATAGCATACCGATTAGCGGCCCTACAATGGCTGGGCGAGCGCGACCGAGGAATCTCCGGTAGGCACCCGTGGAGGCTGGACTAGTAGCTGACTTTGTCCGGTTTTTGTTCCCAGGCTCGAAATGGATTGAGCGCTTCTTCGCGCATCCGCTGGACCATTGGGATTTTGCGCTGCGCCAGAGTTTTGCAGATCTCCTGGTAGATGAATGAATCGTCGAAACCGGCGTTCGCGGCATCGGCTGCGGCGGCGGCGAAATAAATGCGATCGAGGCGCGCCCAATAAATGGCGCCCAGGCACATGGGGCACGGCTCGCAGCTTGCATAGATCTGGCAACCGGCGAGGTGGAATTCTCCGAGTTTTTTGCAGGATTCGCGAATGGCGACGATTTCGGCGTGGGCCGTGGGGTCGTTCAGGGAGCTGACCCTGTTGCTGGCCTCCGCAATAATTTCTCCATTTCTCACGACTAGCGCGCCGAAGGGGCCGCCGCGGCCGGATTGTACATTTTCCAGTGCCAGCGCGATGGCGCGTTGCATGAAAGTGTTTTCAGACATTTTCGGTGAATAAGTATGCAGCGCGGGCAATCGATAGCCAAGCGAAATGCCGGCTGCCGCTAGACGGTAGCGGCTAAGGGCATCTTTTGTGTGGCGAAAGTGCGTTCTTTGCGACGCCAGAAATATAGCAAGGCGGTGCCGATGAGAATGAGCGCAAGGGACAAACCTATCCACAGGCCGGGCGCGCCCCAGCGGAGGTGGAAGCAGAGGTAGGCGCCCAGGGGCAGGCCGACCAGCCAATAGAAAACCAGATGGCAGGTCATGGGGGTGCGCGTGTCGCCTGCGCCGCGCAACGCCCCCGTTGCGACCGTTTGCATGCCGTCGAAAAGCTGGAAAAAACCACCGACGAAAAGCAAAGTGCTTGCGGCGCCGACTACGACCGGGTCCGGGGTGTAAATCCGCGTGATGTATTGCGGCGCCGCTAGAAAAAGAATGGTCATCAGGCCCATGAAACCGGTGGCTAAAAACATAGCCGTCCATCCGGCGCGACTGGCGGCCTGCGGATCGCCACGACCTAGGGCTTGGCCCACGCGAACGGCGGCAGCGGCGCTCAGTCCCAAAGGGACCATGTAGGTGAGGCTCACGGTGTTGAGCGCAATCTGATGGCTGGCCAGCGGGACGGCGCCTAATTTAGCGATCATGGAGGTGGCTACGGCAAAGACTCCCACTTCCATGCCGAACTGCGTAGCGGCCGGGAGACCTAGTTGCACCAATCTCCAGATGCGGAAAAAATCGGGCAGGCGACGAGTTTCGCGCAGTCCGGTTTCGTATCGATGATCGTAATAGGCGCAGTAGCCGAGCAGGACGCCGGCCATGTAAATACGCGCGATGCATGTGGACCAACCGGAGCCCACAGTGCCCATCGCGCGGAATCCGAGGTGGCCGTAAATCAAGGCCCAATTCCCTACCAGATTTACTAAATTTGCGGATACCAGCGCGAACATTACAGGCTTCGCTTGGTCCATTCCCTGTAAGTAACGGCGGAAAACGAAATAGAGCAGAAGTGGGAGCGTGGACCAATTCAACGCGTGCACGTAGGGAACGGCCTGCTCCAGAATTGCATTTTGAACGCCGAGCGAACGGATGAGTGGTCCGAAAGTCCAAACGATGCCCATCAGCGCTGGAGAAATTCCCAGGCTGAGATAGATGCCATTGACCAGCACGCGATGGCATTCTTCCAAATCGCCGGCACCGTAAGCGTGAGAAACCAGCGTGTCGAGACCGAGCATTAAACCCGTGCCGAAAATTGCGACCGCAATGTAGAGAATGCCTCCCAGACTGACGGCGCCGATGGCTACCGCGCTGTTGGCCTGGCGGCCGACCATCATGGTGTCCACGATGCCCATGGTCATCCAACCGAGCTCGGCACACACCAGTGGCATGGCCAGCAGCAGCATGGGCTTGGCTTCTTCGGCGATGTAATGGACGAACAAGCGCTTCAGCATAAATTTGGTTCTGGGCGAAGAACACGCCGCAACTATTTGAAAGAAACGCGGTGAATATCATTCGAGTTTATCGGGATTGCAGGGGCGAACAAACTGCAAAATGACGGAGGGCAGAAGGGTACTTGTTACTGCAAGCGGAGTTGAAAAGTCAGCGAACGATACAGAGGGGGGATTCAGGTGCGCGTATAATTGATTTTGGACTGCGGACCCGCACCCTCCGGGAAGCAGTCTCCGAAAGAAGAACGCCTTCGGAGATTCATCGCAACTGCACTCGTACATTTTTAAAGCCTGCGGAGATTTCATCCCGTTGTAGGAGGACCTCATGGAAAAACAACAGAGTCGCGTAGAACTGAAAAGCAGCGCGCGTACGGAAATGCCTGGGGCGCGGAAAATTGGGCCGGCGGATCCTAAAGAGCGAATCACGGTGACCGTTGTGCTTCGGCGCGGGTCGGCGCCGTCTGCATTTCCTTCCGTGGAACGGCTGGGCGCCACGGCTCCGATGGAGCGTCACCACCTATCGCGAGAAGAATTTGCGGCTCGACACGGCGCTAGCCCGGACGATATTTCGAAAGTTCGGGCGTTTGCGAAGCAATATGGTCTGCAAGTAGTGGAGCAAAGCCCTGAGCGAAGATCCGTGTTTTTGAGCGGAACGGTGGAGGCTTTCAGCAAAGCGTTTAGCGTGCAACTGAACCGCTACCAGCATGCGAAAAGCATATACCGCTGCCGAACGGGGACGCTGCAGATTCCCGCCGAGCTCGATGGAATTATTGAAGGCGTGTTCGGACTGGATAACCGGCCGCAAGCGACGCCGCACTTTCGTCTTTGGAAAGATCCGGCGGGAAAAGTGCGGGCGCAAGCGGCAGGGGCCTCCTACACTCCGATTGCGGTGGCCCAGGCTTACGATTTTCCTGCAGGCACGGACGGGAGCGGGCAAACCGTGGGGATCGTGGAATTAGGCGGCGGTTATAATTCGGCGGACCTGACGAAATATTTTAAAGGACTGGGAATTTCGTCGCCCGAGATTACCGATGTGGCGGTGGACGGCGGCTCGAATTCTCCCACCGGCGATCCGAATGGGCCGGACGGCGAAGTGGAGCTAGATATTGAAGTGCTGGGCGCGGTTGCGCCTTCGGCGGCAATCGCGATGTACTTCACGACGAACACGGACCAGGGTTTTCTCGATGCGTTGACTACCGCGATTCATGACACCACGAATCGGCCGTCGATTATTTCGATTAGTTGGGGAGGGCCGGAAAGTTCATGGACCCAGCAGGCATTGAATTCGTTTAATTCAGCTTGCCAGGATGCGGCAACGATGGGAGTGACCGTTCTGGCGGCTTCCGGAGATAGCGGGTCGACGGATGGTTCCAGCGATGGGAACCCTACGGTGGATTTTCCGGCTTCGAGTCCCTACGTGATCGGGTGCGGTGGGACTAGGCTGAGTTTGTCGGGGACCAAGATCATCTCGGAAGTTGTGTGGAACGATCTTTCGAGCGATGAAGGCGCGACGGGAGGCGGGGTCAGCGGATTTTTTGCGTTGCCAACGTATCAGCAGACTGCCGGAGTGCCGAAATCGCCGAGCGGATTTGTGGGGCGCGGCGTGCCGGACGTGGCCGGGGATGCGGACCCGGAGACGGGGTACAGCCTGATTGTGGATGGCAGTACGGCGGTGATCGGCGGCACCAGCGCTGTGGCTCCGCTTTGGGCGGGATTGCTGGCGCGGATCAATCAGTCACTAGGGAAAGATGTGGGATATGTGAATCCGCTGCTTTATGCGAGCAAGAGCGTGGCAACTTTTCACGATATTACAAGCGGGACGAACGGAGCTTACTCCGCAGGACCCGGATGGGATGCTTGCACTGGACTGGGCAGTCCTGATGGGGCAGCGCTGCTGGCGTCACTTGGCGGCATGGCGAGCAGCAAGTCTGCGTGATGCGTCGTTACATAAAGCGAATTCATAGAGACGTCGCTACGACTTCGAGAGCAACTCGATGAAATTATCGGGCTTGGCGTCGAAGGCGGCTTTGTGAGAGTCCATGCAGAAGTAGTAGGTCTGGCCCTTGTAAACTTCCGCTAGAGCGGTCTTCCCCTCCACCTGCATCCAGCATACCGCGCAAATATCGCCAGACGGCTTGACCGCGAATTCGGAGTTGGAGGCAGCGTCCATCCAGCCCTTTCCCTGATATTCAAGCTCAAAGGCAGTGCGCCGGACCGCTTCCGGACCGAAATAGCGACCAACGGTGCGCAGCGCGAGGTCCATGCCGGACGTAAGTCCGCCGGCGGTGGCGATATTACCTTCCTCAACGAAGCGCGCGCCACGGAGTACTTTAACGTCAGGATACTGCATGGCCAGATCGGTATAAGCGGCGTGATGAGTGGTGGCGGACTTGCCGTTTAGAAGACCGCTGGCAGCCAGGACAAATGCGCCGGTGCAAACCGACATCGTGAGGTCAGTAGTCTTCGATGCTTTGCGAATCCACTCGAGCATCACATCCGTACTACCGTTTTGCGCGGGAATGACGATGATTTGAGGAGCCGGAGCGGTCTGAAAAGTGTAGTGGGGCACGATCTGCAAACCGCCGCTGACCACGATCGGATAGAGCGCCTCCGCAACGGTGTAAAGATTGAACGCAGCATCCATCATGCCGCGGCCAGGAATGGTGGCATCCTGAAAAACTTCCCAAGGACCTGCGAAATCGATCAGCACCGCGCCTTTAGAAATTAGGAAGGCGACATTTATCGCACCGCTCGCGGGCGCTTTGAATTGCGTTGAAGCTGCGACTGCCGGCGGTGATTTCTGACCGTCCGGGGATTGGCCTGGCGATGCCGCGGTCAACCGGGCGGCGAGCGATCCGGGAATGGCCGCAGCCAAACCGAGCGCTCCTGAAGTTTGCAACAATTGCCTGCGCGTAAGATTTTTTCCTTTCATGTTCTTCCCCTCAAAAATAAATTTAATAAATCGCATCATTCAGTTCGCAGCGCGATGATTGGATCGACGGCAGCGGCGCGGCGAGCGGGCAAGTAGGTGGCAATCATAGCGGACGCGACTAGAACAAATGCTACGCCGCCAAATGTGACTGGGTCCCTGGGCGTAACCCCGAACAGGAGCGACTTCAGCAAGGTTTTCAAGCCAAGCGCTCCCAGGATTCCTATGCCGACGCCTAGAGACGCAAGCAAGAGGCCTTGACTAAGAACCATCCACAAAATGCTGGAAGGTCGAGCGCCAAGTGCGAGGCGAATTCCAATCTCGCGAACGCGCTGGCTTACGGTGAGCGCCATGATCCCGCCGATGCCGGCGGCGGCGATTAGTAGCGCCAGCGCCGCGAAAATTGCGAGCAAGCTGGCGGTGACGCGAGGCGAAGCGACGGATTCGCTTCGCGCTTGTTCCAGGGTCAGAAGGTGAGTCACCGCGGCTTGTGAATCAACCTGATGGACCGCTCGCGTAATCGCGATGGCCATTGCCTGCGGGTCCGCGATGGTGCGCACGATCAACGCGGAAGAGCTAGAGCCTTCCGTCTGGGGAACATAAAACTCCGGCGTAACTGGATGATCGAGGCCGAATTCCCGGACGTCTCCGACCACCCCAACTATGGAGACCCAAGTTCGACCGTTGTCACCGGAGACGCGCTTGCCGATGGGATCTTCCTGCGGCCAGAACTGGCGCTTCATCGCGTCATTGATAATCACGACTTGGCGTTCTTTGCCGCCGTCGTCGGTATCGGCAAATTCCCGCCCTCTTAATAGCGGGATGCCCAAGGTCCGAAAATAATCGTTGGAGATTACGACTTGATTGCCAACGGGAGGAGCTTCCGCCGGGCTTATCTGGCGACCTTCGATCATGAAGGGGCCGGAAAATGCGCTGGCTCCGGCCGAGATGGCCTCCGGTTCCAGCGGATAGAGCCCGGCAACGGAGGCGGACACTACGCCGGGTTCGGATCGCACTCGCGTAACAACTTTCTTGATGAGCTCAACGACCTGCTCTTTATCGGCATACTTGGTGAAACTGAAGGTTGTGCGCATGG
Organism: Binatus sp. (SeqCode); assembly: GCA_035602755.1. Lineage (GTDB taxonomy): Bacteria > Acidobacteriota > Terriglobia > Acidiferrales > UBA7541 > Palsa-295. The sequence goes on along the minus strand of DATNLR010000093.1, from coordinate 76,246 downwards.
CCAGGACATGTTCTGGGACAAAACCCGGACTCACTTGCTGGATTTTGATCAGGCTGCGCAGCATTAATCCCGCGCCGATGAGCAGGATGAAGGAAAAAGCAATTTGTGAAACAATCAGCGCGCTACCGACGCGATTCTTGAAGCGGCCGGCACCTGCGCCGGAACTGCCCTCTTTCAGGCTTGACGACAAATTCGCGCGTGTAAGGACCGCCGACAACGTACCAAATAATATGCTGGTGCAAAGTGCGGCCAAAAGAGTGAAGGCCAATACATGTCCATCGATTCGAATTTCATGTGCGCGAGGAGTAAGGCGCGCGGCAAAATCCGTCAAGAGGCGCAGACTGCTGTAGGCCAAGGTCAATCCCAAAAGCCCTCCCATCAGCGCAATCAGGAAACTCTCGGTGAAAAGCTGGCGCAGAAGGCGGCTGCGACCTGCTCCCAGCGCGGTGCGAACAGCGAGCTCGCGTTCCCGGCGCGACATGCGCGCGAGCGTCAAGTTGGCGACGTTAGCGCAGGCAATGAGCAAGACGAACGCCGCAGCAGCAAAGAGCATTAGCAGAGTAGGCCGGGCATCGTGAATCAATTCTTCTTGCAGAGGCGTAGATTTGATCGCGTATCCCAGATTATCTGTGTAGGACTTGGGATACTCCGATTTCAGTCGGCCGGCAATGGTCGAGAAATCGGCGTTCGCTTGCGCGACGGAAATGCCCGGCCTCAGCCTCCCCAAAACTTCCATCATTCGCGCGTCGCGATTCTCCATCGTCGTTTTGGACGAGCGGAAAGGACAGGCGGAGGTGGGCATGTAAACGTCGGTTTCGGTGGGATATTGCGGCAGCAGCGGAAGCACTCCGACAACGGTATGAACTTTGTCGTTCATTTCGAATGTTTTTCCGACAATCTCCGGATCGCTGCCAAACTTGTTCTTCCAGTATTCGTAGCTGAGGAGCAAGACGGGAGGCGCGCCGAGCTTGTCGTCATCGGGGACAAACGTGCGGCCGAGAAGCGGTTTTACTTGAAACAAGTCAAAATAATTAGCGGAGACGACCGCTGAGCGAACGCGGTCAGGGTCACCATGCCCGAACAAGATGAAAGACATGGCGTGGTATTCCACCAAACCGGCAAGCGTTTGATTTTGTTCTCGATAATCCTGAATTTCATGAACAGAGAAACCGATATCGTCGAGGCCCTGCTTTTTCCCCTGTTGGCGAATAAAAACAAGTTGCTGGCCGTTAGGATATGGAAGGGGACGGAGCAGCACGGCATGAACCACACTGAAGATCGCGGTATTCGCACCGATTCCCAGCGCCAGAATGACCGTTGCCATTAACGTGAAACCCGGATTTTTGCGCATCATGCGGCCGGCGTAGGACATGTCCTGTTTTAAGATTTCCCAATGCTCGCGCGGAGCCGTCTGAAATATGCCGTGAATCGTTTCCCACCAGAGCTTGGCGACTGAAGCCAGGCCGCCGCGCTCGCGGGCGTCACGAGATTGCTCTTCGAAGGTATGCTCCATCTCACGGCCATAGTCTGACTGGAAATCCGCCGGCAGGATGCGCAACAACGAGCGGAAGATCTTTTTGGACACTGGAACGGGTGGCGAATTCATGGCCTCTCCTTGCTAAGCTAGTTCGGGTTTCCCAAAAAGTTTTTTGTTGCGAGCCATAGCTAACAACTCTTCCATGCGCCGAGCTTCGGCCACAGCGATACGGCGTCCGAATTCGGTAAGGCGATAATAGCGGCGGCGCTCATCGTCGAGACCGGCCGCTGGACGGTTATTCGATTCCGCGATCCAATCTTCGCCGTTCAGGCGTTTGATGATTCCGTACAGTGTGCCGGCGCTGAGTTGGACTTTTCCGCCAGTCCTCCGTTTCACTTCCTTTAAGATCGCGTAGCCGTGTTTTTCGCCGTCTGCCAGGGCCAACAGGACGTGAAACATCGCGGGACTTAAGACCGCTTGATGCTCTGCTGCACTTTCTTCGGAGGAACGCGCCATGCACATCTCCTTAGGTAGGCAGAGGAATTACGGTTGGGAGACCGTTCTACTATATCGATGTGCTGCATACTATAACGCTAGGCGATATAGTGTCAATATCTTCGACGCTGGGCGCGGAGAAAGGTAAGCGCGGAGTTCAGCGGCAGGCCGGGCTACAGCCGTGGAGGCGCGTTTTAGGAAGGGTAAATTCTGATGATGTCGTCTTTTACTTCGACCGTATGACCGCGGTATTCGTGCGCGGTTTTTTCGCGAAGTTGTTCCAGGGTGGGGTATTGGGTGCGGCCGTCGAACCAGCGTGCGTCATCAATCAGCAGAACGTGGCCTCGAATCGGATGCTTGTAGATGGCCTCGAGTTCTTCCTTGACCGGAGTTGCTAGGTCGAAATCGTGACCATCGAGCCAGAACAAGCAGGGTTCTCTGAGAGAAGGCAACAAGGGGGGCAAAACTTTTGCGCTGTCGCCTTGCAGAACATGGATATTAGGACGGCTGGCGAACTTGCGTCGCGCGCTTTGCGCTCGATTTTCGTCGAGCTCAATCGAATAAATCTCGCGAAACTTGTCTTTGTTTACATACAACATGTGAGCGTAATTTGTGCCGGTCTCGACCAGTGTTTGCAAATTGAATCTGGAGGCGAACTCGGCAATCATGCGCTGCTTCACCAAATGTGGGGCGCCCGCTCCAGGGACCTTGCGAAGTTTCCAGGAGGCATATTCGCCCCAGGCCGAGACGCCTTTGTAAAAGTGGAATAGCTGGGTTTCGCGGAATTTGTGTCTTCGCTTGGAAGCCATCCAGCTGACATCATAAACAAAAGTAGCGCCGGCGCTTCATCAAAAAGCCGGATTTTTAGGCGCTGGAAACTTCGGTGAGACTGCCGGATGCTGGGCGTTATTCGTCAGCCTTCGGGTAATTTCGAAGTTAGTTCGACGGACTTTCCGCAAGTACGGACCAGATACCGTAAGACGCCAGGGCGCCGATGCCTCCAAAGAGGATGATGAAGGCTAGTTTTCTCCGGCGGCGTTTTGCAGGAGTGTTGTCTGCATTGTCGCGATAGGCAGCCGCGGCTGGCGCTGGGGTAGTCGCGGGCTCCAAATCCATGGTTACGCGATAAGATTTTCCTTCCGGGATGGTGTGAAGCTCTCCGTCATTATCAAGGACCAATGAGCCATGGAAGGCGGAGACTATTATTTCCTGGGGATTAACGATGGTTACTTGCCCGTAGGCGGGTTGGCCATTCGACGCTCGAATAACACCTTGGGGAACTTCGAGCTCGAGTTGATCGGCGCCAGTGGAGGAAAAACCTACCGTACCGCGGGACACTTCCGCGAAAAGTGAATTGGAGCGCTGGCCGAGGGTCGCAGAACTGGATGCCAGAAGATAAAGTTGGGAAGTACCCAATCTGAGACGCAATGCGCCGCCTGCGTCGGTTTCGACTTTGTCGCCCGGGTAGACGGTGGTTCCAATAGCTACTTTGGCGTTGGAAACCTGCGCACTTTCGGCCTGCACCACCAAGCCCAGCGGCTTCTCGTTTGCGCCGAAACCAGGAAACGCCATTAGGCCGGCAAGCATCGCCGCAATACAGGACTGAGCAATAGAACGCATAACCGCCTCCGAGAGCTACTTACACAACCTAGGGGGTGTATCGAAGGGGGTCAATCCGCATGCGCGAGCTGGTGGTGTAAGAGGCAATACGAGATTAGCTACACGGACTTAGTGCGCCTCACCGGGGCAGGCGCGTATGAAACGCGGGAGGCTATTGCGCGGAGCAGCCTTTACTGCAAACGGTCAATCTTGGCGGCTAGGATGAAATCGCTTTCGGTGAGGCCGTTAATCTTGTGGGTCCAGGTTTTTACTTCGGCTTTGCCCCAGGTTAAAAATATATCGGGATGGTGACCCTGTTCTTCGGCGATGGCTCCTACTTTATTGACAAAGGCAAGCGCCTGGGCGAAATCGGGGAATTTGAATTCGCGCACGATGTGATGGTTTTCAACGACTTTCCACCGCGGCGTTTGTTTGGCCAGATCTTCGAGTTCTTTTCCGGCTAGCGGAGGAACGCCTCCGCGGCAAGGCACGCACGTTTTGTTTGCTAGATCGGTCATTAGAACTCCCCCCGCTCGATTTTTGAAACTCCCGACCAGGGACTTGCAATTGTACAGGAACCCAGTGCTTGCGGCTGGCTCATCGCGAGCCAGTTCTGATATCCTCTGGCGCACAGAACCGCCCAGCGTTTCCCCGGAGGGATTATGGCCGACGAAGTTCAAGAGCTTCAAGAAAATGCTGAACATGGCGCGCACGAACCCAGCCTGGCTCCTGTTACGGTGACCATGGCGATACTGGCGGTGCTGGTGGCCTCCGTTTCGCTGCTGGGCCATCGCGCGCACACCGAAGAAATTCTGCACCAGACCAAGGCCACCGATCAGTGGGCCTACTACCAAGCCAAAGATATTCGCCGCAGAAATTACGAGCTGTTCCTGGACGAGATTTCCGTTTTCACGCTGCAAAATGCCGAGCAAGTAGCCAAGATCAAGGAAAAATACTCGAAGGAAGTGGAGCGTTATAAGGACGAACAGAAGGACATTCAAGCGGAAGCCAAGAATGCCGAGAATGAAGTGATGACCGAGCAGCGTCGCGCCGATCGTTTTGATCTAGGGGAAGTGATGCTGGAAGCGGCTTTGGTGATTTGTTCCATTACGCTGCTGACTCGCAAGAAAGCGTTTTGGGGAATGGGAATTGTGCTGGGCCTCGCGGGAGTCCTGACGGCTTGCCTAGGGCTTAGGATTCACTAACCGGCCGCTCGGCTTGCCGCTAAATTCAGCGGTGACCGGAGGCTGCGGATTTGGATTCGATGTACGCGCGGACGTAATCGGCGAAAGCTTTTTCCAGCCGTAAAGTGACTGGACCGGGAGCGCCGGCGATTCGATGGCCGTGGATTTCGCTAACTCCCAGCATGCTTCGGTTGGTGGAAGAAATAAAAACTTCGTCGGCGCTATAGAGATCCTCCGGAAGCAAGGTACGTTCGGCGACGGGCGCGCCGACAGCTACACCAATTTCAAGTAGCACGCTACGTGTAATCCCCGAAAGGCAGCCCGAATCCAGCGGCGGTGTGTACACGCGTTCGCCGCGCACACAGAAAATATTTGCGGCGGTGCACTCGGACACTTCCCCACGCTCGTTGAGCATCACTGTTTCGTCAAATCCCGCTTGATGGGCTTGCTGAAGGTTCCAGACATTGTTCAGCCAGGAAGTGACTTTGACGCCAGCCAGGGGCGAGCCGGCATGACGTCCATTTTCGCGCAGGCCGAGCCTTACGGGCTCGCGGTAGGACGGGAGCTCAGAAGAGTACAGGATCAAATCGGCCGGCGGAAAATCTTCGTGACTGCTCCAAAATCCCTGGTTGTAAATGGCGTAGATCCGTGCGCAGCCTTCACGGACTTGATTGGCGCGCAAAAGTTGATCGAGTTTGCCGCGCACTTCAGCTGGGTCGAATGGAAGAGGACACTGAGTGCGCTCGGAGTCGCGCTTCAGGCGTTTCCAATGGCGTTCGAAGGCAAACGGAATGCCGCTGAAGATGCGTATGGTAGTGAAGAGGCCCCAGCCGTTCAAAAGGCCGGCCTGCCCTGGCGAAAGGCGCACTTCGTCGACGGGCAAGAGGCGGTCATTATGAAAAACGAAACGATGAATCAACGCGTTCCTCCGAGGATCCGAGCCATTCTATCGCACAATGGCTGCAGCGCTAGGGGTCGGCAATCGCCTGGAGATCAAACGGACGGGAGCGCAAACTGGGAGCTAGCTTTTTCCGTTTTCAGGTATTGACACTTACGGTGCCTAGGGCCTAAATTGAAGTTGCGGATTCGGAGGGACTTATGCGCGCACTCTCGCGCTGCGTTCTGATAGCTGTACTCATCGTTGGTCTGCTGAATATTCCCGCTTTTGGCGCGGACGAGAAGCCATTGGGCTTGGTCATGCAAGCAGAGAACGCCCATATCGGCAACGCGAATGTCGGGATTGGAACCACAATTTTCCCGGGCGATATTTTGGCTACCGAAGCAGGTGGAACGTTGCGCCTAAATCTTGGAGCGAGTCAGCTCTATCTCCTTTCGGCAAGTTCGGCCACTTTATCTCCAAGTGCCACTCCGAATATGGTGCATGCGGTGGTAGGACGCGGGACAGTTGGGTTTTCGTCGAACGGCAGCGATCACATCGAACTCGAAATTCCAGAAGGCATTTTGCGCGCGGCCAACAGCGAGCCGGCGTACGGGCAAGTGACTATAATTGGGCCGCAAGAAGTGATCATCTCGGCGTATCGCGGAACGCTGGTGCTGGACCACGATGGAGACCTTCGAGATATCCCAGCGGGCAAGTCCTACCGAGTCACCATGGACTTGGAGCCGGCAGCCGCTCAGCCGCAAGCTCCAGCCGGAGTAGGCGGTTCTGGACCGAAGCACGCTGTAAATACCGGAGCGCTTGCCTGGGCCATAGTGGCCGTCGCAGCAGCGGGTGGAACGGCCTATGCCATTTGGGACGTATTATCGGAAAGTCCGTCCGCCCCCAAATAGCGACTTCGCATTAGCACCTTCCTCTTCTCTCGCTAATCAGCTCCTTAAGAAGCCTGCTGTGAAGGTGATCCATTCAATACAATGGGGGGAGCGGAACGCTGTAATCTGCTCCTAGAGGTCAAAGAGTTGTATGGTAGGTTGGTACCTCAGAGAGTGATAACTAAAAAATGCACAGGCCGCTCGCGCGATATGTAGTCTGCTGTTTACTTGTTCTTTGCTTCATCCCCACCTTTTCTTTCGGCTCTGCAACGGATTCGTTGCTTCAGATCATGCAGGACGAATTGAAGCGCGCCACCGCCTCGCTGGCGAAGTCCGAGCCGGCGCCTTATTACTTGAGTTACGCCGTGGCGGATAGCAGCGGCACTGTAATCGTGGCCATGAACGGGAGCCTGGTGCTTTCGACCAGTGTCCGGCGGCGGGAAGCGGATGTGATGATGCGGGTAGGGTCACCGGCTCTCGACAATACGCACAGTAACAAGAATCGGGCTTCCGGCATCACCTCCGGGACACTACCACTGAATAACGACCGGGACGCGATCGCGCGGGTGCTATGGCAACTCACAAACCGCGGATACGACCAAGCCTCTTCCGCTTTTTTGACGGTGAAGACGAACACGGCGGTGCAATCGGAAGAGGAAGATAAGTCGCCAGACTTTTCAAAGGAATCTGCGCAGGAGCACGTGGGCGATGCGCGGGCGGTTGCGCCGTTGAATCAGAAACAGTGGGAAGATCGCGCGCGCAAGATTTCGGCGGAATTTTTGAAATATCCCGAAGTGTACGATTCCACAGTGTACCTGCAGGTCAGCGAGGACCGTTCGTATCTAGCCACGAGTGAGGGCACGGCGGTGGTGCGTCCCAGCGCGCTGAGCCGGCTGGTCGTTCAGGGAGAGACGCGCGCGGACGACGGCATGGAATTGATGCGGGTGGAAACTTTTCAGGCGCCTTCCACCGATGAGCTGCCTTCGGATGCCGAACTCCTTGCCAAGGCTGACAAGATTTCTGAAGACTTGAAGGCTTTGCGGGCTGCTCCAACGGCTGAGCCGTACGCAGGACCGGCGTTGCTGTCCGGCCGAGCAGCCGCAGTTTTCTTCCACGAAGTGCTGGGGCACCGTCTGGAAGGACACCGGCAGCGCGATGAGACCGAAGGGCAGACTTTCACCAAGAAAATAAATCAACTGGTTCTGCCTTCCTTTTTGACTGTGGTGGATGATCCCACGATGAAAGAACTGAATGGCGTGAAGCTGGCGGGGTCGTATGATTTCGATGATGAAGGGATGCCGGCGATTCGCGTGGAGGCAGTGGAAAACGGCGTTCTGAAAAATTTCTTGATGTCACGGATGCCCAACAAGTATTTCGACCATTCGAATGGGCACGGCCGCAGGCAGCCGGGATTGATGGCCACAGGCCGTCAAGGAAATTTAATCGTCACCTCCACCAATACGGTTCCGGACGCCGAGCTGCGCAAGAAATTTATCGAAGAGATCAAAAAGCAGGGGAAACCGTACGGGCTGTACTTCGACGATATCCAAGGCGGTTTCACACTAACGGAACGTTCGATGCCGCAAGCGTTCCAGGTGCTGCCGGTAATGGTGTATCGCGTCTATGCCGACGGCAGGCCGGATGAACTGGTGCGCGGAGTGGACATCGTGGGTACCCCGTTGCTTTCCTTGAACAATATTATGGTGACCGGTGACACCATGCAGGTATTCAACGGAATTTGCGGCGCTGAATCAGGTTGGATTCCGGTGGCTGCGGCTGCGCCGGCGATGCTGTTTTCGGAAATTGAGGTTCAGAAACAGCACAAAGGTACCGAGAGGCCTCCCATCCTTGCGCCGCCGGAGCCCAGCACTGCCTCCTCTTCAAAAACTCCGTCCAGGGCCAGGAGTTAGCGATGAAAATGAAACGAAAACACCGCGAGCTTCGCTTCAACCTTTACATTGCCGTGGTGGCTATTGTGTTTTTGTCCTGCGGCTATCCGGACGGTGCGCAGCAGAATAAAAAGAAAGCGCAGGATTCTTTGCAGGCTTCGGCGTCCAATGACGCTTCCGATAAGACCGCGGCTTCTTCCGATCCTGTGATTCGAGCGATGCGCGAGGAGCTGGAGCGCTCGAAATCGCAAGTGAAGATGGAAAATGTGGCGGCGCCGTACTACATCGAATACCGGCTTTCGGATGTTACAGAATATAGCGCCGAAGCAACGTTTGGCGCGTTGCGCCAGAATCAGCTCACCCATGGGCGTGGCGTAAGAGTGGTCGTGCGGGTTGGCAACTATAAACAGGACAGCTACTACGGGCCTGGCGTGGGCGTGGTGGAATTTGCGCCGCTGGACAACGACGACATCGCGCTGCGACGCCAATTGTGGATGGCCACAGATCGTGCTTACAAAATGGCGAGCGAAGCGCTTGCGGGCAAAAAGGCGCTGCTGAGCCAGTACAGCGCAGAACAACCCTTTGACGATTTCGCAAAGGCGCCGGCGTTGCAGTCCATCGAACCGCTGGCGAAACTGGAATATTCAGCCGAGCTATGGGAGAAGGCGCTCGAGAAGTCCACGGACCTTTATCGATCGGATCCAAAAATCCAGTCGCTGTGGGCCCGCGCTACCTTTCGCTCGGTGAACGAATATTTTGTGAATACGGAAGGAACCATCACTCGCCAGGGTAATACCTGGTATCTGGTTCAGCTTTCGGGCGAAACGCAAGCCGAAGATGGAATGCAACTGGGACGCTCCCCCTTCTATATGACGGCCAAAGCTTCGGAGCTTCCGAACCCGGCAAAATTGGAATCCGACACGGCGAAAATGCTGGAAACGCTGAAAAAACTCCGCGAAGCGCCGCTCGTGGAAGAAGACTATCGCGGGCCGGTGCTTTTTTCGAACGATGCTGCGGGCGATGTGTTCTATGGCATGATCGGAAATAATGTGCTGGGGATTCGACCGAAGCCGGGCGATTCAGCACGCACCATCGGAAAATTTTCTTCGAACTATAAGGGTCGCGTGCTCCCGGCGTTTCTTTCCGTGGTGGATGATCCCACGATGAAATCCTTTCAGGGGCACGGCCTGATCGGGAGCTATCCGGTAGATGAGGAAGGGGTCCGCGCGCAAACCGTAGCGCTAGTCACGGACGGAATGCTTGTGGATTACCTGCTGGGCCGAATGCCCATCCGCGATTTTCCTGATTCCAACGGACACGGGCGCGCGGCTCCAGGGCAGGCTCCCGGTCCGAACATCGGCGTTCTAATCGTGAAGCCGAAAGATGCGCTTTCAATCGAGGACATTAAGAAAAGACTGATTGAATTGTGCAAAGAAGCAAATAAGGAGTACGGATATTACGTCGAAACACTATCGGGTTACGAGCCACGGCTGCTTTATCGCGTATACGTGGATGACGGGCATCAAGAACTGGTGCGCGGCGCCGTTTTCAACGAGCTGGATACGCGTACTCTGCGCAACGATCTGGTAGCCGCGGGAAACGATCCGCTCGTGAGCAATCGCGAAGGACCGGTTCCCAGTACGGTGATCGCGCCGTCCATTTTGTTTGATGAGCTGGAAGTGAAGCGCACGGATAAAAAGAACGCGAAACTGCCGGAGTACCCGCCGCCTGCGCTTACCCCGGGGCGCTAGAGGGGGAAGAAGTTCCGCTCCTCAGCGGTTAGGGAATTGGAAGCGCATTCCAAAGCGTCCGGCGATTGGCAATCCCAGCTCGGGGACCGGAGTGGCTGCTGTGGAGTATTGTGCGTTGAACAGGTTTTCCACTGCGGCGAACAACTGCACACCTCGTCCCACGTTTCTGGCAACCATCACGTCCATCACAAAGAAACTACCTAGCGGGAATTGGTTTTGATCGTCGTCAAACTGCTTGCCTATGAAACGGCCATCCACTGAAACCAAAATGATTCTGGGATTCGCGTAACGCGCTTGAAAAGTGAAAGCGTTATGCGGCACTTGTGCCACCCACAGACCGACCAAAGAGCTTCCACTAGGGAAGCTCGCTACTTTCGAATCCACATATTGATAGCCGGTACTTAACTGAAAGTCGCGCGTGATGTGCGCGATGGCCTCCAAGTCCAATCCCGGTGCGGTTGTGCGTCCCAGATTTTCCCGCACGCGAATAATGGTGTTGGCTATCGGCGCTGGGCAAAGCGGATCGTTATTGGGAGGCGGTTGGCAGGTCACGTTGGCAACGGGATCGACAATCTGGTTGAAGAAAAATGTTCCTTGGACCTCCAGGCGCCTGTTGAATCCGTAAATGTTGACGCCTGTGTCGGTTCCCGTGAGATGCTCGGCAGTAAGCCCCGCATTGGCCTCGGTGATCACATTTCCCTGGCGGAACGAGCGATACAGCTCGTTCAGGGTTGGCGCGCGAAAGGCTCGATACACAGACGCGGTCCAGGAAATAGTAGGATTAATTTGGTAGAGCAAAGTCATGCGCGGGCTGAAGGCGTCGTTTGAGCGGTCCGGGAAATTCACACTGGGAGAGGTACACGGCGAGTTCACCTGACTGCAAATTATGGAGGCCTCGAAATTACGCCAGTAATCAACGCGTGCGCTGACAGTAAGCAGCCAGCGCGACGTAATCTGGATTAAATCTTCGCCGAATACTCCCAGCGTGCGTTGACGCCCTCCGGAAGATTTGTCGAACGAATTCATTCCGCTGGAAAAAAACATCTCGTTGCTTACGCCAATTTCTTCGTGTTCGTCGAACCCGGCGACGACTGTTTGCCGCTTTCCGAATTTTCGAGACCACAGTACGGAGCCGCCCACACCTTGAGAAGGGACCGTCTGTAAATCGGTCAGATTTTCACTATCACGATTTGTCGCTACGGCTGAAAAGCTTTGGTGGTAGGTCTGCACGTCGGCATAAAAGCGCGCGGTAAGAGAGCCGAAATCGCCCAAGGTTAAATTTGCACCTAGCGCGCCTTGTCCCAGCTTCGTCTCATTCCTTTGGAGCGGAGTGCCATTATCGCGCGATTCGTCGAGCAGCCAACCGCGCGCGAAAATTTCGTCCTGGCTGCCTATTTTTCTACCAATCATCCAGTCGGCGGTGCCGTGGTCGGAGCCGGCCCTGGTATCGACGCTTCCACGGAAAGCCTGCGGAACGAGAATGTAGCCGTCCGTATTAAATACCTCACCGGCAAAAGTGGACTCCCAAGGACCTTTTTGGCCGCCGGCCGAAAGAGAAAGATCGGGAGTGTTTTGATTTCCGTAGGAAGTCTCCAGCGAGATTCCAGCCGGCTCGGCGGGACGAGTTATGAACTGGATTACTCCTCCCAGCGCATCGCTGCCATACAGGCTGGATCCGCCTTCCTGAGAAATTTCCACGCTGGCGACCGATTCAGCCGGCACGCGGTCCCAATAAACCCAGGCGCCGAAAGGATCGTTGATGGGAATACCGTCCTCCAGCACCAGGGCGCGGCTTGCTCCGTTTGCGCCTAAGCCACGGAGTGAAACTCCTTGTGTGGTGGGATTTGCTACACGGCTGCTGAACCGGCGATAGAGGCTAAATCCGGGCACCTGGCGCAACTCGTCGTCTAGCGTAAGAGCGGGCGTAGCCTGGAGATCGTCGCGCGTGAGTTGGATATCGCTTGCCGGGAGGTCGCTCATCAGCGTTGGCGCGCGGTTGGCGGTGACGACAATTTGCTGAGCCAAGGGCACAGGAGCCAGGACGATATCGATGTGCACAGGTTTTCCGGCCGAAGCGTTCCAATCTTGTCGGAAATTTTGAAACCCGTTGGCGCTGACCGTGATCGTGCCGGAGGTTCCCGGAACATTTTCAAATGCAAAACTTCCCGACGGATTAACAAGCATTGCGGCGGAGAAGGCTCCTGATTTCAGCTCAACTTGGGCGCTAGAAACGGAAGCGCCGCTGGAATCATGGACCGTACCTTCTACGCGAGTGCTGTCGGCGTCGCCTGATTGAGCGTGTGCGGATACTGAAATCATCAAGAATATGCACGAAACCACAAACGGACAGAGTAAGTAGGTTATTCCAAGGACCTTTTGAACAGGTCGCGAACCAAAAATGGTCACCTCCCGCCGCCTGCGATAGTGAGGCGCAGAAATAACGACAATTTTTTCATGAGCGCTCATGATAGCGCAGGATAAATCAGTTAACTATTGCGGTCTCGGTCTAGTTTCGTGAAAGACAATGAATCGATGCGGTATGTTATCTTGACCAGTGGGGTCCCCAGGTCCTTAGGAGGTAGTGATGGCTACGGCGTCGATGCGACGCACCGACCGTGTTTCGTTGACCGTGCTGCTGGAAGCTTCCGGCACTGATAGCAACGGACAGGAGTTCAAGGAGCCGACTCGCACGCTGCTGATCAATCGCGGCGGCGCGGTGATTATTCTGGAGCGGGACTTGAAGCCCGAGCAACAGATTCAAATTAGGCGTCAGGCGGGAGCCGATTCCCAGAAGACCGTTCCGGCCAGGATCGTAGGCGAATTTGGCCGTCAAAAGGACGGTCATCTTTATGGTATCGAGATACTGGACAATGAGAATGATTTCTGGAAGATAGAATTCCCGTCCATTGCAGAATCCACCGAAGCGGTGGCGCGCATGCTGTTGCATTGCAGCTACTGCAAGAGCCGCGAGGTAGCTTATTTGAACGAGCTGGAACTGCGCGGATTTGAAACGAATCGCGGCATCGCGCGGCATTGCAAGACTTGCGGTGTTCCGAGCATTTGGACGCAGGCTCCCCACGAAGATGAAAAGCAGCGCTCACTGCGAGCCGCTCGCGGAAAAGGCGCGCGGGAAGCGGACCAGATCCCGGGTGGCGAAGAGCAGCGAGCCCGCCAACGCATGCGTATGAAGACGCGGCTGACGGCGTGCATCCGCCAGCCGGACAGCGACGACGAGCTAGCCGTTTGCGAGGACATTTCGCCCATTGGAATGTGCTTTCGGAGCAAACGACGCTACGACACACAAGCGTTGATTCAAGTGGCTGTTCCTTATTCGCCGGATGCCGCGAATATCTTCCTTCCAGCGAACGTGGTGTATTCAGAAGAGATTCCGAGGGCCGGGTTATTCCGGCACGGCGTGGAATACCGCCGAGTGGGTCCGCGGGCGCGTTAGATCGCCGTAGTGGCCGGCACTGTTCCAGCTTAAATCCTAGGCGACCGGTATGGCGGAGCGTTCGCGACTGCGGCGCTGTAGATATTTCATGGCGATATTCAGATACACGTTTCCGCGGGGAGTTTCGAAACAAAGTATGGTCGCCTCGGAATCTTTTCCTGTCTGCGCGCACTGCTCTTGAGCGACGATTTCGGGCGGAAACACTTTGAATTGAAATCCGCCGTCGTTTAGCTGGGTTACGGCGTTGCCGATGACCATGTTGGCCAGCTCACACACGGTTTCTTTAACGATTGCTTCATCGGGAGCCACATCCGTGCCGAAAAGCAAGCTGGCTACTTGTGCCGCTGCGCCGGGGTCCATGTCCAGGATTACACGGCCTTCAATTTGCCCACGAAAAGTTACCACCGCCGCGGCACCTTTACGACGATATCCCTCCACTTCCATAGTAAGGTCCACGATCTTTGCAGGCGCCTTCATCATCTCGGCCAGCACTGCGTCCAGCGAACCGATGAATGGTTGGATCAGATCCATCCTCATCGAGATTTCTCCTGGCCGGCGCCAACTGTCACGGTGACGCCGTCGTCATTGAGAACGTAACGGATGATTTCGTAGAGCGCGTCGGGCTTAACCGGTTTTTGGACGAAGTGGCGCGCACCCTTTTGCAAAGCGGCAAGAATATTGTCCTGATAGCCGACCGAAGAAACCATGACGATGCGGGCGTCGGGATGTTCCTGGACGATACGCTCGACAGCTTCGATGCCTTCCATCTGCGGCATGGTGATGTCCATCAGAACGATGTCCGGCTTGGTACGAGCGTATTCGGTGATGGCCGTGCAGCCGTCACCCGCCTCGCCAATTACCTGGCCGCCAAACGATTCGATCATCTTCGCAAGACTCTTCCGCGCGAAGACGGAATCGTCCACGATCAAGTAGCGCACGGGCTCGCTGTCTTTCTTTCTGGTCAAAGCTTCAAACTGTTTCATAACCATCTCCTTCGGAAATCTTTCCCATCAATCACCGCCACCGATCTTTGCCGGCACTGGCTCGGCCGGCGCACGTTCGACCGCACATTTCGATTGCAACACACCTGAAAGATTCGAGAGCGAAACCACCCGCGAAGCGAAGCCCCGCTCGATTGCGGAACGAGGCATACTGTCCACGACACAAGAATCGGGACTTTGCACCAAGGTAAGACCGCCAGCAGAGCGAACTGCGCCAAGGCCTGCGGCGCCATCGTCACCCATGCCAGTCATCAACACGGCGATTGCGTTGCTGCCGAATTCTTGCGCTACCGATTGGAACAGGACGTCCACCGACGGGCGGTGCCCGTTAACCCTCGGCTGATCCACCAAAATGGCGATGTTGCCATGCTCCATTCGCCGAACTTTCATATGCCGATTTCCGGGACAGATTAGCGCACGACCGGCCAGCAACAGATCGCCCGATTGGGCTTCTTTTACTTCGATTGCCGAGGATTCATGCAGGCGCCGCGCAAACATATCGGTGAAGCCTTCCGGCATGTGCTGCACAACCAAGAGACATCCGGGAAAATCTTCAGGAAGCTGCGAAAAAAGATACTGCAAGGCGTTGGGACCGCCGGTGGAGATGCCGATGGCCACGACGCGCGAGGGCCAATTTGGCATCGCCGTCGGCTTGCGTTCTCTGCGCTTGGCGGACGGCACCGTGATAATCATCTTCGGAGCGCCCGAAGCAGCAGCGACTTTGATCTTCAGCGCAAATTCTGCGGCAATATGTTCGATGCGGCCCGAAGCAGCATCTTGAGGCTTGGTGACAAAGTCGAAAGCGCCGAGGGAGAGAGCCTTTAAAGTGATGGAGGCGCTGCGATCTGTCTGCGCGCTGAAAACGATTACCGGAACGTGGTGCTTGCGAGTTATCTGGCGCAGCATCTCGATTCCGTCCATGCGCGGCATGTCCAGATCGAGCGTGACTACGTGCGGGTGCAGCTCGGCGATCTTCTTCAGACCCATTTCTCCATCCATCGCGGTACCGACAACCTCGATGTTAGGATCGCGATGCAGCACTTGCGGAATGAGCTTCCGCATCAGCGCCGAATCATCGACCACTAGAACGCGAATTTTTGCGTTCAGGCTCACGCGATGGCCCCCACAGGTTGAATTCTGGACAAATGCGAAATTACCGCCGGTACGTTCAATATGAGCACGACCGTTCCGTCACCGAGTATGGAAGCACCGCTGACCAGCGGCGAAGTCACCAGGCGATCTTCAAGAGCTTTGATTACGAGTTCTTCTTCTCCCATCAAACTGTCCACGGCGAGCCCAAACTTGCGGCTTCCTGAGCCGATCACAATTACAAAGATTCGCTTCTCACGCGCGCGTGTGACCTTCGATTCCAGGCGCTCCAGGCGAACGAGTGTGAGAACTTGGTCGCGCAATTGAAAGACCTCGTGGTTGTCCACGCGATGGATTTCGCCTTCTGACACACGCGTAATTTCCACGACCATGGCCAAAGGCACAGCGTAGAGCCTTCCCGAGACATGGAAGAGAAGCGACTGGATACTCGCTAGGGTGAGAGGAACCATCAACCGGAAAGTCGTACCTTGTCCCAGATCGCTTTCAAGCTCAATGGAACCCTTCAAATTATCGACCGCAGATTTAACGACATCCAAGCCCACGCCACGACCAGAGATCTCGGTTATTTCGTCCGCCGTGCTGAGGCCGGGCGCGAAAATCAAATGCATGATGTCGGAATCATTCAGACGCGCCGTGTCGTTCGGGGTGACAATGCCGCACTCGAGCGCACGACGCAGAATTTTGTCTCGGTCCAGGCCACGCCCATCGTCGGAAATTTCGATTACGACTTGGTCACCCTCGTGATAGGCATCCAAACGAACGGTTCCGCGGACAGGCTTGCCAGCGGCTTGGCGCTCGGCTGCGGTCTCGATGCCATGATCCGCTGCGTTGCGAACCAAGTGCGCGAGAGGTTCAGCGAGAGCGTCGAGAATGCTTTTGTCCAAATCGGTATTTTGCCCGGCCACTTCGAGGTTAATGTCTTTGTTCCGTGATTTGGCCACATCGCGCACCACGCGCGGGAAACGGCGGAAGAGCTGCTCCACCGGAACCATGCGTATTTTCATCACCGACTTTTGCAGTTCGCCGAGAACGCGAGATTGAAAGGCCAGGGCGTCGGCGAATTTTCCGCGCAACGGATCCCTCGGATGCGCACGCTCAAATTCGTTAATGGTCCGCTGCAGCATGGACTTTCCTATGATCAGCTCGCCCACTAAATTCATCACGATGTCGATGCGTCCGGCATCCACGCGCAAGGTGTTTTCCGCCGCGGCATGGGCTAGACCCGAAGACGTGCCGCCCTCGTGCGAATCCTCTTGATGATCGAGTGCCGTGTCCGATCTGCCGGCGTCCACCTTGGCCGACAGGGCAGCCGCTTCAGCTTCTACGAGAATCTCGAGAAGATCGCGGGGAGGAGCTTCCGCGACAGCACATTTCACGACCGAGATACGCGAAACCACAGACGGAACCTGGCAATGCTTCCGAATCCAATCCACGGACTTCTCGCTGGAAAGTGCGGCCTCAATTAAATTTGTGCAGGCAGCTTGTGCAGCACTTTCCGGACGCAGAAACATGATTTTTCCGGCGCCCTCGAGCGCTTTGCGCACCAGCTCGAAAGCCGCGGCGGGGAGCAGCGATTCCGAATCCAGATAGAGCGCGATGTTATAGATCGATTCCCCGCGTCGAGATGCCTCCGCGATCATCAAGCGCTCATATTCGTTCCATTCGAATTTTGCTTCGTCGGATGCTTTCTCAGGCTGGACCGCGCTCTTATGCAAGAGACGATTGATATGGTCGCGTAGCGCGCCGCCATCAGGCGGCTGCAGATGGTCGCGATAGGCGGCGAGCATTTCGTGAAAAGTGTCAGCCGCAGTGAGAACGACCTCGGGAATCAACACAGCATTTTCCTTGGCCAGTTCCGGGGTCAGGACGTCTTCGAGTTCGTGGGCGAGTTCGCTAAGCTCGCGAAAACCGCAAGCCGCGGAGTCCCCTTTTAGAGTGTGCACCGCACGCCGAACACTGCGAAGATGTTCCTTGTCGGCTGGATGCCCTTCCAGCGCAAGGCCGGCTTCGTTCATGTTCTGGAGAATCTCCGCGGCGCTTTCGAAGAAAAGCTCGCGGAGTTCGGACGCGCGATCGTCGGGCAGAAAGCTCACGGGGCCCCCTCAATTTTCTGGTATACGGTCGCGCTGTTTTGGTGAATCATGTGAAATTTCGTGGTGAGCCCAAACAAACTTTCCGCGTGCCCGACGAATAGATAGCCTTCCGGATTCAAGCAACGGTGAAATTTGTCGATCAGGCGCTTTTGCTCCGGCTCGTCGAAATAGATCATCACATTGCGGCAGAAGATCACATCGTTGCGCAGAGGCAGATATTCCGTTTTCAGATTGTGAAAGTCGAACTGAACCAAATTTTTCAGCGCCGGCTTGACGGAATATTTGTCGCCGACTTTATCGAAATAGCGCAGCCGGCAGGTGTAATCCACCGTTTCCATTTGCGCCTCGGTATAAATTCCCTGCTGTGCCGTGAGCAGCGCCGAATAATTGATATCGGAAGCCAGGATTTCAACTTTCCACGGCGGCGGAATCAGCGGCTTGGGCGTGGGCATCTCGAACGGAAGCGGATTTCGCAAGTAGTAGTAGGCCAAGGCGTCGCAGACCAGAAGAGCGAGAGTATAAGGCTCCTGACCGGTGGAGCATCCCGCACTCCATATCTTCAAAGACCAATCGCGGCGTTCCTGTTTGCGTTTCAGAATTTCTTCGAGCGTCACTTTTTGAAAAAGATCAAGTTGCGGACGAATGCGGAAGAAGCTTGTCTCGTTTACAGTCAAGTTTTCGAGAAGCGATACGAGTTCTTGTTTCCCTTCGCGGCTGGTAAGCAAACGGTAATAGGTGTAAAACGAATCCATCTGGCAAGCTTTTAGGCGACGCTGCAACCGATCCTTCAGAAAGTGCGTGCGGCGTTCGTCGAAATACATTCCGCATTCCTGGTAAACCAGCGTTTGCAAAAGCTTCAATTCCGCTTCTGTGAGTGGCACCTGCGTCGCGAGAGTAGTAGTGGACATTCGTTCCTCAGTGTTGCCGTTTCCCGTCAAATCTATGTTTATCTCTCCAAGTGGCCGGCCGGAACCTGGTCCACGGATTCGGCGACTTGGTCCAAACGGCGTAATTCACCGCGCTGCAGAACTTTGTTGAGATCGAGCAGAATGATCAGACGGCCGCGCAGCTTCCCGACACCTGTGATGTAGTTCAACTCGCCTTCCTGAAAAACATCTTGCGGGGCTTCTATATCCGAGGGCGGTATACGCAAAACCTCGGATGCAGAATTCACCATCAAGCCAATCAAGCGGTTCTCCAGCTCGACGACCACGATTCGGTTTTTCTTACTGGGCTCGCCAACCTTTTCGTGGAAGCGCTTGCGCAAATCGACGACTGGAATGATGCGGCCGCGAAGATTGATTACCCCTTCGATGTAGTCGGGCGCATTAGGGACCGAAGTGATAGCTGGAACGCGCACGATCTCGCGCACCAAGGAGATTGGCACGCCGAAAGTTTCCTCTCCGATGCGGAACCCTACAAGCTGGAGTTCTTTGTCCATGTCTGGATGTGTGCGCCTCTACGAGTGTGCCAATTCCGCGTACTCTTCACGCGTTTGCCGTTCCTGTCCTGCGGGTGCACGGCGGGGAGCATGACGGCGGCTCTCGGTGAATCCTTCATCCAGGACGAAGCGGTCCATCGATTCCAGCAGCGCGCGCGAGAGTTTTGACATCTGTTCCGCGGCGGCCGCTAGTTCGGATGAACTCGAACTCGACTGCTGCACGAGTTCGCGCATTTTTTCCATTGCGCGTACTACACCTTGCGCTCCGGAAGCCTGTTCTTCGACCGACGAATTGATTTCCTGTGTGATTTCGGTCAAGCGGTTGGTGGCTTTGGCGATCTGCGTGGACCCGCTGGATTGCTCCATGGTTGCCGCGCCAATTTCCTGCGAGAATTTGTAAACCTCGGAAACCACGTCCGAGATTTTTTCGAGCGCGAAGCTAAGGTCCTTGTTCAACAACAATCCTTCCTGGACCATGCTGGTGCTTTTCTCCATGTTGTCCACGGCTTCGCGGGCTTCTTTTTGTATGCCCTGGATGAGTTCGGAAATTTCCTTGGTGGACTGCGTGGATTTTTCTGCCAGCTTGCGCACTTCTTCGGCGACGACGGCGAAACCCAATCCGTGTTCTCCCGCACGAGCCGCTTCGATCGCAGCGTTCAACGCCAAGAGGTTTGTTTGTTCGGCGAGATCGTCGATGACTTCGATAATTTTTCCGATGTCATCAGCACGGCGCCCAAGGACGTCGATAATTTCCGCCGAAGATTGAATTGCATGGCTGGTACGGTTCAATCCCTCGGTGGCCTTGTCCATGGTTACCATGCCGGTTTGAACTTCTTCCCGCGAGCGGTGCGATATGTCCACCAGGAGTTTTGCGGTGTCTGCCACGCGTTGAATCGAAGTGACCATCTGATCGATGGAGGCAGACGTTTCGGCCACGCTAGAAGCTTGCACCTGCGTGTTCTTCACCACGTTCTGCACGTTGATGCTCATTTCGTGCATGGTGCTGGTGACTTCATCAATTGCAGATGCCGCTTGCACGCTTACTTTCGCTGACTCATCGGAAGCGCTGGCCATTTGTCCGGAACCGCTGGCCACTTGCGAAGCGCTGTCGCGCACTTGACGAACCAAGTCGCGAAGACCTTGCGTCATTCGCGTGAAGGCCAATGCCATGGTGTCTTGCGCGGAACGCGGCTTGACGGAAACAGACAATTGACCTTCTGCGATGGCCGCGGAGACGGCCGCCATTTCTTTCAGGTGTACGATCATTTTGTTGAAGTTGGACGCCAGTATTCCCACTTCATCATCCCGGTGGATATCGATGGACTGATCCAAATCGCCGGATTCCCCGATGCTGTGGGCCACTTCAATCAAGTGATACAACGGTTCTTTAATCGATTTTGCGGTCGCGAAAGCGATGAATCCTCCCAGGAGGATCGCCAGCAGGGTGCCGACGGTGGTGATGATGGTGCTCAACGCTGTCGCGGAGGCAGCCGAGGTGTTCGAATCATCCAGCGATTTGCGAACGGCCAGACTGGCCTCATCCAAAACGGCGGAAGATTTGTTGAACCAGGAATTGGGATCATGCTGAAGATAAAAAATCTGCAGATCGGAGACCGTGGCGTCGCCGGCGTCCACTTGATGACGCTTCGCAATCATGGGCTTCGCGAAATCCTCGGCCCAACTGTGTTCGCCATTTTCAACCTGGACAAACGCAGACTTGAGGCCTGGGTCATTGGCTCTGGATTCGACGTCCTTTAGAAGCGCCGACAAATCGCCGACGCCTTTGTTGGTCTTGTCTTCGTCGCGAAGGTCGCCGCTAAGCAGGTAATTTCCCAGATACAAACGATTCTCCATCATCTGGAAGCGAACGCTTTCGATAGCCTTCACGTCAGAAAGCGTGGAGGCGACTGTGGCTCGCGCGCTATATTCGCGTCGCACCGTGAAAATGTTGATGATGAAAAGTATCAACATGATGGCGAGTACGGCGCCAAACCCCAAGTAGAGCTTCTTCCCAATTGTCATATCGTAATGCCTCCACTTCCCGTCCATTGAAAACTTCCGCCCATCAAGCGGCGGCCGCCCCCCTAGTTGCCCTGCGGGTTAAACTCGAATTCAACAATCTCCGTGGTGTCTCTCGGAGCTGGCTCAAAACGCCACTTCTTCAACGCTTCCAGCGCGGAATTTATTAGCAAAGGACTTCCGCCGATTACTTTGGTAGTTAGCACATGCCCGTCTGCTGCCACGCTGGCCTCAATCTTTACTTTTCCTGAAACATTCATTTGCTTTGCAAGTGAAGGATATTCCGGCACCACGCGTGTACGGATCTTCCGCCGGGAAGCTTCCGCCGAATTTTCTTGTGCCGAGGCTGTGGCTATGACTGCAAATGATCTACCTAGAAACATTGCAAGTACCAAAACAGCAATACTTGGCCTGGACCGCATGACCGCGCCCTCCCTGAGGGGATAACTCCGACTGCGGAAATTGCACGAAGGCTGCCATGCGTCGGCCGATATTTCCGCTTTGGGTTGATGTGCCAAGAGCCGTCGGATACGACTGATATGAGTAGACTTACATAGAAGTAAGCGGTCGAGCATTGAAGTTCGCTTGCAGAAAACTGTCTCAGTCCCCATGATCTGAGCCTGGTCGGCGTCTCAGCCTGCGACAACCTGCGATTGCTGCTTACGTAACATTGCGGGGCGGCTGGCTTGACTCAAAATGAGATGGGGCCGTAACGTCTTTTACGTACCCAGGATTCGCGCGCAAGCCCCCATCCTCCATGCGTGCATTGAAACGAAGCGGAGATGTCTCAACTCGACTCGACGGCTCGTCGGAGAGCCTGCTGGCCCAGTTCTCCGCCACCACACTTGAGCTAAATCCATCGCTAGGAACTAAAGAGTTTGCCCGCCGGCTGACCGCCCGCGCAGCGGAAATGTTGGGTGCGCGCTCAGCCGTTCTGGTTTTGGCCCGCGAATCTGACTGGGAAATTGCTGCGCTCAGCGGCCCGGCGCATCGCTGGGACGCGATGACGCAGCACCGTTTGGCAGGAACGCTGGCGGAACAGGCCCTGTCGCTCGGCTCCGAATTGCGCAAAGGATTTGCCGCGCGACTTCTCGGGCCTGGCTTGGCAGAATCGCTTGGATGGAAGGAACTTGTGCTCGCTCCGCTTTTCGGCAGCGAATTGGAACTTCTGGGTGTTCTTTGCCTTGTGGATTTAAGCCGCGAGCTTTCTCCGGCTGAGCGTCATTTACTGGAAGCCCTCGCCAGCCATGCGGCGGTGGCGCTGGAAAATGTGCGACTGTTTTCGCGCATCGAGCAATCGCGCAAGCAGTGGGTGCAGGATTTCGACGCGATATCGGACTTCATTATCGTCCACGATACCAGCAATCGCGTATTGCGGCTCAATCGCGCGTTGGCGGATCTGCTGGAGGTGCCGCCCACAGAAGCGATTGGCCGCGATATCGGCACCATGGAGCTGCTTTCGTCGCCGGCGCAGGCTGGATTTTGTCCTTTCTGCAGAAATCCGCAATCCTCGCATGAGGAGTTTATTCATGAAGCTGCTGACAGAACTTTTCTCGTCTCGGCTTCGCGCATTCACGGTGGGCCGAAAGACGAGCTTCGCACCATTCACGTTTTGAAAGACATCACCGACCGGCGCACCGCCGAACGCCGCTATCGCCGTGAACGTGACTTCAACAAAAATATTCTGAACAACACGCAGAGCATGATCCTGGTGCTTGATACGGCCGGCCTTGTGAGTTACGCCAATCGCCGCTGCTTTGAGTCTGGCTATAAAGAACAGGATTTGTTGGGGCATGCGCTCGTTCAACTCGTACCACCAGCGCGACGAGGTCTGCTGGTTGAAGCGCAAGAGCGCGTGCTGCAAGGATCAGCGCTCGATAATCTGGATATCCCGCTATCTCGCGGAAACGGCACCACCGGACAGTTTTCCGTGAGCTTAAGCCCCATGCGGGATGAACAAGGAAATATCAACAGCATCGTGGTGGTGATGACCGACATTACGGACGCAGCGGACCTTCAAGCGAAGTTGATGCACACGGAAAAAATGGCCGCGCTGGGTCAACTGGTTTCAGGCGTGGCGCATGAAGTGAACAACCCGCTCGCCGCAATCGTCGGCTTTACGGACCTACTCCTAGAGAATCCCGAAGTCCCCGAAAATGCGAAGGAAGAGTTGCACGTTATTTTGCAGGAAGCGCAGCGAACGCGCGTGATCGTCCAAAATCTGCTCAGTTTTGCGCGGCAAATGCCGGCGCAGCGTGAACCATTGCAGGTTAATTCTGTGCTGCAACAAACCGTAAAACTTCGCGCCTACGATCTTTCCAATCACGGTGTGGAGCTAATCGAAAACTATGGCGATGCTTTGCCGGTGATCGTTGGCGATCCGCACCAGTTGCAGCAGGCATTTCTGAATATATTGAACAACGCTTACGACGCGGTGCATGAGACGCGACGCAAGGGAAAAATCGAAATCACAACAGCGCATCACGACGGGAGCCTGGAAATAGTATTCCGCGACAACGGGCCGGGGATCTCGCATCCTGACCGTATTTTTGATCCTTTTTTCACCACCAAGGAAGTAGGTAAAGGCACCGGGCTTGGCCTCAGCATTTGTTATGGCATTGTTCGCGCACACTCGGGAGAGATTTCGGCGCGGAACAATCCGGATGGTATTGGGTCCACCTTTATTGTGCGGCTTCCGGTGGCGGCAAAAACGGTGGAAGCGTACGAACAGCGGGAGTCGCAATGAGGGGCGCAAGCATGACCCCGACGGTAGCGCGCGGGCGCATTTTGCTGATTGAGGATGAGCCATCGGTTGCCGCATTTCTGCGCACGGCTCTGGAACGTCGCGGATACAAAATAGAGTGTTCGGCGTCGGCCACCGACGGCTTGCAACTGCTGGCGACCGGCGACTTTCGCGGCGTGATTTCGGATTTTCGAACGCCCGGCGGAATAACCGGCGCTGATGTTCACGATTGGCTAACGCGGCACCGGCCGGAACTGGCCTCGCGAATTATTTTTATAACCGGCGACACAGCCAGCGCCGACACGATTGCGCAACTAGCGAGAAATGGCACGCCTTGCGTTGAAAAACCGTTCCGCATTCATCAACTCATTGCGGCGGTGGAAAAGACGATCGGAAAACCATGAAAGAAGAATCGAAACTTCGATTTTTAATTGTGGACGACGAACAAAGCATCCGGCGGCTGTGCATGACCGTGGGGCAAGGGCTCGGTTTCGCCTGCGCGGAGGCGGAAACGGCTGAGTCGGCGCTCGAACTGGTGGAAACCAGCCCGCCCGACATCGTGGTCACCGATTTGAAGCTCCCCAGCCTGTCCGGCGCGGACCTGCTGAGGAAAATACGAGAACAATTGCCGCGCGCAGAAACCGCAATTATGACCGGGCACGGCTCGATTGAATCGGCTGTGGATGCCATGCGACAGGGCGCTTACGACTACATCGAAAAGCCATTTCGCGTTGAGAGACTAAGGCAGCTCTTGCAACGAATGGCCGAGAAGGTTCGCCTGGTGGCGGAAAATCAGTTTTTACGCGAGCGGGTTAGCACGGAGACGCAGCTCGACGGGATCGTGGGAACATCTTCAAAAATCGAAGATGTTCTTCGAATGATTTCCAGGCTGAAAGAAACGCGTACCCCCGTGTTGATTACCGGCGAGAGCGGCACGGGCAAAGAACTGGTAGCGCGCGCGATTCATTTCAGGGGACCGCTGGCGCAAATGCCTTTTGTGGCGGTGGATTGCGGCGCGCTGGTGCCGACGTTGATGGAGAGCGAGTTGTTTGGACACGAAAAGGGCTCTTTTACCGGTGCACTTAAGACCAAAGCCGGGCTTTTTCAGGCCGCGAACGGCGGAACGATTTTTCTGGACGAAATCGGCGAACTCCCGTTGGAACTGCAAGCCAAGCTGTTGCGTGTGCTGCAAGAGAAAGAGGTGCGGCCTGTGGGAAGCAATGTGAAAGTGCCGGTGGACGTGCGTGTGATTGCGGCCACCAATCGCGATCTGGAAGCCGCCTACAGAGCTGGCACGTTTCGCAAAGACCTCTATTTCCGTTTGAATGTGGTAACCGTGCATTTACCCAGCCTCCGCGAAAGGCGCTCCGACATACCACAGCTCGTTCATTGCTTTCTGGACCGCTATGCACCGGGCGAAAACATTCAAATTACGCCCAATGCCATGAAAAATTTTCTGGCATACGACTGGCCGGGTAATGTGCGGGAACTCGAGAATTGTATCGCGCGCGCCGTTGCCCTGGGCGATCATCACACGATTGACGCGAGCGATCTCCCGCCGTCCATTTCCATGGTGCAAGATAGCGACAGCGCGGATAGCAGCGACTCCGCGCTTTCCACTACGGCGCTGGCCGACCTTGAGCGCATAACCATCTTGCGCGTTTTCGAGCAAGCCGGTGGGGACAAAGCTCTCGCTGGCAGAATGCTGGGAATCAGCCGCGCCACGCTTTATCGCAAATTGAAGCTTTACAATATTCCGCTGCGCCCAACGCATAAAGACCACGTGCGAATGGCGTCGTAACAGTATGGAACGCGTCTCACCCGACGCGCGCGAGCGGGCTTCAGGCTCCCATCCGCTGCGCCGCGTGAGACGCTTCGTCGCACACTGAGACGGCACGAGACAACAGTTTCACTCTTGCTCCCGCAATAACCTGAAATAGAACCACTTAATATTCTGGTCGCTCATCCATCTTTGGCTGTTCGTGTGCATTCCTATCGCGGGGAGTTTTTCGCTCTTCTTGGTAGCCTACCGCTCTGCTCGCATGAACTTCCCAGAGCAGTGAGATTGCTCGCGAACGACCAGGCCGGAAGGATCGGGGGGACGCGTGTTGAGTGAAGCGGAGTTAGAGGGGATTTCGCAAGAACAGACCTGCGCTGAAAAATTGGCCCAACTTTTTCCCGGAGCTTCGCCCATGCGAATACCCGTGCGAGTGTTAACTCTGGGATCTGGCCGGCAGCGATTGCAGGAGAAAACAGTAATTGAATTCGGTACGGCGAACGAGGTTTTGTTCTCTTCACAGTTGCCTTTGGAATTCGAAGATCGCGTGCAACTGCTGAATTCAGATGGATCGCTGGATGCCTGCGCCACGGTAGTGGCGGTGAGATATCACGACGGACGTAAAGCGGTGGCTGCTAGATTCGTCGGAAGCATCGACAATTGGATCATCAAACCATGA
Source organism: Binatus sp. (SeqCode) (assembly GCA_035602755.1). Lineage (GTDB taxonomy): Bacteria > Acidobacteriota > Terriglobia > Acidiferrales > UBA7541 > Palsa-295. The sequence goes on along the minus strand of DATNLR010000093.1, from coordinate 49,767 downwards.
CCACAAACACGAATGTTTCAAACTCAAAGAAAAGCGCAACGCCTTCCGATTCTGCATCGCAATGGAGCGAAGCGCGGCTGGCTTATCCGCTGTACGCTGCGCTTGCTACGCAATTCAACTTCGCGCCGCTTCTGCATCCCGCGGGAGAAATGCCGCCGTTGCGGCCCACGCGCGATGTGTTCGACGCGGACCTGAAATGGTTCGACTCCATTGATGAGAACCTTCGTGCGTTCCAAATTCGCCAGCTCCCGCCGGAAATCTTGAATGCCAGCGAGGACGGATTACGGGCGTTTTTGCAAAGGCAGTTGCGGAAGCAGGAAAAGACAGCAGCCGACCGCGACAAGATCGACTTGCTTCTGGTGCAGTATTTCGCATTGTGCGCGCCGGAAGACCTTTACCGCAAGGACATTGGCCTCAGCGACGCCGCGCAGGTGCTGCAACCAGTATTAGGCGAAGTAGATCTGGCACCGTTGGAATGGTGCGCGCCGCTGGATCAGATCCTGGAAAAAATCGCGCAGTGCCAGAGTTTGCGAGACCTGATGGAACATGGCCTGTTGGAACAGGGCCGGCTGGTAAAAGAGTCTGCTGGGCCCTTGTTTTACGATCCGGCGGCGCTAATCACTTTCTGCCGTTTCAATTTTCTGCTTCGCCGAGCTTTTATTCGCCTGTTGCATGCGGACCTGAACGCGGTGCACCACGCGATCGAAGCGCTCGATTCCCTTGGAGTACAAACGGTGGATTGCCGGCGTGCGGGCCTCTCGGCCGCCGAACCGATGGTTCAGTTGCGCTATTCCTGCGAAAACTGGCGCCAACCTTTTCATAAGGACTACACGGCGAATTCGGTGAGGCGCGCCTTCGAGCAATTGCTTGCGTTGCGCGCCGATTTAGAAGAAGCCCTGGGAACCGCGCAGGGCGGTCCAGCTTGCATACACCTTCCTGACGATGCCGCCGAAGCTCCGCTCATACATCACGACGAAGAAGAGCCGGCAATTTCGAGTACACCTGCGCCCGCGGCGGTTCAAGTTTCACCGTCGAACTCTCCGGGACCGAAAAATACCGACGCCAACAGTGCTGCGAACCAGCCTGCCAAGACACCGCCCAGCATTCCGCCGGCAGCGGTTCAAGCTCCCCGTTCTGGAAATGATGGTCCCGCCGCGCCCACGAGCACGGCAGAAATGGAGAAGTGCCTCGAAGGAATTTGGGAACAACTGATTGCCGCTCCGCCTTCGCGCGGACGATCGATGTCCACTGTTGTTTTGCAGGATACGAAAGTGTTGCTCTCGTCGTGGGAAGTAGGCGCTTTCGTGGCCGATGGCGGACAAGAAGCGGAAGACTTGCGGCGCGCCGTGGTAGCACGAGCGTTGCTCGGTCTGGCAATCGATCAACGAAAACGCTCCGGCGATTTGAAACCGCTCGCTTCCGCGCTGGTGCTGGCGCGAACAGAAGTTTCCTATTTCCAGGGACGCGTGGAACAGGCCAAGCGCGCAAAAAATACGGAGGCAGCAGTGAATCTCGGTATCAGCACAAAACGGCTTCTTTCGTTCATCGAGGAAGCCGAAAAGCTTCAGCCCTAAAGCTCAAGACAGATGGGGGACCCCTTGAATCATGCCAGCGTCCTGATTGTTTCGGACGATACGGAATTTGCTCGTTCGATAGCGGCACGTTGGCAAGCTGAGCGCTACGTTCCGGAAGTTACGCTAGTCACCAGCAATGTCTGGCCGGGTTCGACTGCGACCGGATACGACCTGGTAATTGTAGGACCCGTTCGCGACCGAAAAGTTTCTGAAATCCTGGCTACTTTGCATTCGCTGCCAAACGTTACATGCGTTTGTGTTTGCGATGATCAAAAAGACATTGCGTCACTACAGTCCGACTATCCGCATTTGCAAATTATTCCGCGACAGGACGGATGGATCTCAACGCTAATTCTGGTGTCTTCCGAAGCTTTACGCCGGGTGCAAGCGGTGACCCGCGCACAACGCGCAGAACGCCTGGCGATTGAAAGCCAAGCCCAAGCAACATTAGGCCGCTACATGCTCGAAGTGCGGCCGAGCGTAAACAATGCCTTGACCTCGATCCTGGGGAACGCGGATTTGTTGTTGCTGGAACCGGAGCAGGTGACCGGCGAATGTCGCAACCAAATACGCACGGTGCACACCATGGCCTTGCGGTTACACGAGATTATGCAGCGATTCTCATCGCTCGCGGCCGAAATGAGGGCCGGTGAGAAAGAGTCTCAAGCTGATACGGAAACGGTTTCTCATCGTCTGGTATCTGGCTCGTGAGCGAACGGCGAATCGCGGGCAAAGCCCAGCAATGAAAGGCTTTGGCACCATGTTCGCATTGCGAGAATTTCAGGCCAAAGGTGGCTGTTTAGTTGCAATTCTTTCTCGGGGCTCGCGTGTGGAGGCGGAGGCATGTTGAAGAAAATTCTGGTTGTGGACGACTCGCAAGCCGAAATCCGGCTGATGCAAAACATGCTGCAGGAAGGTGGCTTTTCCTCCATCGGAATTTCCGATCCCACAAAGATCGAAGAAGCGATTGACGAAGAGCGTCCTAACGTAATTTTGCTGGATGTGGTGATGCCGAAACGAAATGGCTTTCAGGCCTGTCGCGATTTGAAGAGCCACCAATCGTATGCGCAGATCCCGGTCATCCTGGTGACTTCGAAGACGGCGCCGAGCGATCGCTACTGGGGCGAACAACAGGGCGCCAATGGCTACGTAGCCAAGCCCTTTACGCTGGACGAGCTGCTCAACGAAATCAAGAGGCTTGCTTGATGTCGAGGGAACACGACAACACCACACTGCTGCACGCTGAACTCGGCGGCGGCGAGTTCCTGGAGAACGATTCGTTCTCTGAAGAGCGCTTGCCGGAGCGGCAGTATTGTGTGTTTCGCGCTGGGCGCGAACGTTTTTGTTTTTCTGTGCTCGAGGTAGAGGAAGTGGTGGATTGGCCGATTGTAACGCGCGTGCCCCTGGCACCGGCATTTCTGATGGGAGTTTTCAACTTACGCGGAACCATCGTCCCGCTGGTGGATATCGCGTTTACCGAAGGCCGCAGGCCCGGAATGCTTCCGAAACATGTCGTGGTAGCGGCATTGAAAGGTGATTCACAAAGCGGCGACCTGCGGCTGGGAATTGCCGCTGATGAAGTAATCGGTACGTATTCGGCAACGGAAGAGTCGTTGCTGGATCAGGCGCCTGCGGAAGTGCCGCATTGCCGCGGAATGTTGCGCCACGATGATCGTCTTGCGCTGGTAGTCGATTTGCGGCGCCTCACGGACGTTTTTCCGGTTCCGGTGATTTGATGAACGCATTGATCATTTTTTTAAGGTACGGGAACGGGCTCATTTTGTGGGTTGACCACTGTTTGCGGTCCGTTCTGCGAATTGCGCGGTAGACAAGTTCCTTGGAGGAAGTCATGAAATCTCGTTTGAGTTCCACAATTTGGTTGCTGGTCTTCTGGATCGGCGCCGCACTCTTTGGCGTGCTGGGGATGGCATACTACGCCGGCTCGCACGCAGGCGCGGGGGCCGATGCTACCTCCTTTCCAGGCGGCAGCAACGGCGCGCTGGTCGGCGCAGCGGTACTTGCGATTGTGGCAGCCATTTCGCTCGTCTATGTGTTGAGCAAACGTGTGCTCACGCCGGTTGCAGAGATCGCTACATTCTCGGAACGCCTGGTGGCCGGCGACGTGCGTGCACGGGTGGAGGTCGGCTCGAGCGACGAGTTCGGATTTATCGCCGAGAATTTCAATCGCAGCGCAGCCAAGGTCGCTCACGCGGTGACGAACCAGCAAGCGCAAGATTCGCTCCAGCGCAGCATCACGGATTTGCTCAACACCATCAGCCAAGTGGCGCGAGGCGATCTGAATATCCGTGGCAAGGTGAGCAACGACGCTCTCGGAAACGTTGTGGACTCCGTGAACTTCATGCTCGACAACTTCACCAAGGTTCTCGAACGCGTGCGCAAAGCGGCCGTTGATGTGAGCACCAGCGCGAACCAGATTCTCGAAGCTGCAGACGACATGACCGCGGGCGCAACCCAACAGGACCAGGAAATCACCAATACTTCATCGGCCGTCGAGGAATTGACGGTTTCAATGAAGCAAGTTTCGAACAACGCCGAAGCTAGTGCCGAAGCAGCTCGCCGCGCTCTCGATGCCGCAGAACAGGGCAACCGCGCGGTCCGCGACACGCTGGAGGGTATGCAGCGAATTCGCGCTTCTGTGCAGGCCACCGCAAAGAAGATCAAATCGCTCGGCGATCGTTCGCTGGAAATTTCAGAAATTATTAACGTGATTAACGACATCACAGAGCAGACGAACTTGCTGGCGCTTAACGCAGCCATCGAAGCGGCCCGCGCCGGAGAGGCTGGCCGAGGTTTCGCCGTGGTGGCCGACGAAGTCCGCAAATTGGCAGAGCACTCACGCAGCGCTACGAAAGACATCGCGGCGCTGATCAAGGCCATCCAGGCGGAGACCAACGAAGCCGTCGTGGTGATGGAAGAAGGCACCCGCGAAGTAGAAGTGGGAGCGGGCCTGGCAGATCAAGCGGGAAAAGCGCTGGAGGCTATTTCAAGCGTAGTGCGCCAGTCGGCTGAGTTGGTGCAGGAAATTTCTCTCGCTTCCAAACAGCAGGTGCGCGGCACAGAAGGCGTGGCGAATGCCATGCAGATTATTTCCGGAATCACTCGGCAGACCACGCAGGGCGCGCGACAGACTGCCTCTACTGTAGGCAACATGGTGAAACTCTCCGAACAACTCAACGAGGCGCTCGCTCAATTCCGCTCGCAATCGGGGCGGCCTTCGGAAGCGCCTCTAGCGGAGGAAACGCGACCAGCGACGCCGGTGGGCGCGCACCGTTAGTAGTGCATGGAGGAATTAGAAGAAGCGGGTCCAATAAGCGTGCCGAAAATGATCCAACATTTCAGCGCCGCACAACTCACCGAGACCGAGCTCGGGGAAATGCGCGCGTTAATCGAGCAGCGCTCCGCGATTTTGCTGGATTCTTCGCGCGAACGTTTTTTCTCAGCTCGCATCCGCGAATATCTGGATGCGAAACGTATCGCCAGCGGGACGGAATTGTTGCGCATCGTGCGCGCTTCCGGCAGTGAATATGACGCTTTGCTGGAGCAGTTGCTTACGCAGGAGACTTCTTTCTTCCGCTATCCCGCAGTTTACGAAGCGTTGAAGAAACGAATTCTCCCGGACATTCAGGAAAGGAAGTTTTGGAAGAACCCGCGGACGCTGCGGATATGGAGCGCCGGATGTTCGACAGGCGAAGAACCTTACTCGATCGCGATTACGTTGTCCGATACGTTGAAATTCGCAGAAGCTTGGGAGATTGAAGTTCTGGCCACCGACATCAGCAGCCGCGCGTTGAGCCAGGCGGAACGGGGAGTTTACGCCAAGCGCAGCTTGCAGGATGTTTCCCTCGAGCAGGTGGAAACGTATTTTTCAGAGACGAAACACGGTTATCAGGTGAGGCCGCGCATCCGAAAAATGATTTCATTCGTGCAAATGAATCTTGCCGAGCCGGTTTACTTTGGCAAGTTCGACTGCATTTCTTGCATGAACGTGCTCATGTATTTCTCGGCGCAAAGACGGCTGGCGATTTTGCGGCGCTTTTACGATGCTCTGGAGCCCGGCGGCTATTTCCTGTTGGGACATTCAGAAACGCTTTCGAACGTGGGAATGAATTTTGAATCCATCGTTGCCGGAGACTGCCTAATATACCGCAAGCCCGTTCCCGTTGACCGAGCGCGAACCATGGCTGTCGCGGAGGAACGTCCGTGACCTTGCCTAATCACGAATCCGTGGAAATCTTCCTGCAGGAAGCTTCCGAGCATCTGCAATACTTGCGCGAGTATTCCGGGATGTTGCAGGAACCACAAACCAAGCCTGAGGATCTCGAAAAACTTTACATCGCGGCTCACACGCTCGCGGGGACTTCGGCGAGCTACGGATTCCCGCAGTTTTCGGAAGTGGCGGCAAAAATGGCGCACATTTTTCACTACGCCATGAATGCAACGTTGACTGCGGACATGCACGGACCGCTGACCGAGTTTATCTCCGACGCAATCTCCGTGCTCGAATTCGATTTGCTGCAAATCAGTTCGAGCGGCGCCGAAACGGCTGAGGACATCGCCGCGTTCAAGCAACGTTATTCTTTCGCATTTCCTGTGGCGCCCTCCGAGGCGGCAGCGGCTTCAGAGAACGATTACGGTTCAAGCCCGGAAGGCTCTATTCCAAGGATGGACTACGCTCCACCGGACGTTGCGCCGGCAATATCGTACACCGACAAATTGCCTAAGGACGGCGAAGTTCCCGATGAAGTGCTGGAGTTTTTCATTCCTGAGGCTGAGGAGCATCTGCAGGTGGTCACCGAGTGCCTGCTTATGCTGGAGGCAAATTCAAAGGCGGAAGATATTAACCGCCTGTTCCGCGCCATGCACACGGTGAAAGGTTCCGCGGCTCAAGTCGGCCTGCATCGTCTTTCCGCCGTCGCACATCGCGTGGAAGATTTAATCGGCGAATTACGCGACGGCCATTTGCGGCCGAACGCAGACTTTATCGACATCTGCCTGCAATCGGTAGACGTGCTGAAAAAATTCCTTCAGCGGCAATGGGAGAGCGATGCGGAGATGCGCGGCGCTATCGATCCTCTGCTCGCCAGGATCGAAGAATTGGCGCCTGAAGAAGGAAATCAAGAAACAGCGGAACCCAGCCACGCGGCGGTAGGCTCCGAGGAACAGCGAAAAGAATCTGTCAGCGAACCGGCCGCAAGTGTGGCCTCCTCTGCTGCGCCACAGGTCCTACCGCAAGCGAAGTCGGTGCGTATTTCTCTCGAGCGTCTCGACCGCATGATGAACGCGGTGGGAGAACTCGTTATAAATCGAACGCGCATGCTCGGCCGTTTGTCTGAACTCGGCAAACTCGTCGAAATATTGAATTTTTCAAAGGGCCGGCTCTCGGGAAAAGTTGGAGACTTTCAAGAAAAGCACGAATTCAATCGCATTCGCACGACGTTGATGCCCGGCAGCCAGCCACCGCAAAAGGATACTTTCCGCGGCCATTTTTCAAATATGCCAGCGCTGATGGGGCAGGATTGGGCGGAATTCAGCGACCTGGAAATGGATCGCTATGACGATTTCAATATCTTGTCCCGTTCGTTGACTGAAATATCCGCCGACATCACCGAGGTGCTCGCACAGCTCGAAGGGTTCATGGGCCGCGTGGATTCAGACATCGATGAATTTACAAAATTAGCCCACCACCTGCAGGACGAGATCACCGCAGCGCGCATGGTACCAATCGGCAACTTGTACACGCGCCTCTCCCGCACGGTAAGAGATGCGTCCAAGGCAGCCGGCAAGCCGGTGGAACTTCTGCTCGAAGGCGCCGAAACCGAACTCGACAACAATATTATCCAGCACATTTCTGATCCGCTGATCCACCTGGTACGCAATGCAGTCGCACACGGGCTCGAAAGCCCATCAGCGCGCCGCGAGTCTGGCAAATCTGAAAAAGGCCGCGTGGAGGTGCGCGCGTACCATCGCGGCAACCACATTTTCATCGAAGTCGAAGACGACGGCCGCGGCATCGATTACGAAAATGTTCGTCGGCATGTGATGGAGTCCGGCACCCTTTCGCTACTGGCCGCCGCTGAGCTTAGCGAACGAGAGTTGCGCGAATTCCTTTTCCGCCCGGGATTTACAACGGCTTCTTCCATGACCGAGCTCGCCGGCCGCGGCGTCGGTCTGGATGTGGTGCGCGCGAACGTCCACGCGTTAAACGGTGAAATTGAGGTGCGCTCCGAGCTGGGCCGTGGCGCCTGCTTCACGGTTAAGGTGCCGCTGACGTTAATCATTTCGCAGGCTTTGTTTGTCCGTTGCGGCAGCGCTGTGTTTGCCTTGCCTCTCGCTGTCATAGAAGAGATTCGCCGCCTGAAGCCGGCTGAAATAGAAGACGTGGGAGGAAAACTTCTCACCCGCGTGCGCGACGTGATCACGGAAGTCGTCCGCCTCGATTTGCAGCTGGCTCTCCCGCCGCTCGAGCCGATCAACGGCTATTTTCATATGGTGATTGTGAAAGTTGCCGGGAAGCAGGTTGGCGTAGTCGTCGAAGAAGTGCTCGGCAAAGACGAAATCGTTATCAAGAATCTGGGCCATTATTTGCGCCGTGTGAAGCTCTTCCCTGGCACAACAATTGCGCCGGATGGCAGCTTAATTTTGCTGATTGATTTAAACCGGCTGGTTTCCAACGATACCGCGGAACGTCATGCGTTGCCTTCCTCTTCGCCTGCCGCGCGAGTATTCGCGCCCGGCGCGGAAGCTGTGGCCGCCGGGAACATTCCGGCCGAAGCGGTGGACCCGGTCGGAAGTGATCGGGTTGTGGTCGTCGCCGACGATTCCATCAGCGTCAGAAAATTTGTGGGTCGCATGCTCGAAAAAGCGGGCTATCGCGTGAGACTTGCCTCGGACGGCCTCGAAGCTTCGGAAATCATCGCGGAAGTGGGCTGCCATTTGGTGATCACCGATCTCGAAATGCCGCGGATGAATGGATACGAATTGTTGGCGCATCTCCGGCAGGATCCCATGACGGCGCGGATTCCAGTGCTAGTGGTTACTTCACGCGCTGGTGCAAAACATCGGGACCGCGCCATGAAAGAGGGCGCCTCCGGATTCTTGACCAAACCAGTGCAGGAAGACCAGCTCATTTCAACCGTAGAGAGTCTGGTTGATCCGGTTACGCCGAAAAACCGATCGGCATTGCGAGTGCCGTTGCAGCAGGATTGATATGACGATCCCCACCATGCCGACCGAGAAGAAAATTCGAGTGCTCATCGTGGATGACTCCGCTTTCATGTGCAAAGTGCTTCAGGAGATCATCAACTCCGATCCTCAGCTCGAGGTCGCGGGCCAAGCGCGCGACGGTCGCGACGCTGTCATGCTCGCCGAATCGCTGCGTCCCGACGTAATCACCATGGACATTAATATGCCGCACGTAGACGGCTTGCAAGCTACTGAAATGATCATGTCGCAACATCCGCGCCCTATCGTGATTGTGAGCTCTGAATCGCGCGAAGGTGCATCCGGTACTTTACGTGCGCTCGAGTTGGGAGCGATCGACTTTGTTCCCAAGCCTTCGAGTGGAATTGATTTGGATATGCGAAGCGTGCGTGATGAACTCACTCGCAAACTAAAAATGGCAGCAAAAGTTCGCGTGGTGCGTACTGCGACACGCGTCAAAGCTTCGTCGGCCCCCGCGCCGGTGGCGGCAAACGGAAAATCCCGTGTGAATGCGCCTGCCTCAGCATCACAGAACGCCGCAAAGTTTCCGATCGTAGTTATCGCAGCTTCTACCGGCGGGCCCGCAGCGGTGATGCGCGTGATTGCGACGTTGCCGCGGGATTTTTCGGCGGCGGTGCTTCTGGTGCTGCATATGCCCGCAGCTTTTACCAAGCAATTCACGTTACAGCTTGCCGAGATTTCTAAATTGCCAGTGAAAGAAGCGGAAGCTAACGAGCTGGTGCAGCCCGGCATGATTTATTTGTGTCCCGGTTCACATCATTTGCGCGTGTCACCGACCGGCAAAATCATGCTAGACCCAGGGCTCAGAATTGAAGGTTATCTTCCGTGCGCGAATGCCGCGCTGGAAACGGTGGCCACCTACTCGCGAACGCTAGCCGTCGCAGTTGTGCTGACGGGCATGGGCAACGATGCCGCCAAGGGCGTGAAGTCCGTGAAAGCAAACGGGGGCTACGTGATCGCGCAGGACGAAGCATCTTCGGTGATCTTCGGCATGCCTGCTGAGGCCATCAAAACTGGAGCCGTGGACGAGGTCGTCGACCTCAACGAGATTGGCGCAGCCATTGAAAGACGTGTCGTCAAGTTCGCCAAGCTTATGCCGGTGGGAGCGCAATGAAAATTGCCGCTCAGGACGCAGTGAAAGCGCGAAAGGCCCGCAGGCCGGAAACGGTGATTCTGTTCAACGTATCGAATCAACTTTTTGCCATTGCCGCGGATTCCGTGCAGGAGATTCGCAGCACGGATAGTTTGGGCGCCGCGTTGGAGATTGAGCAGCAGGAAATTCTGAAAGTGCGCCACACCATCGAGCGCGGACACCGGACCTACTATGTGGTCAACGCATGTGCGCATTTCGGGCTGCGGGTAGTGCGTCCCACATTGGTTTTGATGTTGCGGCAAATTCGTGTTGCCGTGCTGGTGGACAAAATTGAGCGCATGGCGGAAATTTCGGGCCTGCATGCTTTGCCGCGCGCGTTCCTCGGCGCAGAACGACAGTGGTATCGAGGTCTCGCTTATCTAGAAGACCAGGTCATCCCGGTAGTGAGCCCGCTCGGCTTTCTAACGTCCCAGGAATTTCAACGATTGGACGGCGCCACAGCAGAAGCCTCACGCCGTGATTTGGAACGGGCGGCACAGATATGAGCGGGGCTGACGCAGAAAACGCACAATCCTATGTACTGCTCCAAATCGGGGAGCGGCGATTTGCTTTACCCGCATCGGAGGTTTCTGAATTGGCGCCGCCGGTTCGGTTGCATCAATTTCCGCATAACTCACCGCTGGTATCGGGGATTATCGTCAGGCGCGGACGGCTTGTTCCGGTGTACGACGTTTGCCCTTTGTTGACCGGCAAAAACTCTCCTACGCACCAATTTTATTTGGTTGCGAGGCGACACTTCGGATCCGCGAGCGAGCCTGCGGCGATTCCGGTGAACGGCGATTCCGAACTCGTGACCGCGGACACTGTGCAAGTTACCAGCCCAGCATACGTTTCAGGCAGATTGATGCACGGCGGCGAGAGCATCGAGGTGTTGGACCTTGATCGGCTGGTGGCTTTCGAATCGCGCGAAAAGAATCAAGTCGATTACGCGGAGCTCAATTCATGAGCGCCCTGGCAAATCTTCCGCGAATCCTGTTGATCGATAGCAACGTATATTTCTCGAAGCGTTTGACGGACGCTTTGCAGCAACAGGGCTTCGAAGTAGTGCTTAGCACCCAGGCTTCCTACGCGCTTACCATGCTTGAATGGAATGCTCCCGCCGCGATTCTCTGCGCCACGAATTTACGCGAAATGGGAGCGCTGGAAATGGCGCCGATTCTGCGAGCGGATGCCAAGACCGCCCATATTCCGCTCATTGCCATCGGGGGCGGTGGAGATCAGGCGCTGCTCGAAGCTTTCCGCGCAGGCTGCGACGATTTCGTCGATCGCCGCCAGTCGCCTTCCGATATTGCCGCGCACGTGCGAAGTTTTCTTTTGAGCCGTCAGGAAGGTTTTCAACCGACACAAATGCTCGCCACTGCGGACACCGATTTGAGCGGCAGCCTTTCGCACCTCGATCTTCCGGGAGTCATTCAGATGCTCGGCCAAGCGCGCCAAACGGGCGCGCTGCACGTCAATGCCTGCGAAACCGACGGAATTATCTTCTTTGAAGCGGGAGAAATTCACCACGCCGAGTGCGGCGCGCTTTTTGGAGATGAAGCTGTAACGGAAATCGTAAAGACTTGCCAGAGCGCTGCGAAAGGCGTCTATAAATTCGTGTACGGAGCAGCGGCCACACAACGAACGGTTCTTCGCTCGGCGACCGATTTGTTGCTCGACGCCATGCGGGAATTCGACGAAGCCAAACATAACGAAGTGGAGAACAAACTCCCATGAGCGAAACAAACAATCCCATAACGGCGCGCGTCCCAACGGTCTATTTCATAGACGATAGCGCGACCATGCGCGAAGTAATCAAAATCGCCTTCCGCAAAGAAAATATTCAGGTCATCACCTGTGCCGATGCCGCTTCGGCAATCGAACAGTTCAACAAAGTTGCTCCAGACGCCGTCATCACCGACGTGATCATGCCGGACAAAGATGGTTACGAAGTTTGCGACTACGTCAAACAACATTATCGGTTCGCGAAAACGCCGGTCATACTCATGTCGGGAGTCGTGAATCAGTCCGTTGCAGAACGCGCAACCGCTGTGAAAGCCGATGAATTGATACGTAAACCGTTTCAGCCGCAAGATCTGGTCACTCGCGTCAAAAGTCTGTTGACTCCAGGCGTTCCCGGCACTACCCGCACAGCCCTGGGTGATGACCAGGATCGAACTGCAGCTCCATCTGCCTCAAGCTTAAACGGCCTGTTCAATCCGGATGCTGCTCGAGGAGCCGCCACCACTCGACCCCAGGTTGCCGGAGCTCTAGCGCAGCCGCGTGCGATTCAGACCTTAGTAGCCGCTCCCGCCGCACCATCGTTTGCGCCGCCATCTCCTGCATTCGCTTCCTCAGGAAGAGCCCCAACTTCTGCCGAGACAGCAGCGTCCCGGCCTCCGGCGCAATCGTCTTGGGAAATGCAGAAATTGCGCAACGAGATTCGCCGCCTTGAACTTTTCGTTAAGAAGCTGCAGGCAGAGCTGGAGGCGGAACATCAGTATTGCGCGGCACTCGAAGCCCATTTCAAAACTCTGCAAGAAGGCGAAGAGTCCCGCTAAATAGCCCGTCAGTCTAATCGTTTGGATTGCAGAAATTCGCGAGCTACTTCGGCAATATCGTGATGCTCGCCGTCCACCTCGTAATTCATCCTTTGCATTTCCGTATCAGATATTTTTCCGGATAACTCTTCGATGGCAGCGTTCATACCAGGAAAGCGATTTAGGGCGTCCGGTCTTACTATGGGCACCGCCTGGTAGGGAGGAAAATAATGTTTATCATCTTCCAGAATAACCAGGTCGCGTGCGGCGATCAGTCCATCCGTGGAATTCCCTGCGACGATGTCCACCTGATCGCTTAGCAAGGCGCGATAGAGCAATCCCAAATCAAGGATTCTCGGCGGGGCATTGAATTGGAGCCCGTACACCTTTGCCAATCCAGGGTAGCCGTCCGGGCGTTCCATGAATTCGTAACCGAAGCCAGCTCGCCATTGGGGCGTATAACGCGCGGCATCGTCAATGGTTTTTAGATTTAATCGGCGCGCATCTTGGCCGCGGACAACAATGGCGAACGTGTTGTTAAAACCGAGCGAGGGCATTACCTCCAAACTGAATCGTTGCCGGTATTCACTTTTCACACGCTGGAAGACCGCCGAAGGGTCACTTTGAATCGGATCATGTAGGATTGCAGTTAAAGCTGTTCCGGTGTATTCCACATAGGTGTCGATGCGCCCCGCGAGCAGGGCCTGCTGGCAAATGTACGAGCCGGCGAGATAGAACCGCCTGATGACTGGCTGATGCAGTTTGTTCTCAAGATGCTGTGCCAGAATTTCGGCGAGGAGCGCTTGTTCGGAGAAGTTCTTTGAGCCGATGACGATATCGTGCCGCTCGATATGGCACGCTGGGAACAGAAGAATCAGGCAGAGTAGGCAGCCACCGAGCCACTTGATCATTGGCGCGCAGGCCGCAGGCGCCGCTCCAACACACTCAATATGAAATCGGCTAGCAGCGCAAGAGCGGCCGCAGGAATCGCGCCCGCCAAAATCAACTGGTTGTTCACCATGGCCAAACCCCGAAAAATAAATTCACCTAGTCCGCCCGCGCCGACGGCCGCTGCAATTGTGGCGATCCCAATGGTCAACACGGTGGCGACGCGTACTCCCGCAAGAATCGTGGGCATCGCGAGGCGTAGTTCGACCTGCCAGAGGATTTGATTGTCAGTCATTCCCATTCCGCGGGCGGCTTGTCGCACCGCCGCATTAATGTTTTCGATGCCCGTGGATGTATTGCGAATAATTGGGAGCAATGCGTACAGCGTCAACGCGACAATCACCAGCCGGTCTGCACGCTCTCCTAACCACGGAACGGGCAAAAGAAATCCAAAGAGTGCCAGGCTCGGAATCGTCTCGGCAATATTGGCTCCGCCAAGAATCGGCTTTGAAAGCCAGGGTTGGCGCGTGACGATGATCCCCAGCGGAACGCCAATGGCCACCGCCAGCAGCATCGACATGTCAACTAACCATATATGCTCAAGCGTTGCCTCCAGAATTTCGCGCTGGTGGCGAGCAAAAAACTCAATGATGTTCATTCGCCCTCTCGGCTTCTTCATACATCCGGAAATTTGTTATGTAGGCCGCTGCCACGGGCTCTTTCGCGGCTAGAAACTCTGGCGGCGAATAAACTCCGATGAGTTTGCCGTCTTCCAGCAGCGCGATGCGCGAGGCCAGCAAAAGAGATTCTCCGACGTCGTGAGTGACCATCACGATTGTTTTTCCAAGTCTTTGCTGCAATTTCTGAAATTCCCTTTGCAAGTCGCCGCGAGTAAGCGGATCCAGCGCGCCAAAAGGCTCGTCCATCAGCAAAATCGGCGGATCGGCCGCCAATGCCCGCGCGATGCCAACCCGCTGGCGCTGGCCACCGGAAAGTTCGTGTGGATGTCGTTTTGCAAATTTATCGAAATCTAAATCTACCAGGTCGAACAGCTCCTTCACACGAGCCTGAGTGCGTTCTGCGGGCCATCGTTCCAGCCGAGGCACCAGCGAAACGTTCTGCTCAATGGTGAAATGCGGAAATAGTCCGACATCTTGTATCACGTAACCGATGTGCCGGCGGAGCGCGATTGCATTCCAACTGGTAGTTTCTTTGTCTTCAACCAGAACCTGCCCGTCGCTTGGATCGAGCATGCGGTTGATCAGTTTGAGGGCCGTAGTTTTTCCGGCTCCGCTGCGTCCCAGTAAGGCCAGCGTTTCTCCGCGACTTACGGTCAAGGTAAGGTTGTGTAAAATGCCTTGCCCATTTAGCAAACGATAGCCGGCGTTGCGGAATTCTATGAGCGGCTCGCGTGCGGCATTTCGATCGGTTTCCGCATTCATATGGCGGTAACGAGCACAGTGTTCTCGCGAGGCTAGCAAGCCCTGCAGCGCGCTGTCAAACGGACGCGCCGTCCGTTCTTCCAGGCGTTCACTTGCGGGCGAGCAGTTTCCGGATTGCGAGCAGCACCTCAATCATCATCTGCTCCGTAAGCTTGCCAGTGAACGTATTTTGTTGGCTCGGATGAAACGAAACAAAAAGGCGCGGCAAACCATTGGGAAGCTCGTAACTGGCGCCGTGACGAAACGGATAGGCCGCAAATCCACTAATTTGACCTTTGCTCTTGAGCACGCCCAAGTAAGTCCGCATCGCGATACTTCCCAACGCGAGTAGGGCGCGAGGCCGTAGCAGCTCGAGCTCGCGTTCAAAGTACGGCAAGCAATTGGTCCGCTCTGACGGCAGCGGTTTGTTGTCAGGAGGCGCGCATCGCACCGCTGCGGCGACGTAAGCATTCTTTAACGTAAGACCGTCGCCTCGCTGCGTGGAAGTCGGTTGATTCGCGAAGCCGGTTTCATAAAGCGCCTTATAGAGGAAGTCGCCCGATCGGTCCCCGGTAAAGACTCGGCCAGTCCGGTTTCCACCGTGAGCCGCTGGCGCCAGACCCAGGATCAGCAATTTTGCGTGTGGGTCGCCAAAACCGGGGACCGGCTTGCCCCAATACTCCCAGCCGAGGAACGCCCGCCGTTTCTCAAAGGCAACTGTCTCACGATAACAGACAAGTCGCGGGCACTTGCGGCAATGAATGATGGTTTGGTTTACTTTGTCCAACCCGTCGATATTTTTATCCATCGACATTTTGTTTGAACCCTACAAACCGTTGCAAGCGTCTATTCTAATTGAGGAACGCGTTTGCAAGTGCTTATGCTTTCTAACTTCCTCCGGCAATGAGGGGATTGCGCAAAGGTTCTGAAACCGTTCTATGAATATCACGCGCGAGAAAATTGTTATTGTCGAGGAAAATGCGGCTAGACGCGAGAATTTGCAGACGATGTTGGACACTTCCGGCTATGACGTGGCGGCATTCGCTACTGCCAGCGAAGCGCTCGAAGCGATCCACAGCGGCGAAGTAACTCTTCTTTTGATTGACGCAGATGCCGGTCAGGCCTCCGAGCTGAGCGGTTCGAAGGCGCGCGATATCATCGCGACAATTCGCGGCTCTGCGGCTACTGAAATGGTCCGCGTGATTCTGCTGGTCGGTTCTTCGGCTGAACAACGTATCGAAGCATTAAATCTCGGGGGGGCCGATGACGCAATTTCGCAACCGTGTGATTCAGGCGAGTTGCTTGCCCGCATCCGCACGCAGGTGCGCGTGTTTTGGGAACAGAAAGAATTGCGCGACGCAGCGAATATTGCCATCGAGGGCCAACAGATTGCCCACACTGCCTTTGAGGCGATCGCTGTAACCGAAAAAATGACCAACGACGCGGTGACGCTCGACCGCAGTCTCAAGGTCGGGTTCGTGGCCATTTTGGCTACGGCGGCGGTAATGGCAGGGATTTATTTCCTCTTTGTGCGCTCCGCACAAAAAGAAACCAAACAAGGAAACGCCATCATCGCGCGTATCGAAGGCGGACTCCTTCGCCAACAAAGTTTAGTTGCCGAGGCGCGCAAGCTGCGCACACAGCAGGACACGGCAGCAGTCGCTGCAACCTCCAAGGACGAGCTTCAAAAACACGCTGCCGATTTGAAATCGAAAATGGCCAACGCTCCCTTCGAGGATGTAACGACGCTCCAGAAGCAGCTAGATGACACTAACGCTCGCCTCGCGCGTATCGAGAAGGAAGGTCAAGGCGCACAAACTCTGATTCCTGCCGACGTGCAGAGTGTTTCCTTGTTGCATGTTTCCGTAGCTTTCCGCGATAAAAATAATGGCCAACGCCTGCGCTACGCGGGACTCAATCAGCAAGGCGAGCCACTACAGGATAGCGACAACAATCCCATCCTCACGTTGGAAGGCCACGGGCCCGAAGTTAAACTCGATGTTTTCGGCACTGGCTTCATCGCCGGGCCTAACGGACGGCTCGTCACGAATCGCCATGTGGCCGAGCCGTGGTGGAAAGATGATGAACTGAAAGCCCTAACCGAGCAGGGCTTCCAGCCCGAAATTTCAACGATTCGCGCTTATTTCCCCGGA
Source organism: Binatus sp. (SeqCode) (assembly GCA_035602755.1). GTDB lineage: Bacteria > Acidobacteriota > Terriglobia > Acidiferrales > UBA7541 > Palsa-295. The sequence goes on along the minus strand of DATNLR010000093.1, from coordinate 32,817 downwards.
GATCCGCGTGCGTTTCACGCGGAGATTCAGGAGATTTCCAAGGAAACCGATCTCGCCACCATTCGCGTGGATATGCAGGACCTGAAGCGTTCCGTTCTCATCGTCGATTGGGGACAAGGTGCCGCCATCACGGGCGAACCTATCATTTTGATGGGCTATGCCACCGGGCTCGCCGCGATTCTGGCGCGCGCCGATGAAGATACTGCCCAACAAATTCTCTCTCACAGTGGTGCGGATGTTTCGCAAGTTTTAGACGAGCTGGCGCGCCGCAATTTGATTCGCCCTCTTATTACACAAGGACACATTGGCGACATCCTTCCCGACAAAATTGTTTTCGACGCGCAAACTACTTCCGGCGGCTCCGGTGGGCCGCTTTTCAATCGGCAGGGGAAAGTAATCGGCGTCACCTACGCGGTGCTAAAAGGTTTTGGAGGCTCGAATTTTGGCATTCCAATAAAGTTCACGAAACCCTTACTCGAAGGCCAGCCCCCGGCGCCTTGACGCCCTAGTTTTCCATCGCGCTCGAAACCCTATAAATTGACATCTGTATGCCGCACATCTAGCATATTCATAGCGATTCTCCCTTCGGGGCTCACCGGAAGGTGTATTCAGCCTCATCCAGTTAGCGTGAATTCGTCGATGGAAATTAGCGCACGCCCTAAAAACATTTTGGAACGCGTTGTGGAAGCGCGCCGAGAGTCGGTCGCGCATCGCAAACGTGTCCTTCCAGAAGTCGCATTGAAGATTGCAGTGGATAAAAAAGTCGCGCCTCCACGTGATTTTGCATCCGCGCTTTCCGCTCCGGGCATTCGCGTAATTGCTGAGCTCAAGAAGGCTTCGCCTTCGCGCGGTTTGATTCGTGCGGAATTTGCTCCCGCCACGCTTGGTGCAAGTCTCGAACAGGCGGGTGCGGCGGCTCTTTCCGTCCTCACGGAGGAAGATTTCTTTTCTGGTTCGTTGGCGGATCTGAAAGAAGCCAGCCGTGTGACTAAGATTCCGATCTTGCGAAAAGATTTTATCATCGATCCGTGGCAAGTATGGGAAGCGCGCGCAGCTGGCGCCGACTCCTTTCTTCTGATTGCCGCCGTATTGGAAGAAGGAATTCTTGGCGATCTTCTTGCACTCGGGCGTTCCCTGAAGATGGAGCCTTTGGTCGAAGTGCATTCGCGCCAGGAACTGGACCGCGTTTTAAGTGCCGGCGCGCAGATAATCGGTGTCAACAATCGTGATCTACAGGATTTCTCCGTGCATCTGAAGACATCCCTCGATCTCATCCGCGCGATCCCGGAAGACTGTATCGCCGTAAGCGAGTCCGGCTTAAGCACACGCCAGGATATTGCACGCCTGCGAGATGTCGGATTTGATGCCTTCCTGATCGGAGAGCACCTGATGCAACAGGATGATCCCGCGCAAACGCTAATTGATTTGATCGGCTCGCGTGACGCGGATAATTTGGCCGGATAAGCGCCCTGACTCATGGTAAAAGTGAAAATATGCGGCATCACAAATCTGAAGGACGCTCGCCAGGCGCTAGAAGCGGGAGCAGCTTTCATCGGATTTAACTTTTACGAACGTAGCCCGCGCTACATAACTCCTAGCGCAGCTAAACGAATCATGCAGAGCTTGCCGAAGAAAGCTAAAGCCGTAGGAGTTTTTGTGAACGAAAAGGAAGACAAAATGTTGGCGATCGTTCGTCAAATTGGCCTAAGCCATGTTCAGTTGCATGGTGAAGAATCTCCGGAAACTGTCGCGCGGCTTCAACGAACAATACCCGTTATCAAAGCGGTCCGCGTCCGCAAGTCATTTTCTACGTCTGAACTCAGTCGCTACAAGAACGCCAGCGCATTTTTGCTCGATGGTTTCGATGGTCGCCGGCGAGGCGGCAGCGGCAAATCCTTTCGCTGGGACATCGCGCGCCACGCTAAACGCGCCGGACACATTTTTCTAGCCGGCGGGCTAACTCCGGACAACCTTGGCGAAGCCATACGCTCTGCCAGGCCCTACGCCGTCGATGTTTGTAGCGGCGTCGAAGCAAAGCCGGGCAAGAAAGATCCAGCGGCAGTAATCGATTTTATTCGGGCCGCGCGCGCAGCGCAGAAAACCATATGACCAGCGCAGCACCACAAGCAATGCCCGATGTACACGGGCGTTACGGACCCTACGGAGGACGCTACGTTCCGGAAACCCTAGTCGCTCCGCTCGAAGAACTCGAGCGAGCATATTCCGAAGCGCGCACTGACTCGAATTTCCAAAAAGAACTCGGCGATCTGCTCCGTAATTTCGCCGGAAGACCGACGCCGCTGCAATTTGCGTCCCGCCTTACCGAAAAGCTCGCCGGTCCTCGCATCTACCTAAAACGCGAAGATCTTCTCCACACCGGCGCGCACAAAATAAATAACGCTCTGGGCCAAGGCCTTCTCGCCGTGCGCATGGGAAAAAGGCGCATCATCGCCGAAACCGGCGCAGGCCAACATGGCGTCGCAACCGCAACCGTGGCCGCCCGTCTCGGCCTAACTTGCACTATTTATATGGGCACCGAGGATATGCAGCGCCAGCGACTTAACGTTTTTCGCATGCGATTGCTCGGGGCCGAAGTTTCCGGCGTCGATTCTGGCAGTCGCACGCTGAAAGATGCAATCAACGAAGCCATGCGCGATTGGGTCACTAACATCCGCACTTCGCACTACCTGCTCGGTTCAGTTCTCGGCGCGCACCCCTATCCGCAAATCGTGCGCGACTTTCAGAAAATTATCGGAGAAGAAGCGCGCGAACAAATCCTACACGCCGAAGGACGCCTTCCCGATCATCTGATCGCCTGCGTTGGGGGCGGATCAAATGCCATCGGCCTTTTCCACGCGTTTCTTGGTGACGCCAAGGTAAAAATGCTCGGCGTGGAAGCGGGCGGACGCGGCAAGTCGCTCGGAGAACATGCCGCGCGTCTCGCTGCAGTGGAAGGATTTGAGGGCGCTCGTCCCGGTGTTCTCCAGGGCACGTACACTTATCTGTTGCAGAATGGCGACGGACAAGTCGCCACAACTCATTCGGTATCCGCCGGTCTCGATTATCCGGCTGTGGGACCTGAGCATGCCTGGCTGGCTGAACAGCATCGCGCCGAGTATACCGCAGCCAGCGACGAAGACGCAGTAGCGGCTGCGCGCACATTGGCAGGCATCGAAGGAATTATTCCGGCTCTAGAATCCGCACATGCTTTGGCGGAACTCATTCGTCGCGCTCCTAGAATGAGAAAAGATGAAATCGTAATTCTGAATCTTTCCGGTCGCGGCGATAAAGATGTGGAGATCCTGTCGCGCTATGTCTAATCTTTCTGCGTCAAAACTATCTAATCCCGGCCAGGGAGCCGAAGGAACTTCGCCCACGAAGCGCAAGGGCAGGATCCAACGAAAATTTCGCGCTCTTGCAGAGGCCTGTGAACTCGGACTAATAGCCTACGTCACAGCTGGAGATCCTTCGCTCGACGCCAGCGCCCGAATCGTCCTTGCCGCTGCGGAAGCGGGCGCCGACATCATCGAACTGGGCGTCCCGTTCAGCGACCCAGTAGCTGACGGTCCGGTGATTCAACGAGCCAGCGAACGCGCCTTGCGCAACGGAGCAACCCTCGCCGGCATACTCGAGCTCGTTCGCGACTTGCGTGCACACACCGACGTCCCGCTCGTCCTGTTCAGCTATTTCAATCCCATTCTACAAATGGGCCTGAAGAAATTTGCCGAATCTGCCGCCGAAGCTGGCGCGGACGGAGTTCTAGCCACGGATCTTACGCCCGAGGAAGCGGACGAATACCGCGCCACCATGCAAACTCGCGGTCTCGACACAATTTTCCTTGCTGCTCCCACTTCCACCGACCAGCGTCTCGAGCGTATAGCAAACGCATGCAGCGGGTTCCTGTATCTTGTTTCGCGGACTGGCGTGACCGGCGCGCGCGAGGCTTTGCCTGAAGGCTTGCCTGCTCTGGTGAGACGCATTCGACACCTCACCACCTTGCCGATTGCCGTTGGCTTCGGCATTTCTTTGCCTAGCCACGTAAGCGTGCTCGGAGGCATTGCCGACGCAGTGGTGGTTGGTTCCGCGCTGATGGCCGAAGTGGAAAGCGCGGCTTCGGTCGGCGCGGCAGTGGCAGCCGTCGCCGCCCGTGTTCGCACTTTGAAATCAGCAGCTCGCGCAGGACTCAGTCAGCGATCCAGCAGCCTTAACGTTCCTACGGGCGAATGACTTTCAAGAATTCCCACCTATTTTGCAGTAAACTTCTCTGCCGATGTTCCCTGTAAAATGTCTTTAAGGAGACCGCATGGATAAGCGTGTTGCCAGCGCTGACGCCGCCATCGCTCGGATTCAGGACGGAGCCACGATTCTTCTGGGCGGCTTTGGGCTTTGCGGCATTCCTGAAAATCTAATTGCCGCGTTGCGAAAAAAAGGCACAAAAGATCTCACTCTCGTGTCCAATAACGCTGGGATCGACGATTTCGGCATCGGTCTTTTGCTGCAAAGCAAGCAGGTAAGAAAAATGATCGCCAGTTACGTCGGTGAAAATAAGACTTTCGAGCAACTCGCCATGAGCAGGGAAATCGAAGTGGAATTGAATCCTCAGGGCACACTCGCAGAGCGCATCCGTTGCGGAGGCGCGGGCATCCCGGCATTTTTCACGCCCACTGGGTACGGCACGATGGCCGCGGAAGGAAAAGAAGTGCGAGATTTCAATGGCCGCCCGCACATTCTGGTGCCCTCCCTGCGCGGTGATTTTGCTTTCATCAAAGCGTACAAAGGAGATCGCTGGGGAAATCTCGTTTTTCGCAAGACCGCCCGAAATTACAACGCCATAATGGCCACCGCCGCGAACTACACCATCGCCGAAGTGGAAGAAATCGTCGAGCTGGGAAAACTGGATCCCGATTGCATTCACACGCCTGGAATTTTTGTGGATGCGATTTTTAAGGGGTCCGATTACGTTAAGCGAATTGAGCGCCGTACCGTCCGCAAACGCTAGGAGACAACATGCCAGCAGAAATTGACAAGCGCGAAATCATCGCTCGTCGCGTAGCCCTCGAACTTCACGATGGCTATTACGTGAATCTCGGTATCGGCTTGCCCACGTTGATTCCGAACTTTCTGCCGCCCGGTGTGGAAGTGATTCTCCAATCGGAAAATGGAATGCTCGGCATCGGCCCTTATCCTTACGAAGGGCAGGAAGATCCCGACTTGATCAACGCGGGCAAAGAAACCATCACCGAAATTCCCGGCTGCTGTTACTTCTCCAGCGCGGAATCTTTCGGAATGATACGCGGTGGGCGAGTTGATGTAACAGTTCTTGGCGCGTTGCAAGTGGACGAAAAGGGCAATCTCGCCAACTGGGCAATTCCGGGGAAAATGCTGAAGGGCATGGGCGGCGCCATGGATCTCGTCGCGGGGGCCAAGCGCGTAATTATCGCCATGGAGCACACCACAAAGGATGGCGAAGCCAAAATTGTAAACAGTTGCACTCTCCCACTTACTGGCGTCGGCGTCGTGAATCTAATCGTTACCGAACTCGCCGTGATTGAAATCACTCCGCAAGGTCTTGTTTTGCGTGAGCTTGCTCCGGGAGTTTCGCCGGAAGTTGTTCAAGAAGCTACCGAACCGTCTCTGCGGCTCGGGTCCGAGCTGAAAGTGATGGCCAGCGAACCGCTGCGCCGCCCAAGATAACTCTTGCGCGTCGCTTGCAAGCCGCCGGCGCCGCAGGTTGGGATAACATAATGGGACGGGGAAATCCAGGAGAGGCAATGGAACCGCATTCAATCGTGGTTATCAGTCTGCAAAATCCCAAGGAAAAGCTGTGGGGCGAACTCCTTGACGTCACCAATGCGGGTGTAACCGTGCGCGGCATCGATCTCAGTTCCTTTGACGATTTCGTCAGCCAGGTTTTGCATCCCGATGGTGACCGCATGGGTTTGCCAACGTTGTTTTTCCCCATGCTGCGAATCGAGCGCATTGCGTTGGATGAACCTCGAGGATCCATCCCTTCGCTTGCGGAAATGTTTCAAAAAAAAACGGGCCGCTCGCTGGCGAATTACTTGGAGCAATTCGCCTGAACGCAAGTATTTTCTTTCCGTAGCCGGACAACTTCATGAACAGCCGAATACTCACGGTTCCCAACCAGCTCACGTTCCTGCGCCTGGCCTTTCTGCCAGTCTTTATCATCACTATTCATTACGAAAGATACGGATGGGCCATGGTGATTCTTATAGTCGCCGGTCTCACCGATGGATTGGATGGTCTGCTCGCGCGCGGCTTGAATCAAAAAACTCCGCTGGGTGCCTATCTGGATCCTATCGCCGATAAGCTGCTCGTTTCTTCTTCTTACATCGTGTTGGCTTTCCATCAGAAAATCGCCTGGTGGCTTGCGATCCTAGTAATCGGTAGGGATGTGTCTCTTCTGGTTGCCAGCGCGGTAGTTCTAATCACCGTCGGCTATATTTCGCTGCCGCCTAGCATTTATGGCAAAGCGACCACGTTTTTCGAGCTTCTGCTTATATTTTTGGTTTTGCTGTTGGCCATTCGGAATAACCATGCTCTTGAAATCGTGCGGGAAGTTTGCAGTTATTGCGTAGCGGTTTTCGTATGTATTTCAGGACTGCATTACAGCATCGTGGTGTCGCGCCGCCTTCACGCGGGAAGCTGAAGCCCGGCTGGTTCTCCATTCATTTTTCACTGCCCACGGGGCAAGTGGAAGACCACCGCTCCCAAACTCGCCGCCACGATAATTGCTGTCGTCCATCCCAGCAGATCTGCGCGAGTACGCTCTTGCTGCGACATTGGCGGCCGGTCATCCATAATCTTTCCTAGCGCAAATCCGCTGAGAAATCCTCCGAGATGCGCAAAATTGTCGATGCCCCTAAAAACAAACCCCATGATCGCGATATAGATTAGCCATTTGATGAGTTGACTTCGCAGCATTTGCATCGCAGCGTTTCGCCGATTCGTGGTAAGCGCGAGAAGCAACCCAATCAATCCCAGTAGCGCCGCCGACCCACCCACGCTGAAGCTTCCAACTAGCCCGCTGAGTATGTAGCCTCCCATTCCGGTCGCTACGTAAATGAAAAAATAGCGCGCGGAACCATAGAGCTCCTCGATCTGGTGCCCAATGTCCATCAATACCCACATATTGAAGGCCAGGTGCATCAGGCTCGCGTGAAGAAACGTCGGCATTACAAACCGCCACGGCTGCTGCAAGTCGCCCGGCCAAGGCAGCGACGCGCCCAGCTCCCACAAGACGCGGCCAGCAATTCCCCCAAAATTGAAAATGCCAGACAACCCGCCGCCGGGCGCTTGAAATCCGCTGCCCCGAATCGTCGCTACAAGGCTCGCGGCATATAACAGGCAGCTCAAGCTCAGGATCCCGTACGTAACCGGCGAAGTGGTCGGGAATAGACGGCTGAGCGAGCGGCTGGCAGCGGCCATCCCAAAATTCATGCTCGCGCCGCATTGATGGCATTTCGCAGCGCTCGCTCCAACCAGCGTGCCGCACGATGGACACAACTTTGGACGCGGAGCTTCCCGTTCGCCGCCGAAAAGGCCGCTAAATTGTTCGCGCATTCGATCGAGTTTGTAACGCAGTCGCGGAGAAAGAGCCAATAGCCGTCCTTGCGAGAATGTGGTTGCGTTCCTATAATACCTAAGATGCGTCCAAACCAGTGAATCGGGAAACTGCGTGAGGGCCACCCGTCTTTCTACAGAAGTTCACTCGCTGCCAAACAACAGTTTTTGCTCCTCGCCCGCCCGAGAATCTCTGGTACTGACAATTCTGGCGATTCTGCTGGTGACTCAATTAGGCGGATGCGCGCATCATCACGTTTCCAGTCAGCCCCCGGCGCAACCCCCCTCATCCGCATCGCAGCCGCGCTCATCAAGGCCGTCTGGCACACCCCCGGCAGCAGAACGGCAACCCGCGGTGCCCGGAGAATATGTCGAAGAAGGCGTAGCTTCCTGGTACGGCGTACCCTTCAACGGCCGTCGCACTTCCAATGGCGAGATTTATGACATGCACGAATTCACTGCCGCGCATCGTACGCTGCCGTTTGGCGTCGTAGTCCGCGTCACAAATCTGAATAACGGTAAACAGACCCAGGTTCGCATTAACGATCGCGGACCATTTGTTGCCGACCGCATCATCGACCTTTCGCTTTCCGCGGCCCAGGCAATCGAGATGGTCGGGTCCGGCACGGCACAGGTTCGGCTTGAAATCATTGCCGGGTCGAACCCGACGGCTGGCGTTTTCGCTGTGCAAATCGGGGCCTTCGTTAAGCAAGAAAATGCGCAGCGGCTAAAGGCGGAAATGGAGGCTCGCAGTTTCCCAGTCACGATCGTTCCTTTCGACTCGACAAACGGCCTGCTCTATCGCGTGCGCGTCGGCCGTCTAGCCACCGAACAAGCTGCCAATCAACTCGCTGCACAGTTGCATTCCTCAGATCAGTTCACAACCTTCGTCGTGCGCCTCGACGAATAATTCTCTAGCGCCACAATTATTTGTGTTTCATCTCGTAAACGCCATCCCAATCCACTCCGGGACCCTCCGCCAAGTACTCGTTACACCGGTCTAGAAAAACGCGCGCTGGGCCATCGTTCGGCCATCGTTGCAAGACTTCTTCGAACGCACCTGTGGCCGCGCGCCAATCGCGCGTCTTATATGCTTCGCGGCCACGCCCGAATGCTTCAACCAGTTCCTTACCATCCTTGCTGGCTGCCTGTTCGCTTAGAATCTCGAAAATCGTAACCGGTAAACTTTTTCCTACTACGCGTATGAGATCGATTTCGCGGATGATCATCCGCTCGTCTGAAATATCCCTGCGCGTAGATTCACTGATCAAAATCGTCGTTCCATATACCTTATTAAGTCCTTCCAGGCGTGAGGCCAGGTTTACGTTGTCACCCATGGCCGTATATCCGAAGCGCAATGCCGAACCCATGCTCCCTACGGAGGCGATGCCGGTGTTGATTCCGATGCCAATCTCCATGGCCGGCAAACCTTCCGCCACCCATTTCTTTTGCAACTCTGCGAGCCGCGCGATCATGGCTAGAGCAGCTCGGCAGCAGCGTTCGCCATGTTTCGGCTCCGTGTAGGGAGCACCCCAAATCGCCATCACCGCATCGCCGATATACTTATCGAGTGTTCCTTGATACTTGAAAATAATACGCGTCATTTCCGTAAGGTAGTTGTTCAGCAATCGGGCCAAATCCTGGGCATCTAGCGATTCTGAAATGGAAGTAAAGCCGCGCACATCGCTGAAAAGCACGGTGATTTCTGTCTTGCGCGGTGTCACCGAACCCGGATCGTTCAAGACGCGCCGAATTACTTCCGGGCTTACATATTGTTGAAACGCGCCGCGCACCTTGCGCTTTTCCTGCTCTTCAATCAATACTCGGTAAAGCGCCACCAGGCTCACATTCGGCACCAGTGTAAATAGCGACGGCATGATGAAGTTAAGCCACCAACCATGCAGAAATGCCCAGTAAACAACGGCCGTGAACGGAATTAGAAGCGCCAGCCCAAATGCCATCCAACGCGGTTGGACAATGGCCAGCCACAACCCAAGCGGAATCCCAAACAGAAATATAAACCCCACATCGGTGAGGACTTGCGGCGCGCCGCGGGTCAGGAATTTCAGGTTCAAAATGTTGTCAATCAGATTTGCATGAATTTCCACTCCCGGAAAATCGATGCCGCCAAAAGGCGTCGCTCGCAAATCCGCAATCCCAGTTGCCGAAGCGCCCACCAAAACGATCTTGTCCTTGAAAGTTCCGGGAGCGAACTTCTTTTCTGCAGCATCGGCAAACGAAATATACGGATACGTGCGGGTAGGCCCGTGATAATTAACCATCATCCGGCTCACGTGGTCGGGATGAACGATCAGCTTGGGACCGAATTCGACGCTCGACACTCCTCCATCGCCGTAATTCAAAACCGTTTGTTGGTTTGCAAGACCAAAATAGAGACGTAGAGTCTGCACATCGAGGGAAGGATAAAAGTCCCAATTCGCGCGATCGGCGTCGCGCCCGTAAGGGATCGCCAGTGGCAGTTGCCGGACCACCGTATCGGGATCCACGAACACATTGAAGAAGCCGCAGCCGCCCTTTTCCGACGCGACCGCATCTGTCAACACTTCGGTATTCGCTTCAGCTCCGTGTGGTACTAAGTATTTCGCCTCGTACTGATCTATCAAACGAACCCTACCCGCGTCGCCGACGGCGGAAGGCTCCGCGTGCACCACCGGAAATGGGAACAGTGCAATCAAGTTTGCATAACGATCGAGCGCTTCGTTCGAGACTCCCTGAAGGTCCGTTTTTGTATAAAGAAAATAATTTCCTAACACGACGCTGCCAAACCGATGTATCGCATCGGCAAGCTGCTGGTCGTAGTTGTATTGTTGTTCTTTACGCTCGATTTCCGACTGCACCGCCGCATTTGCCGCCAGGCCTTTTTTCTTCTGTTCCGCGAGGCGCGCTGAAAGGTCTCGCAATGGAGCCGCCGTCTCATCTGCCTGGCTGAACGTAATGTCGAACGCCACCACGCGAGCGCCGTCCTCGCGCAACGCATCCACCAAATGCGCGAAATAAATTCGCGGGAACGGCCAGTGCCCCAGCGCCTCCTGGGATTGCTGGTCGATATCGACGATGATGATGCGTGGGTCCGGCTCGATGCGCCCGCGATACTGAAAACGCAAATCCAAGCTGCTCAGCTCCAGCCGCGTAATAAAATCGAATAGCGGCATCGGACGTTCGCCTACGAAGGTAACGTAATAAATCGCCAGCGCCGCCACGGTGATAATGGCGCTGATGATCAGCGAGCCTTTGTGCAGCCACCATTGCTGCAAAAGCCCCGGACCTCTGGGAGCGCTGAATTTGGTATTGGTAGCCATGAACGCCGTAGTGTTGCGGAAAAGCCAGAAAGCAGAAGTCGCGCAAGACTAGCAAACGACTGCGCTCGATTCAACGCTCGAGCGCATCTTGCATTTCCATGCCGCACCTCTGCCTTGCCAGGCACACCCCACCATTCGCAGCCCGGCTGTGTTCCGCTCCCCGCTTCCGTTATACTGTGGCACGCCCTCTAAATATGGGTCTGGCATGTCCGGAAAAAAACAGGTTTGGTACTTCGAAGGTTCGGCCGCCGCTGCATTGGCAGCGCCTTTGCGCGCGCATTATGATCTGCACGCCGTGCCGCAAAATGAACAACCCGATCCGCGGCATGCTCATTCCTCGGAGCCTGCCGGCACGCCTGTCGTTTGGCTTGCGGACACGAAGCCTTCCGGAGAACTTCTTCATTCCCGATCCTGCGAGAACGCGAATAACTGCCGCGTCATCGGAGTTTTTTCTGCGGATGGCAGTTTCGGCACCAAACCGCCGCATGCCCAAAATCCTCCAAACGACCGCACCGTTTTTGCCTTTCTCCCGTCCTTCGCCCCTGCCAGCATTGTTGAACGAACGCTCGAAGCCGCCTTTGAAAACATTGAACTCGTCGAACGCGACCGCGCCAGCAGCCACGCCCTGAAAGTCTGGGAGCGAGAACGTGAAGAGCTCAACGAAATCGGCGTGGCCCTGTCTTCGCAACGCGAAATTGGCGCTCTTCTCACTCTGATCCTGTCGAAGACTCGCGAAATCACCGCCGCCGATGCCGGCTCGCTTTATCTGGTGGAAGAAGACAGTGAAGGCCACCATCTGCGCTTCATGCTCACGCAAAACGACAGTCTGGAATTTCCCTATCAGGAGTTCATCCTTCCGCTGGCCGAAAATTCCATGGCAGGCTACACCGCGCTGCGCGGTGAAGTTCTGAATTTCGCCAACGCTTACGAAATCCCCACCGACCGTCCCTATCACTTCAATAAAAGCTACGACCGCGATTCCGGATACCGTACGCGCTCGCTTTTGACTCTCCCCATGCGCAACGCGAAAGGCGAAGTTCTCGGCGTTCTGCAGCTAATCAATTGCAAACGCAATCCCGGCGCGCGGCTCGCTATCGACAAAGACATCGCCCAGCAGGTTCAACCCTTTCGTGAACGCTCCGTGCGCCTCGCTCTGTCGCTCGCATCCCAGGCGGCCGTGGCCTACGAAAATCGCAAGCTGTACAACGAAATCGAAACGCTCTTCGAAGGTTTTGTCAGCGCCGCCGTAACCGCGATTGAGCAACGCGACCCCACTACCTCCGGCCATTCCCTGCGCGTAGCCGCTTACACGCAACGCTTGGCCGAAGCCGTCAACGCAACGTCCACGGGCCCTTACGCCCATACTTTTTTTGACGCTGGACCATTAAAGGAAATTCGCTACGCCGCTCTGCTTCACGATTTCGGAAAAGTTGGCGTGCGCGAGGAAGTTCTGGTCAAAGCGAAGAAATTGTATCCGTTGCAGCTTGAGCTTCTGCGCCAGCGCTTCGACTACATCCGCAAGGAAGCCGAAGCCAGCACTGTCCGTCGCAAGCTCCAAGCGTTTTTGGAAAACGATCGTGGCCATGCGCTCACCGAAGTCGCACGTTTGACCGAGGATTTCGAGCAACGCCTGAGCCGCATCAAAGAATTTCTGCAGCTCATCGTCGATGCCAATGAGCCCACTCTGCTTGAAGATAACAAATCCCGCAGGTTGCGAGAAATCGCGCAGCAATCGTTCATCGATGCTCGCGGCATCGAACGCCCTTACCTGAACCCGGACGAAATCCGTTTGCTCTCTATCCCCAAAGGCAGCCTGGACGCCTCCGAGCGGTTGCAAATTGAATCTCACGTGATTCACACCTTCAACTTTCTAACTCAAATCCCATGGACCAAGGAGCTGAAAAAAGTCCCAGAAATTGCGCGCGCGCACCACGAAAAGCTAAACGGCACGGGTTATCCCTATAAGTTAACCGGTTCTCAAATTCCTTTGCCAACAAAAATGATGACCATCTGCGATATCTTCGACGCCCTCACCGCTTCCGACCGCCCCTACAAACGCGCCGTGCCCATCAACCGCGCTCTCTCTATTCTGGAAGATTGCGTTCGCGCAGGCGAACTCGATCCCGATCTTTTCCAATTGTTCCACCAAGAAAAAGTTTATGAGCGAGCTATGCAGGCCGCCGCCGAATGACGGACAAATTGCGGAGGTCGTTTATTTCTCACCCGGGTCGTTTCATTCCGCGTCTTCCAGCACTACTCGCGTGCTTCATGTCGATTGCTTTGTTACTCGGAGCGACTCCCCACACTTATTTGCAAGACGCCGTATCCAAAACTTGGGCCGTCACCATTATCCTGCCCCCGAAACTCATCGCCGGCCGCCCTGCCACGCTCGCTGTTCTGGGCGTTGATGGCCGTCTTGCCGAAGGCATCATCGTCGATCTCGGTTCACATTCTGGAATTGACGTGCGCGTGAAAACTGACAAGACGGGACGCGCCGTTTTCCTGGCGCCCACCGATGCGAGCATTCTAATCGTGAAGGCTTCCGGCGCCGCTGCAGCCGCGCTTGTCGATCCGCCTCCCACCTCAAATTCCAAGAAAAATGAGATTTTGCTCCCGCCGGTCGTGTCCCGCATAGATGCTTTCCCGACTTGCGGCGGCGGATTCCACGGCGAGGCCGACGCCAACCACGTAAAGTTGAACGAGGACCCCGCCCTGGTCTTGGCCGCCTCTCAGGAGTGTCTCGTAATTCTGCCCGGCCCACGCGTCGAGCCCGGCCCCGCGAATATTTCGATTGAGACCGGAGACGACACGCCGTACAGCGGCACCACTACCATGGTTGCTTTGCATTTCGATCCGCCCATGCCGCCGCTGGTGCCTGAGAAAAAAAGCACTCTGGTGCTACACCTGCAGGGAGCGAGTACCCCGATCCGCATTCTCGTTGAAAACAAGACCCCCGGCGTTCTTCACTTCATTCACGGTGACTCGCAGGAAGTGCTCACTTCAGGCGGCACCCAAAATGCCGCATCCATACAAATTCAAACCCTCAGTACCGGAGATTTTTCTTTCCACGCGCGCATCTTGCAAAACCCGGATCCCCCAACCGCGCGTCGTTACTTAGAAGCAGCTCAGCCGCTCTCTACCAAGGACCTTCAAAATCAAATTCAGAGTCTGGCGAAACAGCTCGCACATAACCCACGCGACACGCGGAAAGTCTCGATGGAGTTGGAAAAAATCCTTTCCTATACGATCGCGGGTGACTTTCGCACGCTACTCGAATCAGCGCGCGCAGCTCTAGAATAATGAAACGTATGGGACGGAAGTTGCCTGGAAATCCGCAAATACGCGCGCGAGAATTTTTAGAGAACGAAACGAGCCTGTTCGCTGCCTGCACCCTGTAACGTCTTTTCTTCTGTTCCCGTCAGCGATTTTTGTTCTGCTTCAGAAAACGCGCCTTGATCTAACTGTTCCAACGAATTGCGCGTGCGGCTTAGTTTGCTGTCCGCCTCTTCGTAACTCTGTTGCGCATGGCGAAGATGATTCCCCAGCTTTTCGTACACATCGGAAAAGCCTTCAAACTGTTTCTTCAGTCCGGCCATGCCTGCCAGAATGTGCCGCGTCCGTTCTTCGATTTTCTGCCCCTGCAGACTGATTGCAAAGGCGCTCAGGCAAGCATAAAAAGTATTTGGCGAAACGGGGAAGACTCGTTTGCTGCGACAGTATTCACCCAGCATCCCGTATTTCGAATCTTCCGTCAGCAACAGTTCGTAATAAACGCCTTCGGAGGGCACAAACATCAGTGCGTAATCAAATGTATGCTCGTCCGGAAGAATATATTTCTCCGCGATACAATCCGCATGTTTACGAACCGCTACGCAGAAATCGCGGCGCGCATCGTCACCCGTTTCTAGCAACCGACGATAAGCCTCCAGCGGAAATTTTGAGTCCACCGAAAGTAACCGCTCGCCGCTGCGCACGATAGCGTCCACGACCGCACCGGTCGAAGGAAATCGATGCTGCGTGCTGTATGCGCTGTGCGGCAATGCATCTTCCAGCAGTCGTTCGAGAGCAACTTCGCCCAGCGCGCCGCGCGTCTTGGCCCCGCCTAGAATAGACTGTAGCGTTTGGGTGGCCTGCGACATGTCGCGCCCCGCTTGCTGCACCTCGCCAAGCTGCACGCTCATTTTTCGTATGGTTTCGCTCGACGCTTGTAGCTGCTGGGCCATCGCGATTTGCGCGTCGCTCGCCAATTTCCCCGTAGAGGCTACGCCAGTTTGCAGTTCCTGCCGGACCTGTCCAAGTTGCGCCGTCACAGCTTGCATTAAATGGTTGATCTGGGCAGCCATGGACTGCCCTTGCAAAGCCAGCGAGTTCTGCATTTCCTGGCGCACTGCCGAAAGCTCTTCGTTCGAACGTCGCCCCGTCATCCACAGCACAATTGCAATTGCCGCAATTACCAAAATCGCCGTCGCAACAAATGCAAACCATACAACCGCGCTCATAGGTGAATTCCTCTCCTCAGTCCGCAGTCAACAACGAGGAAAATACGTGTCTACACACTTTAGCGCGAACGGCTCGCTCGTAAAAGCCGTTTCAGCCCTTCCGAGTGCGATTAGAGTTTTTATGCCGATTCCTGCGTCGTAGTTCGTCGATTCCGAGTAAGACTTTCCCATCCCGCTAGAAGTTAACTTTCAGCGCAAACTGGAACGTTCTGGGGTCATACGCCGCGGTGGGCTGCCCGCCCGCGCAAGTAGCCACGGCCGTGCTTGGAAAAGACGCTGTCGAGTCGCACACTGGATTCACGTCGCTCACGTTAAACCGGTTGAGCATGTTGAATCCGTCCGCGATTATTTGCAGATTTACGCGATCATTGATGGGAATTGCTCTTGCGATTCGAAGATCGATCTGAAAAAAACCTGGCCGCGTAAAAGCGTTTCGGCCCAGATTTCCGATGCAGCCCGCAAACGGTATCGTGTCAGGAAATGAAAAAGGCTGCCCTTGAGCGTTGATGCAAACATTGGGAGGAACAAATGCGACTCCGGGAATAAACGGTGAGGTCGTGGACCCCGGAGGAGGCGTGGAAGTCTTTACATACGACGGCCGCCCGGTCGACGAGCCGAAATCGAGGTTGGTGTCCTCGCCGAGCAACAGGTTGTAAGGACGTCCGGAGGCAACCTCAATAATTGGGGCCACCGTGAATCCTGCCAGGAATTTTTTCCAAAAGTCCGAATCACTATTGTGGTAGGGACTTTGAAATACGGCGCTGGTAATCCAGCGATGCCGCTGGTCGAAATCTGAATTGCCACGATCAAGTTGCGGGAAGCTGTTGTCCTGAGGCGCAATCAGTGTGGAAAGATCCGTGGAGTCGTCGATCGCATGTGAATAGGTCCAACCGGAGAGCAGTTCGAAGCCATGCGAGAAACGCTTTCTTACCGTCAGGGTGAACGCATTGTAAAGAGAGTTTCCATTTGAGGATTGCGGATCTACATCGCTCCATGGCACCACTACTCCGGAAAAGCCGGTAGGCAATCCCAGCGTTCCCGCCAGCGCCACCAGCTGCGTATATCCACCGGGAAAAAGGCCCGAGAACGATGGATTCGGACCAGACCGCCGGAAGAAATTAAATACCGCCGGCGTAACGATGGAGCCTCCGGGAAGTGCTGTCGCGCTCCCGTTACTGACCGGTGCTCCGGAACAGTTGTTGCTCGCAAATCCTGTACCAAACGTTCCCGGAGCTGTTACGAAAATACTGCCGCCTCCGGCCGTCGGATTGCATCCGGGAGTTCCTGGCACGGAGATTCCGAGCGGACTCGCTCCCACTGAAACCAGTCCGGCCTCAACTGCGTTGCTATCGTTTGCCATCAGAAGTTCCGGATCGGTAACGTTGATGTTGACCGTGTGATCTAGATGCGTGCCGTGTGTATAGTTATAAGCCGCGCTGATTTTCCAGTCGTTTGCAAGCTCTCGCTCAATTGTAAGGTTGGCTTGTTGTGCCAGTGCGTACTGGAAGTTTTTCTGCACTGGAATCGTGAACGGGAGGAGCGGCAGCGGATAGCCCCCGCCGGGCGTGTACCCCTGAGCGGTCAAGAAACGCTGTTGGTTGAAAAGAGAATTGGGGAACGTGGCATTAAAGATTTGCGGATTTCCACCGACTCCATAGCACATGGTCGGCGAGACTGTAGAACAACTTGTGATCGCCGGAGCTCCTCCTGCGGTCGGGCTGCTCGACAAAACTCCCTGAAAGATTGAGGAGGCGTTCAAAGCCCCGACATTAGCAACGTTGCTGATATTAGCATTTGAAGGAGTTCCGCCGGCCGCTTCCAGAAGCGCGGAGAGCGAGCCATCTTCAGCCGTTGAAAGGAACGCCAGCGCCAGGGCTGGATGGTCGTAAAAGAAGCCATAGCCTGCACGAATTACGGTCTTGCCATTACCCCACGGATCCCAGGCAATGCCTATGCGCGGAGCAACGTTATTAGAGTCGGTTGGAATTCCCTCGACCACGCCAAACGCTTTCTCAGCAGCAGCATTGATCGCCGTGCCCGGAGTGAAGGTTGGCAGCCATTCGATATCGTACCGAACTCCATAGTTAATGGTGAGCTTGCGGTTCACCTTCCAACTATCCTGCGCAAACACACCCAAAGTCTTGTTGTCGAAAGGGCGATTCGATTGGCCGACCCCCTGGTAGAAAATCGTCGGGATACCGAGTCCGTATGCCTGTACCGAACTGAAACCCGGGAGACCTGTGAAAGCGGGCGACAACGAACTCGCCGAGAGCGATCCGAAATCGAAGACGCCGCCGTAATTCAGGGTGAAAATCTGAGATTTCGAAGAACGCAACTGTATCAAGTTCGTATCGGCGCCAAATTTGATAGTATGCGTTCCCTTCGTCCACGTAAGGTTATCCGTAAACTCGAAACGCCGCTCAATTCGGTCCTCGGTGGAAAACGGTTCGCGACCCAAGTACGCCGAACCAGCGATATTGTCAGCCGGGAAATCTCCTCCGAATAGATTGGAAAATCCGTAGTGCAGTCCGCGCCGTGCAGCTTGAAAGCGGAATTCATTGAATAGATTGTTGGCGATTGCGGTTGTGTGCTGGCCGATGATGGCCCAATCACGCGTTTGCTGCGTGGAAGTTCGATTGCCGGCGTTCTGTCCGAACGTTTGGTTCTGAGCGTTCACCTGGATGCCCGTAGTCATGTCAGGCGAAACCATCCCGCGCAGCATCGTCGTATTTTGCGCATTCCAAATGTGGTCCAACCTCAAGGAGTAAATGCTGCCTTTGTCCGACGTCGGATAGTTGCCGATTACCGAAGCTAATCCTTGAAATGTTGAAGGAAGGGGCGCACCGCTGGAAAGGAAAATGTTGGCGCTGGGAGGCAGCACACCTGTATTACCAAATAGCGCGACAGCCGAGGCCCCCCCGCTCAAAGCCGCGGCCTCAATGAATGGGGCGGCAAACGGACTTGCGCATCCTCCCGCATTGGCAATCGCTGCCGGATAAAATGTTGCTTGGCCGTTCGCTCCGCCAGTCAAAAGAAGAGGCGTCGCAGAACACACGCCTGCTCCTGCAACTGGTACCAATCCGAAATTGTCCTGACCGATATTCGTAAATCCTGTCTCTTCCCGCCGCGTGATTTCGTAGCTGAAAAAATAAAAAGTCTTGTCCTTCTGAATGGGGCCGCCGATCGTGGCACCACCTTGTACGCGCGTGTACGACTGTTTAACCGGCTTGGTTCCGCAGGTGAGCGTGGCCACATCGCAATCCGCCGTCACGGAAAACGGATCGCGCGCCTGAATGGCGCTGTCGCGCAAATAACCGAAAAGATCGCCATGCGTTTGGTTTGATCCCGATTTCGTCACGATGTTCACCACGCCGCCCATCGCGCGCCCATACTCCGGCATGTAATTGCTCGTGATCACCTGGAATTCCTGCACAGCCTCTTGCGAGACAGTCGCGCGCACGCCGTTCGTCGAATTATCCACCGCGTCGGCGCCATCCACCGACACTTCATTCGATCGTCCGCGTTGTCCACCGATATTCAGACCGCTCGTGGGCGCTGCTCCAATTGAAGGGGTGTCGTCTCGCGCCACCTGCGAATCCAGCAGTGAAAAATTAATGTAGTTGCGCCCGTTGATTGGTAGGTTGTCGATTTGAATCTGATTGATAGTGCTGGAGACGTCGGTCTTCGTGGTATCCACCAGATCGGGCTCTGCCGTCACGCTGACGGTTGCGCCCTGGCTCTGCAGTTGTAACTGCGGGTTGTATTCTGGGTTGGTCCCTAAGGTCAGCTGGAAGGAGGTGTTCGTCAGAGTGGCAAAGCCAGCCGCTTCCACGGTCAACGAATAGTTATCCGGCGGCAATCCGACGACCTCGTAGTGTCCATTGGCGTCGCTGGTCACCGTGCGTTCGAGCCCCGTGCCAGGATTGACGATAGTAATCTTGGCGCCCTTCACGGCTAGGCCCTGCGGGTCCATCACCGTGCCTGACAGGTTCACGGTGTTCACCTGTGCCCTGCTCGTGCCAGGGGCCATGAGGACTAGCACAACTAGCAGCGAGATAAACCACACAAACTGATGCCGTGGCATCGCACGCCTCCTAGGATTTCCCGTGTTGCACGGCTGGATAGCCGCTCGATGCTTATGAACTGGATTTGCTCTGAACCCCGCAGAGCAATCGGACGATCAGCGACTTCTACTCTCGCGTATAGCTCTTTGCAATAGATATTTGTAATGGTTGAGAGCGAAGTTGTTTATGTGTCAATGACAGCAAAAGATTTTGCGAAAACGCGAGGAAAATCTAGCGGTGAATGCGGAGACATTTTTGCGGAACTCGCGGAGAGCTATTCCCGAGTGGAAGAGGTCGTGAGTTGGACCAGCGGTTCCGAAGTGGTCTTCGCGGAGGAGCCGGAATCGAAGGTCTGGGGCGAGCGCCAGGAATCGATGGCCGCCACCTGGTGTACGCAGGACACCGTGCAGCGCGGGGCGCAGCCCTTTTTTGTAAAAAATTCGCGATGGCGCTGCTCGTCAGTGTATTGCACGAGCGGGATGCCGGGGTATCCGCGCTGTTGCGAGCAATAATGGACCAAGCCGTCTTCACAGATGTAGAGGTAGCGTGAGCCCGCTCGGCAGCGCCAGTCGTTTTCTTTTCCGCGCGCGATGTTGTGTTGAAATTTATTGATGCGCGTGAAGGATTGTTTTTCCAGTGAAATAATTTCCTCGAAAATTTCCTGCTCGCGAGGACCCAGCGGCTCGAGCTGGCCATTATGATCGTGCAAAATTCCTACCGTGGAGGTGAACCCTAGCTCGAGGGCACGGTGCGCGACGACCAGCGCGTCTTCAGGATTGCGCACGCCGCTGCCCAGCACTGAATTGATGTTAACGTGAAAGTCGGCGTTTTCCGCGAGCAGCGCGAGTTTCTGGTCCAAGACTTTCAAGCTTTTTTTCGACACATCGTCGGGCATTACGTTATCGATGCTGATTTGCAAATATTCCAGGCCAGCGCGGTTCAGGCGCTGAATGCGGTCGGCAACGAGCAAGTAGCCGTTGGTAATCAGGCCAGCCATCATTCCGTTTTGGCGGACGCGCGCGATGATCGCGTCGAGATCCGGATGCAAAAGAGGCTCGCCGCCGCTAATGGTGACAATGGAGGTTCCCATGGCCCCTAGCCGGTCGATACGCTGAAACATTTCTTCGGTCGGGACCGGGTTCGAAACGTCGTCGAATTCGTTGCAATAGGTGCAGGCCAGATTGCAGCGCCGCGTGGGGATGATGTGCGCGAGTAACGGATGGCGCTTGGAAGCGAGTCCTTTCACAATCATGCGAATCTCGCGCGCCTTGCGATGCGCGGCGAGAAGTTTTCGTCGAATTGTTTTGCGTGCGCTCACTGTTTTTCGCCCGCCAGGGGCGGTTGCGCCTTGTTTTTGCCGCCAAAACTCCCTCTATGATTATGCCATACCGAACGGCTATTCCCTTGGATGTGGGGCGGTTCGTGGCGAATCCCATACCCCAAACCAACTGCAGGTCCCTCAAGGCGTGCGCGAAAGGCGCGCTTCGGGATGACAACGTGTTGGAGTTCCGGCGTTGTGAAGGACTCCGCTGGCTGATCTAAGAGTCGGTTGTCGGCCATTCTAGTCGGCCCAGGGTTGCCATCTGCGGTCCCAGCGGTGGGACTTCAATTTTTTGAGCAACGCCGGGTCGAGGGGGCCGGCGTCGCTGAGCGCCATGTTTTGTCTTACATGCTCGGGTTTGCGCATGCCGACGATTGTGGTGCTGACCGTGGGATTCGACAAGATGAAGCGAAGCGCCATCTCCGGCAGGGTCATTTCAGGGGCCACGATTTTCTTTAGTTGGTCCACGCGATCGATGGTCTCCGGCAGGTTTTCGGGGCCGAAGTATCGTGCGCGCCAGTCGTGCTCGGGGAATTTTGTTTGGCGCGTCATTTTTCCGCCCAGGCTGCCTTCATCGAGGGGGACACGCGCGATCACTCCGATGTTTAATTCGCGACAGACCGGAAATAATTTGTCTTCTGGGGCTTGGTCGAAAATGTTGTAGATGACCTGAACGGCGTCCACCAAGCCTGTGCGCAGGGCTTTGATACCGTTTTCCGGTTGCCAGCGATTGAGGCTGAGGCCAAAGGAACGAATCCATTTGTCGGCTTTGAGTTTCTCGACCGTTTCTCGAAATTCAGGCTCGTCGGCCCAGCTATCGTCCCAAACGTGGAATTGCAGGACGTCGATGGAATCTTCGCGAAGTTTTTCTCGAATTTTTTTTGCGTACTCAAAAACGTGCTTGGCCGGAAAAACGTCGCGGTATTTGAATTCCGGGGTGGCGGGCCATATATCGTTCATAGGAGGAATTTTGGAGGCGGCGTACAGCCGCCCATGTTGCGAATTGGCAAAATCATCGTGCTGAAGTATTTCGCCGAGAAGGCCGTCGCTTTTCCCGTTACCATAGGCCCAGGCGGTATCGAAAAAATTGCAGCCCAATTCTACCGATAGCCGTAAAGAGTTGCGGGATTCGCGGTCGTCCGAGCCGGTCCAGTCGCCCATGCCCCATAGGCCGACAGCCATGTCGCTGACTCGAAAACCCGTTCGTCCCAGCCCGCGATATTTCACAATTCGCTCATTTCTCTAATCGCTGTTCTGGCCTCGGTTAGACGGAGTTTAATGCTTTTTTTTCTATAACATATGTTTTTGGGCTTGTGTCGGTTAGAAGTGGGCGATCACCTCGTAAAAAATCAATCTTGAGCATTTTTCTGTCCTCGCGGCTGTCTGGGAGCTAGCGGGCGGCACTAGTGACGGGTGCGCCCCGCTGAATCGTCTGCGACGCAAGAGTCGCGTTTTGTGTCCGCGGTCGAGTGGTTCGCGCACGACCGCGGCCGGCCTTGCGCCGCGCCGATCCTAAACCTAATTTTCATCGCGACAATGATAGGAAGTCAGGAGGCCAAATACAAGGGTGCGAGGCGGTGGACTGTACCCCGAATACCAGTACCTATTCGTGCCACTGTGGCGCTTTGAGGTATAGCTGGTGCCTTCGTTGTGATGAAATACCCAGCAAAATCTAAACGGCCGAGTGAACATGCAAAATATTTCGGAGAATCAGTCGAGCGTGCATCAAGTCCAGGAAGAATTACCAAAGCTGTGGAGTTTCGCATGGTTTGAGCATCTACGTGCGGACGTTCGCTACAGCGTGCGCAGGTTGCGCAGGAGTCCCGGGTTCACCACGGCAGCTGTCTTGACACTTGCTCTCGGTATCGGAGCAAGCACGGCAATTTTTAGCATTGTGAATATAACCTTGCTACACCCGCTGCCATTTCGCGATGCCGAGCGACTGGTGATGCTGTGGGAGACACATCCTCTAATTGGAAAAGAGAAAGTCGCACCGCCGGATTTCCGCGATTGGAAACAACAGAATCGCTCGTTCGATCAATTAGCAGCATACGCGGATCAGAATTTTATCCTGCTCAACAGCACAGGACGGGCAGAGGAAGTTCGAGGAGTGCAAGCCTCTCACAATTTGTTTGCAACTCTGGGTATCAGCCCGATGCTCGGCCAGAACTTCACGGCGGCGGAAGAGCGTGAGGGGGTCAACGTCGCCGTGATAGGACATTCGTTCTGGCTAGAACGTTTTCACGGAGACCCGAGCGCAATTGGAACGGCTGTGAAAATTAACGGACTGGAGTACACCATTGTCGGGGTCATGCCACCCGGCGTAGAAATGCCAGAATCAGCGGAAGTCTGGGTACCTCTTTCGCAGATCGACGATGAGGAAAACAATTTTCGCGCTGCGCACATTCTTCACGTAATTGGCAAGCTTAAGCCGGGCACCTCTCTCCAGAGTGCCAGGACAGACATGCAGGGAATCGTGCAAAGACTGCAACAACAATTCCCAACTACGAATGCTCCAACCGGATTCGCGCTAGTGTCCTTGACCGACGAGCTTGTTGCTAACGCTCGAACTCTTCTGATAGTCCTGGCGGCGGCCGTTGGGCTGCTACTGCTCATGGCGTGTGCAAGCGTGGCAAATTTGCTGCTCGGGCGCGGTGTAAGTCGTGAAAAGGAGATGGCCGTCAGATTGGCGCTCGGAGCGGATTGGAAGCGTCTGTTGAGCCTGCTGGTTACGGAGGGTTTGGTGTTGTCGTTTGCTGGCGGTGTAGCGGGGCTAAGCCTTGCATGGAGCATCCTAATTGCGTTGCGATCTTATGCAGTTGGTGTGATCCCTCGCGCCGATAACCTGAGACTGGATCCGGCAGTTTTGAAGTTTTCCTTGGCGCTCTGTCTGCTCACGGCGATTCTATTCGGCTTGGCTCCGGCACTACATTTGATTCACTCAAACGTTACTTCGACGTTGAAACATGGCGGGCGAAATACCCTGGACGCGGGTCAGTTCAAGTTGCGAAATTTGATGGTGGGGTTGCAAATCGCAGTGGCGTTTATCGTGCTTGTGGGCACCGGTTTGATTGTTAGAAGTTTCGAACGAGTGCTTATCACGCCTTTGGGTTTCCCCGCTAGTCACTTATTAACGATGAAGATCTCGCTTCCAGGCTCGACGTACGAGAAACCAGACGTTGTCGATAACTTTTACAAGAACCTTGTGATGCGGGTGCAAAGTTTGCCGGGTGTAGAAGCGGCCGCAATTGGTCCAGATCCGTTTACCTCCTCAACCATGCGTGTCAGCATCGGAGGGATGCCCGATCCTGCACCCGGCCATTTCCCTGTGGCCCAACATCGGGAAGTGACCCCTGGATATTTTCGCACCGTACAGATACCGCTGATTAGCGGTCGCTTCTTGATGGAGCAGGATTGCCAAAGCGGATCAATCGTTGTGAACCGCACGCTGGCACAGCAATATTTTGGTCGCAAAGACGCCGTGGGGCAAATCCTTGTGAGCGGATTCTTTGGAACCGAACGTTAC
The DNA here is from genome assembly GCA_035602755.1 of Binatus sp. (SeqCode). Lineage (GTDB taxonomy): Bacteria > Acidobacteriota > Terriglobia > Acidiferrales > UBA7541 > Palsa-295. The sequence goes on along the minus strand of DATNLR010000093.1, from coordinate 8,503 downwards.
GGGATGCCCATCGTGGGGGTTGTAGCGGACACGAAAGATCTTGGGCTCGAGGCTAATTCGGAGCCAACACTCTATCGATGTGGCGCGAGCCGAGTTTCAACGCTACTGATTCGTACAAAAACGAATCCTGTGCTAATTGCGAATGCGACGAGAGAGGAACTGGTCCGCATTGATTCAAGCTTGTACGCCGGGAATATAGAGAGCATGCAACAAATTGTTTCTGCGTCCATGTCCAGGCGCCGGTTTTCGGCGGTGCTGTTCGAGGTATTTTCTGCCCTAGCAATCGTTTTAGCGGTCGCAGGACTCTTGGGGGTCCTATCGGACTCGGTGATCGAGCGTACACGCGAAATCGGGATACGCGTGGCGCTGGGTGCGCAGATGCGTGATGTGATGATACTGATCATGGGACTGGCTGCGCGCCTTGTCCTAGTTGGTCTAGCCATCGGTCTGGCGGCCTCGTTGGCGGTCACCCGCTTTCTCGGGAGCATGCTATACGGGATTACCCCGACGGACCCGTTTACCTTCACGGTTGTCGCGGCTGCATTGATTCTAATATCCATGATGGCCTGCTACATTCCGGCGCGACGCGCGATGCACGTAGATGCAATGGTCGCGCTGAGATACGAATAATTCTTCACCGGCACTCCCGCTCGAGCTGGTTCCCGACCTTTCCGCGCCGGCCGTTCTGTCGCCCCTAGGGCGTTTTAAGGGGAGAGCACCGCCCTAAGCGAAATAACGCATCTGGTCTGTGCGCGTCGGCAGCACCAACCTGCGCAGTCGATGCGAAGCGACTTATCCGACAGTATCGGAAGCTGAGAGCGAAGACGCGGGCCGGTGTCTTGTAAACCAGAAGCCAGCCCCTAGGCCAATTCGACCTCATGATTCTTCTCGTATTTCGGGGTTATCTAAAAGCGAGGGATCTTTGCGAAGCTGCTCGGCGATTTCCGGATGGGTCATCGAGCGCGCGCACGGACACAAAAAAAATCGTCAAAGCTGTTAAGACGAACGAATGCTCAAAATATAACCGTCGCTTTTTCATACCACGCCCCTCCTTGGAAATGTATTCACCTGTTGTAGGGGTACAAAATCTAGGCCAAACAGCGCCCCAGAGAAGGAAAGTTGGCGCAATCCATGGGTTGCAGGAACGAGAAAGAAGGCTTTAGGCCTGGTAAGGAGGAAATTCGACACACTTCAGGGAAATCGCTATAGGGGAAGGCCTTACGTTGAAGGGCTCTAACAGGACATCCGCAAAGCGCGCTATCGCTCTGCCTGGAGTATGACAACTGAACAAAACGCACTAGGCCTTCGTATCAAGTGACTGGGAGAACTACACCTCATGAAAGATGTTCGTTATGCGCTGCGGCAATTTCTCAACGCTCCAATTTTCACCGCTACGGCTGTTTTGACTTTGGCGCTCGGAATTGGCGCCACCACCGCGATTTTCACGCTGGTTCATGCTGTGCTGTTGAATTCGCTGCCGGTGGCCAAACCTGGCGAACTATACCGGGTGGGCGATGTGGAAAATTGCTGCGTGAATGGCGGATTGCAGGACGATTGGGCGCTCTTCTCGTACGACAAATACGAAATGTTTCGCGACAACACGCCGGGCTTCGTGGAGATGGCCGCGTTTCAGGCGGGACACGATCTGGTGGGCGCGCGGCGCGCCGGCAGCAGCCAGCCTGCGCAATCGATGAGAACCGAATTTGTTTCTGGAAATTATTTTCCCATGTTTGGCATTGGGCCGTATGCGGGACGCGTTTTGATGCCGGACGACGATCGCAAAAGCGCTTCGCCCGTGGCAGTGATCAGCTACCGCGCGTGGCAGCAAAACTTCGGCGGCGATCCGGCGGTGGTGGGTGCGGCGTTTACATTTAACGGGCAGCCCATCACCGTGGTGGGAATAGCGTCTCCAGCGTTTTTTGGCGATCGGTTAACGGATCCCGCTGCATTTTGGATTCCGCTGGCGGACGAGCCACTCATCGACGGCACGGTCGCTCTGATTAATTTCCCGCAGCAGGATTGGCTCGACATCATCGGCCGCATTAAGCCAGGAGCGGACCCAAAACAAATTGGCGCGCACATGCAGGTTGAACTGCAGCAGTGGCTGCTAAGTCCAATCGCACAACTCCAGCCGGGAGAGCGGGACGCGGTGGCCAAGCAAACGCTTCGGCTTTCGCCGGGCGGGGCCGGTGTGCAACAGTTGCGCGACGAATACCAATCGAGCCTGCACTTGCTGATGTGGATTTCAGCGCTGGTGCTAGCCATCGCGTGCGCGAACGTGGCCAACCTGATGCTGGTACGCGCTTCTACGCGCAAACTGCAAACATCTATACGGGCTGCGCTCGGCGCGTCCGTGTGCACGCAGATTCGGCAAGTGCTTGTCGAGAGTGTGGTGCTGGCGGTGCTGGGCGGGATCGTGGGAGTGGCGATCGCGTTCGGCGGAACGCGTTTAATCTTGCGACTCGCCTTTCAAAATACATACGTGGCAATACACGCTTCGCCCTCGTTGCCCGTGCTTGCGTTTACATTTGCAGTGGCGGTTCTAACGGGAATACTTTTCGGCGTGGCTCCAGCCTGGATCACCGCCAACGCGGCTCCTGCGGATGCACTTCGCGGCGCAGGGCGTTCGACTGGACGTAGCAGAGGCTGGACGCAAAAATCGCTGGTGATCGCGCAGGCCGCGCTGTCGCTGGTGCTGCTTTCCGCAGCGGGATTGTTGACGCAGAGCCTTTACAACATGCAGCGGCAAAATTTCGGATTCGAGACACCCAACCGGTACATCGTGCATATCGATCCGGTGATGGCGGGATACAAACCCGAGCAGATGCAGGCGCTCTTTCGTCAGTTGCACGATTCACTCGCGGCGATTCCGGGCGTTGGGCAAGTGAGCTTTTCACTTTACACTCCGATGGAGGGCGATAACTGGGGCGAAACTGTTTACATCGAGGGGCAGGCGCCGCCTCCACCGGACTCGGATCAGAACAGCGCTTCATGGCTGCGCGTGAGTGCAGGGTTCTTCGAAACGCTGGGAACGAAAATCGTCCAAGGACGATCTTTCAGCGAGCAGGATTCGCCGACGTCGCAACGCGTCGCCGTGGTGAACCAGACATTCGCGAAAAAGTTTTTCGAGGGCGAGAACCCGTTGGGGCATCATTTTGGCTATATCGACCAGAAAAATGCGGGATTCTTTGAAATTGTGGGCGTGACGGAAGACACCCAATATCGCGATGCTACGCACAAAATTCCTCCGATGTTTTTCTTGCCGTCCACGCAGAGCGTCGTGTTTGACAATCCGCGCTTCAAAGCTTTCGAAGCGCGTTCGCACGATCTGAACGCCGTGGAGGTGAAAACGCTTGGCAAAGTGCCGGAGCTGGAAGCGCAGGTGCGGCACGCGTTCGCGGATGTGAATCCGGATCTCGCGGTGATCGACTTTAGGAGCTTCGCAGACCAAGTGGACTTGAACTTCTCTCAGCAGAAGATGATCGCGAAACTTACTTCGTTATTCGGATTGCTCGCGCTGGTGCTGGCGTCGGTGGGCCTGTACGGTGTCACGGCGTATTCGGTGGAGCGGCGCTCGAACGAAATTGGAGTTCGCATGGCGCTGGGCGCGGACCGCTTGAACATTTTGAGGCTGGTGCTACGTGGAGCGTTGGTGCAGATGGGAATCGCGTTGGCGATCGGCATTCCGGTGACGATTGTCGCCGGTCGCGCGATGGCTACGCAGCTGTTTGGGATCAAGCCGTACGATCCACGCATTCTGCTGATGACGAGCGCGGCGCTGGCTTTCGCGGCGTTCCTGGCGGCGGTGGTGCCGGCTCGGCGCGCGGCGACGCTGGACCCGATTCGCGCCTTGCATACAGAGTAATGCTAAGCGTTATCCAGGCGGCCACGCGTCGAGATAGCAAAATCCATGAACTCAAGCATGCAATAGCGGAGTAGATGGCAATGTATTTCCACTGCACCTGACGGCGACGCTGCTCTGGAAGATTTACGCTTGAGTTCAATATGACTCCGGTCGATTAGATTGTAAGGCAACCCGCGGCGCACGGAATAATGGTAGGGATTAGTTCGGGGGCTTTTCGTCGTCAACCATGACGATGGTACAGGGCTCGGTTTTCGGCGCGAATTTTCTGCAATTTTCTAGCGCCAGCTTTTCCGCTTCTTCCGTGGTGCGTCGCCCCACGCTAGTCCCATATCCTTTTGCCGGTGAAGCGGCGAAGGCTTTGTGGGGCGCGCTCAACAGGTACGTTTGAAATTCGTCGCGACCCTGCGTGCCGAGATACGGGGGAGGTGCTGCAGCGGGCACAGAGATTTGCAACAGCGTGTCGCGCAGCACAAGATTTTGGCTCTTCAGAAAATCGTCCACCATGGGCGTCCATATGGATATTCCACGCAGAGAAAAGAGCGTATGCCCATCCTCTCCAAAAGGAGCGGCAGGGATGAAGCGCGCGTTGCCTCCTTTCTCGGTAAACTCGTGATGAAAGCGATGTGCTAGCGGCGGCCCGAAAAAATGGTCGTTAGCGGCGTAAATCCAGAGCATGGGAATTTTCGAGTGCTTGCCGAATTCGCCGAAAGCCTGGACCAGATCGTCGGCGTGGCAAACGTGATCGGGGGCGTCGGAACCGCGACCCCCTGCGAAGCTGATTGCAGCAACGAGTCCCGGCGGCGGATCGGCAGAAAGGCCAACCATAGCAAGGCCGCCGGTGGAAACTCCGACGCTAATCATGCGCGAGGGATCTACTTCCGGACGAGTGCGGAGATAGGCGGCGGATTCGCGAAGATCCTTCACCGCCTGCTTTGTGGGACCGACAAAGTCGGGGGCGCGGCCGCAGACGTGGCCATCCTCGGCGTAGCCTCCGCCGGATTCGCCGAAGCCGCGGCGCATTACGACTACCGTGGTCCAACCGCGACGCGCGAATTCACGGGCTTGTGGAATGAATCTCAGCGGAGTCATGTCCGCGCGATCTTTGGCTTCGCGCGGGGTGCCGTGCGTCATCAGGGCCAGTGGATGCGGTTTTGAATCATTGGGGCGCACCATGACGGCTTCCAGTCCCTTTTTTCCTGAGCTGTGCGTGGGGATGCGAAGCTCGGTCACGACGATGTCTTGTGCGAGCGCAGGTGCGGCTAGCGCAGCCGTCGCCAGCAGAAACGCAAACAATATTGCAACGGGCTTAGTCGTCTTCATGCTGGTTCGCGAAATATATCCAACTGTCGTCCGCCACCCACGATGCAACCGGCTCGAAGTGTAATAGATGATTACGCACAAGCTTCGCTCCGGACACTAACACCAGCTGCGCTGATTACGTTGCGAATTTGAACGGGAATCAAGGCATCCGTGAAGTCTGCCAAATTTTGTTAATTTTTTGGCGACGTGAAGGGTGCGGGTTTCGTCCTATTTAACTTTGGCTAGCCCTCATTTTTGCGCCTAATTCGCTGTCGGAATCGCCGACAGCAGCATAAAAATTGGACGCGGTCCTTCCAGAGTTTGGTCCCTCGCAATACGATACCGCCAAAGGCCGCCTCGCATATAATGATCTCGATAGGTCATCCGTGTTTAGCTGTTTTTTGAGGCGATTGTTATGAAAGCGTTGCGCTTTGACCGGTTCGGTGATTTGTCGGCCCTACGGGTGGAGGAAATACCTACACCGGCTCCTGGTGCAGGAGAGGTATTGGTTCGCGTGCGAGCGGCCTCTATTAATCCCAGCGACGTGAAAAACGTACTGGGCAAGTTGAAGGCTACCGTGCTGCCGCGAACGCCTGGGCGCGATCTTGCTGGGATTGTTGTTGGCGGCGACGCCTCGATGGAGGGACAGGAGATTTGGGCGGCTGGAGGAGATATTGGCTCTACGCGCGACGGCAGCCACGCCGAGTTTATTGTGTTGCCGAAATTGGGAGCGCGGCTAAAACCGAAAAATCTTTCCATGGTGGAAGCGGCGAGCGTGGGAATAAATTACATCACAGCCTATTCTGGTTTGATTCAAAAAACCAAATTAAAGGAAGGCGAAACCGTGTTGGTAACTGGCGCGTTGGGCGGCGTCGGCAGCTCCGTTGTCAAGCTGGCGAAGATTCATGGCGCGCGTGTGATTGGAATCGACCGGCACGCTCCAAAAACGGGCGATCTTGGAATAGATCTGGGGCTTAGCAGCAAAACGGATGATATCAAAACCCGCGTAAACGAGTTCACGGCAGGAAAAGGTGTGAATGTTGTGTTTGATGCCGTAGGCGGGCCGCTGTTTGAAATGGCGCTAGATTCGCTGGGTTTCGACGGCCGGCAAGTGAACATTGTCTCGGTTGGCACCGCGCGTGTGAGCTTTGATTTGCAAGATTTTTATCACCGGGGACTTACGTTATACGGCCTCGACACCGTGCCGTTTGACACCGTGGCGTGCGGGGAGATTTTGGCTGGACTTAGGAGGCCCTTTGAGGACGGAAAGCTGACATCTTCGGCGATCGCTAAGACGATCACGTTGGATGAAGCAGTGCAAGCCTACCAGGACATTGATAGCGGAACGGTAGGTGGAAAGGTTGTAATCACGTTTCCCTGATACCCCCAGGAAAATCGGACAATCTGAACTTGAGACGATGACGGCTGTTAAAATAAATTGAAAATTGAGTCGGCGTAGTATGATTGTTCTCAGATTGCTTTCAGACCGTGAAATCCCCGTGGGTAGCTCAGATGGATAGAGCAGCAGTTTCGCAAAAGGCATGTTCCACCCTAACTACGTTGTATTGCAATATTCTCGTTGTAGCTGGTTGTAGGGTTTTGTAGCTCTTTGTACGCTAAAGATGTACAACATTGGGCCTGTAGCTCAGATGGATAGAGCAATGGTTTCCTAAACCATTGGCCGGGAGTTCGACTCTCCCCAGGCCCACCACTTCCGGCTCGCCGACGGCAAGACCCTGGGAATTTTCCGCATGCACACCGAATCCGACGTCGTACTCCTGCACGATACCGGCGCCTTGCCGAGGTGAGCTGACGCGGAAAGATTCCCTTTCGAATCGAGCCGGAATTTTGAGTCTCGGAAATATTCTATGCTCGAGACGCATGAACTTGCGGCTCGCCCGCTCGGAGGATTATAATTCCGGCACTGCTTTACCGGGCCTCAGTCTTAGCACAAACTGCGAAGGAGAAACCGATGCGAAAAGTATTCTTCCTGTTCACTCTCTGCTGTGCCTTCTCGAGTGCCACTCTCGCGCAATACGACAAACCCGCGCAACCTGCAGATGCATCCCAGGCTTCAAAACCTGACTTCTCTATGACTGCATCTTACATAGAAGCGTGCAGCTGCGACATGTTCTGCCCCTGCTACTTCAACAATCACTCCACCATGCACGGCGACAAACAATTCTGCCGGGCCAATCTGGTACTGAAGGTGGACACAGGCTACTACAAGTCCACCAAGCTCGATGGCGCAAAGGTGTGGGTGTCAACCGATCTCGGCAGCGATTGGAGCACGGGAAAGGATTCCTGGGTGGTCATGACGTTTGATCCCAGCGACACGCCCGAACAGAAGGCGGCCCTCTCGGATATTCTGGGGCAGTTGTATCCGTTCAAGTGGGAAAAGGCGGCGACCGACACGGCTGCCTTTTCTTGGGATGTGGACCAGACAACAGGTGTGGCGCATGCCAAGATGAACAACGGGAAAGGAGAAGTCGAACTGGAACGCGTCGCGGGGACAAAGCCGAACCAAGAGATCGTGATTCCCAACCTAAAGTATTGGGAGGCGCAATCCAACAACGGTTTTCGCATGTGGAAAACGAAAGAGGAGAATTATTCGGGGCAGGGTCATGAGTTCGACTACAAAGGAACAAATGGCTTCCTGATCACCATTACATTCTCGGGGAAAGCGACCCCCAGCCCCGCCGATTAGCGGCCACCGGGGAGGGAACGTTCGTCGCTCGCTGCAAGACGCGCAAAGAATGAGAGGCCGATCGGAAGAGCGGCCTCTCATCGTAGAAGGCTCAAAGTGAGATCCGTTGGGCCGGCGCGGCTCGCGACGAGCCGAAAAGTTTGCTTTTCGACCCAGGTTGTCCGAAACCACTGCAATCTGACCGCGATGGGAGTCTTTCTCTGGTCCCAACCCCCGGTTCTGCCATGGACGTCACGCTTTAGGCACCGCATTTGTTCTTTCATTTGGGGAGAGTCGGCAAAGGGAGTATTCACGACTGAGGATGGTCCGTCTTCTCGGTTCGGGTACGGGTTCACAAGTCCGCGGCGAAGATAGGCCGGGCTGATTTTTGAGCGAGCGAAGGCAAGTCCTCTGTGAAAGTCCTGTCGCGAGGCCGTCCTAAGGAAGGGAATAATTCATGCGACCCTTGATTCCTTTGGTTCTCCTCGGTCTCTTCTTCGCATCTGCTGCGTCCCAGTCAACGGAAGCGCCCACCGGGTTCGACAACAAAAGCAACGGCGTCACGGATGCTGCGACTCACCAGGCCGATCAAACGACATTCGAGGAAGTCGAAAAACTGAGCGACGGTCTGGGACCGCTCTATAACGCACAGT